>NZ_DATFKH010000038.1:0-78366 GCF_035268745.1 Marinobacter sp.
GAAATCAATCTTAACACCATGGATTTCAACGGCATTATCCCTGCACTCCAGTCACGTAACGTGGACATTGCCATCGCCGGCATCACCATTACCGAGGAGCGCGAGCAGATCGTCGATTTTTCCGACCCTTATTACGATTCCGGTCTTCGGCTTCTGGTTCGCGAAAACAACAGTGACGTCAATGAATTCGACGATCTTGAAGGCAAGAAGATCGGCACCAAGATCGGCAGCACCAGTTACGACTATCTGACCGAAAATCTTGAAGCCGATGGCGGTGTCACTCCCTATCCCGGCAGTGCCGACATGTACATGGCACTGATGTCCGGCGCCATCGATGCCGTGTTTTACGATGCCCCGAACGTCGGTTACTTTGCCCGTACCAGAGGTAAAGGCAAGGTCAAAACCGTTGGCCCCCTCTACGAAGGCCAGCAGTATGGGATCGCGCTGGTTGATGGCAGCAAATGGGTAGACGAAGTGAACGCGGCCCTGGCAGCCATGAAGGAAGACGGTACTTACAAGGAAATCTACGAAGAGTGGTTCGGCCCGATGCCGGAAGACAAGTAAGGGTCTGAAGGGCATTCACACCCGAATCGCTGCCCCGGGGCCTGAGCGCCCCGGTTCTTCCTGCCCCCCAACTTCCTGCGGAGACACTGACTGTGGAATCCCAGTTTGAATTCAACTGGCAATCAGCCATCAATTCCATCCCTTTTCTGCTCGAGGGGATCCCCTACACTCTGTTGATCTCGTTCGGCGGCCTGTTTATCGGTTTCGCCCTCGGCATTTTTTTCGGGCTGTTGAGCATCAACAAGCTCTGGTTCCTGAAATGGCCGGCAACCGCTTACATCGAAATTTTCCGCGGCACCCCCATTCTTGTTCAGGTCCTTTTTATCTTCTACGGTCTGCCTGACCTGATCGGCACCTCCATTAATCCCCTGACCGCCGGGATCGCCGCCATCGCCCTCAACTCCGGCGCCTATATCTCGGAAGTGGTCCGCGGCGGTGTTCAGTCCATCGATAAGGGCCAGACCGAAGCCGGGCTGTCCCTGGGTCTGTCGCGCACCCAGACTTTCTGGTCGATAATCTGGCCCCAGGCCTTCCGGCGCATGGTTCCGCCGCTCGGAAACCAGGCCATTGTCAGCATCAAGGACACGTCCCTGTTCTCGGTGATCGGCGTCGGCGAACTGGTCCGTCAGGGCCAGATCTACATCGCCACGACTTTCGAGGCGTTCGAGGTGTACTTCATGGTCGCGATTATGTACCTCGCCATCACCCTTTCACTGTCCCTGATTCTCCGTTTCATCGAGCGGCGCGGACTGGTTTCTGTCTGAAGGAAAGCGAGTCATGACTGATATCGTCAAAATGAAAGGCATGAACAAATATTTCGGAAACCTCCATGTCCTGAAAGAGATTGACCTGACGGTCACCAAAGGCGAAGTGGTAGTGGTTATCGGAGCCAGCGGCTCCGGCAAATCCACTCTTATCCGCTGTGTAAACGGCCTCGAGGAATTCGAGTCTGGAAATCTGGAAGTCGACGGTTACCCGCTGGCCCCGAAAAGCGGTAATCCGCAATCCCTGGCGGAAATCCGCAAGGAAGTTGGCATGGTGTTCCAGCAGTTCAACCTGTTCCCCCACCTGACGGTGAAAAAGAACATCATGCTGGCACCCAGGAAGGTAAAAGATGCCTCTGAAAGCGAGGCCGCTAAAATAGCGGACCGACTGCTGAACCGTGTTGGTATCGCCAGCCAGGCCGATAAATACCCCTCCCACCTGTCCGGTGGCCAGCAGCAGCGGGTAGCCATAGCCCGCGCCCTGGCCATGGACCCGCGCCTGATGCTGTTTGACGAACCCACCTCGGCCCTGGACCCGGAGATGATCGGGGAAGTACTCGATGTCATGCGCGAACTGGCCAAAGAAGGCATGACCATGATGGTAGTCACCCACGAAATGGGCTTTGCCCGTGAAGTGGCGGACCGGGTCATCTACATCCATGAAGGCCGGATTGTGGAAGAGGGAAAGCCGGCAGACGTCTTCGATAACCCGCAGAACGAGCGCACCCAGGCATTTCTTTCGCGGGTGCTGGGGCATTGATGAGCTGTTGAGCAAAGGGTACCGGCGGCATTCAACAGTGGCGACAGGTACCCCGGGACCAGTATCATTGGCGTCCTGAATTTCTAGGAGGCCTCCCATGCGCAATGCCGATCTGGTCGCACGCGATATCAAATCCGTCTGGCACCCCTGCACCCAGATGAAAGACTACGAGACCCTGGGGCCGGTGCCGATCAAACGGGGCCAGGGGGTCTGGCTGGAAGATTTTGAAGGCAACCGGTTTATTGACGCCGTGAGCTCCTGGTGGGTCAACCTGTTCGGCCATGCCAACCCCCGCATCAACGCTGCGATCCAGCAACAGATTGGTGAACTGGAACACGTAATTCTGGCCGGCTTCACCCACGAACCGGTGGTGAACCTGTCCGAGCGGCTGATCGAGGTCACCCCGGAAGGGCTGAACAAGTGCTTCTATGCCGACAACGGCTCATCTGCCGTCGAGGCCGCTCTGAAAATGAGCTATCACTACTGGAAAAACCACGGCAAACCCGCCAAGAAAAATTTCGTCAACCTCAGCAACAGCTACCACGGCGAAACCCTGGGCGCCCTTGCACTGGGCGATGTCCCGCTTTACAAAAGCACCTACGCGCCGCTGTTGATGGAGGTCATCACCGCGCCTTCCCCCGATGCCTACAACAAAGAGGCCGGTGAGACCGACGAGGACTACGCCCTGCGCCAGTTCGAGGTGATGGAAAAAATCCTGGCGGAAAAGCACGACGAGATCTGCGCCGTGGTCACAGAGCCCCTGATCCAGTGCGCCGGGGGTATGCGCATGCACCACCCGGTGTATCATACCCGACTGCGGGAAGCCTGTGATCGCTACGGGGTTCACCTGATTGCCGACGAGATAGCCGTGGGCTTTGGCCGCACCGGCACCCTGTTCGCCTCGGAACAGTCGGACATCACCCCGGACTTCATGTGCCTGTCCAAGGGCCTGACCGCCGGCTACCTGCCCCTGTCCGTGGTGGTGACCAGCAACGACGTTTTCGATGCCTTCTACGACGACTACGAGACCCTGAAAGCCTTCCTGCATTCCCACAGCTACACCGGCAACCCCATCGGCTGCGCCGTGGCACTGGCGACTCTGGACATTTTCCGCGACGACAACGTCATCGCAAACAACAGGCGCCTGAGCAGGGTAATGGCCGAATCCGTCGCCCACCTGGCAGACCATCCCAACGTCGGCGATGTCCGCCAGCGCGGCATGACCCTGGCCGTGGAAATGGTGAAAAACAAGGCCACCAAAGAGCCTTTCCCGTTCGCGGAGCGCCGCGGCATGCGGGTATTCAAACACGCGCTGACCCGCGAAGCCCTGCTGCGACCGTTGGGCAATGTGAGCTACCTGATGCCGCCTTACGTCATCACCGAAGAGCAGATCCGCCATCTCGGGCAGGTGTTGACCGAAGGCATTGATATCGCGGTGCGGGACTGAACAAATCACCATGCGCATTCCCCGAATCTTCACCGACTCGCCGCTGACCACCGGCGGCCAGTGCGAACTCGACGAGAACGCCGCCCGGCATGTTGGCCGCGTGCTGCGCATGCAGGCCGGTCAGGCACTGCTGCTGTTCAACGGCGACGGCATGGATTACACCGCCACCATCACCGAATCCGGCAAGAGGCGGGTCGCGGTTGAAGTACAGGATGCTACCCGGAAGCTGACCGAATCGAAGCTCGAGATCGTGCTGGGGCAGACCCTCTCCAAAGGCGACCGCATGGACTACGCGGTGCAGAAAGCCGTGGAGATGGGCGTCACCCGCATCGTTCCCCTGGCCACCGAACGCTGCGATGTGAAACTCAAAGGCGACCGCGAAGACAAGCGCCTGCGGCACTGGCGCCAGATCGCCATCAGCGCCGCCGAACAATGCGGCCGCGCCCGGGTGCCGGAAGTCCTCCCGGTAATGACCCTGCCGGACTGGTTTGAACACACCGGCGACTGCGACCTCCGACTGGTACTGCACCATCGTACCGAGCAGACTCTGGGTTCAATGGCCAAACCCACCCGGATCGCCCTGATGGTCGGCCCCGAAGGCGGCCTGAACCCGGAGGAAATCACCGCAGCCCAGGCGGCCGGGTTCATGCCGGTGGCGCTGGGGCCGAGAGTACTGCGCACCGAAACCGCCCCTGTGGCGGCGATTGCCTTGTGCCAGTGGCTGTGGGGAGATATCGGATGACAAGCCTTCTAAGCACGCAAGAATTCTGGCAATACCTCAGCATACCGGCCATTGCCGCCCTGATTGGCTGGACCACCAACTGGCTGGCCATCAAAATGACCTTCTACCCGCTGGAATTCGTGGGCAAACCACCCCTGCTGGGCTGGCAGGGCATTATTCCCTCGAAAGCCCGGAAAATGGCAGCCATCAGCGTAGACGCCACCATCGCCAAGATTGGCACCGTTCGGGAAATATTCGAGCAGATCGACCCCAGGGTACTCGCCGCCCATATCATCAGCACCGTCGAACCCCGCACCGAGGAATACGTTGACGAACTCATGCTAAGGGAACATCCCACCTTCTGGGAAAACCTGCCCGCCTCCGCCCGCAAAATGGTTTACGACCGGGTGCGCAAGTCCACGCCGCAACGGGTGGAAAGCCTGGTCGATGACATATCCGGAAATATCGAAGATCTGCTGGATATCAAGGGCATGGTTATCGAACGTCTGGCGAGCGACAAGGGCCTGCTGAACCGGATATTCCTCGAATGCGGGGAAACCGAATTCCGCTTTATCATCAACTCCGGCTTCTATTTCGGCTTCCTGTTCGGACTGGTGCAGATGACCGCCTGGTATTTCTATCAGAACTGGTGGGTCCTGCCCCTCTTCGGATTGCTGGTAGGCTACGCCACCAACTGGATCGCCCTGAACGTCATATTCCGCCCCCTGCACGAGAAAAAAGTCGGGCCCTTTCGCCTGCAGGGGCTGTTCCTCAAGCGTCAGCCGGAAGTGGCGGAATCTTTCTGCCACATCGTGACCCATGAAATCCTCACTGTAAGCAACCTCATCGGCGCCATTATGAATGGGCCCAACCGGGAACGCGCCAGCAACATGGTGAAAAAACATATCAAACCACTTGTCGATGAAACCGCCGGTTTCGGCAAGCCACTGACCCAGGTCGCCTTTGGCCCGGCCGGCTTTGCCGCCCTGAAACAACAGGTGGGTGAGAAAGCGCTGGAAATCTCCAGTGTTTCGTTCACTAACCCGGTGTTCGAAACCGACCGGGCGAGGGCCGTGAAGACGATTATGGTCGCAAGGATGGTTGCCCTCTCGTCCGCGGAATTCCAGAACCTGCTGCGCCCCTGTTTCCAGGAGGACGAAATCAAACTGATCCTGGTCGGTGCATTCCTGGGCTTCGTGGCCGGCATTTGCCAGCTGATTTTTGTATTTGGCGGCACTCTTTTCCAGTCAACCTTTTAACTATTGGAGCCTGCGGCTGGTATAATATCCGTCAGGTTTTATACTGGTGACGCGTGGGCACCGGCCTCCGTACCCCTTGCCAATTTCCGGAGACAAAGAATGGCTGGCCTTTTTTCCTGGATTTCAGCGTTTTTCTCGGGTTCCGGGACTGAAAAAACACCATCAGAGCCTAAACTGCTGAACCCCTCCGCCAGTCAGAACAAGCACGAACCAGCCGATCAGCCGGCAACGAATAACCTGGAGGAAAACCTGTTCTGCTGGCTGCTTGATGCACCGCCACTGAAGCTGAACAAGGAACTGGACCGCAAAGATCTTGCCGTGCTGGATACCCTGAAACAGCGGGTTCGCCGGCAGACACTGGAAGAACTGCCACGCAGGCCGATGACGCTGCCGTCACTGACCCGGGCTATCTCTGATGACACGGCGGGGCGGAAAGGACTGGCTGACATCATTCTCAGTGATCCGGCGCTGACCGATCAGATCCTGCACGTCGCCAACAGCCCTATGTTCCGGGTCGGTGACAAGCCAATTGAATCCGTGGATCAGGCGGTGTTCCTGCTGGGCCTGAACGGCATCAGAAATGTCATTTCCGCTGCCGTAATGCGGCCAATGATGTCAGCCCGTAACAGCCGTGAGGCCCTGTTTGCACAGAAGGTATGGCGCTGGGGCCTGACCTGCGCCAGAGCCGCCGAGATGGTCGCACGGGTGGAGGGAAAAGATGGCAGTTTCTACTTCATGAGCGGACTGCTGCCAGCACTCTCCTACATCACCCTGCAACGGGAACTGCTGCGCATCTGCCGCACCGCCGACCAGCCCACTGAGCCCTCATCAGCCCTGGTTCAGCACGCGCTATCCCAGTTTCAATGGGCAGCAGCCCAGGTGCTGGCCGACAAGTGGCAATTACCACCGGATTATCATGCCCAGCTGATGGAAGCCGAGCGCCCGCAGCCAGACCAGACCCAGGCACCGCTGAATGATGGCATTATCATCGGCACCCGCGAGGTGCTTCGCCATGCCAACCAGCGCAACATGACCGAAGATGAAGTTCTGAAGCTGGTTCATATCAAGCCGGACCAGTTCACACGGATCCGGCAGACCATCCTCGATTCCCTCAAAGAAGGCTCACGGGCCGGGGCCTGAGCCTGCCTCATCGCGCAACAACTGCGCAAAAGTGACCGAGTCGCCGGCTGCATGGTAGGCCAGCAGGTTTTTCGGAACGCTGGATGGCAGCCGGTCTACGACCCGATCCTCATCCACACGAATGGCATCCAGCACCTTGCCAACGGTAATCATTTCCAGTGAGCAGGCTGGCACCAGGCGATCACCGTTCTCGCCTGCAAGGGTGATAAGGCGGGCCCGAATCAGCTTGTCGCTGAGCTTGCGCGTAACCTCGCCTGGCACCCGCAGCCTGCTTTCCACATCTTCCTGCTGGGGTGCCGGCTTTCCGTAGTGGAAAGGTTTCGCCACCAGCCACATCAGGGCAAGGCCGGTCTTTTCAAGCAGCTCGGGCGATAGCCGGACCCGGTGACGCTTGGCAACCGATCCCGGATTCTGCAGATAAAAGGCAATACTCGAGCCCAGCAGCAGAATCATCCAGTTCAGGTAAACCCATATGAGCAGAATGATACCGATAGCAAAACTGGAATAGATGGCCGCGTATTTTGCCGACCCCGCCACGAACGACGCAAACAGCATGGCTGCCGCCTGCCAGGAGATACCTGCGACCAGACCACCGATAAATGCATACTTCACCCTGACCCGGGTATTGGGAATGAAAACATAGACAAAAGTAAAAGCAGTAACCACCAGCATGAAAGGTGTAAAACGGCTGAGAAAAAGCATAATGGCGCCCAGCGGCTCTACCGCCATCAGGGTCTGAACCACCGAGGATGAAAAGATGGTGGCGGTGACACCAATGGCTGAAACCATCAGCAGCGGCCCCACCATGATCACGCTCAGATAATTACTGAAACGCTGGGCCATGGACCGCATGTCCGGGACCCGCCAGATCATGTTGAATGAGCGCTCGATCTTCTGCACCAGCGAAATGACCGTGTACACCAGCAAAGCCAGGCCAACCGAACCCAGCACGCCCACTTTCATGTTGTCCACGAAGCCGAGAATCTGCTCCGCCAGTTGCACACCCTGCGGACCCATCGGCTGGAAGAACTGGTACAGCATCGGCTCCATGCGCTGGTGTACCCCCAGTGCCTTGAGCACGGAAAAACTCAGTGCCAACAGTGGCACGATGCTCAGCAGGGTAGTGTAAACCAGGCTCATGGCGTGCAGTGCCAGATGCCCGCTCACGATGTCCCTGATCAATGCGTAAGCTGTGCGGCCGGTTTTATACAGCCAGGTCCACGGCCAGAACTGGGGCGGGTTCGGGTTGGCAAGAATCCAGGTTTCAACGGCCTGGAGTCGGTCCTGGAGGTTGGAAGAAGCCACGGGCAGTCCTGTGTCGGGTGATTTTTATCGAATTATCAATTGGAAAGTGTCTGTCAGCCAGTTCGAGTATGGACGATTGTCCCGGTTTCGCACAGCGTTGCTCCGGTACTCTGGCCATTGTCAGGAGACTCCGGCGGGACACTAGTTTCCGGCCAGATTGTCGGCGGTAATTTTAACGATTCGCTGCCGCGCTTCCCGGCTTGCCCAGGCAGAGTGCGGCGTCACAATGAGATTGGGGATATCGTCGGCCAGCAGTGGGTTGCCGCTGCGGGGCGGCTCCTCGGTCAGGACATCAAAGCCGGCCCCGGCAATCGTGCCCTGGCGCAGGGCATCCGCCAGTGCCTGCTCGTCCACCAGTCCGCCGCGACTGGTATTGATCAGCAGGGCCGTCGGTTTCATCATCGCCAGTTCCTGTTTGCCGATCAGATGGCGGGTTTCCTCGGTGAGAAGACAGTGAAGGGATATCACGTCCGCCCGCTCCAGCAGTTTCTCCATGGGTACCTGCGGCATACCGTCCCGCTCGCCGGTCGGCTGGCCCGGCCGGGCACCCAGAAGTATATCCATGCCGAAAGCCTTCGCCCGTTCAACAACGCCCCTGCCCAGATCGCCATAACCGACAACCCCCAGGGTCCGCCCCTCCAGTTCCATGATCGGGTGATCCATCAGGCAGAACATATCGCTGTCGGCCCAGCGCCCGGCGCGCACGTCCCGGTCATAGTCAAGCAGGCGCGTGGCCAGTGCCAGGATCAGCGCCATGGTGTGCTGTGCCACCGTCGAACGGCCGTAATTGGTGACGTTCATCACCGTAATGCCATGCTCCCCGGCCGCCTGCTGGTCAATGTTATTCAGGCCGGTAGCCACGACTGCAATAGTCCTGAGCTCCGGACAGGCCTCGAAATGGTCGCGGGTTAGCACCACTTTATTCACCAGCACCGTATCGAATCCCCGGATCCGCTCGAGAACCTGTTCCGGCGATGTTCGCGGGTATTTCACCAGCTCGCCGGTGACCGCCTCAATCGGCGTTAGGTCCACATCGTTACCCAGCGTGTCTGCATCCAGAAATACGGCTTTCATGCATCCATCCTTATCTCAGCTTGTTACCCGACTTTGTATTCTATACTCGCAGAGGATAGCACCAGAGCTTCCGACAGCCATGGGGTGATGCACAACAGACACGCCGTAAACCCTTCCCTGGGGGCTCGGCATTGCCATCCCTGGCAATGCACGGTCTGTTGTGCATCACCCCATGGCTCCCATACACCATGAGTTACGAGCAAAAACCATGGAAAATAAGTTAGGCTGAGTGTTCACGCAAATACGCTAATCAAAAGGTAAAATCGATGGAACACGAATTCTGGCACCGGCGCTGGGCAAACAAAGAGATCGGCTTTCACGAAGGCTCGGTTAACGAGTATCTTTACAGACACTGGCCGGAACTGGCGGGCAAGGATACCGGGGCCGTTCTGGTGCCGTTATGCGGCAAGGCCCACGATCTATGGTGGCTGCATGACCGGGGGCATCCGGTAATCGGTGTGGAGCTGAGTGAGATTGCCTGCAAGGATTTTTTTGAAGAAGGTGAAGAAAAGGCAATGGTTCAGCCGGGCGAGCCATTCACAGTTTTCCGGCATGAGAATCTGCAGATCTGGAACGGTGACTTTTTCCAGCTGGTGCCTGACGACCTGAGCCATGTCAAACTGGTTTATGACCGGGCCGCGCTGATTGCCCTGCCACCTGAAATACGTCAACAATATGTCGACCACCTGACCGCAGTAACGCCGGAAAATACCAGAATTCTGCTCATTACCCTGGATTATGAGGGCTCGCCGACATCACCGCCCTTTAACGTCAGCAATGACGAGGTTTATGAACTCTATGCCGAGGATTACCAGATTGAGCATCTTCATACCCAGACCCTGGCCAACGACCATCCGTTCGCCAAACGCAAAGGTCTGCAAGGTGCCAGCGAAAGCGTTTTCCGGCTGACCCGCCGGTAACATAATTTAATGAACGTTAACCCGCCGGGTCTGTCAAACCTGTCGAGCCTGGACTAAGCTCATATCAATACCGGGTGGAAAACCATGTATTTCCGCCCGGCACTCCCTATCATTCCACCCACAATCATAATTTCCGCCCTGACGGACGGAGCTGACAGCAGACGGGGAAGTTACGTGATCTAAAAGCTGTTTTTGGCAAGAGCAAGCGAGGCGCCATATATGAGCATTATGCAGCATTTCAAAGACCGGTATGAAGCAACTCAGGAGGAAGAATACACCCTTGAAGAATACCTGGAGATCTGCAAAAAGGACCCAGCAGCATACGCCACTGCCGCAGAAAGAATGCTGTTGGCAATTGGTGAACCGGAACCCATCGACACCTCCCGTGACTCCCGGCTGTCACGCATCTTTTCCAACAAGGTAATCAAGCGTTACCCGGAATTCTCCGAGTTCTATGGCATGGAAGAGGCCGTAGAAAACATCGTCTCCTTCTTTCGTCATGCCGCCCAGGGCCTGGAAGAGAAGAAACAGATCCTTTACCTGCTCGGCCCCGTCGGGGGTGGTAAGTCATCGCTGGCTGAAAAGCTCAAATTATTGATGCAGAAGGTCCCCTTCTACGCCATTAAAGGCTCACCGGTGAACGAATCTCCCCTGGGCCTGTTTGATCCGGCCGAGGATGCGGCGATTCTGGAAGAGGAATATGGCATTCCGGCCCGCTACCTGAAGTCCATCATGTCCCCCTGGGCAGTCAAACGCCTGCACGAGTATGGCGGCGACATCAGCAAGTTCCGGGTGGTGAAGATGTACCCGTCGGTGCTGGACCAGATCGGTGTTTCCAAGACCGAGCCGGGCGACGACAACAACCAGGATATTTCCGCACTGGTGGGTAAGGTCAACATCCGCATGCTGGAGGACTACTCCCAGGATGACCCGGATGCCTACAGCTTCAGCGGTGGTCTGTGCAAGGCCAACCAGGGGCTGATGGAATTCGTGGAGATGTTCAAGGCCCCGATCAAGGTGCTGCACCCGCTGCTGACCGCAACCCAGGAGGGCAACTACAATACTACCGAGGGCATGGGCTCGGTGCCCTTCGACGGGGTGATACTGGCCCACTCCAACGAATCCGAGTGGCAGACCTTTCGCAACAACAAGCACAACGAGGCCTTCCTTGACCGGGTCTATATCGTCAAGGTGCCCTACTGTGTGCGTGTCACCGAAGAGATTGACATCTATCGCAAACTGCTGCGGGACAGTTCCCTGTCTGCCGCGCCCTGCGCCCCGGACACACTGGACATGCTGGCCCAGTTCTCGATCCTGTCGCGCGTCAAGGAGCCGGAAAACTCCAGCGTTTTTTCCAAGATGCGGGTATACGATGGCCAGAACATCAAGGACACCGACCCCAAGGCCAAGTCGATCCAGGAATACCGGGATGCGGCGGGTGTGAATGAGGGTATGGACGGGCTCTCGACCCGTTTTGCGTTCAAGATCCTGTCCAAGGTGTTCAACTTTGACAGCACGGAAGTCGCCGCCAACCCGGTTCATCTGCTTTACGTGCTGGAGAAACAGATCGAGCAGGAGCAGTACCCGCCGGAGGTCCAGGACCGCTATCTGCGGTTCATCAAGGAGTTCCTGGCGCCCCGCTATGTCGAATTTATCGGCAAGGAAATCCAGACTGCCTACCTCGAGAGTTACAGCGAGTACGGCCAGAACCTGTTTGACCGCTACGTCACCTATGCCGATTTCTGGATCCAGGATCAGGAATACCGTGACCCGGAAACCGGGGAAATACTTGACCGCTCCTCCATCAATGATGAGCTGGAAAAAATCGAGAAGCCTGCGGGTATCAGCAACCCCAAGGACTTCCGCAACGAAGTGGTCAACTTCGTGCTGCGGGCACGGGCCAACAACCAGGGCCGCAACCCATCGTGGCTCAGCTATGAAAAGCTGCGAAGTGTGATCGAGAAAAAGATGTTCTCGAATACCGAAGACCTGCTGCCGGTTATTTCGTTCAATCCGAAGGCCAGCCAGGAAGATCAGAACAAGCACAAACAGTTCGTCGAGCGCATGGTCGATCGAGGCTACACCGAGAAACAGGTCCGCCTGCTGGCGGAGTGGTACCTGCGGGTTCGTAAGTCCCACTAGGCCTGGCGTAATGCGCTTTACGGGAGTAACGCTATGGGTATGACCCACGTCGTCGACCGGCGACTGAATGGTAAGAACAAGAGCGCGGTAAACCGGGAACGGTTCCTGCGCCGCTATCGCCACCACATCAAGAAAGCGGTGGCGGATGCGGTGCATCGGCGCTCTATCACTGACATCGAGCGCGGCGAGAAAGTCAGTATCCCTTCGCGGGATACTGATGAGCCGATTTTCCACCATGGCCAGGGTGGCAAACGGGAAGTGGTACACCCCGGCAACAAGGAGTTTGTGGCCGGAGACGAATTGCCCAAGCCGGAAGGCGGCGGTGGTCAGGGCCAGGGCCAGGGGCAGGCAAGCCCCGACGGCGAAGGCATGGATGAATTTGCCTTCCAGATTACCCAGGAAGAGTTCCTGGAGTTCCTGTTTGATGACCTGGAACTGCCAAACCTCGCCCGCAAGAAACTGAAAGACACCGAGGCCTTCAAATATGTGCGCTCCGGGTTTTCCACCCAGGGCGTTCCCGCCAGACTGGACGTGGTCCGCTCCCTGCGGGGAGCTCACGCCCGCAGGCTGGGCCTGGGCGGGGCCCGCAAGAAGAAGATCCGGGCCATGGAGAAACAGCTGGAAGCGCTCAAGAGCGCACCGACGGATCTGGACGCCGCCTTCAGCCATGAGGACCAGATCCGGGCACTGGAGGAAGAGATCGCGGAACTGAAAGCGAATATTCGCAAGATTCCGTTTATCGACGAAATCGACCTGCGCTACCGTCAGCATCTGAAACAGCCACAACCGGCCACCAGCGCAGTCATGTTCTGTCTGATGGACGTATCCGGGTCCATGACCCAGATGCACAAGGACATCGCCAAGCGGTTTTTCATCCTGCTGTATCTGTTCCTCAAGAAAAGCTACCGGAAAATCGACGTGGTGTTTATCCGCCACCACACCAGCGCCAAGGAGGTGGACGAGGAAGAGTTTTTCTATTCCCGGGAAACCGGCGGCACCATTGTGTCCAGCGCACTCAAACTGATGCAGAAAATCATCGAGTCCCGCTATCCCCCGGCAGAATGGAACATCTACGCCGCCCAGGCCTCTGACGGCGACAACTGGAATGATGACTCCCCGGTCTGCGGCAAACTGCTGGCCGACAGCATACTGCCACTGGTGCAGTACTACGCCTATGTCGAGATCACGCCCCAGGATCACCAGATGCTGTGGTACGAATACGAACGGCTTCAGGAGCAGTTCCCCCAGTCTTTTGCGCTTCAGCAGATTGCTGATCCGGGCGAGATCTACCCGGTCTTCCGCCAGCTGTTCGAGAGGAAAGCCGCATGACCAATATTATGGACCGCCTTGGCGAAGACATGCCCTACGCCCCGGCAAAACGCGAGCCCATTTCCACCAGTTCGGAGTGGACCTTCGACCTGATCCAGCAATACGACGACGAGATCGCCAAATGCGCGGCCGAATTCAGGCTGGACACCTACCCCAACCAGGTCGAAGTGATCAGTTCCGAACAGATGATGGACGCCTACAGCTCCGTGGGCATGCCGGTGGGCTATCATCACTGGTCGTTCGGTAAACAGTTTCTGTCCACCTCGAAAGGCTATCAGCGCGGGCAGATGGGGCTGGCGTATGAAATCGTAATCAACTCCAACCCCTGCATCGCCTACCTGATGGAAGAGAACACCCTGCCCATGCAGGCCCTGGTAATTGCCCACGCCTCGTACGGCCACAATTCGTTCTTTAAAGGCAACTACCTGTTCCGTACCTGGACCGACGCCAGCGCCATCATCGATTACCTGGTGTTCGCCCGGGATTATGTGGCCGAGTGCGAGGAACGCTACGGACTGGATGCCGTGGAGGAGATCCTGGATTCCTGCCATGCCCTGATGAACTACGGTGTCGACCGCTACAAGCGTCCAGCGCCGATTTCAGCGACCGAAGAAGCGCACAGACAGAAAGATCGGGAGGAATATCAGCAGCGTCGGCTGAATGATCTGTGGCGCACCATTCCGAAAATGGACGAAAACGACGACCCGGTCAGCAGCAGACAGCGCTTCCCGGAGGAGCCCCAGGAAAACATCCTCTACTTCATCGAGAAAAACGCGCCTTTACTGGAAACCTGGCAACGGGAAGTGATCCGCATCGTTCGCAAACTGGCGCAGTATTTCTACCCCCAGCGCCAGACCCAGGTCATGAACGAAGGCTGGGCCACCTTCTGGCACTACACCCTGTTGCACCGGATGTACGACAAGGGTCTGGTGAACGACGGCTTTATGCTGGAATTCCTGCAGAGCCACTCTTCGGTGGTCTACCAGCCGCCCTTCGACAGTCCCTGGTACTCGGGCATCAACCCTTACACCCTGGGCTACTCCATCTTCACTGACCTGCGGCGGATCTGCGAAAACCCCACCGACGAAGACCGCGAGTGGTTCCCGGACATTGCCGGTTCCGATTGGCTGGAAACTCTGCACTTCGCCATGAGGAACTTCAAGGATGAAAGCTTTATTCAGCAGTTCCTGTCGCCCAAGGTCATGCGGGACATGAAGTTTTTCGCGATCCAGAACGACGACCTGGAGGACGTTTACCGGGTTACCGCCATTCACGACGACCCGGGCTACCGCGCCCTGCGGGAAAAGCTGGCCCGGCAATACAACCTGAGCTACCGTGAGCCCAACATACAGGTGTGGAACGTGGATATCCGGGGCGACCGGTCATTGACCCTGCGGCATGTGCCGGTAGATCGCGTGCCCCTGGGCAACGCCACCGAGGAAGTGCTGCGCCATGTTCACCGGCTGTGGGGCTTTGATGTCCATCTGGAAAGTGTGGATAACGGCCAGCTGCTGGCCGAAAGCCATTGCCCGAAAAAGCCGGCTGCTGAGGATTAACGTGCCGGCTTTTTACAGAGGTAGACAAAGGCAGGCGGCAGGTTGGCCCAGACAAAATGGGTTTCCATATCATCGTACATTGAAACCAGAAACGGCTTGAGTATCCGTGTGTACTGGAAAGCCACAAACATCCCGCCCGGATTGAGCAGGTCGTGGATATCCGTCAGCAACCGTCGCCGCTGCTGATCCGGGAAATTGAACAGCGGCAGGCCCGAAATTACACAGTCAAGGCCCTGCATTTGCTGATCCTCGAGTGCCGCCCTGAGCCCGAAGGCGTCCTGGTAAAAATTCACTGACGGGTAACGATCGCTCAGAGTACTGCGCATGTTGCCGTCGAGCTCAAAGCTCAGGAAGCGGGAACTGGCCCGGCGGTTCCGGTCGATAGCGTCGGTAATCACACCAGTGCCGGCACCAAGCTCGGCAACCGCTTCCACCCTTTGCCAGTCGATTCCCGCCATTATGCAACGTACCAGGAAACGGGAACTGGGTAGTACGCTGCCCACGGCAACCGGACAACTGACAAAGCGTCTCAGGAACAGCAAGGGTTTGGACATTGTTTTTTTCACCCTCTCAAATCGGCAACCGATGGATCATGGCCGGCACTTTCAAAAGCGCCACTCCAGACCGGCATAAAAGGTTCTGCCGGGTGCAGGTTCGAAATAGCCCCGCTCTTCCACCACAGGATTATCTGCGTTGGCATTGATGCGAATATTGCTGAAGTACTGTTCATCAGCCAGGTTACGGATACCACTGTAAATGTTAACGGACTGGCGGCCGAAACGGAATGTATCACCGGCCCGAAGCCCGAACAGCCAGTAGCCGGGCACTTTTGTCTCGTTGCTGTTTTCCGCATACAGGTCACCGACGTACTGCCACTCCAATGCCGCAAAGCGCTGACCGTCGCCACGCCATTCCAGTTCTGAAACCCACTGTTGGCGCGGCAGACCCGGCAACCGGTTGCCATCCAGACGATTTCCCTGATCGTCTTCGAACTTCTCCAGAGTGTAATCGGCGAGAGTCAGCGCACTGGTGACCCGCCACGCCCAGGAAATGGCCCAGTCAACACCCAGTTCAATGCCGTTACGCTCTGTGCGGCCGGCATTCTGATAGAAAGTCTGGCTGCCTTCATTGTTGGGAAGAATTTCATCGTCGACACGGATCGAGAACAGCGCAACGTCAAAGCTGAACCCTTCCCCCAGAACCCCGCGCATACCCACCTCACGACTGATTGCCTTTTGCGGCTCGATATCGGGGTTGAAACCCCCGCCATCGGGATTGGCGAATTCGGTGAACGTGGGTGCCTCAAAGGCAGTGCCCACGGTGGCATACAATTGCTGACGTTCCGCCAGCCGGTAGCTGGCCCCCACAAAACCGCTGAATTCGCGATAGGTACGGCTTCCGGAATCATTGCCATCCGTGAGGAACTGATCATCGACAGACAGCCGCAGATGATCGAAACGCGTCCCGAGCGAGAGGTTGAACTGCTCACTCAGGGCAAGGTCGCCCTGGGCGAATACCCCCGCAGTGGTCGCGTTCTGGATTTCGTCCTGGGTCTGACCGATTACCTCGCCACTGAATGACACCTGATAGCGACGGCGGTCATCAACCTGGCGATGCAGATCCGAACCCACTGCCCAGGTCAAGGGGAGTCCCCCCACCTCGACGCCCTGCTGATAGTCCATGCTGATACCGTAGAACTGGCGGTCATAGGCAATCCGGCTGGGGCCGGGAAAAGGCAACTGCTGGGAAAAATCGCGACGCGTGAAAAAACTGCTGACGGTCAGGTCGCCAGCACCGACAGCCGGATTCTCGTAAAGCAGCCCCAGCGTCTGCTGGTCCACGTCCTGGCCCGAATCAAGCCGTTGGGCGTTAGCGGTCGCCTGGCGCCGGTCCTGTTCTACCTCGCCGGCGTCGAGGCCGGCCGGGTCCTGAGCCTTCGGCGTGTGCAGCGCATTGAGGGTGGCGGTCAGACGCTGGCCCGACCCCCATTCGCGGGAAACCCGGCCATTGAACAGGCCTTTCTCGACCTCACTCTGATCACGATAGCCATTGTAATCGAGCCACGACATGGTCGCGATGCCACTGGTGTCGCCCTGACTACCGTTGGCCTGAAAGGTCGTCTTGTAATAATCATTACTTCCCACATCCTGCCGGATTCGCTGGCCTGGCGGCAGATCATCTCCACGGGCAGTGGTGATGTCGATGACCCCACCGGAAGCGTTACCGTACTGGACCGACGAAGGCCCCCGGATCACCTCGATACGCTGGGCGGAATCCAGGTCCACGGCGTCAATCTGGGATTGCCCGTCCGGCAGGGTATAGGGAATACCGTCCACCTGGATACGGATACCGCGGATACCGAAAGGCGCACGAGCGCCAAAACCACGGGTGGACAGCCGCAGGTTCTGGGCAAAGTTATAGCGGTTCTGGAAAAACAGCCCGGGGACGGTATCCAGGGATTCATCCAGCTGCAGCCGCTGCTGGCCTTTACGGATCTCCGGGGCGTTTGTTACCGAAACCGCGGCAGGGGTCTCGTAAAGACTTCGCTCCAGCCGTGGCGACGTCACGGTGATGAATGGCTCGGTGGATGTCCCATTGCTATCATCCTGCGCTCTGGCAAGCGTCGCGGCGCCGGTCATCACCAGCGCCAGCACCATTACGGAGATTGTTTCGATTGCCCCCATAAACCTCATGAATCAGATCCCGACCAGATCTACCAGCCAGGGTACAATAAGCGCCGTAGCAAATGCAGACAGCGCCATCGCCAGTCCCGAAAACGCTCCCATCTGGTTGCTGATCTGGAAGGCGCGGGCGGTGCCAATACCATGGGCGGCCACCCCCATTGCGATACCCTTTACACTGTCGTCCCGGATACGCATCAGTTCAAACACCCGGGTGCCTGTCACGGCCCCCACGATACCGGTAATCACCACCAGCACCGCCGTCAGCGATGGAATACCACCAATCGTTTCCGATATGCCCATGGCAACCGGCGCGGTTGCCGATTTGGGAGCCAGTGACATCTGGATTTCTGTCGAGCCACCCAGAATCCAGGCCAGTCCAATGGAACTGCCAGCCGCAATCACAACACCGCAAACCAGGGAAATCATGATCGGAAGCCAGAGCGCCCGCAACCGCGAGAGTTGCTGATACAGCGGCACGGCCAGCGCTACCGTCGCAGGCCCCAACAGGAAGTGAACGAATTGCCCGCCTTCAAAGTAGGCGTCATAGCTTGTGCCAGTCAGCACCAGCAGGAGAATGAGCATGACAACCGAGGTCAGCACCGGATTCACCAGGGGGCTGGAGTCCGCTTTGAGGTAGAGCCGGTAAGCCAGACCATAGGCGACCAGGGTAATGGTCAGCCCCAGCAGGGGCGATGCCGACAGGTAGACCCAGATATCACCAATGGCGGGTTCATTCATTGCGTCCGGCCTCCGTAGATTGCTCCGGGATCACCGGGGCTGGACCAAACCAGCGGCTGGCAAGCTGCATGATGGCAGCCGTAGCCACCATGGTAATCAGGGTGCTCAGGAACAGCGCAAGCGTAATCGGTAACCATTCGCTCGCAATCCGGTCAAAGTGCACCATCATGCCCACGCCGGCCGGCACGAACAACAGGGACAAATGACTGAGCAAGGCGCTGGAAGCGGTATTCAGAGATTCAGGGGTATAGCCCCTGGCCAGCAATGTGATGAACAGCATCATCATTCCCAGCACCGGGCCGGGAATCGGCAGGCCCAGCAGCCGCACCGTCACCTCGCCAACCAGCTGATACACCAGCAGCAGAGTGATTCCGGTCAGGAAGCTCATACCGGCCCCGCTGCGATAACCGCTGCCGCCGGTAGCCCGGTTGGGATGAGTGGACTAGACTCCACGAAACCTCCGCTGAATTTTTTATTAAAGGTAGATTGCGGGCAAACATAGCACAAAGCAAAGAAAAGTTGGCGGGTTGCCCCGGGTGTCCGGTGTGCGGGAGGCACAGGTTGCGTATACTTGCGCTCTTAATCCAGACTCAGAATATGAGCCATGATCAATGCCGAATTCAATAGAGGGCAACACATGAAACGCCTGGGAACACTGGACGCATCCTGGCTTGCCGTTGAGTCGGAAGACACTCCGATGCAGGTGGGAAATCTCCAGATTTTCTCGCTGCCGGATAATGCACCTGAGACCTTCCTGCGCGATATGCTCAAAAAAATGAAAGCCGATAGCGAGATTGCGCCGCCCTGGTGCTACAAGCTGGCTTTCCCGAGTTTCCTGGGCCGGGTGGTTGCGCCTTCCTGGAAAGTGGACAAAAAAATCGACCTGGATTATCACGTCCGCCACTCTGCACTTCCCCGCCCCGGCAGCGAGCGGGAGCTGGGTATCCTGGTTTCCCGCCTGCACTCCAACCCGCTTGATTTTTCCCGCCCGCTCTGGGAGTGCCACATCATCGAAGGCCTGGAGCACAACCGGTTCGCGCTCTATACCAAGATGCATCATTCACTGATTGACGGTATCAGCGGCGTACGCCTGTTACAGCGGGTGCTGAGCAAAGACCCGGCTGACACCGACATGCTGCCGCCCTGGGCGGTTCGCCCCGTGCGCACCCGGGCCAGCAAATCCGACGAGGAGGCCAGCATTACAGCAGCGCTGGCCCAGGCCAAAGATGCACTCAAGCTTCAGACCGACATGGCGCCGAGGCTGGTGAAAGCCCTTGCCCGACTGGTGAATTCGGCACGCCACCCGGAAGACGGCCTGACCGCGCCATTTGCAGGGCCGGTGTCCATCCTCAACCACCGGGTGACACCCCAGCGCCGTTTCGCCACCCAGCATTACCAGCTGGATCGCATCAAGAAAGTGGCGCACGCGGCCAATGGCTCCCTCAACGACATCGTGCTTTACCTCTGCGGTACCGCCCTGCGGCGCTTCCTGCTGGAAAGTGACAGTGTGCCGGATACACCATTGACAGCAGGTATTCCGGTCAATATTCGCCCCGCCGACGACCAGGGCACCGGCACCCAGATCAGTTTCATGATTGCGTCGCTGGCCACCGACCAGGCAGACCCGCTGGTGCGCCTGCAACACATCAAACAGTCCAGCCGCAGGGCCAAGGAGCACCTCCAGAAACTGCCCCGCAAGGCGTTGAGTCAGTACACCATGCTGCTGATGTCACCGTATATTCTGCAGTTGATGTCGGGTCTGGGCGGACGTATGCGGCCGGTGTTCAATGTGACTATATCCAATGTGCCGGGGCCCCGGGAGTCGCTCTACTTTCAGGGCGCCAAACTGGAGGCTATGTATCCGGTATCGCTGATTGCCCATGGCGGTGCTCTGAACATCACCTGCCTGAGCTATGCAGGCTCGCTGAACTTCGGTTATACCGGCTGTCGGGACACGCTGCCGAGTATGCAGAAACTGGCGGTGTACACCGGCGAAGCGCTGGACGAACTGGAAAGCCTGATACTGCCACCTGAACGCAAGGCGCCAAAGCCGAAACAGGCAAAGAAAAAGCCTGCGGAGTAACACCGGACCGCAGCGTCAAAAACCTGGCCTGGCCGGGGCAAACGTCAGGCAATCTGCAGAATTCTCAGTAACTGCTGGCGATGCCCCGGAAGAATGACGTCGTCCAGAGTGTACTGATCCAGCACTTTCAAAAACGCATCTACTGCTTCACCGAACATACTCTTCAGAGCACAAACCGGGACTATCTTGCAGCCATTTTTTCCCGAAAAGCATTCCACAATATTAAAGTCCTGCTCGGTCTCCCTGACCAGAACTCCGATATTGATATCGGCTGGCGACCTGCGTAAACGCATACCACCTTTCTTGCCGCGGACAGTTTCTATATAGCCCTTCTTGTTCAGCTGATGAACAATCTTCATCAGGTGATTTCTGGAGATGTCATAACTCTCGGCAATCTCCTGGATGGTCGCGAGCCTGTCGCCCTGCACTGAAAGATAGATCAGCACGCGGATCGAGTAGTCCGTATAACGGGTTATGTGCATGCGCTACTCCCATGATAAATCGAGTCCGAGGGCCAGCCGCGTTACCAGGTAACATGCAATGCCCATAAAGGATACTCCGGTTATGACTGCACTTACGCCGTAAAATCCCAAAGCGATCAGCGTCGTCCAACTAACGGTAATATCCATGAACGTACGCAGGAATACAAAATATGGTTTTCCCGGAACAACTGCTCCGTGCGGCACCCATTATGCTCATTCTTTCATTTATTATATCGGTAACAAAAAAACCAGGTCTGCCGGAGCGAAGGAGAAACCCGGCTGCCGGCTATCGGATTCGCGGGCAGGATTTGCCATAATTGATAATCTTTCACTATGCTTACCCGTAAGATCTTATAGATTCAGCAACAGGAACTGTTCCCATGCCTCCAGCCAAGCTGACAGACCGGTTCGGACGTACCGTCAACTATGTACGTCTGTCAGTGACTGACCGCTGTGACTTTCGCTGCGTCTACTGCATGGCAGAGGAAATGACCTTTCTGCCACGTGAGCAGGTGCTGACCCTGGAAGAGATTGCCCGTGTGGCCAGAACCTTTGTTTCACTTGGCACCGAAAAGATCCGGCTGACCGGGGGCGAGCCTCTGGTGCGCAGGGACATACTCGGGCTGGTCAGGGAGATCGGCAGCTTTGGGCTAAGGGATTTTGCCATGACCACCAATGGCAGTCAGCTGCCGACCATGGCAGAGCCCCTCCGCAAGGCCGGCCTCAAGCGACTCAACATCAGCCTTGATTCGCTGGATGCGGAGAAATTTCACCGGATTACCCGTACCGGCCGTCTGAGCCAAGTGCTTGACGGTATAGATGCCGCCAGGGACGCAGGCTTTGCAGGCATCAAGCTCAATACCGTAGTCATGAAGGGCGGTAACGATCAGGAGGTTCCGGAGCTGGTCGAGTTTGCCCGCAGAAAGAACGTGGACATAACCTTTATCGAGGAAATGCCACTGGGAGAAATCTCTGACCACGATCGCGGGCAGGTACTGTGCACCAGTGACGAGGTCCGGGATATTATCAGCCAGCGCCATGAACTGGTCCCCACACCTGAAGATTCCGGTGGCCCTGCCCGCTATTACCGGATGCCGGACAGTGACATCCGGGTTGGTTTCATTTCACCCCACTCCCACAATTTCTGCTCTACCTGCAATCGCGTCCGGATGACCGTGGAAGGTCGCCTGCTGCTCTGTCTTGGTAACGAACACTCGGTGGATCTGCGACGTGTTCTGCGTGGTCACCCAGTGAACGATGACAAGCTGCGCGAGACCATCATCAATGCCATGGACCTGAAGCCAGAGCGCCATGAGTTCTCTGCCAACGGCGACGTGCAGATCCTGCGGTTCATGAATATGACCGGTGGTTAGTGTCCGAATTAAACCAGCCAGTATTACTGGCTGATCTGGACCAGCCGTTGGGGATCCGAAATGAATACCCGGCTGCGGTTGACCCGCACCAGTCCGCTGGATTTCAGTTCCGCAAGGATTCTGGAAAAGGTCTCCGGCTGCATGGCCAGCCTTGATGCTACCAGGCATTTCGGTAGCGGCAGTTCCACTTCACCACCCTCTTCAGCTCCTTCCGGAAGCAGGTCGATCAGGTATCGGATCAGCCGTTCACGGGCATTCTGAACGGTCATGATTTCCAGATCATGGAAACCGGAGAGTGCGCGTTTTGCGTAATGCCCCAGGGCAGCCCGCGCATACTCAGGATTGCTCTCGATCAGATCCTGATAGGCTCTGACCGGGATCATCAGCACTTCGCTGCTTTTCAATGCTTCGGCGTAGCAGGCGTAGCTTGGCGGATCAGCATAGATCATGACTTCGGCAAAACAGTCGCCGGGGGCGATGCTGTCCAGGGTGCGGTCAATGCCTGAATAATCGAGGCGGTAAAGACGCATGCTGCCGGTGATCAGGAAGAAGAAGTGATGGGCCGGCGTGTCCTGGCGGTATAGCAGTTCGTGGTGTTCGAGTCGCTGGCGTCGGGATTGCTGGATCAGCATCTGCAGATCCTTGTCACCGAGGGTGGAGAACAGGGCATGGCTGCGCAGAATCTGGAGGCCGTCCTGGTCTTCACGGGACTTGTGTACGGCTACCAGAAACGGCTTCCGGCGACCGGTTTCAACTGTTTGGGTTAGCGCCATCTGGATGTCCTCTGTAAGCTTCATGCATTCGATATCATACTTTTAATGGTAGAGAGAGATCGGCGGGAAATCGCTCCCTCTATGGGGGTAGCCGGGAGGTTATTTCTGAGTAACTGATTTAAATCAATTCCGCTTTTATGGATCAGGGCGCAGCCTGATGAGAAATCCTCCGAGCGGCCGGAGTAATCTGTGGGGCCAGGATAAGCGGTCTATGTGCCCGGCTGGAGGAGCCTCTGGCGCTCCTGCTGGCGGCTGTTCCAATAAAACAGGGCAAGGCAGCCGACAAGCAGACCGAACAGGATCATGAATGCGGTGGTACGCACGCCCAGCCAGAGATTTACAGCGCCGAAAATCACTGGCAACACGAAAGCAACCGTGCAGGCGCTGACCAGAAGAAGCCCGGCGACAAAACCCGCCGCCTGCCGTCCCGCAAGAATCGCCATACGCTGAAGGCCGCCCATGGCGCCGCCCATGGCCAGACCCAAAACAACCACGAAAATGCTCTCGAGCACGACGGGCAGAGCGAATTCAACATCTATTGTTTTGTCTACACCCTGAATCGCCAGGGTCATGGGCGGATAGGAAAGCACCAGAAGCGCGGCCAGAGCCAACAGCATGGAGTAATTGATCACCCGGGTGCTGCCAAAGCGGTCAGAAAGACTGCCGCCCGCGATCTGGGCCAGAGCGCCGGGAATCACAAAGCCCTGTGCCAGCCCGGCCCCGGCAGTTACCGACAGCCCGAACTGGGCAGACAGATAGTCCGGAAGCCAGAGCGCAAGGGCCAGGAAACTCCCTGCCACAACCCCGAAATAAGCGCTTAACTGCCAGATAGTCTGATGCCTGAGAAGCTTCAGGGACCCCCGGACGGAAGTTTCCAGCTGTGGGTCCGGGTCTTCATCGTCGGGATTGGTAAGCAACAGGAACAGGGCCAGGATCAGCAGCAAAACGATCAGATAGGCCAGGGGAACCGCCTGCCATGAAAAGGCTTCATGAAACAGCGGTACCAGATAGTAATTAAAACCCGCGCCCGTTACGCCGGCACCGAACACTCCAAGAGCCAGCCCCAGACGTTTCTGATCGCAATGGCCGGTCACGAACTGCAGGCCGGCACTGTAAAATCCGCCGGCAAGGCCCAGACCGCCTGCCGCCAGCAGATAACCGGGATAGGTATCGGTGACCAGAAGGACGACCATGCACAGTGCCAGTCCCGCCAGACAGACCAGCATGACCCGTCGCGCCCCGAAGGCCTGAGCCGCCATCCCGGCCGGGATAGCAAGCAGCGCGCTGACCGCCATCGGCATTGCCAGTAACAGGCCGAACTCCAGGCTGGTAAGGTCAAGTTCGGCCCGCAGGTGCACCCCGGCAATCGCAAAAAGTGTCCAGCAGCCGGCGACGATCACCAGCCCGACAAATGCCAGCGGCAGAATAACAGCCAGCGACGCCAGCCTGTCATCTTCCCGATCCGCTTCTCTTCTCATCAACCCCGGCCCTTCCATAACTGAAAAACATGCTTTTTCAGTTTCATCTTTTGTGCCCGGGAGCGTCAAAGACTATGATGGGTTATCACCTAATTGGGTAGCTGACTATCCCGAAAGTGGTATCAGGCAGAGATTCCCCGGTTCATTTTCGGCAATGAACCCGGGAGCCCCCTGGTCAGGGCAACGGCGTAAACGAGAGTCCATGAAATCCCAGAATCCCCTTGTTAACCGGATTGTGATTGTTGTCGCTGCCATTATCATCACCGCGGTGGTCAGTATGGCAACCACACTCGCCGTCTCCCGCAGCATTGAAGGCAACGCCACTGCCATCAATCAGGTGGGCGCTCTTGCCATGGGCGCCTACCGCCTGCTTGCCGGCGGCAACGAGTTGCCAGCGCGCAGCAACCGGTTGAATGAGTTTGAGGCAATGCTGACCCAGAGCGGGATCGCCCGGGCTATTCCCCAGGCACCGGATCGTCCCTTGTCAGACCAGTATCTGACTGTTATTTCCAGCTGGCAGAATTCCCTTCGCCCGCAACTCGAGAACCGGCCCCAAGGCGAATCAGTCCCGGCGCCCCTGCTTCAGGCAACCGAAACCTTCGTGGCCGAAGTCAACCGTCTGGTCACCATGCTGGAGCACAGGACCGAAGCCCGTATCGATATGCTGCACCTGATCCAGATGATCAGCCTCGCGTTTTCCATTCTCATTGTGGTCGCCCTGTTCCTTGACCTGAAAAACCGCGTTTTACGCCCCCTGCGGAAACTGGTCAGTATCGCCAGTGCAGTCAGTGAGCAGGATTTCACACAGAAAGCCAATCTTAAAGGCTCGGATGAACTGACCAAGCTGGGCGTTGCATTCGACCAGATGACCAGTGAACTTGCCCTTACCTATTACGAGCTGGAACAGCGAGCCCGGATCAAAACCGAAGAGCTCGAAAAAAGCCACGCGGCGCTGCAACTTCTGCACGCCGCCAGCCGCGATCTGTTCTCCCACCAGGATCTTTGCACTGGCGCCATCCCCATGTTGCAGAAACTGGAGCAGTTGCTGGAGGTGGGGCCAATCCGTCTTTACCTGCACGACAAGCAATCGACGAAGCCGGTCGAGGCAGTCACCACGGCCACGCGCGACCGGCCCTTCTACTGCAAGGATCACCACTGTAACGCCTGCCTGGTCAAACCCGAGGTCTACGACGAACTTCCTGGCGAAGATAACGACGGGCGCCGGTTGCTGTTGCCGATCCGGACCTCCAGTCAGTTGCTGGGAACACTTGAAGTCTGGTATCCGGCAGCAAATGGCCTCTCGCAGACTGCCCGCCAGTTACTGGCAACACTCAGCGACCAGCTTGCAACCGCCATCTTTCTGGAACAGCAGATCACCGAGCAACAGCGCCAGACCCTGGCCGAAGAGCGCACCGTCATTGCCCGGGAACTGCACGATTCTCTGGCGCAATCACTGTCGTACCTGAAAATGCAGGTTGCCAGGCTACGGCGCCTTAACATCGAGGGCGAACAGAAACCGTCACACGATTCCATTCTCGATGAACTCAGCACCGGATTGAATAGCGCTTACCGCGAGTTACGGGAGATACTGACCACGTTCCGGCTGAAACTCGACACCCCGGATCTTGCCACAGCCCTGCGCAAGACCACCGACGAGTTTTCCGAAAGACTGGGCAAGCCGATAAACCTGGACTATGGCCTGCCACCACGAACCCTGTCGCCGAATGAGGAAATCCACACTCTGCAGATTGTGAGGGAAGGCCTTGCCAACGCGGTCAAACACGCTGGAGCCAGCCAGATTTCGGTGCACGTGGTGTTTGAATCTCCGCAGGTCAAGGCCAGAATTCTTGATAATGGCAAGGGTCTTCCCGACAACGGGCAGCCCGTCGGCCACTACGGCCTGGTCATCATGCAGGACCGCGCCAGAACCCTCGGCGGCCAGATAAGAATACAGAACCGTGTGGAAGGGGGTGTAGAAGTCATGCTCGCATTTGTGCCGAAAAACCGGAACCTGATCACCACACAAACCTCCACCGCGTGATAACAAAAGAGAGAACACGATGTCTGAATCACCTGCCAGCATTCTGCTTATCGATGACCATCCCCTTCTTCGACAGGGTATCAAACAGCTTGTAGAGATGGAGGACGATATGGTGGTTGCTGCGGACGCGAGCAACGCCGCTGACGGCATCCGGCTGGCCATCGAGCTGGAGCCGGACCTGATTCTTATGGACCTGAACATGCCGGAAATGGATGGCATTGAAGCACTGCAGAAACTAAGGGAACTGAATATCAGCTCCCGCATCATCATGTTCACGGTATCCGACCAGGAGGACGACGTGGTTGCGGCGTTGCGGGCGGGGGCAGACGGCTACCTTCTCAAGGACATGGAACCCGAGGACATGCTTGCGCGCGTGAAACAGGCAGCTCTCGGCAAGATGGTCATCAGTGACCGCCTTACCACACTGCTGGCCGAGGCCCTTCGCTCCAAGAAATCCCGGCAGTCAGACCGCCCGGATTTCGACAGCCTGACCCCCCGTGAAAAAGATATCCTGCGCCTGATTGCCGAAGGCCTGTCCAACAAGATGATTGCCCGCAAGCTGGACATCAGTGATGGCACCGTCAAGGTCCACGTAAAGCACCTGCTGAAAAAACTGAACCTGCACTCACGGGTGGAGGTGGCTATCTGGGCAGTTGAGGGCGGCTTACACAAAGGTTGAGTAGACAGCCGGGCCCGCTAGTCCCGGCCTTTGGGCGGAAACTGCGGGGCCAGGCTCCAGCTGTCCAGCCAGGCTTCCAGCTGGTCCGATGGCAGCGGACAGGCAATGGCGTAGCCCTGGGCATGGTCACATCCCAGTTCGATCAGAGTGTAAGCCTGCCCGTCAGTCTCAACGCCCTCCGCTGCAGGCTCGTAGCCAAACGCTTTGGCCAGCCCGACAACGCCCTGCAGAATCGCAGAGCTCTCCCGGGGATCATCGACCCCGCTCAGCAATTCACAGTCTATCTTCAGAGTGTTAACGGGGAGCCGCCTGAGACAGGACAGGGACGAAAATCCGGTGCCAAAATCATCGAGGGAGAATGTCACCCCGAGGTTCCTGCATTCCCGGATGATCGCGGCAGATTGTGTCAGGTCACTGAGTGCTGCTGTATCCTGTATTTCCAGGTCAAGACGACCCGGATCGAGTTCAGGAAATTCCGCCAGAGTCTGTTTCAGCCAGGCAACAAAACCTGCTGACTGCAGGTGCAAAGCAGCGACATTCACGCCAATTTTCAGGCTGATGCCCCGCTGCTCCCAGTCCCGCAGCTGGCCCAGGGCCTCGCTGAGAACCCATTCACCAAGCTCTGTAAGCAGGGCCTGGTTCGCAATTGCCGGCAGAAAATCGTCGGGCAAGAGTAATCCTCTATCGGGGTGCCGCCAGCGTATCAATGCCTCCACCCCCACCACAGCACCGGTCCTGAGATTGACCCTGGGCTGGTAAAACAGCCGGAACTGGTTCTCCCGTATGGCTTTCGCAATTTCCGCGGGCAGCCAATGGCGGCCGCCCGTCGATTCCTCGCTCATCCGTTTCTGCCGGTCAGTCCCCGGATCATCAGTAAGCGGCTTCCATTGATCCTTCTGCAGCTGATACAGCTCATCTTCCACCTGCTGCCTGGCCATTTTTTCCTGCATCAGCTGTATTGTGCTGGAAGAGAGCGTTCCGTAGGTTTCCAGCAATGCCGAGACCATCAGGGACACCGAGCCACTGAGTTCCGAATCCGCTTTTTCTTTGGCCTCCTTGAGAGGTGTTCCCTCGATCACGGCTCTGGCCGTCAACGCCATCCGGCGATCAGACTCGAGAATATGAAAGGCAAGCCAGCGGGTAAGATAATCAAACAGGTCCGCAAGAACACTCTCCTGGGGCTCCTTGCTTTGACGCAGCGCCTGGATCCGTTCGAAAAACATCTGATGGCAATCGTGATGGTTTCTTGTGACCTCGGAATCACCAAACGTTTCCTGCCAGACACTTTCCTCGTATTCGAAGTGGTAGGAGGCGTAGGACAGCAGTTCCTCGAACAGCACCGAACTGTTCGTTTCAGAGTCGACAGACGCAAAATGCCGGGCTAACCTGTTGACGATATCAACAAGCACCTTGTGCTGTTCATCAATCTTCTCCAGCCCGGTCTCGAAATTCCGGTTCCAGGGGAAGATTCTGAACACCTCCGGACCTTTGTGTATAAGCATTGTCACGTGGAGTCCACCTTTTCTGGTGACTTGTCATGCCCTGAAGCATAGCTCATCGAAGGCGGATACGAAAAAGGATTTCCGGTAAATCAGCCTCTGGTTGCGCAACGTCAAACTAGCGGATATTTTGTTACCCATGGCAACCCGGTAGTCCCCGATACTGTCCCGGCCCGGGGCCGGAGTTAACCCCGTTGTGCGCCCTGCAAAGAGTGGAGCAACACGTTTATCTGAGGGAGAAAACCTTATGCGCGTTCTGACCGGCCTTGTACTGGCCAGCTTAGCCATTCCCGGCCTGGCCAGCGACAGCCCCCTGGACCGCCACAATGAAATCATGAGCAACGAAACGCTCCGCCAGCAGGCCTACAATGCGGGCAAGGAAAGAATTCTGTTCTGTGGCTACTGCCACGGTGCCGACGGCAACAGCAAGCGTGACTATATCCCCAACCTGGCGGCACAGAACCCGGTCTACCTGTTCAACGCCTTCCGCAAATTCGGTACGGGTGAGCGGTCGGACTACGTAATGTCCAGTCTGGCGAAAATCCTGTCCGAGGAAGACAAGGTAAATATTGCCATTTATTATTCCGGCCAGGAAGTGATCAGTGAGCCCCCGGATTCACCTGCCCTTTACAGCCAGGGTGAGACAGTTTACAGCAACGCCTGTCGCCAGTGTCATGGCAAGGAAGGCAAGGGACAGGCGGAACTGCCGCGGCTGGCCGGCCAGCCGACAGAGTACATTCGCAACACCCTCAGGCTTTTCAGGGACAAGGACCCGGCACGTCAGAGCGAAATAATGACAGCCGTGGCCGCCAACCTTTCCGATGATGATATCCGGGCCGTCGCCGAGTATGTCCGGAGCATGGACAGTAACTGACGCGCAGGCGCTGGCAACGCCGAACCAGGGGCTCAGATGATCTGAGAGAACCGCTTGCTGGCGCCTTCCTTACGGTACAGGTCAAAAATCTGGCAGATCGCGCGGATCAGTAACCGGCCCGCTGGCTGGACCTGAAGCGCCCTGCCGTCATCACCAATCAGCTGATCCTGGATCATGGGCTTGAGCCGGTTCAGTTCATCCTTGAAGTAGGTGTCCAGGTCTTCCCCCCAGACCTCTGCAAACAGCTGGCGTTCCAGCCGGAACTGACAGATCAGCTGACCGATCACCCAGCGCCGGATGCGGTCATCCCGATTGAGATTGACGCCTTTGGTAATCGCCAGCTGGCCTGCATCGATAGCGGCTTCCCAGGACGGCAGATCGTGATTGTTCTGGAAGTAGGCATCGTCGGTCTGACCAATAGCAGACACTCCCAGAGACACCAGATCGCATTCGGAATGGGTGGTATAGCCCTGGAAATTCCGATGCAGCCGGCCTTCCCGCTGCGCCACCGCCAGACTGTCGTCGGGCTTGGCGAAGTGGTCCATGCCAATGTATTCATAGCCTGCTTCCAGCAACCGGTTGATGGTGTTGTGCAGGATGGTCAGCTTCTGCTGGGGACTGGGCAGTGTGTCCGCCAGAATACGGGTCTGCGGGTAGAAGCGGTCTGGCAGGTGGGCATAGCTGAACACCGACAGCCGGTCCGGCGACATTTCGATCACGGTTTCCAGGGTTTCCGCAAAGCTTTCCGGGGTCTGGTATGGCAGACCGTAGATCAGGTCCAGGTTGATGGAGCGGAAGCCGAGCCGGCGGGCCTCATCCAGAACCGCTTCGGTCATTGCCTGTGGCTGGATCCGGTTGACCGCTTTCTGGACCTGCGGATTCACATCCTGCACACCCAGGCTGATGCGATTGAAACCCAGGTTCCAGAGCGTTGGCAGGGTATCGTGATCCACTTCCCGGGGATCTATCTCAACACTGTAATCCCGCTCGTCACCGGTCTGCAGATTAAACAGCTCCCCGTAGCCCGCCATCAGGTGTTCCATCACGTCCCGGAGCAGGAACGTAGGCGTACCACCGCCCCAGTGCAGCTGAGTCACCGGCCGGTTCGCTCCGAAAAGGTCTGCCTGAATCGCCGCTTCTTTCAGCAGCCGCTCGACATAGGGCATCGCCTTGTCGCGTTTCTTGGTGATGACCTTGTTGCAGGCGCAGTAGTAACAGAGATGCGCGCAGAATGGCAGGTGGGTGTAGAGCGACAGGGGACGGTTGCTGGCCTTGCTGCGAGCCGCTGCCTCCATCATTTGTTCCACCGGATAATTCTGGTTGAACTCCACAGCGGTCGGATAGGAAGTGTAGCGTGGGCCGCTCAGGTCGTACCGGCGAATCAGTGCTTCATCCCAGATGAATTCCGGCAGAGTGGACTGTGGAGTTTTTAATGCGGTGTTTGAGGTCATAGTGCGAGCCTTGAGCATCAGAATAAGGGTAAAGCGGCCAATGCATAGGATAATATCAATTACACGTCTGAACCACCCTTACGCACTTGGCGTATTCCTTCTAACCCCTTAGGGAGTGTTCGGTGTTTAAAGTTTCGTGTTTGGCGCCCGGTGACATGCCCGCCAACCTACAAACTGGAGTTCAATTTCGTCCATGGCAAATCTGATTCTGATTCTAGGCGACCAACTGACTGTCGACATAAGCGCCCTCGAAAACGCTGACAGAAGCCGGGACCGTATTGTCATGGCCGAGGTCCACGACGAGGCCAGTTACACCAATCATCACAAGAAAAAACTCGTTCTGGTGTTCAGTGCCATGAGGCATTTTGCTCAGCAACTGCAGGAAGACGGCTGGCAGGTTCACTATCAACGGTATCACCCGGACAACCATGCCCGGAGCCTGGAAGCGGTTGTCGCCGACCAGCTGGAACAAACCGGCGCAGGCAGAGTCATTACCACCGAGTGCGGCGAATGGCGCCTGCACGAGCAGATCGGCCAATGGCATGAATCCCTCAGGGTGCCGGTGGAAATCCGTCCGGACACCCGCTTCTTTGCCAGCAAAAAGGAATTCGCTGACTGGGCAGAAGGCCGCAAGCAGTTGCGAATGGAATTCTTTTACCGCGAGATGCGCCGCAAAACCGGCCTGCTGATGAGCCCTGACGGCAAGCCCGAAGGCGGCGAATGGAATTATGACGCTGATAACCGCCGCAAGTGGACCGGCAAACCTGCGGCGCCCGCCCCGTTCCGGATCGAACCGGATGCGGTGACCCGGGAAGTGATCGAACTGGTCGACACCCACTTCCAGGAACACTTCGGCACCACCGACGATTTCCATTTTGCCGTTACCGCCACCGGCGCGCAGCAGGCTCTGGATCACTTCATCGACTTCGCGCTGCCGTGCTTCGGGGACTTTCAGGATGCCATGTCAGACCATGAGGACTGGCTCTTCCATTCCATTCTGTCGCCTTACCTCAACTGCGGCCTGCTGGACCCGATGACAGTCTGCGAAGCGGCCGCACAGGCCTGGTACGCCGGGCAGGCGCCGATTAACGCGGTAGAGGGGTTTATTCGCCAGATTCTGGGCTGGCGCGAGTTCGTGCGGGGCATCTACTGGATGAACATGCCGGGCTACGCTGAGCAGAATCGTCTGGGCAACACCCGGGATCTGCCCTGGTTCTACTGGACCGGCGACACCAGAATGCGCTGCATGCACAAGGCCATCGACGCCACCCGCCGCAACGCCTACGCCCACCACATCCAGCGACTGATGGTTACCGGCAATTTCGCCCTGCTGGCCGGGGTGCGCCCGGAGGCCATCTGCGACTGGTATCTGGCCGTGTATGCCGACGCCTACGACTGGGTGGAACTGCCCAATGTGCTGGGTATGGTGATGCATGCCGACGGCGGCTATCTGGGCTCGAAACCCTACGCCGCCAGCGGCAAATACATTCAGCGCCAGTCGGACCACTGCAGCAACTGTCACTACAAAGTGAACAGGGCCACGGAGCACGACGCCTGCCCGTTCAATGCGCTGTACTGGCACTTCATCGATCGCCATCGGGATAATTTCGCCAATAATCCACGCATGGGCATGATGTACCGGAACTGGGACAGGCAGAAACCGGATCGACGGAAAGCACTTCTCAGGCGGGCTGAGGCGTTGCTGCAAAACCTTGACGGGATTTAGTCTCCTGCTGCTGCTACTCTGTAAGGAAAGGATCTTGGCCTGTTGGCTACGGATAGTATGAAATATTCAAAAAATCTTCTGGCGATCGTATCAGCGATGATCCTTCTGCCCGGTTCAGCCCGGGCAGAAAACATCGAGTTTTATACCTTTCCGTCAGCGCCTTATCAGGTTGTAACCGACATACCCGGGTCAGACCCGCACGTCCGTGGCCTCACGGTCGATGTTGTACGTTGCGCCACTGCCAGTGCCGGACGAGAGAGCCGGGTCAGGGCTGCGCCCCAGAAACGGGCCGTCCGGTTTCTGATGAATGGCCTGATCGACGGATATTTTGCGGTTGATCCCTCGATGGCCCTCGATGAGGTCGCGTTCCGGACCCACCCCGTGGCCCTCGAAAAATGGTTTCTGGTTTCGCGCTCCGGTTCGAGGCCACCGGAGGAACCCAGAATCGGGGCGGTCAGCGGCAGTAATGAAGAGGCCTGGCTGCTGGCAAACGGCGAAGAGATCTTCATGTCGGTGCGAACAGCGGAACAACTGATTGCCCTGCTGGATCGCGGTCGCATTGACCAGGCACTGATGGATCAGCGGGTACTGGCGAACCTGAGCCACAGCGACAATTTCACCACTCAGTTTGTGCGCTATGTGCCGTTGCATGTCTACTTCGGTTCCGGCTTCGTGGACCGTAACCCCGAATTTATCGCTACTTTCAACCAGCAGATTCCCGGCTGTATCAACGAGGGTTTTGACCTTGACCAGTCAGAGAACGACCAGATCCGTGTCATTGCCCACGAACTTTTCCGCTCGCTTGAGGCCGCCGTCCCGATCAGAGCAGCCATTGAAGCGGGGCCGGACATCAGCAGCCTGTCCGAGATTCTCAATCTGGATGCCCAGTGGCGGGCGATGGCACCCGGGCACTACTCGGAAATGGCCAGAATCATTGCCAGTCAGGAAGCGTCCATCGCCATGAACAGGTGGCAGAAAAATCAGGAGTCGCTGGTAACCGAAGTCATGCTGACCAACAGCATCGGCACGCTGGTTGCCATGAGTGGCCTCAGTTCTGATTTCTGGCAGGGCGACGAAGCCAAATTCGAACGCCATATCCGCAAAGACCCGAGCAACCTTTACATCTCGCGCGTTTACTATGACGAGTCCACATCCCGCTTCCAGGTGATCGTAAGCAAGCCTGTCATCGCCGCGGGCCACTGGCTTCCCCTGGGCGTACTGGTGATCGGGCTTGACGTGGAAAAGGCGTTGGCCGGCAAGAGTGATGCGTTAACTGAGCGTTAATCCTGATCAGCTGCTCATGGTGGCCCGACCTCGCAGGCCAGCACCAGTGCCCAGAACTCCGAAAAATCATTGACCACCACATCCGGTCGGTCCGGGTGCTTATGGGTACCGGGAAAAATCCGGTTAAGCCAGGGCTGGTCCCACTGGGCACCATTGAAGAATACGGCGGTCATCCCGGCGCGCTTGGCGGCAATGACATCGGTGGTGCTGTCGCCCACATACCAGACACTGGCACCGGCAGGGTAATGCAGCTTTTCGGCGGCCAGCAGCAACTGGTCCGGATGGGGTTTGCGCAGCGGCACATCGTCACCGCAGACATCCACGGCAAACAGATGGGTCCAGCCAGTACCCTCCACGGCCGCCAGTTCATACTCGAAAAATTCGCGGTCGCGATTGGTGATCACTCCCACCTGGATTCCCAGACGCGCCAGTCCCTCAAGCACTTCACGGACTTTAGGCTCGAACGCTGTTACCGTGCCATAGTGATTCCGGTAGTGGCGATTGAAGGCCATGTGGGCCCTGTGCTTGGCGTCCTGGTCGTCACCGAACAACACCTCGAAGATATCCGTGCGTGAAATCTTTCGGTCCGCTTTCACCCTGGGATGGAGACGCGCGAACTCACGCACATGGGCAACCAGCCGGGCATCTTCCGGGGTCTTGCTGTCTTCCGGTGCAAGCATGCGTTCGATCAGTCCCAGTCCGTCAAAGTCCGGGAACATATCGTCCACCGCGTGGTACATGGCATCGAGGGTATCCACCAGGGTGGCGTGCCAGTCGAACAGCACAACCGCCGGCCTGATCAGCTTTACAGCGGCCGGGTGCCAGTCGGGCTCCTGGCGCGGGGCCGGCCGTTCAGGTTTCGGGAAGGGCCGGGGCCTGACTGTGGCGGGCATGGCCCGGAAGGCGTCGGGCTGGTTGCGTTCCAGCAGCGCCAGCAGGTCGATCAGCTCCTCAAAGCTGTCGGCAATGGCAGACGGTGCATCCCGGCTGCTGAACCAGCTGTCAATGCGCTCCGGCTCCCATCCCGCGCCATTGTAGAAAATGCCGGACACGCCTGCCCGGTTCGCCGTCACCATATCCACAAAGCTGTCGCCAACATACCAGGCACGGGCGTCAACCGGCAGATTCAGCTTTTCCAGGGCGCGGGTAATCACTTCGGGGTCGGGTTTGTACTCGGTCACGTCGTCGGCGCACACGGTGGCATCAAAAAGATTCTGCCAGCGCCCTTCGTCCACCGTTTTCAGCTCTTTATCCAGAAACTCCCGGTTGCGGTTGGTAGACACCGCCAGCGGGATACCCATCTGCTTCAATGCTGTCAGGTACTCATAGGCGCCCTGCTGGAACGGGTGCACCTTGCCGAAATGTTTCCGGTAACAGTGGTTATAGGCTTTGTGGGCAACCAGTCTGGCCTCTTTGTCATCGCCGAAAATGGCATTGAAGATATCGGTTCGGGATACCCGACGTTCCGCCAGAATGCGCGGATGCAGCCGCCGGAATATCCGGATATAGCGCACCAGCCGGGCATCATCGGTGGTGCGGCAGCGGTCTTCAGGCAATAGCCGCTCCACCAGCCCCAGTTCCTCAAGCTGCGGCAGCATCTCCTCCATGGCGCTGAACATGGCATCATGGGTATCTACCAGGGTTCCATGCCAGTCAAATATCATCACCGCGGGAGCGGGTAATCGATCACTCAATCGCGCCATGAAAAATCCTTTGGATTCACCGCAACGTAACCGTTAAGAATTCATTACAGACCATACCGTCCCGATGCACAAAAAAACCAGCCTTCCCGCAAAAACCTGCCCGGTCTGCAACCGGCCCTTCGCCTGGCGCAAGAAATGGGCGCGGGACTGGGCTAACGTGCGTTACTGCAGCGAGCGCTGCCGTCGTTCCCGGAGGGCGGCACCATGACCACCGTGGTCTGGTTCAAACGGGACCTTCGCAGCCATGACCACGGGCCGCTGAAGGCTGCCAGTGAACTGGGCGGGCCGGTTATCGCGCTTTACGTGGTGGAGGACGAATACTGGCAACTGGCGGATACCAGCGACCGGCAATGGGCGTTTGCCCGGGAATCGCTGGCAGACCTTGACCGCCAGTTGGCCCGGACCGGTATCCGGCTAACCGTCATGCGTGGCGACAGCGTCCGCGTTCTGCAAACCCTGAAGCGCAGCCATGACATTCAGCGGATATTCTGCCATCGGGAAACCGGCGGTCGGTGGACTTTTGATCGCGACCGAGCGGTGATCGGGTGGTGCAGCGAGAAACATGTGGAGTTTCGGGAATGGAACCAGTTCGGGGTGGTGCGGCGCCTGCAAGACCGGGATTTCTGGGACAGGGCCTGGACCGACCTGATGCGGCAACAGGTACTGCCCGCCCCAGGCCATCTGCAGGCCCCTGAGCAACCGGTAACGGGCGCAATCGATCCGGCCGTTATTGCAGTAAATGCGGGCGCGGCCTGCCCGGACCGGCAGGCGGGCGGCAGCCGCAAGGGCGAAAGCCTGCTGGATTCGTTTCTGGAACGGCGATGCATCGGCTACCAGTACAACATTTCCAGCCCGATCACCGCCGTCAACGCCTGCTCCCGGCTCAGTCCCCATATTGCTTTCGGCACCGTCAGCCTGCGAAACATTTACCAACAGGCGAAAGCCACCGGCCAACACCGCAATACCCTGTCCCGCAAGCAGCGAAGCCTGACCAGCTTTCGCTCCCGCCTGCACTGGCACTGCCACTTTATCCAGAAGCTGGAAGACGAACCAGAGCTGGAATTCCGGGCCATGCACCGGGAAATGGAACATCTCAAATCCGGCCCCAACGATTCCGAACGACTGCAACGCTGGCAGCAAGGCCAGACCGGCTGGCCGCTGGTGGACGCCTGCATGCGCGCGCTCAATCACAGCGGCTGGATCAACTTCCGCATGCGGGCCATGCTGATGGCGGTAGCCAGCTATCAGCTCTGGCTACACTGGCGTGATCCGGCCCTGCACCTGGCCCGGCTGTTCACCGACTTCGAACCGGGCATCCACTACTCCCAGGTCCAGATGCAATCGGGGCTGACCGGGATCAACGCCCTGAGGATCTATAACCCGGTGGTGCAGAGCCGGAAGCTGGACCCGCAGGGCGAATTCATCCGGCGCTGGATTCCCGAACTGGCGGGCGTTCCCGCCGAGATGGTTCACACTCCCTGGCTGATGACACCTGCCCAGAAAGACCGGTTTGGTGGTAATACCTACATCTCTCCGGTCTGTGACCATGAGCAGGCTGCACGGCTCGCCCGCAAGGCGGTCGGCGACTTCCGCCGGCAATACGTCAGCGCGGAAGAAACCAGCCGTGTTCTGGCGAGGCATGGCAGTCGCAGGGGGCCGGTACAGAAGCGACCGGCGGTGTCCGGCAGTGGCAAAAAAGACGACGGTACAGCCGGCAGTAGCCAGCTATCGCTGTTTGACTAGCCACTTTGCCAGCAGGGTCACGGCAGCCAGGGCAACAGCAATCAGCATTGGCCATACCAGTGCCCACAACTGATACGGCTGCGGCAGCCAGACCGGCCCCCTGACCAGTCCCTCGACCTGCCAGGGCAACCACCAGAAAGCGACAAGGCTCACGCCAACCGACGCCAGCCAGCCAGCCGCCAGCAGCGGCGGGTTGTGGCCGGTTTCAACCTTGCTCCTGAGCGTCCACAAGTACCGCAGCACCAGTAATAGTGTGGCCACGGCACCAGCGGTCATCAGCGGAGCCAGATATCCTGCCAGGGCAGAATCCAGATTGTTCGCGGCCAGGCCATCCTTCATCGCCAACTTCGCCAGCGCACCGCTGGTAAACGGTAACCCGGCGAGTGAGAAGCCCGGCAGGGCAATCAACAACCATATTCCTGCGCGGCGAAGCCTGCCAGCAGGCACCGACAACCCTGTCGACAGGAACAGGCTACCTTTGGCCAGGCCGTGATGCAGGGCGTAAAGAGCAATCACCGAAAACAGCACTGGTGCACGCTCAGGATCGGCCAGGGCTGCGCCAACCATCAGCAGCATCAACCCCATCTGGCTGATACTGGAATAGGCCAGTACTGCCTTCGGTTTCTGTTGGACGACGCCGGGAATTGCGGCACCAATCGAACCTACAGCCCCGGCCAAGATCATCAGCGTTCCCCAACCAGGCATGGCAATCTCGGCAAACGGCAGCGTAACCAGCCATCCCAGCAACCCGGCCTTGATCATGGCACCACTGAGCACCGCACTGGCAGGTGTGGGTGCCACCGGGTGGGCCAGTGGCAGCCAGAAATGCAATAACGGCAAACCTGCTTTCACACCGAAGCCACCGAGCAACAACGCAATGATCAGGTCCTGCCGTGGCGAGCCGGCAATGGCTTCCGGCAGATCCGTCAGGATCTGACTGTCCGCAGCAGCCGCTGCCAACAGCAACCCCACCAGAATGGCCATTTCCCCCAGCACCGCCATCACCAGATAGACCCGGCCGGCAAAGGTCGCCTCCGCTGTTCCCTCATGCACAACGAGGCCATAGGCGGCGAAGGTCATCAACGCGAAGAAACTGTAGAAACTGCCGATATCCACGGCCAGGGTCAGGCCCAGGTTGCCCGCCAGGGTCAGACCCCAGAACACACAGAATCGCCGCAGATTCCGGGCCCCCAGGTAGCCCACCGCGTAAATACCGGCGACCATCCACAGCACTGCCGTCAGCAGCAGGAACAGCCGGCGTAATTCATCCATTGCCCACAGGCCGCCGTTAAGCAACCACGGCAGTTCCAGTTGCCAGCCGGGCCCGGTGGCAAGTGCCAGCACCAGTGCCGGCAGTGGCAGCACGGGCAGGACATAGCGCATGGCCCGGCTCCACCCCGGGCGCAGCGCCATTGCCGGATAAACCAGAGGCACACACACGGCCAGCAAAACCAGAACCATCTGGGGAGCCATCACGGTGAATACTCCCTCAGCACGATCAGCTCGGCCCAGAACAATGGGCTGAAGGTCAGCGCTGCCAGAACCCCGACCATGACCGTCATTACCGCCGTCAGCAGTGGCGGCCAGAACAGCCAGGCACTGGTTTCCAGCTTTCCCCAGCGGCACTCACGGGGCCAACGGTCCGCAGGCTCCCGGAACCAGAGCCGGTGCACCACTGGCAGAAAATAGGCAGCATTGAGCAGGCTGCTTGCCACCAGCACCGCGATCACCCAACCCATATCAACTGCCAGCGCCCCGCTGCCCATGGTCCACTTGGTGATAAATCCGGCCAGCGGCGGTACGCCAATCATGCCGAACGCACCTATGGTAAAGGCCACGGAAGTTCCGGGCATACGTGGCCCGGCGCCGTCCAGTTCCTCAATGCGGTGAATGCCCAGAGTCTCGGCGTAGTTTCCGGCACAGAAAAACAGGGTGATCTTCATGATGCCCTGGTGGAGCAGGTGCACCAGCCCGCCGGCAGCCGCAACCGGCCCGAACAGCGAAATTCCCAGGATGATGTAGGACACCTGGCTGATCGTCGAGAACGCCAGCCGGCGTTTCAGGTCGCCCTGCGACAGCGCCCTGACGGAGCCATAGAGAATGGTGAACGCCGCCAGCCAGGCCAGCGGTTCCAGCAGACCCAGAGCAGAGGAAGCCTCGACGCCGTAGATGTCGTGAACCACCCGTACAATGCCGAAGGCCCCGGCTTTCACCACCGCCACGGCATGCAGAAGTGCGCTCACTGGCGCAGGTGCCACCATGGCCTGAGGCAGCCAGCCGTGGAGCGGGAACAACGCGGCTTTCACCCCCAGTCCGGCCACCAGCAGGATAAAGATCAGGATCAGCGATTGCTGAATATCCGGATCAGCGTCACCAAAATGGCCACCCGGACGAAATGGCAGATCCCCCACCACCCCGTGCAGCCAGGCAATTCCCAGCAATAACACGGCGCCCCCGGTCAGGGTGTAGATAATATAGGTCCGCCCGGCCTGCAGAGCCTTTTCGGTGCCACGGTGCACCACCAGCGGGTAGGTAGACAGCGTCAGCATTTCGTAGAACAGGAAAAAAGTGAACAGATTGCCGGCCAGGGCGACGCCCATGGTGCTTGCCACGCACAGGCTGAAAAAGCCGAAGAAACGGGCGCGGTTCGGCGAATTTTCCAGGTACCCGACGGCATAGATCGTGGTCAGCAGCCAGAGCACCGCCGACAGTCCCGCAAACATCATCGACAGCGCGTCCGCTTTGAGCATGAACGTCACACCCGGCAACATGGTGTAGCTCAGCCCATAATCCACGCCCCGAAACACACCCCAGACCATCACCGCCACCAGGCCCAGCTTCAGCAAAGCCGCGCCCAGGTTCACCGTCGTGCGCAGCCGATAACCCTTTTCCGGCAGGGCAAAGATCACCACCGCGGCGATCAGCGAGGTCATCAGGGCAAACACGGGCATCCAGGCGTTCAGTGTCATCACCGGCTCCCGTCTTCCAGTGGCAATGCCATCACTGACAGCACCGGGTCAGCCACCAGCCCGAGACCGAGGGCCATCAGCGCCAGCACCATGGGGACAAGCTCCAGGCTTCTGGGCGGGTGGTAGAACTGATCTGTTTCCGGACCGTCCAGAAACGATGCCCGGTAGATCCGGAACACATACACTGCCGACAGCAGACCACCCGCTAACAGCACCAGTACCCACCACCACTGGGCACTGCCCAGACTGGCCTGAAGCAGCAGCCATTTGGCGGCAAACCCGCCCGAAGGCGGCAGGCCCATCAGCGATACTCCCGCCAGACCGAAGGAGAACAGGGAAAACGGCAGGAAGCGGCTGACGCCGGTCAGCGCATTCACCCGGCTACTGCCTGTGGACAGAATCAGATTGCCAGCGGCCAGAAACATGGCCGCCTTGGCCAGGGCGTGACTGATGACCTGCAGCGTCATGCCCTGCCGGGCCTGGAGCGCTACTGACTCAGACACCGAATAGGTCAGCGGAAACAACAGAAACAGATAGCCGATCTGGGCCACGGAGGAATAAGCCACCACCTGCTTCAGTTCCGGTTGGCGACACGCCAGCCAACTGCCCCATACCACGGCGGCGCTACCCATCAGCCCGACCAGTTGTGCCGCTGCCAGGCTACCGAGCGGCTCGCCGAGTTCCAGCCACAGTCTGGCGGCAATATAAAAAGACGCCTTGATCACCAGCGCCGACAACAAGGCACTGACCGGAGATCTGGCAATACCATGCGCCGGGGGCAGCCACCGGTGAAGCGGGAACAGCGCTGTTTTCAGGGCCAGACCTGCGATCATCAGCGCCAGGGCCAGACCGGAACCTGCCGGCACCGGATGTTGATCCAGCCAGAACACCACCCCGGCAATGGACAGAGTGCCGAACTGGCCGTACATCAGCGCCACACCCAGCAGGTAGGCCAGCGAGCCCAACAGCGCCGCCAGCAGGTATCTGATTGACGCCCGCAAGGCTGCGACACTGCCACCCAGAGCCACCAGACCCACCGCCGCGAGACTGATCAGTTCCAGCCCGACGTAGAGATTGAACAGGTCCCCGCCCAGCCAGACGGCGTTCAGACCTGACCAGAGAAACCAGAACAGCGGCCAGAAATACCGGTGCCAGGGTTTATCCGGATCAATGTAAACCCCGGCGTGGATAGCGCAGGCACTGGCCACAACAGCCGTGAGCAGCACGAAAGTGACGGCAAGCCCGTCGACACGAAGTTCGATGCCCAGTGGCGCATCCCAGCCACCAAGGCCGTAGTAAAAACCTCCATCCCGGGAAACGGCCAGCCAGAGGGTCAGCGATACCAGGACCTGAACCAGGATACCTGCCCAGGTAATCAGCCGGCCCCGGGTAAAGCCCACCAGCAGGGTCAGCACTGCCCAGGCCAGGGGAGTGAACAGCAATCCGGCCATCAGATACAGGGTCATTGCCGGCCACCCTTGCGGGCGGGGGGCTCATCCTCAAGACTGGTCATGCCGGAAAGGTGGTAATAACGCCGTATCAGTACCACTGCCAGTGCCGTAGCGGCAATCGCCACCACAATGCCGGTAAGCACCAGAGCCTGGGGCACCGGATCCGGTCCGCCCTGATGCTGGGGCAATCCCACCAGCACCAGGAACACCCCGGAGCCCAGAATATTGAAGGCCAGAAGCTTGCGCAGCAGATGCGACAGCCACAGCAGCCCCAACAGGCCGATGCCACACAATACGGTTCCCGCCAGCGCATACAGCAGCGGCACAGTCATGTCGGCGAGCCTTCATCGGGGTCCTCGGCGTCATTGACCGGGGCAGAAACAAATAGCGCCAGCAACACCATGGCGATGGACAGTGTCAATGTTGTTTCAATGATAACAATCAGGGGCCTGGTCAGGGCCGGGGGATACGCCAGAAAGGCCTCGCCGGCGATGGCACTGGCCACAGCCACCAGCAGAAACACCGTGAAGCCGGTAATCAGCCCGAGACGCAGCAGCAGGCCCGGGCGGAGAAATGTCATGGGCGTGCCGCCCAGGCGCAGCAATACACCCATGGCTGCCAGCACGGCACCGGCCTGGAAAGCACCGCCAGGCCGGTCCGCGCCTGCCCACAGCAGATATCCTGCCAGCACCAGCATCAACGGCACGAACCAGCGTTGCAGAGCATAAAGCAGGGTATCGCCAGTGCGAAGGTTGGGATCTGCCCGAGCGGTGGTCTCTGCCATGGATATCCCGGCAATACCGGCAATCACCAGTACGCCAATTTCGAGCAGGGTGTCGTAACTGCGGAAATTCAGCAATACCGCGGTGACCGGATGCTCCACCCCACTGCGTTCAAGGTTCTCCGAGAGCATTCGCGGCAGATCTACCGGGGCCGGATTGCCGGCAATCGTCCAGATACTGCTCGCCAGAACTCCGGTAACCACCAGGCAGGCCAGCACGATCAGACCCGTACGCATCCTGCCCATCATCATTCCCGGTCTCCAGGGTCTGGCTTGTCACCAGCGCCGCGGCCGAAATGACTGACCGCATCCAGTAACAGCACGCCGGTCAGCCCGGCGCCGATAGCCGCCTCGGCCAGGGCAATATCCGGGGCCTGCAGGCGCACCCAGGCCGCCGCCATAAACACCCCGAAGGCCATGAACATCACCACCGCACGAAACAGGTCGGCTGACCACAGCGCCGCAGCTGCGGTCGCCACCAGGGCCAGCACCAGCAACCCGTCCAGCAGGAACTCAATCATTGCGGTGCTCCTCCGGGATATCAGCCGTCTGTCCGGACCGGACCGACCGCGCCACCAGGTGCGCCGAGGTGGCACTGGCTGCCAGTGCCACCAGCCAGATCAATACTACCTTCAGACCTGTCAATAATGACGGCGCCAGGGGCAATAGCGCAAAAACAATAAATCCGAGCCCCAGGTTATCAATCTTGGTAAGAGCATGGATGCGGCAAAGGGTATCGGAAAACCGGAACAGCCCCAGGGTGCCGACGCCAAAGAACAGACATCCCGTCACCATGAGAATTATCTGAAGCACCAGCATGGCAGGCTCAATCATGGGCACGGGTATCCTGGTCCGGCGAGGTGTCCTTTTCGGTCCTGTCGATGCCCACTACGCGGGTGACAAAAGCCACAATGGCCAGTACCGACAATAACGCGAGAATCAGGGCCACATCCCGCAAAGACGGCATGCCCTGGGCCTCCGCCAGAACCAGTAACAGGGCCACGCCGGTGGTTCCGAACAGCTGTGATGCCAGCATACGATCGGCCGGGTCGGGTCCCCGCCAGATGCGCACAAGCGCCAACAGCAGGTTTCCCAGCAGGAACAGCGCAACCACATCCAGTAGCAGGGTCATGGCACTGTTTCCTCACCCCTGTCGGAGCTTAAGCCGAATAAACCGGCGATCTTCTGTTCCGTGGCACGAACGCCTTCGGCGACTGGCAGGTCCAGGTCAAGGCAGTGGAGTTCCAGGCTGTTATCCTGCAACCGCACACTGAGTGTGCCGGGCATCAGTGACAGAGTATTGGCCAACAGCCAGCGCGGACTACCCTCGGGAAGCCGGGTTGAAACCGTGAGATACCCGGGGTTGACCCTTACTGCGGGGGAAAGCAGACGGCGCGCAACATCCACACCGGCCACTGCAGAACGGACAATGAAGTAACTGGCGAACGCCAGGGTCCCGGGCAGGTGAAGCCGGTAACCTGTCGCCGGGTAAAACACGCAGGAGAGAATGCTGACCGGAACAACAATGGCCACGCCGAACATCAATCCCGACGGATCACCCTCGATCAGCACCCACCATATGAAATAGAGCGCGCCCGCACGCAGGGAAAAGGCTCTGAATAACGCCATGGACACCCCCTGTTGGATACTGCAGTGGAGCAGCGATCAATCCGGGCTCAGATACCAGGGTAATCCGGCTCGATCGCTGCGTTCAAGCTCGGCAATAACCTGTGCCCCCAGCAAAAGAATGACAGAGCCCACTTCCAGGCTGACCAGAAGCACTATGATGGTTGCCAGCGAGCCGTAGATCACATTGACGAACGAGATATTGAGGAAATAGTACATCATTACCAGCCGCACAGCTTCCCACAGGATAGCCGCCACCAACCCGCCGACCACCGCCCGGCGTGGAGACACATGCAGGATCGGCAACACCTTGTAGATGGCGCTGAACATGATAAACACGCTGAAAAAACTGAGCAGGTACAGGATCGGGCCCGGCTCCTCATAGAGCGTATCGACGAACGCAAACAACAGGGTCAGTACCAGAAGGCCAATACCCAGCACCAGTATAAACAGGTACGGTAGCGCGGCGGAAAACCAGAAACTCCGGGTGGGATTTTCCGGACGGTGGAAGATGATGGCAATCGAGTCTTCCAGCATCCGGAAAGCGAACGAACTGAAAAACAACAGCACCGGAAAAGCCGCGATGCCGATGATATTGCGGGACTCCATAAAGGCGCGCACGGCATCCAGCCAGAGATCGGCGTGGGCAGGAGCAAAATGCTGAGCCTGGATTGCCATCACTTCCAGCAGTTGTTCCTCTTCCACCACGCGGGTCAGGAGGACTCCGAGCACCGCCAGCAAAGGCACTGCCGACAGCAGAACGTTATAGCCCACGCCGCCTGCCAGAAGAATTCCATGGTTGCGAAAAAAATTGCGCAACACCCGACGCGCGAACAGCCAGAACCGACGTGCGAAAACAGCTGGTGATCCTTCACTTTCCGTCATGTCGGTTAATACCTGTCCTGGCAGCCTGCTAGCTGTCGCCCCTGGCCTTGATATCCAGCAACTCATCGATGTCACTGGCTTCAAGGGTTTCTTCCTCGAACAGAGTATTGGCCAACCGCTCCAACTGGTCACGATTTTCTTCCAGCCGCCGGTTCACCTCTTTTTCAATACCGGTGATCAGCTTCCTCACCTCCTCATCAACTTTCTCGGCGGTGGCCTCGCTGAACTCCCGCTCCCGGGAAATTTCATGGCCGAGGAAAACTTCCTCCTGGCTGGAACTGACCGACATGGGACCAATGACATCGCTCATGCCCCAGCGGGCCACCATTCGGCGCGCCATTTTGGTGGCCTGTTCAATGTCGTTTTCAGCGCCGCTGCTGACCTCATTGAAGATCAACTGCTCGGAGGCGCGGCCACCAAGCATTACTGCGATCCGGTCTTTGGCATAGCTGGCGGTCATGTTCAGGCGATCTTCATCCGGAGCCTGTTCGGTCAACCCCAGAGCCTGGCCGCGGGGTATGATGGTCACTTTCTCAAGCGGATCGGCTTGCGGGAACAGCAGTGCCGTCAGCGCGTGGCCGGATTCGTGAAAAGCAATGACCTTTTTCTCTTCGTCACTCAGTTTCTGCTCACGTTTGGCGCCCATCAGCACCTTGTCCCGAGCCATGTCAAAGTGCTGCATTTCCACTGTTTTGCTTTCATCACGGCCAGCGAACAGAGCGGCTTCGTTGGCGAGGTTTTCCAGGTCGGCGCCGGCAAAGCCGACAGTCCGACGGGCCACAGCAGCCAGGTCCACATCATCCGCGAGGGGCATGGCTCTGGTATGAATTCCCAGTATCTGCTCCCGTGCTTCCCGGTGGGGGCGATCCAGGGTGACCTTGCGGTCAAAGCGGCCGGGGCGCATCAGGGCCGGGTCCAGAACATCAGGCCGGTTGGTAGCAGCAATCACCACCACGGTTTCATGGGGCGAAAAGCCATCCATCTCCGACAGGATCTGGTTCAGGGTCTGTTCCCGCTCATCGTGGCCACCACCCACACCGGCACCCCGCGAGCGGCCGATGGCGTCAAGCTCATCGATGAAAATGATGGAGGGCGACGCCTTGCGGGCCTCCTCAAACATGTCCCGCACACGGGAGGCGCCGACACCGACGAACATCTCGATAAACTCGGAACCGGAAATGGAAAAGAACGGAACATCAGCTTCGCCGGCCACTGCTCTCGCCATCAGCGTCTTGCCGGTGCCCGGCGCGCCGACCATCAACAGACCCCGTGGCAGCTTGGCCCCAAGGCGCTGGTAGTAGTCCGGATTCTTCAGATAGTCCACGATTTCGGTCAGGTCTTTCTTGGCATTGTCCGCTCCGGCGATGTCATCAAAGGTTTTGCCGGGCTCGTCCACGGAAAACCGTTTGGCCTTCGATTTGCCCATGCCGAACAGGCCGCCACCCTGCTGGCCGCCCATCTGGCGCTGCATTCTTTGCCAGAAGAAGATAAACAGACCAATGATAATCAGCCACGGCAGAAAGCTGACCAACAGCCGGGACAGTATGCCTTCGCTGGATTCCTTCGCGGTGATGGTTACGTCATTATTTTCCAGCAGCTCCAGCACCTTAGGATCACCAACTTCGGGGATATAGGTGCGGAACGGCTGTTGGCCGGAAGCATCCCCTGACTCGCCGGCAGACTTAATGACGCCGGTGACCTGGTGCCCCTCGATGGTTACCTCGGAGACTTTTCCGGAGGTCACCTCCTGCTTGAATTTGTTATAAGTCAGTTCTTCCAGCGCTGACTGGGAAACCAGCTGGATGACATAGAAAATCAAAAAGCCCAGCAACAGCGCATTCAGGAACCGGATCCAATGGGGTGGCTGATTGTTCTGGTCCTGTTGTACCTGCTGTTTCTGTTGGCTCTTCTGGTTCTGGCCATCACCCTGACCGGACCGAAATTCGGGGCTGGACATGAGATAATTCCTGATTATGAAAACTCTCTAAAAACAGTTGCCTCACAGGCAGCTGTCATGAAACATCAAACCGGCTCACACGGAGCCTTCGCCGCTCCAGCCATGGTCGGGCTGAAACCTGTCGCCATGGTGATCAGCAAGGGTTTGTAGTGATTTCCGGATATTGTCAAACCCCCGCTTATGAGCATAGTTCATGGGGCCGCCCCTGAACGGAGCGAACCCGGTACCAAAGATCATGGCTCCGTCTGCCAGGGCTTCGTCCTCGATCACACCCTCGCGCAGGCACGCCATACAGGCGTTCAGCATGGGTAACAGCAACCGGTCCAGAGTGTTATCCGGGGCTGGATCGGTCTTGTTCTGCTTGTCGGCTTTGCCTTTTTTCCATTGGTACAGACCTTCCCCCGACTTCTTGCCAAGCTTGCCATCCTCCACCTTCTGCCGGAGCCACTGCGGCGCCTTCGGCAGGTCAGTGTTCAGGCGGTCACGCAACATGTCCGCCACGCTGAGGCAGATATCCAGGCCCACCTGGTCGGCGAGTTCTATCGGCCCCATGGGCATGCCGAACTCTTCTGCCACGCGGTCGATACTCTCAGCGGCAACGCCCTCATCCAGCATGACCATGGCCTCCACCAGATAAGGTGTCAACGCCCGGTTTACGAGAAAACCCGGTGCGGTATCGACCGGTGCCGGCAGCCTGTCAATCTGACCAACGAATGCGCTCGCACGATCCAGCATGTCCTGATCAGCCTTGTCGTGCCTGACCACCTCAACCAGTGGCATCAGGGCGACCGGGTTGAAAAAGTGAAGGCCCACCAGACGTTTCGGATCCCTGAGTTTCTCGCCCAGAGTCTCCAGAGGAATACTGGAAGTGTTGGTCGCCAGGATAGCGCCCTGCTTCATTCGCGGTTCGACCTCGTCGTAAACTTTCTGTTTCAGATCCACTTTCTCGGGCACTGCCTCAATCACGAGATCGGCCCGTTCGACGCCGAGGTTGGCAAAATCCGGCATCAGGCGGTCCAGAATGTCACGGCGCTGGGAGGACGACCGGTGTTTCTTCTCGCACAACTCAGACAGCTTACCGACCGCTTCTGCAAGCTTGTCTGGCTCCATATCAAACAGGCTGACACTCAGCCCCTGAAACGCGCACCAGCCGGCAATGTCGGCCCCCATCTCACCGGCACCGACAACATGCACATGCTTGACCGGTTCCGCCCTGACCTGGGTCAGGCCTTTCATTTTTTCGCGCAGAAAAAACACCCTGACCAGATTGCGTGAGGTATCGCTCATCATCAGTCTGGCAAATGAGGCGATCTCTGCCTTGCGCATGGAGGGACCGGAATCACCACCATACTGCTCCCACAACTGAATCAGTGCCTCTGGTGCAGGGTAATGCTGGGGTGGCGCCTTGTCGGCAGCCTTTGCGCGCATCTGACGGGCTTCAAGCTGCCTGGCCGGTCTGGTTGACAGCACACGCCCGCGGATGCCACCGCTGCTTTTATCAATATCACCGGCTATCGCGGCGGTAACGGCGGCAGCAACGTGACGTTCCTCAAGCACCTGATCCACCAGTCCCAGCTTCCTGGCTTTGGAGTGCGTGATGATCTTGCCGGTCAGCATCAGAGTCATGGCTGCAACAGGGTCGACCAACCGGGTAAAACGATCGGTGCCGCCCAGGCCCGGATGCAGACCCAGCTGCACCTCGGGAGATCCGAGTTTGGCGCCCGCAATGGCAAACCGGAAATCACACGCCAGGGCCAGTTCCAGGCCGCCCCCCAGACAGGAGCCGTGAATCACCGCAATGGTGGGAAATGCCAGCGCCTCAAACCGATCGACGATGTCATGGGCAGCGGTAAGTTTGTCGACGACCCCGGTTTCGGACTTGAGCTCGGAAAATTCCGAAATGTCCGCCCCCAGGCAGAAGCCTGTGGCTTTGGTGGAGCGCAACACCAGCCCCTTTGGCGGATTGTGTTCAAGCTCTCCTACGATTTTGCCAAGCTCTTCGAGAACTTCGGCAGACAATACGTTCGCGCCGGTATCCTTCTTGTCAAAGATCAACCAGGCAAGATCGTTGTCGTCCCGCTGCAGTTGCCAATGCTGAAAGTTTCCTGGCTTTTTTGCGGTATCTGCGTCTTTAAAGGGCCCCCGGGCCATCTCGCGGCTGCTCAGGGCTTCAAGAATATGACCTGTCATCGCTGCCTCCTGAATCTTGTGTTCAAAGCGTGGGTGGGGTGGCCGTTGTTACACTGCCTCAATCAGCATGGCGCCGGACTGGCCACCACCAATACACTCAGTGGCAATGCCCCGCTTCACGCCCTTGCGGTGCAGAGCGTTCATCAGGTGGAGGACAATTCTGTTGCCGCTGGTGCCGACCGGGTGGCCGATGGCCACGGCACCGCCATCAATATTCAGGCGCTCGGGATCAAGTTGTCCCATGGGTTTGTCCAGACCCAGGGCCTCCCTGCAGAACTCCGGGTCATCCCAGGCTTTGGTGCAGGCCAGCACCTGCGCTGCAAATGCCTCATTGATTTCCCAAAGGTCAATATCATTCAGGCCTGCCTTGTGACGCTTCAGCAGGGCAGTTGAACTGAGCACCGGGCCGAGCCCCATAATCCGGGGGTCCAGCGCTGCCCACTCACTGTCGACAAGAACCGCGCGGGGCTTGAGTCCGTATTTTTCCACCGCCGCTTCCGAGGCCAGGACCATCCAGGAGGCTCCGTCAGTGACCTGGGAACTGTTACCGGGAGTCACCTTCCCGAACGGTGGTTCAAAAGCTGCCTTCAGCCTGGCCAGAGCCTCTGCCGAGGTGTCCGCGCGCACACCATCATCGTGCCGGAACAGTTCCCCCTCTGGTGATATCGCCGGTACCACTTCATCGTCCAGCCAACCCTCTTCCTGGGCGCGGGCAAGGCGCTTGTGACTGGACACGGCGTAGTCGTCGGCTTCCTGCCGGCTGATATTGAACTGCTGAGCCAGAACCTCGGCTGTCTGGCCCATGCTCAACCCGACCATGGGATCAGTCAGACCTTTGGCGAGACTGATCTCGGGCTTGAAATACCTGGCACTGAACTGCGCCAGCTGGCTGGCATAATCCCGGGGAGACGACGCGGCGTTCAGTCCCGCCAGCCATTCCACCGCCTCCGTTTGCAGCACCATCGGGGCGTGGCTCAGGGCTTCGGTGCCACCGGCAAGAATCAGGTCACTGTCGCCATCGCGAATGTATTTGTACGCGGTATCGATGGACTGCATGCCGGAACCGCAATTGATCTGCACGGTGAAGGCGGGCATGGCATCCCCCATTCCCAGTCGCAGAGCCGCAATTCGTGCGGGGTTCATCTCCGAGGGGACGACGTTGACACAGCCAAGTATCACCTGGTCATAGGCATCGACCGGTATTGGCTGTCGCATTAACAGGGGGCGACCGCATTGCACCGCCAGGTCAACCGGTGAGAATGGGCCGGGGCGCCCTTTGGCTTTGAGAAACGGCGTACGCGCCCCATCCACCAGATAGACCCGGCGCGAACTGGACCGCCGCTCTGACTGTCTGTTATCAGGTGCAGTTTCCGAATTGCTCCGCGTCATTGGTTCATCCCCGTTTGCCAATTCTGAAATTCCACACTTCCCCGCAAATGACGCCAATCTGAACCAGCGCCCTATTAATACCGTGGGCTCTTTGTCCGATGTTTCAAGGCCCAAATACCAGAAGGTGAAGTTGAAATATTCTTTCAGAGTCTCAACAAATACTAGTTGCCAAGCAATCAGAGGAGACTATTCATGTCACGACCACAAGACCTCTTCCCGACCCGCCTGGAACGTAAGCTGGGCATGTTCGAACGACTGGACCCGGTGGTACACACGCCGGCAGAACGACTGGCGGACGGTCCCCTGTCTGCAGATCAGGTGCGCGAGTTCGACGAAAGAGGATTTCTGTTTTTTGACTCCTTTTTTTCCAAAGATGAAATGGACGAGTTCATCAGGGAACTGAAAGATTATGAGAAAGACGAGGATCTCAAACTGTCTGAAGGAACCATTCTCGAACCGGGAAAAGAAGAGATCCGGTCCATTTTTGGTATTCACGAATTGTCTGAGCGCTTTGACCGGCTGACCCGCGATCCCCACCTGCTGGATGTTGTGCGCCAGTTGCTGGACAGCGAAGTCTACATTCACCAGTCACGGATCAATTACAAACCTGGTTTCAAGGGCAAGGGTTTCAACTGGCATTCAGATTTCGAGACCTGGCACAGCGAAGACGGCATGCCACGGATGCGTTGCCTGAGCTGTTCCATCGTAATGACAGACAACACCGAATTTAACGGCCCGCTAATGCTGATCCCGGGGTCGCAGAAATACTTTATTCCCTGTGTTGGCCGCACCCCGGAAAACAATTACAAAAAATCCCTGAAATCCCAGAACCTCGGCGTTCCGGACGCCGCCAGCCTGACCAGCTTGATGGACAAGAACGCCATAGAAGCACCCAAGGGCCCACCCGGCTCATTGATCATCTTCGAGTGCAACACCCTGCACGGTTCCAATGTCAATATGTCGTGCTGGCCGCGAAGCAACCTGTTCTTCGTGTACAACAGCGTGCACAACACTCTGGAAGAGCCCTACTGCGGCAACAAGCCGAGGCCCGAGTTCCTCGCCAACCGGACCAACTGGGCCCCGCTAAAGCCGCTATAACCGGATCATGGCAGGACATTACCTCCACCAGCCGGGCCTTTCAGGGGGGCCCGGTCGACGGTGTCCTGCTTTTGTTCGTCATTGGGAATTTCCATCCCCTGCTGCACCGCTGGCCGGCCACCAACCCGCTCCAGCCAGTCGAGCAATGGTTTGAGGCCGGCAACAGATTCGGCATCCTCATTGGCAAGCTCATCGACAGCGGTTCTGGCCCAGGCGTAGGTCGCCACATCGGCAATGCTGTAATCAGCGCCACCAAGATAAGGCACCTCGCCCAGTCGCCCGTTCATCACTTCCAGCAAACGCAGGGTTTCTTCCCGGTAGCGCTTGATAGCAATATCGCTTTCAACAGGCGCGGCATTCTTGAACCAGTGCCACTGGCCCACCATCGGCCCCAGGTGCGCCATCTGGAAAAACAGCCAACCCAGCACCTCGGTACGTGCCTCGCCGGCTTCCGGTAGCAGACGGCCGGTTTTCTCCGCCAGGTAGACCAGAATATTGCCGGACTCGAATATCCGCCTGGGCCCACCGTCAGGGCCCTCGACATCGTGATCTACAAGAGCCGGGATCTTGCCATTCGGGCTGATTTTACGGAACTCCGGATCGTGTTGTTCACCCTTGCTGATGTCTACGGCGGTAACGCGATAAGGCAGCCCGGATTCCTCCAGCATAATGGATGCCTTCTGGCCATTCGGGGTGCTCCAGGTGTAAAGGTCGAGCATCATAACTACCTCCTCATGTCGGATTGTCGTCTTCTCCGGCTTTTTCTCCGGACTTGTTTATCGATGGCAGTATCAGCACCGGGCACGGGGAATTGACCGAAACGTACTCCACAGTTGCCCGCCGAAGGGGCCAGTGGCCGCTGCTGCCCCGGGACACCAGCATCATCAGATCGGCACAGAGTTGTCCGGCAAGGCCTGCCAGTTTTTCGCCAGGATTGCCTGCCACCACATGCAGCTCTGCGTTGCGGTTCAAAGGCAGATATTTCCGTACCAGAAGATCCAGAACCTCCCGCACCTCGGCTTCTTTTTCCTCTGGCGACTCTTCCGCCACGTGTGGAAAGAACCCCCCGCTGCCCGGCTTGTAGGCACTGGCAAGGTGTAGCTCACCTTCCTCGTCCAGCAGTTCCATGGCGGCTTCCAGAGCCCGCTTGCCTTCACCGTCGTCATCGGGATCAATTGCGATCAACAGTTTCTGATACATGCGTGTTCTCCTGTCTGGTTGCGGAAGTGGCCTCCACTTCCGGGAAGGCCCGCCCCTGGACCAGTTCGTCGATACTGTAGCCACGGTAATCGGCACGCAGTGCCCGAAACAGGGCCACCGCCATGAAAATCAGCAGAATACAGAAGGGCAGGCCCAGGGAAGTAATCACATTCTGCAGGGCATCCAGTCCGCCAGCCAGCAAAAGGGTGGCGGCAATGATGCCCTGGGCTGCCGCCCAGAAAATGCGCTGGCGCACCAGGGAGGGCTGATCATCCCGTCGGGTCAGCATATCAATCACCAGGGAGGCCGAGTCCGATGAGGTGGTGAAAAATATCACGATGATCACCACGCTCAGGGCAGAGGCCAGGTCCGCAAGCGGGAAGGCCTCCAGAAACGCAAAGATGGCGACGGACGGGTCCTGCTGCACCTGTTCCGCCAGCGCCACCTGGCCATTCATCTCCACCTGAATGGCAGCTAACCCGAAGATCCCGAACCACACCAGAGTGAAAGCCGTGGGAGCAAACAGAACCCCCGCCACAAATTCACGGATGGTCCTGCCCCGGGAAATCCGGGCAATAAAGATTCCGACATAGGGCGCCCACGAGATAGTCCAGGCCCAGTAGAACAGGGTCCACTGCCGCTGCCAGTCGGTTTGCTTGAATGTTTCGGTCCAGAACGCAAGCCAGGGCAAGGCATCGGCGTAATCCCCCATGCTCTGGACCATGCCCTCGGCAATGAAAACCGTCGGTCCGACCATGAGTACGAATGCCAGCAGAGCCATCGCCAGCACAATGTTGAGCTGGGAGAGCCGGCGCACGCCCTTGTCCAGACCAAGCGCCACTGAGGTAGCAGCGATACCGGTAATAATGGCGATAAGCACAACCTGAACCGGACCAGTGGTGGCCAGGCCAAAGAGATAACCGAGACCACTGTTCAGTTGCAGGGCGCCAAGCCCGAGCGAAGTGGCCACACCAAAAAGAGTACCGAGGACCGCAATCACATCCACCGCCCAGCCCCATGGCCCGAACGCCCGTTCCCCGAGGATGGGATAGAACAGACTGCTGATGCGCATGGGCAGGTTGTGGCGGTAGGCAAAGTAACCGATGGCCAGACCCGGCATGGCAAAGATGGTCCAGGTATGCAGGCCAAAGTGATAGAGCGCGATTGTCATGGCATCGCTGGCCGCCTTCCCCGAGCCCGGCTGGACGCCGTCAAAGGGTGGATTGGCAAAATGCGAAACCGGCTCGGCCACGCCCCAGAACATGAGAATGGTACCGATGCCGGCAGCAAACAGCATGGTAAACCAGGTCAGGTTGGAATAGTCCGGGCGGCTGTCGTCAGCTCCGAGCCGGATGCTGCCGTAACGACTGACCGCCAGGCCCAGCAGAAACACCAGCAAAGAGGTAACGGAAAGAATGTAGAACCAGCCGAGGTTACGGGCTACCCAGCCGGTGAGTAACCCGAAGCTGTCGGCCACGACGGCGTCAAACGGCACCGCCAGGACAACAAACAGCGCCGCCACTCCTGCCGAGGTGAAAAACACCCCGGGTATAGTCTGCAGCCCTAACTGGCGTTGCAGCCGCTCCAGCACACGCGCCTCCGCCTCTCGCCTGAAAATTGCGTGAAGCCATTACGCTACCACAGGCACCAACGGCCTGCCGAACACAGATCAGTCCTGATTCATTTGCTGCTGGTGTTTCAGCATCTGTTCCATCATAAGCTGCATCTGGTTCATGCGGCTTTCCATCATTTTCATACGCTGCTCACTAGCCATACCACCAGCACCGGTATGATGTTCACTGTGATGGCCGGAATATTTCCTGCCCTGGCTGTTCATCATTTCCTCATGATGTTTTTTCATGTCCGGGTTGTTCATCATTTCTTCATGATGATTCTTCCTGCCCTGACCGTCCTTCATTCCCTGGCCATTGTTCATCATGCCCTGGCCATTTTTCATCATTCCCTGACCCATCATGTTCCGGCCCTCCAACTCCTGGCCCATCTTGTCCTCGCCCATCATGCCCCGCCCCATCATGCCCTGGCCCATCATGCCACCACGCATCATGTCCATATGGTTCTGCATGAATTCCATATGTTTCTCGCGAATTTTCTGACGCTCGGCGTCGGATTCGGCATTCCGCATTTCCTGCATCATGCCCTGCATTCTCGACATATTTTCCTGCATTTTCTGCATCTGTTCCTGGTCCATCATTCCGGCGTGGGGCATTTGCCCGGAATTGCTCTGGGCCAGACCCAGAACGGGTGCGGCTGCCAGCATGGAGCAGGCGATCAAGCGGCTGAATCTGTTCATGAATTTCTCCTTTGAGTAAGCACAGAATCGTTATGTTTTATTAAACACCACAGTCGAGCCAGGACTCGGATCCTGAAACCTGTTTAAAAGTAGAACACATCGACCTTAAGCGGAACTGAAATTACATCATTCGCTCCCTGTTGCTTCAGGTTTCGGAGAGCCCCCGGCTTTTCCACAGCTAGTAAGCGACAGGAATAACCAGCAATGCCAGCATGACCGCGGAAATCATGCCTCCGTCCATTGGCGCCGCGATCCGGTCCATAACTTCAGACCCTGTACCGGTACCCGCCAGATCTCCAGCCAGAACAGACGCAACTATGCTCAATCGCCCGGGTGATCCGGAGGTGAGGTTTTACAGAATCAGATCGCCTTGATTACCTCAGCGAGCATATCCCTGACTTTACCCGCCACCGTTTTGAGCTCTTCATTTTCAATGGCAGCCATGGAAGCAACTGGGTCAACTGCACTGACTTCCACACCTTCCGCCACTTCCCGCAGGATGACGTTGCAGGGCAACATGGCACCCACCCGGGGCTCCAGACCGATAGCTTCCCATGCCATTTCCGGGTTACAGGCTCCCAGAATCCGGTATCCAGACATGTCCCTGTCCAGCTTTTTTTTCATCGTGGCTTTGACGTCAATTTCAGTCAGAATCCCGAAACCGCGCTCGCTCAGGGCGTGGCGGACTCTTTCGTCGACGTCCTCAAAGTTTGCATTGATGACTCGGTCCATTGTGTAAGACATAAAAACTCCGTGGTATTCAGATTCAGCTTTACCGGGTGTTATGAAGCAGGTCACCTGACCTCGCCAACTCGGCCTCAGTTTTCAGACCAAACACCTTACGCATAAAAGATGCCGCCGGGCAAAAGCCTGTGAAGGACTGTTGAAACAGATTGGCACCCACAAAGACGGTCAGCCAGACAAATCCCGGATGAACCAGGTAGGTCAGGGCGACGGATAGCAAGATCATGAAACCGGCAAAAGCGGTAACGGCATTTTCAAGACTCATAGCGGCCTCCTCGGCAGTCGTATTCATAAAATATTCTTGATTTCTAAATTAGCAACCTTGAATATAAAGACCACGACGGGCTACGTCAACCTCAGGACCAATTTAGAATCTTCTAATTCTTATTTTTCTAATTAAGAAATACCTAAATTAGTAGTCTTGACATTTCCCGGGATTTTCAGTCTAGTGAACGCAATAAATCCTGAGCCAAGAGCGCAGTCATGAATGCCATTACGTCGGGTATCGATGAATTACAGGCCCACAGCCGGGATGCGGCGGACCTTCTCAAACTGTTGAGCAATGAGCACCGGTTGATGATCCTGTGCATACTCGGGGAAGCCGAGATGTCGGTCGGAGATCTGAATGAGCGTATTCCGCTGAGCCAGTCAGCGCTGTCCCAGCATCTTGCCAATTTGCGCCGGGCCGGCCTGGTGTCGACTCGCAAGGAGTCCCAGACGGTGTATTACTGTCTGCAGGGAGACAGAGCCCTCCGGATCATCCAGGTGCTGCAGTCTATTTATTGCCCGCAATTTCGGACTGACTGACCGAGATGGCCATCACCAGCATCCACAGCCAGTGACCTGCCCACATTGCATGGCCATACATATTGCCGTCCGTCATGTGCAGATCCCCGGTATCTGATCAGTGATGGAGTTGATGGAATTGCTCATGACCCCGACCCGCTCAGGTCGGAATCAGAACATAATCCGTGCACCAACAACGGCAAACCAGTCCTCTGTGCCGCCACCGGAATTTCTGGACAGGTCCGCTGTATCACCGTATTTACGCTCGTGAGCCACACCAATGTAGGGTGAAAAGGCACGATCGATCAGATCGTAGCTCAGTCGCAGGCCAAGCTCTGTGGAATTAAGCCCTTTGCCGACACCAATCTCCCTATCTTCGGAAAACGCCACCATGCTTTCGAAGGTTGCCGACACAATCCAGTAGTTGGTAATCAGCAATTCATACTCCGCCTCGAAGTCTAAAGATGCGTCGCCTTCATTGCTGACGTACAGGTTGCTATCCACTTCAAACCATTGCGGCGCAAGACCGGTCAGCCCCAACACCCCGTAAACCCGATCCTGCCCTTCCGGAGTATCTATCCGGATGCCGGCTTTCGCATCCCAGAATTCATCCACCGGGATCTGGGCAACGAACTGGTTTTCCAGAGTCTCCCAGGCGTTGTGGGCTTGTTCCCATTCGCCGGTGAAAAGCCAGCGGAACTTGAGCTCATCAGTGCCGTAAAAGGCATCACTTTCGATGACGGCCACTTCCTCGTCTGAATCGCTGTAGCGGTACTCAAGCTTTTCGGCGGAAAAGCCCCAGACGGTTCTGGCAGTCTGGGTTTCCTTGGCCGGGTCTTCCTGCGCCATGGTCGGAGCCGCCAGCCCGGTTGCTGTCAGCGCCAGCCCCAACACAGAAACCGTCAACCGACTCATGAGTCGCCTCCCTGTTGCCCGACCGCACTGTCAGGGCCGCCTTCAACGACAATTTTACGGAACATGCCGGAAGCTGCGTGGTAGGACAAATGACAATGGAACGCCCACTGTCCCGGCGCATCCACTTCCGTTTCCATGTAAACAGTGGTGGCCGGTGCCACGCTGATCACGTGCTTGATGGGGTTCCACTTATCTGCACCCACATCCAGGATCGACCACATACCATGCAGATGCATCGGGTGAGTCATCATGGTTTCGTTAACGAATTTGAAGCGGACCCGCTCGCCGTATTGCAGCACAACCGGGTCGGCGTCTTCATATTTGACGCCGTTGATACTCCACTCGTAGCGTTCCATGTTGCCGGTCAGACGCATCTCAATTTCCCGGGTCGCTTCACGGTGTTCATAAAGCGGTCTCTGGGCCCTCAGGTCAGCATAGGACAGGAATTTACCGCCGTTGCTGGCACTGGGCATCAGCCCGCTGCCCTTGGCATAGAAGGGATCGGACCCCTTCTTTCCCATCTCCATGTCGCCATGGTTCATGCCGCTGTGATCCATTCCGGCCATTTCTTCCTGATTCATATCCCCATGGTCCATGCTGGCCATGTCGCCGTGATCCATGTGCCCGGCCATATCGGCCATGGTCAGCAAGGGGGCTTCACGCATTTCCGGTACCTCCGCCGTCATGCCTTCCCGGGGTGCAAGAGTGCCCAGGGCATAGCCCGAACGGCCCATGGATTCGGCAAAGATGGTGTAGGCTTTTTCATCCCGTATGCGAACAATCACATCATAGGTCTCTGCCACGCCGATACGAAACTCATCCACGTTCACCGGCTGAACATTGTTGCCGTCGGCCTGGACGACCGTCATTTCCAGCCCGGGAATGCGCACATCGAAATAGGTCATGGCGGAGGAATTGATAAAGCGCAGGCGAACCCGGTCACCCTTTTCAAAAAGCCCGGTCCAGTTCTGTTCCGGCCCCTTGCCGTTGATCAGCGCGGTGAAGCCCTGCACGTCCTCAACATCCGCCTTCATCATGCGCATGTCGCCCCACATCATCCGGTCTTTCAGCGTTGCCATGAAGCCATTTTCAGCAGACTCACTGAAGAAATCGCCAACAGTTTGCTGCTGCCGGTTGTAGTAGTCAGGGGACATTTTCAGGTTCCGCATGATGCGGTCACCGGAATGGGGGTGTTTGTCGGTCAGCTGAACCACATATTCACGGTTGTAGCGAAACGGCTCGCGCCCCTCGGGCTCAATAGCGATGGCGCCGAAAGCCCCGTCCGGCTCCTGGAAACCGGAGTGACTGTGAAACCAGTAGGTTCCGGCCTGAACAATCGGGAATTCGTAGGTAAAGGTTTCACCCGGATGGATACCGGGGTAGCTGATACCGGGCACACCGTCCTGGTCAAACGGGAGAATCAGCCCGTGCCAGTGAATGGATGTCATCTCATCCAGATTGTTGGTGACATGGATCCTGACGGTTTCACCTTCCTTGAAACGCAACACCGGCCCCGGGGATTTGCCGTTATAGCCGATACCCTGTTTCACAAAGTCACCGGTATCAATAGTGACCCGGTCAACTGTCAGGTGGTATTCGCCGGCAATAGCCAGCGCTGGCATCACCAGGGCCAGAAGCATCGTCATCAGCTTTATTCTCATACACCGCACTCCAGACTGCACAACAGGAAAATCGGACTCACCTGAAATTAACCTCGCCGTACATGCCGGCCTGGTAATGCCCCGGCACATTGCAGGCAAATTCAACATTGCCTTTACCAGTGAAGTTCCAGACCACCTCCCGGACCTCACCCGGCTCCAGCAGCACACTGTTGGGATCGTCATGTTTCATGGAATGGCCATCGCCCATATCCATTGCCATCATCTCCCTGTTGAGCTTGCCGCCCTGGATAACACCGTGCTCGACCATCATCTGCATTTCCTCCTGATGGGCTTCGTGCATATCCGGGGTACCAATGTTGAACTCGTGAACAAGGCTGCCCTTGTTCTCCACCACAAATCGCACGGTCTCACCGGGCTTGACCTCGATGGACTCCGGTTCGTAATAGTTGTCATGCATTTCCACATTGATGGTTCTGTCAGCCTTCGAAGCATCGCCGGGTTTACCGATGTTGACGCCGTGCCCGTGCCCATGCCCGTCGCTGTGAGCACCTGCGGCAAAAGCCGATGCAGATACCGTCATTGCCGCGGTAAAAATCAGAAACTTTGATACAGTCATGCCGTCTACTCCTGTGAAATAATGAGCGTTAACACGCCTGGTGGTCTGCCTGAAGCCCGAGCAACCCCCCGGAAACAATCTACACCATCAAACATGAACCTGAATTCTTTCTGAAAATGACGAATTTTTTATTGTTCAGAGTGTTCAGCGACACTGACGAAGCTGTCAGGGCCCGATAGGACAGATCCATGCGTTTACTGCTTGTCGAAGATGACCGTTTACTGGCTGAGGGCCTGAGCAGCCAGCTCGAAAAAGCGGGCTTCAGCGTTGATACCACCCATACCACCAAAGAGGCCCTGGTCCTGGCTGAGCAGGAAGATTACCGCGCGGTGGTTCTGGATCTGGGCCTGCCGGATGGCAATGGCCTGGACGTGCTGAGAAAATGGCGCACAAACGGTGTCAGTTTTGCAGTGCTGATTCTGACCGCAAGGGGTGACTGGCAGGATAAGGTCAATGGCCTGAAAGCCGGAGCCGACGACTACCTGGCCAAACCTTTCCAGACCGAGGAACTGATCGCCCGCCTCAACGCCATCGTGCGCCGAAGCGAAGGCAGGGACCATTCCGTGGTGAAGGCTGGTCGTGTCGAGCTGGATGAGAATCGCCAGAGCCTGACGCTGGACGATGGCACCCAACACAGCCTCACCGGCACCGAATTCCGGCTGTTGCGCTGCCTCATGAGTCGTCCCGGCCAGGTGTTCTCGAAAGAACAGCTTATGGAACAGCTTTACAATCTTAATGAAAATCCCACCGAGAACGTCATTGAAGCCTACATTCGCCGGCTGAGAAAACTGGTGGGCACCGAGACTATTTCCACCAGGCGTGGCCAGGGGTATCTGTTCAATGACGTGGTTTAGAGAGCCGGCGTCTGTCAAAGGAACCCTGCTTACCCTGCTGCTGCCGGCAAGCATCGCCCTGATGGCTGTGGCATGGCTGGTCCACGGCTTCCTGCTCGACCGGATGGCATGGAATTTCGTTGAAACCCGGCTCAAGGACGAAGTCGCCTTTCTGGAACACCAGATTCGCGAGTCAGACGGCAACCTGGACCTGTTGCAGACCGGCGACTATTTCCAGGAAGTCTTCCATCACGCTTTTGCCATTCACTCACCCTCCCGCACACTTATCTCGCCAGACACCTGGGCGCCGCTGCTCAGGCCGCTGATCGACTCCGGGACCGAGGGTACCCTGCGGATAAGCGATGCCGAAGCTGCCGACGCGCCTGCCGAGATTCTTGCCTACCGGAAATCATTCCGGGTCAACGACACACCCATTGTCGTTATTGTCTCCGAGGACCTGGACGCCCTGAGCCGCAGCCAGGCAGAACTCCACGTCTGGACGGCCGTTGTCTCCGTTCTGCTGATCATGCTCCTGGTCGCGGTGATCTGGTTCGGGATCAACCTGTCGCTACGCCCCGTTGTTACCCTCAAGGCAGCCCTGAAACGACTCCAGGATGGCAAAATCTCACGGATCGATGTCCAGGCCCCCGAGGAGTTCCACCCTCTGGTGCTTCAGCTCAATCAGTTGCTCGATTCTCTGGACCAGCGCCTGGACCGCTCAAGAGATGCCCTGGCTAATCTGTCCCACAGTGTGAAAACCCCGATTGCGGCGGTCAGGCAGATTCTGGCGGACAGTGACCGCCCGCTTACCGGGGAACTCCGGCGCCAGATGGCAGCCCGGCTTGATGACATCGACCGGCAACTGGAAGCAGAAATGCGCCGCAGCCAGTTTGCCGGACCCCAGGTCGGCAAAAGCGCTTACCCTTTTAAGCAGGCGCGGGACCTGCTGTGGATGCTGGGTCGGCTGTACCCGGAAAAATCGTTTGAACTGTCGAGCACTCTGCCCGAGGAAAGCCGCTGGCCGATTGAGGAGCAGGATCTCAATGAAATACTGGGAAACCTTATCGATAATGCTGGCAAATGGTCCCGGCACTGCGTGGAGCTTTCGCTGGAACAGGACAATGATAAAACCCGCATAACTGTCACTGACGACGGACCCGGCGTCAGAAAAAGCGAGATAGCCTGTCTGGGGCAGCGGGGATTGAGACTCGACGAACAGATTCCGGGGCATGGGCTGGGCCTCGCTATCGTCCGGGAAATCGTCGCGCGTTATCACGGCAAGATCAGCTTCTCGACCGGATCAGGCCGCGGCTTACAGGTACTCGTTGAAATCTAGGACGCCGGTTGCCGCCGCGCAAAGTGCACAGCCTCTGATCGGGTGTTAAAGTAAAAGGGTGACCATTAAAAATGTTAACTCTTTAGCCACCAGAACATCAGGGAGCTGAAAAATGACTGCAACCGAAGATAACCAGCCATTTCTGTCCGATATCAAGAACATCCGGGAGCGCGCCCGCGCCAACATGCGCGATGGTGCAGTCACCGGTGGCTACACGGCCGACCGCGAAACCGTGATCAGGATTCTCAACGAGGCACTGGCAACCGAAATTGTCTGCGTGCTGCGTTACAAGCATCACTACTACGCCGCTGACGGACTCAATGCCGAAGCGGTGGCGCAGGAGTTTCTCGAGCATGCCCAGCAGGAACAGGAGCACGCCGACCAGATTGCCGAACGTATTGCCCAACTGGGTGGCAAACCGAATTTCTCACCAGACAGCCTGTCCACCCGCAGTCACTCCGAATACATTGAGGGCGATACGCTGAAGGAGATGATTCAGGAAGACCTGGTAGCAGAACGCATCGCCATTGACAGCTATCGCGAGATTATCCAGTACCTGGGCGAGAAAGACCCCACCACACGCCGGATGCTGGAAGAGATTCTCGCGGTCGAGGAGGAGCACGCCGACGATATGGCCAGTCTGCTGCAGGATTACGCCTGAGGTTAGCTGAACACCAGAGCAATCATTACCGGAATAAACGCCAGCGCAAACAGGGTACTGAGCAACGCAGTACCCGCAGCCTGGCGCGGAGAGACATTCAACAGCGTCGCAATAACCACGGTATTGGCCGCAATTGGCGTAATCGAGATCAGAAATATTGCCTGGTGCACAGCCTGGCCATACACCCCGAACCAGTTTGCATCCAGCCACCAGAACACCAGCGCCGTCAACGGCCACGACACAAACTTCCCGAAAAACGCCAGCGCAGTGAAGCGGAAATTGCCGGCCAGCCCCCGCATCGACAGAATGCCCATACCGATAATCATCATCCCCAGAACGCTGTAGGCGCCCCGCAGGTTGTCAAACAGCGGCACAAACACTTCGGGAATGGAAAATCCGGACAGGTTCAGGGGCACACCTATCACAAAGGCATAGACGGAAGGTAAACGCACCACCCGCACCAGAGCATCGCCAAGGCTGTATCGACCCCTGGCCGCCAGATAGAAGCCCAGGGAGTTTTCGAACAGGGTCGAGCCCAGCATGCAGACGATATAGAGCGCCAGACCCTCCTGACCAAACAGCAAAAGGGCAACAGGAATACCGAAGTAGCCGGTATTACCCGTGCCCACCGCCAGCGGCATCAGGTTGGCGCTTTCATCCCGGATCACGCGCCTGGCGACGGCCAGGTGCAGTACTCCCAGCACTGAACTCAGGGTGAATGTCAGTACTGGCAACAGGATCACGGCGGGGGACAAAGGTGCCGCCATTATGCCGGAAAACACCACCGAAGGCGTCACGATGTAGAGCATGATGCCGGCAATATGCCTGCCGCTTGCCTCAAGATAGCGGCCGGCCACCCAGCCCAGGGCAACCGTTACGTATAGCGGCAGGAGTTTGATGAACAGAGCCAGCGCTGCAGACATGGGTTCTCCGGGACCGGACCTTGGAAGTAAAACCCCTCATTCTGACACAGGGTGGATCTGGTGTGCCTGGTATTGAGATTCAGCCTGGACTTCCGCCAGGTGTTACCAGCTTTCAGAGGCTGCCTGATGCTTGTCCCCGCTATGGGTTATAACAGCAAACCAATGGACGACCCATCATAGATACCCAGATTTGAGTAGACAGCGCACAAAAAAAGGTTGTCTGACATATATCAATGTTTACCCGGTTAAAGAGGATGAATCTAGGGCAACCCTGCGAATTCAGGGAGGGAGCCTGATGAGATCCCCCACAGCTCAGGCTCCGTATCTTCGTTGCTCCGCCGCCCTGAAAAATTACGGTCTGCGGCTGCACGAATAATAAGAAAGGAGGTACCATGTTCAGAATGTCCCGCTACATCAAGAGCCTGATGAATCCTGCTCCATTGGGCCCGCTCCCGCAACCGACCGGTCCGGTGGTGATCTGGAACCTGACTTCCCACTGCAATCTGACCAGCAACCACAGCTACTCAACCTCCGCCGACGACGATTTCAGGAACGAACTGAGCACCACTGAGATTTACACCGTGATGGAGGACCTCAAGGCTTTTGGCGTCCCGCGGTTGATTCTGTCCGGCGGCGAACCACTGCTGCGCCCGGACATCTTCGAGATTTCCCATCGCGCCAAAACCATGGGTTTCTATGTCGGCGTTTTCACCAGTGGCACGCTGATCACCGAAGAAAACATCGGCAGGATTGCTGAGGTCGGTTACGACTATGTTGGCATCAGCCTCGACGGTCTGGAAAAAAACCACGACGAGTTCCGGCAGCAAAAAGGCGCATTCAAAGCATCCCTGGAGGCTGTGGACCTGTGCAAGCAGGCAGGCATCAAGGTGGGCCTGCACTTTTCACTGACCCGGGACAACTTTCTGGAACTCCCGGCAGTGCTGGCTCTGGTCGATGAGCACGAGATCGACACATTCTGCCTGTCCCACCTGAACTACTCGGGCCATAGTAGTCGAAACCGGAAACATGATGCCTGGTACAACATGACGCGGCAAGCCATGAGACTGATGTTTCACCATTGCCAGCAGGAGCTTCAGCGAGGCGTGGAGCGGGAATATGTGACCAGCAACAACGACGCCGACGGACCCTTCCTGATCGAGTGGGCCAAGCAGCATTACCCGGATCAGGTCGGCGCTCTGGAGCAGCGCCTGCAAAACCGGGGCGGGAACTGCGCCGGCGTCAATATCGCCAATATCGACAGCCTGGGCACGATTCATCCGGATAGCTTCTGGTGGGACTTCAGCCTGGGCAACGTCCGCCAGACTCCCTTCTCCAGAATCTGGCCTGACCCTTCTGACCCCCTGCTGTGGGATCTGCGACAGCATCCGCGACCGGTCAAGGGGCGCTGTGCCAGCTGTAAATACCTCAGCATGTGTAACGGTAATACAAGGATAAGAGCCTACAAAAAATCCGGCGATGTCTGGGACGAGGACCCCGGCTGTTACCTGACCGATGAGGAAATAGGTGTCATCGAGACCCCCCGGCCTATGGTCATCCCGGTTACCGAAATCAGGGCTCGCAACTTGTTGTGAAGAGGCCAGCCACCGAGCAGGGCATCAGGCTACATCCTGATGCCCTCAGGGGTGCTCGCAGTCTGATCAGCTCTGGCACTATCAGCCGAACAGGCTGACCGCCAACTCTGCCACATGCCTGCCCTGGTAGCGGGCAATAGTCAGTTCTTTTTCGCTGGGCTGACGCGATCCGTCACCACCGGCGATCGTTGAGGCACCGTAGGGCGTGCCGCCACTGACTTCGGAAATATCAAAGAACTCGGGAATACCGTAACCGAGTGGCACAATGACCATGCCGTGGTGCGCCAGGGTTGTCCAGAAGGAACTGATGGTGTGCTCCTGGCCGCCACCGGTGCCCGTCGATGTAAACACGCTGGCTAGCTTGCCATGGAGTTTACCCTGGGCCCAGAGACCGCCAGTCTGATCCATGAATGTACGCATCTGGCCCGCCATGTTGCCGAAACGCGTGGGCGTGCCAAAAATAACGGCGTCATAATCGGCCAGCTCTTTCGGATCTGCCACCGGTGCGTCCTGCTGCGCTTTTCCACCCGCATCAAGAAAGGCCTGATCCGCCATGGTTTCCGGAACCCGCTTGACCGTCACATTGGCGCCAGAAACGCCTTTCGCACCTTCGGCCACGGTTCTGGCCATGGTTTCCATATGGCCGTACATTGAATAGTAAAGTATCAGTACTTTCGCCATTTTCGCTTCTCCTTCAAATCGCTCGATATCAACTGATGTGAGTCCCGCTTACGCATTCGGCGGCACTGTGGCTATCAGCTCTGTGCTGGTCTGCTGCTTACGCCCTGGCTGGCATACAGCTGGTTGTGCTGTTCCGAAGCAGCCCACAACGGGGAAAATGAATGGCTACCCCTAATGCGCCAGTCGCCAATATTTTCTACCCCATCAGTGGTACTAACATTCTAAACATCTGATTTTAAATAACTACTAACAGATTTTTTCTGACTTCGCGGAAACCTGAAAAACAAACACCAACTGGCCGTCGGCGTCCTTGACATTTATCATGTTTGCTGGGCACCTTCCGTTTGCAGAATGGTCTTTATAGCCCTCATGCATTACCGCCTGGTTCCAGGACAGCCGGCACAGGAGCAGTTATCGTGGGACCGAGCGTTGCCAAAGCTGAACAGTACCGGGCACTGGGTCTATCAACCTTTGCCTTCACCTTATGCTTTGCGGTCTGGACCATTTTTTCCATCATCGGTATCAGAATTCGCCAGGAGTTCGGGCTCTCGGACACCCAGTTGGGGCTGCTGATGGCGACCCCCATCCTGACCGGCGCCATCAGCCAGTTGTTCCTCGGCATCTGGACCGACCGCTATGGTGGTCGCTGGGTGTTCGGCGTGCTGATGCTGGCCACGGCGGCATGTGTTTACCTGCTCACGTTTGCCAACAGCTACCTGATGTTACTGGTGGGGGCCATTGGAGTAGGTCTCGCCGGTGGTTCCTTTATTGTCGGCATAACCTATATCGCCGCCTGGTTTGGGCGGGAGCATCAGGGCGCGGCACTGGGGAGCTTTGGTTCAGGCAACGTGGGGGCTGCAGTCACTCACTTTGGCGCCCCTTTCCTGCTCGTGGCTCTAGGCTGGCAGGGCACTGCCCGGGTCTATGCCGCGATATTGGCCATTATGGGCGTAGTGTTCATTGTTCTGGCCAGAGCCGATCCCCTGGCAAGGGAGCGCGCCGGTAAACAGAACCGGTCCTTGACCGGACAGCTGGCGCCGCTGAAAGAACTGCGGGTATGGCGTTTTGCGCTCTATTATTTCTTTGTATTCGGCGCGTTTGTCGCGCTCGCACTGTGGCTGCCCCACTACCTGATCGGTGTTTATGAACTGGATATCCGGACCGCTGGCATGATTGCCGCGTTCTATACCATTCCGGCCTCCCTGTTCTGGCTACTCGGGGGCTGGATGTCAGATCGCTACGGCGCCCGCAGGGTAATGTACTGGACATTCATTGCTTCTGTGGTCTGCACTTTCCTGCTCAGCTACCCGCCGACCGAATACGTGGTGCACGGCATTGATGGCGACCTCCGTTTCTTCCTGCAAATCGACCTGATTTCATTCGTGGTACTTGTATTCATTCTCGGTTTTTTCATGTCCCTGGGGAAAGCGGCGGTGTTCAGTCACATACCGGTGTACTACCCCAACCATGTGAGCGCTGTTGGCGGAGCCGTCGGCATGATCGGTGGCCTCGGGGGATTTGTTTTGCCCCTGAGCTTCGGGGTGCTGAATGACATCACCGGAATCTGGCAGAGCAGTTTCATGCTGCTGTTCGTGACTGTGGCCACAGCGCTGGCCTGGATGCATTATGCCATCCGCTCTGCAGAAAGGGCGGAATGGACCGCCCGGGAGACCAAGACCGACCTGCCGGAGCTGGCATCACCGTATCTTTTCTATCCCCTGAACAGGCCTTCAAAAGGGCTTGTTGACAGCCAGGTGGAAAATCGCGGTGATCTGTACCAACGCCAGAACTGAGGCAATTACCCGTACCCGCAAGCTCCGTGTTTCCTTCATGGCAAACATGCCAGCCACAATGTAGCCAACAAGCAGGAAAATCTTCGCTGTCAGCCAGCCATGCACAAAGGGCATCCAGGGTGTTACAAACAGCAGGCTGATGGCAGCGAGCAGCAGAACCGTGTCATTGGCGTGTGGAATCCAGCGCAATGGAGTCTCACGCCAGTTCGGCCTGCCCACGGCATCCAGCAGCAAGCGCAGGGAAAACAGCACCACCGTGAGATAGGCGGCCATCGTGTGAATGCTGTTCAGGGCCAGATAGCTGCTCATAGATAAAACCTTCAGAAATCAGATTGAACCACGCAGTGAAAGCATAACAGGGGCATTGTAGGCAGAAATTTCGCCTGTTGATATGTCACTGCCGTTAACATTTATATATCATATATCTTTTTCAGGACCGTCGGTGGAGTAATTTTCATGCAGGCTATTCCCGCATCCGGAATCAGAAGCGGTGCAAGCATCCGTCAGTTGTTCAGCTACCCCTTCCGCATATTTTTCCTGTCCCTGACGGTACTGGCCATGCTGGCTGTCCCGGTCTGGGTTTTGCAAGCCAATGGTACCATCCAGTTGCCGCTGGCTCTGCCCGGACTGTTCTGGCACCAGCATGAAATGCTGTTCGGTTTCCTGTCTGCCGCCATTGCCGGTTTTCTGCTGACAGCCGTGTGCGTCTGGACCCAGACCGAGCGCACCCATGGACTGCAACTCGTTGTGTTGTGGGGCGTCTGGCTTGCCGGCCGGGTTTTGCTGGCGGTCGGGGCCGACCTGCCGGACTGGCTGGTTCACGGCGTCAATTTTGCCTTTCTGCCCCTGGTGATGCTGGATGCCGGTCGGCGCATCTGGCGCGCGGGGCAGCAGAAGCAACTGATGATCCTTGCGGTACTCGCGCTGTTCTGGCTGATGCAGATCAGTTTTGTGGTCCGCCTCGAACCCACGTTCAGCTACGGCGCACTGATCATGGCGATGGCGCTGATCAGCATTATTGGCGGCCGAATCACCCCGGCTTTCTCTTCTGGCTGGCTTCGTCAGCGCGGGCTGGATGGTGGGCAGATCAAGGTGGTACCGGCGCTGGATGTGGCCACGCTTGCCAGTATGGTGTTGCTGATGGCCGCACTGGTTTCCGGCTGGCAGACGGTGACGGCCATTCTGGCGGCGACCGCCGCTGTGCTGATGCTGGTGCGCCTTGGCGGGTGGAAGGGCTGGTTGTTCCGCACGGAGCCGCTGCTATGGATGTTGCACCTGGCTATTCTCTGGGTGCCGGTAGCCCTGCTTCTGCTCGCCGGATCGATTCTGGCCGGCTGGCCCGGCAGCGCCTGGGCACATGCCGCCGGTACGGGGGCGATCGGTTGTCTGGTTCTCGGCGTTATTGCCCGGGTAACACTTGGTCACACCGGTCGTCCGCTGGTTCTGCCCGGGGGCATGGTCACTGCGTTCATCATGATTCAGCTGGCCGCCCTGGTAAGGGTGATTACGGCTTTTGACGCCATACCCTGGTCTGCCGGCACCGGCATCAGTGCCCTGTTATGGGTGCTTGCTTTCGGTGTTTTCCTGGTCCGCTACGCCCGGATGCTGGCGTCACCGCGCGCCGATGGGAAAGCTGGCTGAGGCAGACAGCGAGTTGTCGCTATCCAAGCGGACCCGCTCCCTTTAAGATTCAGGCTCCGGGATCTTGTTGGAGCCAATTCTTCATGTCACCTCAGCCAGCCAGTGCAAGCAGATTTGCGCAACTGCGACGCATCGAGTCCAGCCCGTTATTCCAGACGGCGGTAATCAGTATCATCATTCTTTCGGCGCTTACCATCGGCGCCAAGACCTATGAGTTGCCGCCCCTGGCTGAAAAATCCCTGAGTCTGATGGATACCGGCATCACGCTTTTCTTCCTGCTCGAGATTCTGTTCCGGTTTACCGCCTGCCCCAACAAAAAGCGTTTTCTGATGGACGGATGGAACCTGTTTGACACGCTGGTAGTGGTGGGCAGCCTGATTCCGCTGGACAATTCTGATGCGGTACTGCTGGGGAGACTGTTGCGGGTTTTCCGGGTACTGCGGCTGGTGTCCGTGGTGCCGGAACTGCGATTTCTGATCAACTCACTGCTCAAAGCCATTCCCCGCATGGGCTACATAGCGCTGTTGATGTTCATCATCTTTTATATCTATGCAGCCATGGGTTCCATGTTTTTCGCCAATGTGGATGAGGAACTCTGGGGCGACGTTGCGATTGCCATGCTTACCCTGTTCCGGGTGGCCACGTTCGAGGACTGGACCGATGTGATGTACGCTACCATGGAGTCATACCCGCTGAGCTGGATCTATTACCTGACATTCATCTTCCTCACCGCTTTCGTATTCCTGAACATGATGATCGGTGCCATTCTGGAAGTCATGAGCGAAGAAAAAAGCGCAAAAGACGCCCAGCAGGCTCATGCCGAGCGGGACGAAATCACCCGGCAGTTGCAGACGGTTCAGGAGCAGTTGAAAGAACTGACGAAACAGATATCCGAAAAGCCCGGGGGCCGGAGCCCCCCGGCTTCCTAGTGTCCCGTCGGGTTGAACCGGAGCGGCATTGTGGGTAAAAAAACGCCCTTCGCGACTGGAAATCCTGCAGCCCCGGGGGCAGACTGCAACCAATGGTCAATAGCCTTTTGCGTGATTAACGCTAAAGTAAAAGAAACAACCATGTAACAGGGACAACTTTAATATGACCCCGGATCACTTTGATAAGGCCGACCTTGAAGCCTGTGGTCAAGGCACCCTTTTCCCCGGGAAGATGAGGCTGCCGGTCAGAGAAATGCTGATGATGGATCGCGTCACTCACATCAGTGACAGTGACGGCCCCTATGGCAAGGGCAGCATAGTGGCAGAACTCGACATCCATCCTGACATGTGGTTTTTCAAAGTGCATTTTGTGGATGACCCGGTCATGCCCGGCTGCCTGGGGCTGGATGCCATGTGGCAACTGGTGGGTTTTTTCCTGGCAGCAACCGGAGGTGAAGGCAAGGGCCGCGCCCTGGGATGCGGGGAAGTGAAATTTTCCGGCCAGGTGCTGCCCACCGCCAAACTGGTGCGTTACCATCTTGATATCAAGCGGGTGATACGTCGCAAGCTGACAATGGCTATTGCTGACGCCCGGATGGAAGTGGATGGCCGCGAAATATACACCGCCCGGGATCTGAAAGTGGGCATGTTTACTTCTACCGATGATTTTTAGGAGCGATGAAATGCGTCGTGTTGTCGTTACCGGTATGGGCATTGTGTCCAGCCTTGGAACCAATCAGAAAGAAGTCACCCAATCGCTGAAGGAATCGAGGTCCGGCATTGGTCTGAGCCAGGAAGCTGTCGATAACGGCCTGCGCAGCCACATCTGTGGCCAGATAAATCTGGATCTGCCAAACCTGATCGACCGCAAACTCATGCGTTTCATGTGCCCGGCGTCCGCATACTGCTACCTGTCCATGCAGGAAGCCATTGAACAGGCCGGGCTGACGGATGAGCAGATTCGCGCCCATTCCACCGGTGTTATTACCGGTGCCGGCGGCGCCTCGACCGTAGAGTTGATGGACGCGATTGATACCCACCGCGAACGCGGCATTCGCCGGGTCGGCCCCTATCGCGTCCCGCGCACCATGGGCAGCTCAATCAATGCGACCCTGTCCACCGCCTTCGGGATTACCGGCGTGAACTACGGCATTACCTCTGCCTGTGCCACCAGCGCGCACTCTATCGGCCATGCGGCTGACCTGATTGCCCTGGGCCGACAGGACGTCATGTTCGCGGGCGGCGGCGAAGATATCCACTGGACCCTGAGCCTGATGTTTGACGGCATGGGGGCCTTGTCCACCAAATACAACAGCACCCCCGAACTGGCCTCCCGCACCTACGACGCCAGCCGTGACGGCTTCGTAATCTCTGGCGGCGGCGGCATCGTTGTGCTGGAAGCCCTTGAGCACGCGGAAGCGCGCGGGGCAAACATTCTGGCGGAACTGGTCGGCTTCGGCGCCACTTCTGACGGTGCCGACATGGTTGCCCCCAGTGGTGAAGGCGCAGTCCGCTGCATGCAGCAGGCCATGAAAGGGCTGGATGAAGACATCAGCTACATCAACACCCATGGCACCAGTACACCGGCGGGTGACGTCACCGAACTGCAGGCCCTCAAACAGACCTTCGGTGACCGGATACCGCCCCTGAGCTCCACCAAACCCCTGTGTGGCCATGCTCTGGGTGCTGCTGGTGTGCATGAAGCCATCTACTGCATCATCATGCAGCGCGGTGATTTCATCGCACCGTCAGCCAACATCGAGGAACTGGATGAAGGTGCCAGGGGCTACCCCATTGTCCGGGAACGCCAGGATAACGTGAAGCTGCCTCTGGTAATGAGCAACAGCTTCGGTTTCGGCGGAACCAACGGCACCCTGGTGCTCAGGAAGACCTGACCTCGTGCGCACCCCGGCCATGTCGGTCCCGGCCGACATAGCCGGGGCCCATAAACCGCTTTATTACTGCCGGGCGACCCGGTCTTGCGTTAGCTTCCCGCCTGCACCCGAACTGCGAATAACAACCGACACAGCCCGGCCGGACAGTCGGGACCTCTGGCCCTTCGTATTCTGGTGCCCGATTCGGGTATACTCGGTACAAACTCACTTTAATACCTGACTAATTTACTCAGGTATTGTATACTGGGCCAAATGATGCAGCGGATATCGCATTTTATTATGTTTTTGCGATTGAATCCGTCATCCAGAAAGCGGTTGCAGGGCGTAACCTAATCGAACCTGCAAAAAAAACAGGGCCACCAGAACCCTCGATGAGAGATACGGAGCGACGATCATGGCGACCACCGATAAAGAGGTGAACGAGCTGGTCAGACGGGAATACGAACACGGTTTCGTGACCGAGATTGAGTCTGACACCTTTGAACCCGGGTTGAACGAAGACGTGATTGCCCGCCTTTCCGGCATAAAAAAAGAGCCGGAATGGATGCTTGAGTGGCGCCTGAAGGCCTATCGTCGCTGGCAGGAAATGGAAGAGCCGGACTGGGCGCACGTGGGTTACCCGAAAATCGATTACAACTCGATTTCCTATTACTCCGCGCCCAAACGCCCGGAGGACATGCCCCAGAGCCTGGACGAGGTGGACCCGGAGCTGCTTCGCACCTATGAAAAGCTGGGCATCCCCCTGCACGAGCGGGAAAAGCTGGCGGGCGTTGCTGTCGACGCAGTTTTCGACTCGGTCTCGGTAGCAACCACCTTCAAGGAGCCGTTGGCCAAGGCGGGGGTGATCTTCTGCTCCATTTCCGAGGCTATCCAGGATTACCCGGAACTGGTCAGAAAATATCTCGGTTCCGTGGTTCCCGCTGGCGACAACTTCTTCGCTGGCCTGAACTCTGCGGTCTTCTCTGACGGCACTTTCGTTTACGTGCCCAAGGGCGTGCGATGCCCCATGGAGCTGTCCACCTATTTCCGCATCAACGCGGCCAACACCGGGCAGTTCGAACGTACCCTGATCATTGCTGAAGACAGCAGCTATGTAAGCTATCTGGAAGGCTGCACCGCGCCCATGCGGGACGAGAATCAGCTTCATGCTGCGGTGGTGGAACTGGTCGCCCTTGACGACGCCCAGATCAAATATTCCACCGTTCAGAACTGGTATCCCGGCGACGAAAACGGCAAAGGCGGTATCTTCAACTTCGTCACCAAACGCGGCGCCGCCATTGGCAGGAATTCGAAGATCTCCTGGACCCAGGTCGAGACCGGCTCTGCCGTTACCTGGAAGTATCCGAGCTGTGTGCTGCGTGGTGATAACAGCGTCGGCGAGTTCTACTCGGTGGCGCTGACCAACAACTACCAGCAGGCCGATACCGGCACCAAGATGATCCACCTGGGCAAGAACACGTCCAGCACGATCATCTCCAAGGGTATTTCCGCCGGAAAAAGCTCGAATGCCTACCGTGGCCTGGTGAAATTCGGCCCCGGGGCAGAGGATGCGCGCAACTACACCCAGTGTGACTCGCTGCTGATCGGTGACCGTTCCGGCGCCCACACATTTCCGTATATCGAAAGCAAGAACAAATCGGCCATCGTCGAACACGAGGCAACAACCTCCAAGGTCAGCGACGAGCAGATGTTCCTGTGCCGCCAGCGTGGTATCGACCCTGAACAGGCGGTTTCGATGATTGTGAACGGCTTCTGTAAAGAGGTGTTCAAGGAGCTGCCGATGGAGTTTGCGGTGGAAGCTGGCAAGTTGCTGGAAGTCAGCCTTGAGGGGTCGGTTGGTTAATCTGGTTTTGCCCCGCTGAATCCGGTGCAGTCAGCGAGCAGATGGGGCTTCCCGGGACACGCTGTAAATACATCCATGTACGCTCCGCAAAAACATCCATGTTTTTGAGGGTCCCGGAAAGCCCCACCTGCTCACTTCCCCGGGCATTAGAGGGGCATCAGGCAAGAACACAGACAGAAGCGAAAGCGCAGAAACCGGGCCGTTATATGTTGGACGGCAAACACAAAAGTATACGGAAGCCATCGGGCAGGGCCTTCCGGGATCGTCAAAATCAGGGATGATTTTGTCGAGCTTACATGGATGTACTTGCAGCGTATCCCGGACGGGCCTGCCCGATGGCTGACTCCCCCAAGGTTAAGTACAGGACCCAGGGCGAGCACAAGAATTCAGACGGTTAAAAGAGAGAAGCTACAAATGCTGAGCATCAAGAATCTGCACGCATCCGTTGGGGGTGAAGAAATTCTCAAGGGCATCAACCTGGAAATCAAGGCCGGGGAAGTCCATGCCATCATGGGGCCCAACGGCTCGGGTAAAAGCACCCTGTCACAGGTATTGGCAGGCAGCGAGAGCTTCGAGGTTACCGCCGGTGAGATTACCCTGAACGGTGAAAATCTGCTGGAACTGGCTACCGAAGAACGCGCCCGCGAAGGTGTGTTTCTGGCGTTCCAGTACCCGGTCGAGATTCCCGGGGTCAGCAATCTGCAGTTCCTGCGTACCGCCGTCAATGCCATGCGAACACACCATGGCGAGCCGGAAATGAACGCGGCTGAATTCATGAAACATGCGAAGGAAGTATCCAGGCAGGTCGACCTTGACCCGGCATTCCTCAAGCGCGGCGTGAACGAAGGCTTCTCCGGCGGTGAAAAGAAGCGCAACGAGATCCTCCAGGCACTGTTGCTTCAGCCGAAGCTGGCGATTCTGGACGAAACCGACTCCGGGCTGGACATCGACGCCCTGCAGGTCGTCTCCCGCGGCGTCAACGCCCTGCGCGCCGAGGACCGGGCCATCCTGATGGTGACCCACTATCAGCGCCTGCTTAACCACATAGTGCCGGATTACGTTCACGTTCTGGCCGGTGGCAGAATCGTCAAGTCCGGCGGTCGCGAGCTGGCTCTGGAGCTGGAAGAACGCGGCTACGGCTGGCTTGGCGTGAAAGACGAAGAAGCCACAGCCAGCTAAGGAGGACGCCGAATGAAGTCAGCACCAACGCTTTCCAGCGCCTTTCTTGAGCCGGCCGGCAGCCACCTGCCCGGGCCCTTGCTCGAATTGCGCAGACAACGCGGTACGGCAATTGTGGATATGCCATTGCCAACCCGCCGGACCGAGAACTGGAAGTATTCCAGCCGTCACCTGAAGCTGTCGGATGAGTTGGCAGCTTCCCTGCCCGCTTCCGGCCAGCAGGGTGCCAGCCTTTCCATGCCGGGCTACCGTGTGGTCTTCCATAACGGCATCATGATACCGGAAGCCAGCGACTTTCCGGATATTGCGGGCGTACTCATTCAGCGCTTCTGCGATCTTGACGACGACGAAGCCGCAGCACTTGCCGAGCGCCTGGACAACACCCTGGACAACCACGCTGTGCAGATGGCGAGGTTGAATTCGGCGCGTTTCGAGGATGGCCTTTACATCCGGCTGGATAAAGAAGCCGTGCTTGATCAGCCGCTGTTCATTATCCACGAGGTGAACGCCTCCTCGGTCGGTTCCGCCTATCCCCGCATTTACGTCGATGCAGCAAGGCACAGCCAGATGACACTGGTGGAGGAATATATCTCCAGCGGCACCGAGCCGGTGATGGTCAACACCGTTACCGAATTCGTTCTGGCGGAAGGTGCCCAGGTCACCGGGGTGCGGCTTACCGCCGAGGGTGAAAGCGTCCAGCACATTGGCGCCACCGGCGTTCGCCAGGCTGCGACATCGCGCTTTGAAAGTCACTGCGTCGGCTTCGGCGGACCGCTTCGCCGCCATGACCTGCGGGTGAGCCTGGAGGGTGAAGGCGCCAGCTGCAAGCTCAACGGCGTGGTTGTCACCCAGGGCAAACAGCACTACGACAACCATACTTCCATTGAACATGTGGCAGCCCACTGCGATAGTGAGGAAACCTATCGCAACATTGCCGCTGACGAGTCTCATGCCGTTTTCAACGGGCGCATCCACATTCATCAGGATGCCCAGAAATCCAACGCCAATATGAACAACAAGAACCTGTTGCTTTCCACCGGCGCAGAAATCGACACCAAGCCCGAGCTGGAAATCTACGCCGACGACGTCAAGTGCGCCCACGGCGCCACGATTGGCCAACTGGACAAAATCTCGTTGTTCTATCTGGTCTCCCGTGGCATCGGCCGCCGTGAAGCCAACACCCTGCTGACCATGGCGTTTATCAACGAACTGGTTGAGCAGATTCCGGTGGAAGCGGTTCAGGGTGCCGTGCAGCTTCGGCTGAACGACTTTTTCAACCAGGCGTTTCAGGAGGTCTGAGCGGTTATGAACGATCTTTCCATGGCCAGAACAGCGCCCAAGGCAGGTTTTGATGTCAATGCGGTGCGCAGGGATTTTCCGATCCTGAGCCAGCAGGTCAACGGCAAGCCGCTGGTGTACCTGGATAACGGAGCGTCGGCCCAGAAACCGCTGACCGTGCTTGATGCCATGGATCGCTATTACCGTGAAATGCATTCCAACGTGCACCGTGGCGCCCATACCCTGGGTGATCGGGCGACCACTGCTTTCGAAGGTGCACGGGAGACCGTGCGGGCGTTCCTGAATGCCGGCAGCACTGAAGAGATCATCTGGACCCGCGGCACCACCGAGGCTATCAACCTGATCGCCAACGGCCTGGCAGCGCGCCTGAAGCCGGGCGATGAGATCCTGCTCAGCCATATGGAACACCACGCCAACATCGTGCCCTGGCAGATGATTGCCGAGCGCACGGGCGCGACGGTGATTCCGATTCAGGTGACCCCTGCGGGCGAGCTTGATCTGGATTCGTTCAACAGCCTGCTCGGCGAGAAAACCAGGGTTCTGGCACTGACTCACGTATCCAACGTGCTGGGCACCATCAACCCGGTTGCCTCGTTGATCAAGCAGGCAAAAGCCCGGGGCGTGATTACGGTGATTGACGGCGCCCAGGCGGTGCCGCATTTCCAGCCGGATGTGCAGGCACTGGGATGCGACTTCTACATGTTTTCCGCCCACAAGCTGTTTGGCCCCACTGGCGTTGGCGCTCTCTACGGCAGGAAACAACTGCTGGAGGAAATCCCTCCGTATCAGGGCGGCGGCGAAATGATCGAGCGGGTAACCTTCGATCGCACTACATGGAATGTCCTGCCCTACAAGTTCGAAGCCGGCACCCCGCCCATTGCCGAAGCCGTGGGTCTTGGTGCTGCCATAGAATACCTTGGCGGCCTTGATCGCGCAGCCATGGAAGCATCGGAAGAAGCCCTGCTGACCCGGGCGAATGAGCTGGTCGAGACAGTACCGGGCATGCAGGTTATCGGCACCGCGAAACACAAAGTACCGGTGATGTCCTTTAAAATCGAAGGCCTGCACCCCAGTGATATAGGCACACTGCTGGACCAGCAGGGCATCGCCATTCGCACCGGCCATCACTGCGCCATGCCGCTGATGGATTTTTACGGGGTTCCCGGTACAGCCAGGGCGTCCTTTGCGTTTTACAATACTATCGCAGAGGTGGAGCAACTCTTTACGGCGCTGCAAAAGGTCCAGCGCCTGTTCGCCTGATGGAGGTGGAAACATGACAGCCGAAGTCTATACACCAACCGTTGCCGTCACCATGACGCCCAGCGCGGTGAAACACGTACGCAAACAACTCGACAAGAAGCCCGAGGCCAAAGGTATCCGCCTGGCCATCAGGAAAAGCGGATGCTCCGGCTTCAAGTATGAAACCCAGTGGGTGGAAGACATTGGCGCAGACGACAAGGTGTTCCATATCGACGGTGTGGATCTCTTCGTAAAAGCCGAGCACCTGCCGCTGGTGAACGGCATCGAGATCGATTTTGTGACCGAAGGGGTGAACTCGGTATTCCAGTTCCGGAATCCCAATGCCACTGCCGAGTGTGGCTGCGGTGAGAGTTTTACGGTGGCCTGAGG
>NZ_DATFKH010000039.1:0-2583 GCF_035268745.1 Marinobacter sp.
CGCGTAGCCCGGGAACATGGCCGGAGCGCAAATTAAACACTTGTTTGAAACATACGTTTAGGAACACAGAATTGTCAATAGCAAGCGTCGAAATTTGTCGGGGGGGTTTTGTTCACAGATTTTGCGATTACGCGGGGCAGGCAGTGAGATTGAGAGGTCATACCGAGCTGAAAGAAAGCAGGCGGACACATCCATCCAGGACCGTATGCAGCAGGGATGATGCATCCGAGCCTCATGGGTGAGTCCGAGCGTTTATGAAGCAAAGCTTCATGCGACAGACTCACGACCGCAATCTGTGATTGCGGGCTGGACCCCGCAGGGGTATTCACGGCGTGTCCTGAATGGACGTGTCCGCCTGCTTTCCTGCTCATAAGTATCAGGCCGTTGCCTGAAAAACTCCGGAGTTGCGCCCGGCTTCATCTGCCCCGCCAAGGCCGGATACCGACTGATAGGCTTCGGAAGCATCCCGGTTGATTCTGACCGGGGCGCCCGGGCCGGCACTGGCCTCATCTTCGCCGGCGCGATCCACCGCCAGGTCCGACTGCGCCTGCAGCATTATCTGCATAGCCTGGGCAGCAACCGCACGATCCTGGGGTGAAGGCTCGGCAGGCGCCAGAGCCGCCGAGCGCACGATGCGCATTTTTTCGATGGTGGCCTGAGGGTCGCCTTCAACAACAGAGGTATCAATGGACACCTCGCCGCCGACGGCGTACTGCGCTCCGTCCGGTCCACGCTGGTAGACATAGGAAATGGCGCCCGCATACTGCCCGCCGACAGCCTGATGGGCGGCTTCATGGGCACGGACTTCGCGGTCACGGGCTTTGAGTTCGGTCAGCTGCTCGAGCTGGGCGGAATCCAGACCCTGCTGGGCATTGGCCCGGGCCGGCGCTGGCGTCATGGACGGGGATGGCGTGACGGTTATCATGACAGACACTGAGGTTCAGAGGGCAAACCGGAAAGACCGGCCGCCGGGTCAGGCATTAATATCCAGCAGGGTTCCAAGGGTTTCGTCCGCTGTTCTGACAATCTGGGCCGATGCCTGCACGCTGCGCTCATAGAGCTTCAGATCGATAACAGGTTCAATCAAACCCCCTGCCCCATCTGCTGCAGTGCCCTGCGGGCCGTCAGCGCCACCGCGGGCGATCTTGCGGGCAGACGCCTCCATACCCTGAAGACCCTCCTGCACTCCCTGGATACCGATTCCGAGCGTGTTACTGATCATAACGACTCATTCCAAGATGGCTGACACTCTAGATTTAGCCACAAAACTGATCAGTTTTCAAACAGAACTTCCAGGGACAATGTTTGCGCCAGCACTGCCGGGTCGGCTTGCTCCTGCCAGGGCAGCACTCCCAGGCAGTGGGCCCCGAGGTGATTCCGAAGATAGGCCAGGGTCTCGTGTTCGGATTCCATCGGCTGAGGGTCCGGGCGGTTGGCAACCCAGCCGGCAATCGCCAGACCATCCCGGCGTATCGCCTCTGCCGTCAGCAACGCATGGTTGATGCAACCCAGCCTGAGGGGCACCACCACAATCACCGGCAGCTGCAGCGACACCGGCACGGCTGAATAGGTTTCCCGGTCATTAAGCGGCACCCGCCAGCCACCGGCACCCTCGATCAGTAACAGATCTGCCGGGCGCATCTGCAACCCCCGACAGAACCCCACAAGCCTTGCGGCCGTCAGCTGCCGGCCAGCCCGGGCCGCCGCAACATGAGGGGCAATAGCAGGTTGCAGGGCAACGGGGTTAACCTGCTCATAGGCCAGTGGCTCGGTCATCGCCCTTATCAGTGTCAGTGCGTCCTCGTTGCGCAACCCGTCCGGCGTTGAATCGCACCCTGAGGCCACGGGTTTCATACCCAGGGTTCGCAGGCCTCTGTTTCCGGCCGCCAGCAGGATTGCAGCCGACACCAGGGTCTTGCCAACACCGGTATCGGTGCCGGTGACAAAAAAGCTTCTCTTCGCCATCCATTCGCCTTTACTGATTACTCGGGGAGTCGACAGCTCAACCACGCCGCCTGGTAACTTGCATAAATCTGTCCATCATCTGCAACCGGGTAATGACGGCACATAGCCCGCAGGCGTCCGGGGGCTGTGGCACTGGAACGCCGGGAGGCACCCTTGAAACCCGCGCCAATGGCTTTCAGCTCTGACAGCAGGGCCATGGGCGAGGGATAGTCCAGGCTCACCGTTTCCAGGGCCAGAGTCGAATCCGGCAGAGTCTCAGCGGCCCAGCGCTGGTAATCCCCGGCAGAATCGAAACGATTCACGTGCTGGTGGCCAGGGTCAGCCAGACGCCAGGCCTCGCCAAGCTCGGCCAGGGTGCCATCAAGCAGCGTGGAGATCAGCAACTGCCCGCCAGGCCGGAGTACCCGCCGGCACTCTGACAGCACGCGGCAGGGGTTTTGCGACCACTGAATCATCAGGTTGCTGAAAATCAGATCCACACTGCTATTGGCCAGCGGCAGCGCTTCTGCGTCGGCCACCAGCCATTGCAGCCCCGGGGAGCAGGCCGAACGGGCAAACTGAAGCATGCCGGGGGCAAGATCCGCTCCGATGGTCTGCCCCGCCATCGAGCGCTCACCC
>NZ_DATFKH010000040.1:0-3596 GCF_035268745.1 Marinobacter sp.
AGGTTGGTGGATCTGACCCAGGTCCGAACCGGTATCACTGTCCCCGAGTTCGGGGTAAGTTAATGGCATGAGCCGTATACGTGGTCCGTATGTACGGTTCTGTGAGAGGGCTGAGGCGGTGACGCCTCACCCTACTCGATATTAGCACCAGAAAAGAGATGACCTACGGGAGTGTCCGCCCCGGTGCCGCAGGCAGAGCGAGCACGGCTCGCTCAGGGAAGGGCGAGCGGACCGTCCCGGGTCCGCTCCGGGTCATCGTTGCAGTGCGAAGCGCTGCCGGCAGCAGGCAACTCTGAATCCATATGACATAGCTTGCCACGCACGCCGCAGGACGCGGGAGCGCAGCGACGGCGGGCCCGAAGGGCCGAGCGCGACAGCGCGAGCAAAGTAGGTCATCCCGGCGCGCAGCGCCGGCCGGGGCTCAGGCCAGCCCGGGAATCGTCAGCAGTGCGACGCACTGCCTGCATCACGCTGCGCTGGCCGGGTATGATGCCTTTATTCATACTGATTAATTTAGCGGGCGGTACTGAATGAAATCCAGAGCCTTACTGAACCTTCTTGCCGATGGCCAGATCCATTCCGGAGAATCCCTCGCCGCATCTCTTGGGGTCAGTCGAACAGCCGTGTGGAAACAGATCAAGAGAGCTGTCGATGAGGGCTATTCGATCGAGACCATCAGGGGCAGGGGCTACCGGCTGATGACGATGGTGGATCTCCTGGATGCCGAGGCGATAATGGCCCGATTGTCGACCCAACTCAGGTCGACCATCACTTCCCTCAAGGTCCATGATGAACTGGACTCAACCAATGCGGAGATTATCAGGCAGAGGGCGCAAAACCGTTCCAGCGAGACGCTGATCTGCCTGGCTGATCATCAGACTGCGGGAAGAGGCCGGCGTGGCCGTCAATGGCAGAGCCCGCGTGGCGAGAATCTGTACCTGAGCTTTGGGCTGATATTCAGGGGTGGCTTTGCCATGCTCGACGGCCTTAGCCTGGTGCTCGGCCTGGCGGTTGCGCAGGCGCTGGAGAAACAGGGTGTGAACGATGTGGGCCTGAAGTGGCCGAATGATATATTTGTCCGGGATAGCAAACTTGCCGGTATTCTCGTTGAACTGCAGGGGGAGCTGGAAGAGGGCGTGATTCATGTTGTCGCGGGTATCGGCGTCAATGTTCACATGTCCCGGGCCGAGGGTTTGGAGCAGGCATGGACCAGTCTTGCGCGATCCATGCCGGATCGCGCCTGGCAGAGAAACCAGCTTGCGGCAGATGTGATTGCCTCGGTCCTCCAGGCCTCGGAGCAGTTCGCCGTGACAGGGTTCGAGGGCTTCCGCTCGCGGTGGCAGTCCCGGGATATTTTTAACGGCCAACCACTGACAACGGTTGATGGTATGCTTTCGGGCACAGGTTGTGGTGTGGATTACCAGGGCAACTATCTGATTGCTGTGGATGGTGAGATTGAAAAAGTACGCGCTGGAGAGATCAGCTTGCGGACGCGCTCATGAGATTGCTTGTTGACGCCGGGAATACACGCCTTAAGTGGCAGCTCAATCAGCAGGAAACCATTATTGCCGGCGGCGCCTGTCGGTTTGATGGCCAGGATTGGCTGGAGGAGTTGTCCCCATACGCTGAGCGGATAAGCCATATTGCCGTCTCAACGGTCATGTCCGAAGCCAGGCGTGTGAATCTGGTCGAGCGTCTGGCTCCGTTGTCGGCTGCGAATGTCTGTTTTTACTGGTCTGAAACCAGCCGGGGTGGTCTCAGGAACGCCTATTCCGATGTCAGTAAAATGGGTGCGGATCGCTGGCATGCGATGTATGCAGGCTGGCACCGGAACGCTTCCGGCTTTGCGGTTATTGATGCCGGGAGTGCCATCACGGTGGATTATGTTGCCGACGATGGCGGCCATCTGGGCGGCTATATCCTGCCCGGCAAGCAGATGATGCTGCGATCCCTGCAACAGGATGCCGCCAGAATCGGATTTGAATCAATCGATACCGGTGCCGGCCATCCCGGCATGTCTACGACTGAATGTGTTCAGCACGGCGTGGTCTGGCTCTGGCAGGGTCTGATCCGGCAGCTCCTCGCCGACTGCCAGCGGTATGGTATTGATCGCATCCTGTGCACCGGTGGTGACGCTGAAGTCCTTGTTGCCGCTGGCCTGCCCGGGCAGAACGATCCGGGCCTGGTGCTGGCAGGCCTGGCAGCGATTGACGCCGAGAGCACCATTTCGTGAGGTGGCTGGTGCTGATTCTGCTGACCGCCAACTGCTTTATCTGGTTTGCCGGCGATCTGTTGGTTCCGGACAGGGACAGGATGGTCGTGAGCGCCCGGACACTGCCAAGAGTCTCGACACTGAAAGTTGATGGCAGTAGTGCCGATACTGACGTCAGCAAGGTCAGGACTGAAACGGTTGCCGGAATGCCTGTATCAACAGAAGGGGAGCAGGATCAAAAGGAAGGCCGGGCAGAGCCGGTTGCGGTACCTGTTTTTCCAACATGCGTCCGTCTCGGCTGGTTTGAAACGGCGGATCAGGCCCGTGCCGCCTATCGCTCTCTTGGCAGCCCTGGTGATGCTCATGCTGTCAGGGAGGAGGAACGGGCCCTTGAGCCCCTGCACTGGATTATCATTCCTCCCCAGCCTGAGGAGCAGGCTTTGCGATTGTTCAGGGATCTCCAGCGCCGGGGAATCGACTCCTACCTGGTGACCCGTGGCGAGAACAGGAATGCGGTTTCGCTGGGACTGTTCCAGTCAAAGGCGGCTGCCGAACGGGTACTGGAAGCAAAAAAACGTCAGAATCTCAATGCCGTGCTGGCCATGTTCCCGCGTAATCAGATAAGCTACGCCCTCGTTTTCGAAGTGGCAGGGCCGGTAGATACAGGCGACAGAGACAGGCGGATCGACGATTACCGGGATGATTTCGAAATGGTGGAAATCAGCCCCTGTGAGGGTATTGCAACGCCCTCTGAAAATCCGTAGTATACCGCCCTCGCTGAAGAGGCGAATGTGGGCTGGCGTAGCTCAGTTGGTAGAGCAGCTGACTTGTAATCAGCAGGTCGGGGGTTCGATTCCGTCCGCCAGCTCCACTTTTAGTTTTAGCGGGCCTGCTTTTGCGGGTCCGGACGGGAGGGGTTCCCGAGTGGCCAAAGGGATCAGACTGTAAATCTGACGCGAAAGCTTCGCAGGTTCGAATCCTGCCCCCTCCACCACTTACTGTTCGCGGGCATCGTATAGTGGCTATTACCTCAGCCTTCCAAGCTGATGACGCGGGTTCGATTCCCGCTGCCCGCTCCAATTTGAAGTGCTGAATCGCTCATGTAGCTCAGTCGGTAGAGCACATCCTTGGTAAGGATGAGGTCACCGGTTCAATTCCGGTCATGAGCTCCATCATTTGTCCGGTCAACGTTTCGGTCCAGTTGATTAGGGAGATAGGTTGAATGTCTAAGTCAAAATTTGAGCGTAACAAACCGCACTTGAACGTGGGTACCATTGGTCACGTAGACCATGGCAAGACCACGCTGACAGCTGCCCTGACCCGTGTCTGTCACGAAGTCTGGGGTACTGGCAGTGCCAGCGCATTCGACTCGATCGACAACGCG
>NZ_DATFKH010000041.1:0-2035 GCF_035268745.1 Marinobacter sp.
TCACCGAAGACGTCAAGACCAAGCTCGAGCATGTACCCAACGTCGACAAGGTCACGGTTGACCTGACCTTCGACCCGCCCTGGAGCAACGACATGCTTACCGACGAAGCCAAACTCGAACTCGGAATGCTTTAAAGCGACTTTTGCCACGGAATAACACGGAATAACACGGAAAAATGAAAGATTTTTCTAGCCACTAAACCCACGAAAAAACACGAACAGAGATAACGGATTAAGAACTAAAGGATCTTCGTCTGTGATTTCGTGTCCTTTCGTGGTTTTCGTGGCCAATAACGCCTTTATCTTTTTGCTTTTTCCGTGTTCTTCCGTGGATTCCGTGGCTAAAAACCAAACTTTCATTTAGCAGAAAAGTAAAAGCCATGACCGCCACCAAGGAACAGTTTGTAAATAACCCCCTCGGCCAGAAGACTACCCTGGATGACGTGCTGGAAGGCTTTGAGTTTCTGGACGACTGGGAGGAGCGCTACGCCTTCATCATCGATCTGGGCAAACAGCTCCCCGAATTCCCGCAGGACGAGCGCCGTGAAGAGAACTACGTCCACGGCTGCCAGAGCCAGGTCTGGCTGATTCATTACTACGACGAAGCCAGCGGCAAGCTTTATCTGCTGATCGACTCAGACGCCATCATCGTGCGCGGTCTGGCTGCCATTATCCTGGTGGCACTGAATGGCAAAACACCAAGGAATCTTCTGGCCACCGATATCGATGAACTGTTCGAACAACTGGATCTGTTCCGCCATATCTCGCCCACCAGAGGCAACGGCCTGCGGGCCATGGTCGGCAGGATCCGGGATATTGCGGCGGCTGAGGCGGCCTGAGGCAGCTACCACCCTAATAGATAACCGCGTAATCGCCTTCCCGGATATTGATGGTCGAGCCCTCAGCGGGCATCCAGGCGCGGCTGGTATCCAGGCTCAGCTGGTGCAGATGAAGATCCACACCGGTATCCCAGAGTTTCGGGGGCGCATCCGGCCTCTGCAACGAAAATTCGGCCCGCACAACTCGCAGCTTGTTACCGGGCAACAGGCCTGACCTGGTTCCTATATCCAGCAGCAGATCTTTTCCGGTCACCTCAATAATGGGGACCAGCAAAGCCTGGCAGTCAATGGTGCGCATCAGATCATCAGTAATATCATCAAACACCTCTGCCACAGCAACACCATAGTCTGATTTATTGAATTCAGGCGAATCAAACCTTACCTTTTCCGTGCGCGGAATATCCCAGCCGCCGGAGGTGGTATAACGCTGCTCCGTAACCACCTGACCGGTATATCCATCGTGCAGGACAACGTCGACCACAAATTCACGGACCGGATCGGTGCTGGCCAAAGAGCGCCTGATTGAGGATGCATAAGACGAATCCCGGGACTCGGCCCGGTTGACGCTCAGATTGCGTATGATCCCGGAAACAACGAATTGCGCGCCCATCTGGCGACTGACTGCGGAGTATTGATCGAGACGGTTGCCTGCGGCCTCGCGTGTCGGTCCCGCATTGAGACTGGCAAACATCTGCCTGCCTGGCGCAGATAACGGCAAAACCTCGCCAGTGTTCAGCAGATTCCGGTACAGCCACTTACTGGTCCCGTAACCCACGGCACCCAGTCCGCCAAAGACGGTCTGGCCCGGGTTTTCCACGTTGAATCCAGCCACGACCACCTTCTTCCTGATCCGCGAGGCTTGCTGGTTAACACAGTGCCGGCTGACCTCAAACGGAGCGCCATCGCGCTCTGCGCGGATAATCGCGGCAAACTGATCGAGTTCCGCCTGTCTGCCACCGACGTCTTTACTGATGATCAGATTTACTGATGGTGGTTCGGGGGCGTCAGGTTCACTTTCAGATGCAGCAGTTGTCGCCACCCCGGGTTCAGACTCTGAAATTTGTACTCGCCAGTCGCGATCATCGGTCTCGTTAAACCCGCCAGCGCCAGCATGGGCGGTAGCATCCAGAAAAAACAAAGCCGCGAGCATGAAAATGATGCGTTGGCCGTTTCTGTTTTTTGGTGTCATGATCCATA
>NZ_DATFKH010000042.1:0-1804 GCF_035268745.1 Marinobacter sp.
GAATCGATCATGGTGACCAAAGCGACTTCTGATCATACAAACTCTGTGATCATCTATGTAAACCAGGCCTTCAGCAATTTAACCGGCTATTCTGCAGATGAAGTAATCGGAAAAACACCGGGATTGCTTCAGGGACCGAGAACCGAGAGAGGAGTCAAAGAGCGGTTGGCTGAAGATCTGAGAAATAACCGGACCTTTCACGGCGACACCATTAATTACCGCAAGGACGGCTCCTCTTTTGTCATTGAATGGAAAATCGCACCGGTGATGGATGGCGACGAAGTCACGCATTATGTGGCCGTTCAGAGAGCTATCGGTTAGGACTTATAAACGCGTCCAAGCAGAGAGCGACCGAAAGAAAGCCAATGAAAGACACGCACAGCACCAGCAGTGCCAACTCCACCCTGGTTTCGTTCGATTCTCGAGACGAGCGATTGCAATGGAGCTCACTCGGTGACCAGGTAATGGGCGGACAATCGGACGGAGCGCTGGTTCACTCTGAGGAAGGAGTCGGCCTCTTTCACGGCACTGTGCGACTGGATAACGGCGGTGGCTTTGCCTCTGTCAAGGCAGACTTGCCGGAACCCGTCGATGCCACCCGATGGACAGGCATTGAATTGCTGGCAAAGGGCGACGGCAAAACCTACAAGGTCGGCCTTCGCAACAGCACCAACCGGCGCAGCATTGTTTACCAGCATGCGTTCACCCCGGATACGGAAGAGTGGAGCCGCATACGCCTGCCGTTCAGTGAATTCATTCCGACCTGGCGCGGCAAGACAGTGACCGACGCGGAACCACTGAATCTTGAGCACCTGGCTTCAGTCAGCCTTTTTGTTTCCGGGCGACAGGTTGGTGAATTTCAACTGAAGATGCAGGACTGGAGGTTGATCCGGTGACAATACTAGCCCTGATAACCGGTGCCAGCGCAGGCATTGGCCATGAAACCTGCGCCCTCTTTGCCCGGAAAGGCTACAGGGTGATCGCCCTGTCCCGACAACCAACCGGCGTCGAGTCTGCAGATCTGGAGCTGGTGCTGGATCTTGAATCCTTTGAACAGATTGAAGGGCTTGCGGGCGCGCTGGACGCCGAAATCGCGGGCGCCGAGCGGGTTATTCTGGTCAACAACTCCGGTTACGGGCAATTCGGCGCGCTTCGCGACCTCTCCGAATCCATGTGGCAAAAGCAATTCAGCACCCACGTATTCGGCCCGATCAAGCTGGCTGCGGTCTGCCTGAGGCTCTGCGAACAACACGGCATACCCTTGCGAGTCATCGCGGTTAGCTCTGTTCTCTCCATCGCGCCCCAGAAAATGAAAGGCGCCTATTGTGCCGCCAAATCCGCGATGAACACGGCCCACGAAAGCTTCTGGTTTGATGAACAGGGCAGCAAGAGCCTGGAAAGTGTGTCGCTGGTACTTCCCGGGCCCGTGGTGACCCGGTTCAGAGAACATGCACTGGCCGCTTTGCAGCCCGTGCTTGGCCGAGCGAGCGCCGTGCACCAGGAAAAGTACCAAGCAATGGAAGCAGCACTGGCGCCAGGCGCCAGCATCAAGCCCTTTACAGCCAGTGCGTCGGACGTCGCGAAAAAGATTGTCCGGGCGGCAGAAGCGACACGCCCCAAGCCTCGATATCTGGTTACACCCCAGACCTACGCTGCCGAATTTATCACCCGGTTTATTCCCCGCTCGATCCAGAGAATCCTATTGAGGTAGGCAACCATCCCCTAAAGCCGGCCCTGTGTGGGCTGCAAGCCGAATAGCAACATATATATTGCAAAAACCCTAAATAGCAACTAATGTGTTTCA
>NZ_DATFKH010000043.1:0-9091 GCF_035268745.1 Marinobacter sp.
AGCAGTCACATGAGGCAACAAGGCACGATAGGCTTCCTCCGTCATGCCCTCAATCAACCTGAGCTCGGAAACGCTGGTAAAAAACTGATTGGCCGCGCGGTAGGCCGGTTCAGCCACCAGATACTGACCATCCTCGGCGCCATAGGCGCTGATCGTCTCGTCGTTGGTGTCGATCCAGTCAATAAGGGCATCGACCCTGAAACTGGTGATTTCAAGCAGTTCCAGCAAAGCCGTCAGGCGATCCCGGGTCACAGGATCCACCGCCTCGCCAGCGCGCACTAGATCATTCAGGTTGATCCGCCCCCCCAGGCCATCGATCTGGACTTCGGCCACGGCAATGACCCGGACATCGCCACCTTCGCTACTCTCAACCGGGAGCACCGCGGAATTGGACGCCCAGATCTCGTCGAGGCTGTCAACCATGGCATTATTTTCCTCGTCGTCCTCGTAATCACGAAGCAGAATGCGCCTGGCAAAAGCTTCCGCGCCCAGGGCGATGCTGTATCCCTGCTGCTGGGCCAGATAATGACCGGCTTTAAAAATCCTCAGCTCCTGCCGCGGCGCCATGCCCGCCGCGATGAGAGTCACCAGTGCCATCGCCAACAGCACCATCAGCAATGCCACGCCGGACTGGTGTTGTAAAGCTGAACCGGGCCCTGTCTGATCAGCCACCAACCCCACCTCCGGCTGGCTCGCCATCGGATTCCTCGTCTCCGGCATCCTCCTCCGCCGATCCGGTATTAACCTCATTCTGGGCAACATCGCTGGCGAAATCCGGCAGCACGAAGGTGCGGGTCAGGTTACCAAAACGTTGGTGTTCGATAATTACCTCGAGTCCTTTTGGCAATGCCACCTCGGGCTTTTCTCCGGGCATCTGGTCGGCCAGGCTGTTATCGTCCGGCCAGGTATCCTGCCAGTTGTTCTGCTCATTGAGAAAACGGACACGGAAATCAGTCACGTTCGCCAGCATCAGTGCATCGCGGCTGTCGTCCTCCTGCGCCTGATCTACCGACACCCAGTACCGTCGCCGGATGGAATCACCGGTATATTCCCAGCCAACCCGTTGCAGATTACTGCGGCGGATACCCAGCGGGTTGCGCCAGCCCTGACGTGTCAGCAACAGGACCAGATCGTCTTCACGGCTGGTCAGCGCAGGATCGAAGTCCCCGTATATATCCCGGGCCGGCCGGTTGACGGCCTGGGTGATGTCACGCTCCAGAAACAGCATGGTGCGTTGCAGGGCCTCAAACTGAACCGCCAGTTCGTCAACCCGGTCCCGGGACTGGATGATACCGGACAATACCTGCCATACCCCAAGCCCCACCACCGCAGTGATACCGATAGCAATGAGGACTTCAAGCAGGGTAAAGCCGCGTGAATCAGGCATCAGTCAGCTCCGATAAACGCGGATAATGAGTGGAGTTGTGGTGGTTCGCTGCCATCTCCGCGAAATTTGCCCACAGCAACTTCAATCCTGCGGATCGCCGGATCCTGGGTATTGATCACCGAGGTGCGGACCTGCCAGCGAAACGGACCATACTCGATGTCATCGGTGGTGACCGAAACCGGCGGCAGGCTTTCCTGCAGGCGAAGCTCATTAATACGGTTATCGGCAACCCAGCCGGCGAAGGTCTTATCCCGCACTCGCTCGTAAGTGGAAATATACTGGCTGCTCATCTGGGCAGCCACGGTGGCGATAATACTGAACACCAGCAGGGCCACCAGAACTTCAATCAGGGTGAACCCTCTGGCGGTCTTCATTCGCCTTCCACCCCGGCTTTGCCCGGGTGTTGCCATTGTATGGGCGAGACCCCGTCAGAGCTGATGCTGTGTACATAATCATCCTGTGCCAGGCCGGAAGAACCAAGGCTGAATTCCAGTTCAAACGGTGTGGTTTCGCCGCTTGAAAACAGCACAACATCCGGCACCCGTCTATCGTCGTCACTGTCACTGTCACTGTCACTGTCACTGTCGCTATCGCGGGCAAGGCGGGGCATATCGTTTTCAAGATACTTTGTCACCACCAGCCATTGCGGCAGTGCCCTGCTCCGGAACATCCGTTCCGGGGAAGGCTGCCAGCTGTCGGTCTGCTGGTCGTAAACCAGAAACCGGTACTGATCCTCTGCCATCACCAGGCCAAACTCGGTGTTATTCAACACCGCCTGCTCCGACAGGGTCTGCATCAGCAGGAAAAACTGCTCTGCCTCGTTGTCGAGGTCACGCCGTTTGGAATTACCGCCGAGCGTAAAGGTGGCCAGGGCAACCAGCATACTGACCACCACCAGCACCACCAGAATTTCAATCAGAGTGAAACCGCTGGCGCGGGGCCGGGGGCACAGACCCATTTATTCCCGGACCTGCCAGACACTGATGTCGGCCGCATCGCCTTCGCCGCCTTCCTGCCCGTCAGAACCATAGGAATAAAGATCGTAGGGGCCCTCTGTTCCCGGGCTGACGTACTGGTATTCCGAGCCCCAGGGATCGACCGGCACGGATTTCATGTAACCGTCCGGATTCCAGTTTCGCGGCTCCGGGCTCCCGCTGGGCTTGGAGACCAGCGCTTCCAGTCCCTGCTGGGTTGAGGGATAGTGGCTGTTATCGAGGCGATAAAGATCCAGAGCATTGGCGATACTGCGCATCTGGGCCTCGGCCGCTGTCACCCGCGCTTCATCACCACGGCCGATGATGTTCGGTGCGACAATCGCGATCAGCAGGCCGAGAATGACCAGAACCACCATGATCTCGATCAGGGTGAAGCCACGTTGTGATTTTGATTGAGGTTGTGATCTTAACTCTCTGGGTGAAATGTAATTTTCCATGGATCTGCCTGTCATTTTAACTGCCTCTTACACCGGAATAGTGATCGCCCTGTCCGTTCGGGTCAGGCGATCAGATTGCTCATATTCAATATCGGTAACATGATGCCCAGAACAATAATCAACACAACGCCACCCATAAACAGCAGCATCAGCGGCTCGAACAGGCCGACCATGGTAGCAATTTTTGCCTGAAGATCTTTCTCCTGCATGCTCGCCGTTCGCTCCAGCATACTATCCAGTTCACCGCTGGTCTCACCGCTGGCAATCATATGCAGCATCATCGGTGGAAAATAGCCGGTCTGGTCCAGAGCGCGGTGCAGGGAACCGCCCTCACTGACCTTACGGGCCGCGTCCTTGAGGACCAGTCGCAGATGGTCGTTGGCCAGCACCTCCGCTGCGATTCTCATGGCGTCTACCAGTGGTACACCGCTGGTGGTCAGGATGCTGAGGGTGCTGGCGTACTGCGCTGTGCTGACCCCCCTGACCATGTTGGCGAACATCGGTACATTCAAAAGGCTCTGATGAAAGCGCATGCGAAAGGCCGGACGTTTCAGTGCGACCCGGAAGCCAACAATCCCGGCCACGATGATTAGCAGCACATAAATGCCGTAGCCCGCTATAAAGTCGGACACGGTCAGCAGCGCACTGGTCAACGCCGGCAGGTCCTGCCCCTGATTGACAAAAACCGAGATGATATCGGGCACCACGTAGGTCAGCAAGAACACGACAATGGCAATTGCCACCACACTCAGAATGATCGGATAAATCGCGGCCAGCTGTATTTTCTGACGGGATTCCTGGCGCGCCTGGGTGTAATCGGCGAGGCGGTTGAGAACCAGGTCGAGATGACCGGCATGCTCGCCCGCCGCAACCGTGGAGCGGAAAAGCCGCGGAAACGCCCGCGGAAACTCGCCCAGGCTGTCGGCGAGGCTATAGCCCTCCATCACCTTGGCACGAATGGCGATAAGCATGCTGCGGATCCGCGGGTTGCCAGCCTGCTTTGATGTGGCCGATAACGCCTGTTCAATGGGAATACCGGACTGGATCAGGGTGGCAAGCTGGCGGGTAATCAGGGCCAGGTCGGCGACACTGATCGAGCCACGGCTGACCAGCGGGCTGCCCGGTTTCTGTCTTTCGGTGGCATGCACCACTTCCAGCGGTGTCATGCCCCTCTCCCTGAGAAGCTGGCGCACCGCTCTTGGCGCATCCGCCTCCATCACGCCTTTTTTCTGTTTGCCACGGCTGTCGAGCGCCTTGTAATCAAATGCTGGCATCTGGTTAACGGCTCCGGTGGGTTACGCGCAGAACTTCTTCCACCGTGGTGACCCCGTCGATGATTTTCTGCACACCATCGGCATGAATGCTCGGGCCGTGGCGGCGGGCTTCATGCTCGAGATCAAGCTCACCGGCACGCTTGTGAATCAGGGCGCTGATTTCCTCGTTAACCTCGACCACCTCGTAGATACCGATACGCCCTTTATAACCAAGATCATTACAGGCTTCGCAACCTCTGGCGCGATAGAGCGTCGGGGGATCTGACGGGTCCTGCTGAATGAATTCGCAATGCTCCTCCGTTGGCGTGTAGGTCTCGCGGCACTCCGTGCAAAGTACCCTGACCAGGCGCTGGGCCACAAGGCCCACCAGGCTTGACGAAATCAGAAAAGGCTCGATGCCCATATCCATCAGGCGGGTGATGGCACCTACGGCAGTATTGGTGTGCAGGGTTGAAAACACCAGGTGACCGGTCAGACTGGCCTGAACTGCAATTTCAGCGGTTTCTATATCGCGGATTTCACCAATCATGACCACGTCCGGGTCCTGCCGCAATATCGCCCTCAGCCCCCTCGCAAACGTCATATCCACTTTGTTGTTTACCTGGGTCTGGCCGATACCGGGCAGGTTGTATTCAATCGGATCTTCCACGGTCAGGATGTTGCGGCTGCGGTCGTTGATTTCCTGAAGCGCGGCATACAGCGAGGTGGACTTCCCCGACCCTGTGGGGCCGGTTACCAGCAGGATCCCGTACGGGCGCTGAATCAGCCGGCGGAGTACTTTCAGGTCTCCCGGTGCCATACCCAGGGACTCCAGACGGATAGCGCCGGCCTGCTTGTCGAGCAGCCGCAGCACTACCCGCTCTCCGCTGGAAGACGGCATGGTGGAAACCCGCAGATCAATTTCGCGCCCGCCAACTCTCAGGGCAATACGCCCGTCCTGGGGAACCCTTTTTTCGGCGATATCCAGCTTTGCCATGACCTTGATACGGGAAACCAGCAATGGCGCCAGTGCCCGCTTTGGCTGAACCACTTCCCGCAACACACCATCAACCCGGAAGCGGACTACCAGCCGGGTTTCGTAGGTTTCGATATGGACATCCGAAGCATTGGTCTTGACCGCCTCGGTCAGGATGGCATTAATCAGGCGGATAATCGGCGCATCATCTTCCTGCTCAAGCAGATCCTCCGTTTCCGGCACCGAATCGGCCAGCGAGGCCAGGTCCATATCATCGCCGATGCCCTCGACCATCTGCATGGCTTCGGCGGAGTCGTTCTGATAGGCCGCGTTCAGGGCCGAATCGAAGCGGGAGGGATCAATGGTCGCGAATCGTGCGTGGCCGCCGCTGATACGGTTGGCTTCGGCAAGCGCCGAATGTCCGGCACCGGGTTTTACCAGGATGACCGCCTCGCCGTCGTCGTCACGGGTCAGAATGACGCCGTTGCGCTTAGCAAACATGAACGGAAGCCGACCCAGAGGAGCATCTTGCGACTTTATGTCGGTGTCTGTATCCACAATCGCCGGAATCCTTATAATTCAGTAGACACAGAAGGCTACCACAGGAATTGGAACCACTGAATATCCCGGTACACTATACTGCTTTTGACGCCTTACAGTCTGATAACCTTTGGCAACTCTAACGCCTGCATCTGTACCTTCAGGACATAGTGTCCAGTCTGGCTGCTTCGCTGACCCACTGTGAGGCGTTGGGGCTTCTGGCCAAGGCGCCTGTCCGAAGGTATGGTGGTTCGATATCAAGGGCAGGCAACACCGGCCAGACGGGACACTAGAATGCTTTCGATCAGTTCCAGGTTACCCTTTATTCTGGCTATCGCCGCCGGACTGGGTATGATATCCGCCACAGCCTGGCAGGCCCATGGCTTCTGGCAGTCACAAACCGTGACTGAAACCGGCGACAGTCGCTCCGTCACGCGGAGTAACGAACAGGCCGATCGCCAGGTGCCTGACTTTGCCCTTGCCTCAGTCCAGATGTTTGGCAATGAAGAGCAGGCCGTGGCGCCGGAAACCGATATTGACGATTTGCCCGAAACCAACCTCAAGCTGGTTCTCCGGGGCGTGATGTCCGCCTCAGGCGATTTTCCGGGTAGCGCTCTGGTGGAGGACAACAAAGGTCAGACCGAAGCCTTTATTGTCGGTGACGAACTCCCGGGCAACGCAACTCTCAGGACAGTGAGGCCTGACCGCATCATCATTGAGCGGGCCGGAGTGCGTGAGAGTCTTTTTTTTCCGGATGATGAGGACCGGACCGGGATGAACCTTGCTGCCAATACTTCAAGTCCTCGCCGCGATGGCTCGCAGACCGGCAATGCCCAGCAGCAGGCCCGGCCGGCGAGGTTCCCGGGACCTGCAACCGATCAGGGCAGTGACGAGCGACGGGAAGAAATCCGGCAGCGGCTTGAACAGTTACGTAACCGCCTCAGAAACAATAACTGAAGGGTGCACTCCAGATGTCAGTTGCAGATTACCTGCTCCCTTATGATTTTTCGCCGTTGACCATTCTGGCCTATATCCTGGTATTGGGTCTGTACAGTTACGCTTTGCTGGCAATGCCTGCCGCCGACCGGCCGGGAAGTGGCAGGATTTTCACCTTCACCCTGGGCGTCCTGCTGTGCTATGCGGTAATGCAGACCAGGTTTGATTACTACTCGCAGTACATGTTCTTCGTCCATCGCGGGCAGCATTTGATTCTCCATCATCTGGGCCCTATTCTGATCGCCTTGTCCAATCCACTGCCGGTGATGCAGTTTCTGTATCGTCAGATGCCAAAGCCGGTGCTGCCGTATCTTGCCCCGCTGGGCTGGGCTTACCGCGTTCTGCAGCAGCCTGCGATTGCCTCGCTGCTGTTTTTCGGCCTGATCTATTTCTGGCTCTGGCCATCGATTCATTTCGACGCCATGCTCAGCCGCGATCTTTACTGGGTGATGAACTGGAGCATGCTCCTGGACGGCCTGCTGTTCTGGTGGCTGATCTTTGATCCACGGTCGCCGGCGACGACCAACGCCCTCGGATACGGCAAACGGATACTCTGTCTGGCGGTCGTCGCCATTCCCCAGATGATTCTGGGCGCCTACATCGTGTTCGCCAGGGGCATGGTATATGACGTTTACGAGGTCTGTGGCCGGGCCTGGCCCATGCCGCCGGACATGGACCAGCTGATAGGCGGGATGTTGACCTGGATTCCGCCGGCAATGATGAGCATCCTCGGGATCCTGATCATTCTTCGTCGTGCCATGCGCGCCGATACCGGCCCTGCGCCCCGTTCAGCCCCGCATTCAAAGCCCGGTCCGGGACCAGAGACACAACAAGAGGCCACCCAGTGATATCCACAATTTCCACGTCCGGAATCCGCCTGTTTGCCGCCCTGATGCTGGCACTTCTGGCCGGTTGTTCCGGCGATCAGCAGAACTGGAACGCGAAAAGCATCAGCGGTCTGATGCCGGAACTGAGCTATGAACTGACCGATACCTCAGGCAAAACCGTCACCGCCGAAGACACGGACGGAAATATCCGCCTGATGTTCTTCGGCTTTACCTCCTGTCCTGATATCTGCCCGACCACGCTCCAGAAACTCGCCAGGGTCGTGAAGAATCTTCCCGAGCCGACTCGGCAGGACGTCAAGATCATTTTTGTCAGCGTTGATCCTGAACGCGACACCCCCGAACGCATCAAGAGTTACGTTGAGTTTTTCAGCGATAGCATTATTGGTCTGACCGGGAGCGAGAAAAATCTCAGGGAACTGAGCAAACGCTACCGCACGACTTTCGGGTATGAGGCGCCCAATGAAGACGGCAACTACGACGTTTCCCACAGTAGCGCGGTCTATGTTTTTGATCGCGATGGTGAGGCTCGCCTGCTGGTTCGCCCGGGCCAGAGCACAGAGGCACTGATCGCTGATCTCAAGGCCCTTGCGAGCCAGGGATGACTCTGGCCAGTTCGCTTGACATGATTCAAAACGAACCGGATTGCATGGGCTCCCGGAACTCGGACGCTCGCTTGCACCAGCCATAATCTCACCTATTATAAAACCATTCCTAAAAAACCGAGGCGAGCGCTGTGTTGATACACGCCTATCTCCACAGAACAGTATCAGGCAAAAACCATTCTGATCTTGAGAACGCCTTTGCAACCTTTGCGTTGCGCAAGGGGCAAAGGATCCACGCTTACTACCGCGATCGGGAAATTCCGCCAGCCCGTTCCAGTCTGTTCCGGCTGCTGCGGGACAAGGGTGTTGCAATTGCACCCCGTGGCGGGCCTGAATCCCGAACGGCCCCCGAACCCGGTGATGAACTTTTCCGGCTGCTGGGTCAGGCCCGGCCCAATGACGTATTGCTGATCGAGAGCGCAGGTATTTTGAGTGGCCTTTCCGACAACCGATGGAAGGATTTCCGCCACAGAATCAGGCAGCGCAAAATCCGCATTGTTGCGCTGGACGTGGAGTCATCCTGGGTCATGGTCTCCAGTGAAAGTGCAATGGCGCCCATGGCCGAGAGACTGACCGGCATGATGCTGGACATGGTTGACGCTCTTGCCCTCAGGGCAAGCCGGGAAACGCGTAAACGACACCTTGAGGGCATTGCCAGGGCCAAGGCGCAGGGAAAATACAGAGGACGCCCGGTGGACCGGAAAAAACACCGGCAGATTCTTGCCATGCTCAATGAAGGTTACAGCTGGTCAGAAGTCTGCGCCGAGACCGGGGCATCACGATCAACCATTGCGCGCGCCGTCAAATCAAAGGACTGAGAAGCCAATGGGCAGGCATCCGGATCTCGCCGGGACCGGCCCGGTCAGCCACAGCAAAGCATAAAAAAAACGCTTTTTAAATCAGCAGATTTCTGATGCTAGCCCAAATGGACTAAAGAGTGCAGGAATCAAGTCCGATTATTCGTTTTTTGCGGCATTTTTGGGCCCCCTCGCCCGCTGAATTCCTTGTATCCTTTTTCTATTCACGCATTCTGAATGGTGGCTGTTGTCACCGATGT
>NZ_DATFKH010000044.1:0-27804 GCF_035268745.1 Marinobacter sp.
GGGACAAGGCCCACGGCGACTATGCCTGCAACATTGCGCTGGTAGCCTCCAAAGCTGCGGGCTGTGCCCCCCGTGAGCTGGCCGAGGCCCTGGTGGCCCGGCTGCCGCAAAACACAGCCATTGGCAAAGTGGAAATCGCCGGGCCCGGTTTTATCAACTTCTTCATGAATACCGCCAGCGCCTTTGCAGTGGTTGATGCGATTCTTGAACAGGCGGACCAGTTCGGTCGTAATCACAACGGCCGGGGTGAAAAGGTCCAGGTCGAGTTCGTTTCAGCCAACCCGACCGGTCCACTGCACGTGGGCCATGGCCGGGGTGCGGCGATTGGTGACTGTCTCAGCCGCCTGCTGGAAGCCAATGGCTATCAGGTAACACGCGAATTCTATTACAACGACGCCGGTGCGCAGATCAACAATCTGGCGCTGTCGGTGCAGGCCCGGGTAAAAGGCCTGACGCCGGATGATGAAAGCTGGCCTGCAGATGGCTACCGCGGGGCTTATATCGAAGACCTTGCCAAAGCCTATCTGGCGGGTGAAACCGTGAAAGCCGACGACCGCGAGGTCACGGCTAAAGCGGACCCGGAGGATCAGGCGGCCATGCGGGAATTTGCAGTGGCCTACCTGCGCCGCGAGCAGGACCTGGACCTGAAAGCCTTCGGCGTGCAGTTCGATGTCTATTTCCTGGAGTCCTCTCTTTACCGGGACGGTGAGGTCGACAACACAGTCCACCGGCTCAGAGAGAACGGCTATACCTACGAACAGGACGGCGCCCTGTGGCTCAAGACCACTGAATTCGGTGATGACAAGGACCGGGTCATGCGCAAACAGGATGGCGGCTATACCTATTTCCTGCCCGACGTCGCCTACCATCTGGACAAGTGGCAGCGCGGTTTCACCACCGTGATTAACGAACAGGGTGCGGATCACCATTCAACCGTGACCCGGGTCCGCGCCGGTCTTCAGGCTCTGAAAGCCGGGATTCCGGAGGGATGGCCTGATTATGTGCTGCACCAGATGGTGATGGTGACGCGCTCGGGACAGGAGGTAAAAATCTCCAAACGTGCGGGCAGCTACGTTACCGTGCGTGACCTGATTGATGAAGTGGGCCGGGATGCGACCCGATTTTTCCTGGCTGCTCGCAGAGTGGACTCCCAGCTCACCTTCGATATCGACCTGGCCCGCTCCCAGACCAACGAGAACCCGGTCTACTACATCCAGTATGCTCATGCCCGAATCTGCAGTGTGCTGCGCAGACTGGAACAGGAAGGGGTCAGCCGGGGCTTCCACGAGAATCTGGGCGACCTGTCATTACTGACGCTGGACCAGGAAAAAGATCTGGCCAACCAGCTGGCCCAGTACCCGGAACTGGTTGAGGTTTCGGCCAGGCTGCGCGAGCCACATCATATAAGCAACTACCTGCGGGAACTGGCCGGTCAGTTCCATACCTATTACAACGCCCACAAGGTGTTGATTGAGGACACCGCCATCCGGGATGCCCGGCTGTCACTTTACCTGGCAGTGAGACAGGTCATTGCCAACGGTCTTGATCTGTTGGGCGTAAGCGCGCCGGAAGAGATGTAATCATGGCCCAGGACTATGCCCGTAAAAGCGCCCGCAAACCGAACAGAAACCGCGCCGCAGCTACGCCAAAGAAAAAGCCAAAGGCCGGGCACAAGTCTGATTCCCGGCAGCCTGTCAGCAGATCGGTGGCGAAGGTCCAGCATGGCGGACTGTCCCTGAAATGGATACTGTCACTGGCAGCTATTGGCGGTTTTGTCGGGTTTATTGGCTATCTCAATTCCCTGCCCGCGCCCGAGCAGACTGATGTCCCGGCTTCCGCGCCAGAACAGACCGACAAGGACAATGAATCAGCCGTGACCGGCCGCGATGAAAACAGACCGGGGTTCAGGTTCTACGACATGTTACCGGATTCCGAGGTGGTGCCACCCCAGGTTGACGAATACACCCCCGGCCCGGGCCAGGCCACTTCGGATTACCTGGTCCAGACAGGTTCTTTCAGAACCCGGGCTGATGCCGAGCGACAGCGCGCCCAGATTGCGTTCCAGGGACTTCGTGCCTATGTCAGCCGAATTGATATGGAAGGCGGCGGCACCTGGTTTCGGGTCAATGTCGGACCCTTCAACTCCCGCAGCCAGATGAATTCGGCGGTGGATAAACTGGTCTCCATCAACATCCAGCCGCTGGTTCGCAGGATTCCCCGGGAAAGCCCCGGGGAAGGCTGAACTGTCGGGCCTTGAAGCGACCGCTTCTCGGCCACTCACCAGCCCTTGAAAACCCCGGGCGCGCCTCCATTACCCTGGGATACGGTTCAAATCAGGCAAGCGGAGCCCGAATGACTACCATACTTTCTGTCCGACGTGATGATGAAGTTGCCATGGGCGGCGACGGCCAGGTATCCCTTGGCAACACGGTTATGAAAGGCAACGCCCGCAAGGTCCGGCGCCTTTACAACGGTCAGGTGCTCGCCGGATTCGCAGGCGGAACCGCCGACGCATTTACCCTGTTTGAGCGCTTCGAAGCCCAGCTTGAAAAGCACCAGGGCAATCTGACCCGCGCAGCCGTGGAACTGGCAAAAGACTGGCGAACAGATCGTGCCCTGCGCAGACTGGAGGCCCTGCTGGCGGTCGCCGACAGAACCGCTTCACTGATTATTACCGGCAATGGCGACGTCATTGAGCCGGAACAGGGGCTGATTGCCATCGGCTCCGGCGGACCCTTCGCCCAGGCATCTGCCAGGGCGCTGCTGGAAAACACCGGGCTGGGCGCCACTGACATTGTGGAGAAAGGTCTCGATATCGCGGCTGATATCTGTATCTACACCAATCACAACCGCACCCTTGAAACGCTCTCTGCCAAAGACTGATCTGGAGCCCCCATGTCTGCAATGACCCCCCGTGAAATTGTTCACGAGCTCAACAAACACATTGTCGGCCAGGACGAAGCCAAACGCTCCGTGGCTATTGCGCTCCGTAACCGCTGGCGCAGGATGCAGCTTGAAACCGACCTCCGGGATGAAATCACCCCCAAGAACATCCTGATGATTGGCCCGACCGGTGTCGGCAAAACCGAGATTGCCCGGCGTCTGGCCCGGCTTGCCGACGCCCCGTTTCTGAAAGTCGAAGCCACCAAGTTCACCGAGGTTGGTTATGTTGGCCGCGACGTTGAGTCCATTATTCGCGATCTCGCCGACATGGCGATCAAGATGCTGCGGGAAAAGGAAATGAAGCGTCACCAACACCGGGCCATGGATGCCGCGGAAGAGCGTATTCTTGATGCACTCCTGCCGCCTGCCCGGGATCTGAAGGAAGACAGCCAGCGCCCCGAGAGCTCTTCCACCCGCCAGCTTTTTCGCAAGAAACTGCGCGAAGGCGAACTGGACGACAAGGAAATTGAAATCGATCTGCGCAATCCCGGTGCAGGCATGGAGATCATGGCACCTCCCGGCATGGAGGAAATGACCAGCCAGTTGCAGAACATGTTCTCCAGCATGTCTTCCGACCGGCGCAAAACCCGCAAGATGAAAGTGGTGGATGCGTTCAGACATGTCCGGGATGAAGAGGCAGCGAAACTGGTTAACGAAGAGGAAATCAAGCAGCAAGCCATTACCAGCGTCGAGCAGAATGGCATCATCTTTCTTGATGAAATCGACAAGGTTGCCAAGCGTTCGGAAAACACCTCCTCCGATGTTTCACGCGAGGGCGTTCAGAGAGACCTGCTGCCGCTGATTGAGGGCAGCACCGTGAGCACCAAATATGGTTCAGTGCGCACGGACCACATCCTGTTTATTGCCTCCGGTGCCTTTCACCTGTCCAAGCCCTCAGACCTGATTCCAGAGCTGCAGGGCCGGTTGCCGATCCGCGTTGAACTGCATGCGCTGACACCGGAGGATTTCAAACGGATCCTGACCGAGCCGGACGCCTCACTGGTCCAGCAGTACGAGGCCCTGATGGGCACCGAAGGTGTGAAGCTGAACTTTACCGAGGACGCGATTACCAGAATCGCCGAGATCGCCTGCAAGGTTAACGAAACCACCGAGAATATTGGCGCACGAAGGCTGCACACGGTGCTGGAGCGTCTGCTTGAAAGCCTGTCCTATGAAGCCGGGGACCAGGTTACCGAGGCATTTGAAGTGACGGCAGCGTTCGTAGACGAAAAACTCGGGGAACTTGCCGAAGACGAGGACCTGAGCAGGTATATTCTCTGACCCCGTGGCTGCGGGCGACCCGGGTCAACACGGCCCGGGGCTTGTGAATCAGGATGCTCATCAAAGGGCTTTGCTGAACAGCTCGGTGACATTCCCCAACCCCTTGGCGATCCTGCCACGCTGCCCCTGCTTTTTGCGGCCTTTAGCCACATAAAGCGGGAGCATCTCACCGTAAAGGCTGGTACTGATCGTGCGCTGCTCGTCTTCAAGGCGATCCCGGCGCAGCCGAATACCGTATTTCGCCAGTTTTGGCTCCAGCTGGTCAGCACGGTTCAGAAGATCCCGCCGGGTCATCTGGTAGGCATGTTCACACACCATACGACGTGACTGGAAGCTGAACACGTTCGAGAAAAACAGTTCGGCGTCATCGCGGGTTGGTTCAAACAGCAGAATATCCTTGTCAGGATAATCCCGCGCATACTGGGCAATACCGGACTGCATACGCGAATACACCATGGTGCGGAACATCTGCGACAGCAGGTTAGGCATGCCGGAGCGCGTGAGAGCACCCGGCGCCATGGTACCGGCACGCACGGCCGCACTGGCATCGATGGGAACCTGCGGATTCACTGCAAACACCAGATCAGCACCATCCTCAAACGCAACGGAGGCATGAAGCCCCTTTCGCAGCGTACCGTCCACATAGTAGCGGCCGTCAATGTTAACCGGAACGTAAAGCCCCGGCGACGCAGTGCTGGCCTGTATGGCCTTGGAAATCGGCACATGGTCAAACCCGGGCGCGCCAAAGCAGACAGCTTCCGTACTTTCCACATCGGCGGCGACAATATAAAGGCTGCGGCGCAACTTACGGAAATCGTTGGTACGGCCGAGCATGCTGAAGGCACGCTGCAGATAGTCGTGCAGTCCCTCATTATCAAAGAAACCAGCCGGCGCAGCCTGGGCCAGAATGGTCATGGCCTCAAGGAGGCTTTGATCATAAGGATTGCTGATAAAGCGGCCAAACGCCGTAGAAACAAGCCCCGGAATCGCCAGCATCCGCCCGGCAAGCTCAGCGAACGCCGGACGATAGAACACTTCCGGATGAAAAGGGTGAACCTCGGCTTCGTTGCGCACGAAAATCCGGCACAACTGGGCCGTTGTCATCTGGTTGGCAAGGTTGGCGGCGACGAAGGAACCGCCATTAACGCCGACGTAGACATCAATGTTATTGAAATCCAGTCCGTCCAGAGCCTCATCCAGCGCCCGCAAAGCTCCGATCTCGTAGATGCCACCGAGGGGGCCACCACCGCCGAGAGCAAGGCCGATTCGGGGGGCGGGCTTGATTGCCGTGGTCGTTGCCGTCATTCGCTACCGCCTTACAGGTATGGTTGCATTGTATCTACACACTAGCAGCCGGAGCTGGAATTCAAACCCTGCCATCCAGAGTAAATCAAAGCGTTCCGGCAGAGTAGTCCGCATAGTCAGACAACGGTATTGTTCGCTGCCGCCTCACCGCGCCTCACACTGGCAGATTTCGCTGGCCGGAGATAGCGACCGAATCCGCCATTACGCAGCGCCAGGTCAACACAACTCTTGATGACGTGAGGAGAATCCAGCAGCAGCACGTCTTCCAGCAGCTGCATCGACCATTCCCGACTGACGCTGCGGATAACCGACTTCACTTTTGGCAGACTGGCGGCGTTCATGGACAGGGAATCATAGCCCATGGCCATCAGCAGCAGCGCACCGCCGGGGTCGCCCGCCAGCTCGCCACAGATGCCAACCGGTTTGCCAACCGAATGGGCATCCTGTGCCACCCGCACCAGCGCCTGCAGAACGGCCGGATGGTAGGAATGATAAAGCTGCGCCACGCGGGGATTGTTGCGGTCAACGGCCAGCAGGTACTGAGTCAGGTCGTTGGAACCGACGGACAGAAAATCCACCCGGTCCGCCAGCTCGCGGATCTGGTAAACCGCAGCGGGAACCTCGACCATCACGCCCACCTTGGGCATGTGGATATCGAAACCTTCCTCACGCACCTCGTGATAAACCCGGTATACCAGGTGCAATGATTCCTCAACCTCGGAAACGTTGCTGATCATTGGCAGCATGATCTGCAGGTTGTTGAGACCCTCACTGGCCTTGAGCATCGCCCTGACCTGAACCAGAAAGATCTCCGGGTGGTCCAGAGTTACCCGGATACCACGCCACCCCAGAAACGGGTTTTCCTCTTCAATAGGGAAATAGGTCAGTGCCTTGTCGCCGCCGATATCCAGCGTCCGCATGGTGACCGGGCTGGGGGCAAAAGCTTCAAGCTGTTCGCGGTAATACTCCCGCTGTTCCTGCTCTGAGGGAAACCGGTCCTTGATCATGAACGGCACTTCGGTGCGATACAGACCGATACCTTCAGCACCATTGCTGAGCGAGCGGACCACATCGGTCATCAGGCCGGTATTCACCAGCAGCGACACCCGATGATGGTCGGTGGTTTCGCACGGCAGATCCCGGAGCACATCCAGGCCCCGGATCAGCTCGTTTTCTTCGTCGCAGATTTCCTGATAATACGACAGCAGTTCACCCGATGGGGATGCAAAAATCTGACCCTCGAAACCGTCGACAATCAGGTCACGGCCATCCAGCTGGTTTACCGGAATATCCACCATTCCCATTACCGTCGGAACGCCCATCGCCCGGGCGAGAATCGCGACGTGGGAATTGCTTGAACCTTTAACCGAGACCATTCCCACCAACTGCCCTTTGGGAACTTCACCCAGCATGGCCGGCGTCAGTTCTTCACTGACCAGGACGGTGCGCTCCGGGTAAACCAGATCTTTCTGTTCGCCCTCCTGAAGATGCGATAGTAGTCGCCGGCCCAGATCCCGGATATCCACCGCCCGCTCCTGCAGGTAGTGGTCATCCATCATCTCGAAGTGGCGGATATACTGTTGCACCACCTGTTTGAGCGCACCCTGGGCCCAGAAGCCCTCACGGATACGGTTGGCCACTTCGCCCGGCATGGCGTCATCACCCAGCATTCGCAGGTAAACATCGAACAGGGCCTGTTCTTCCGGTCGAAGCTGCGAAGCAAGTCGCTCTGCCACGCGCTCGATGTCCTCGCGCACGGCGGTTACAGCACCGCTGAACAATTCCAGTTCGCCATCAATGTTGTCTGTCGGCTTTTCGGGAACGACATCCAGGTCGGCGGCGGGGTAAACCACCACGCCCTGACCAATCGCGACCCCGGGAGAACCGGGAATGCCGCTGAAGCTTACGTCCTTGGCCTCCTCTCCGGTCAGCGAAATGCCACTGATAGCCCCGGTTGCCTCGCTGTGGGAGATAACACCGGCAAGCTGGGCTGACACAGTGACCAGAAACGCTTCTTCGCCTTCATCAAAACAGCGGGAACTCTCGCGCTGCTGAACGACCAGCACACCAAGTACCCGGCGATGGTGAATAATGGGCACACCCAGGAATGAACGGAAACGCTCCTCGCCGGTTTCGGGGAAGTAACGATAGCGGGGGTGCGAGGGTGCGTCTTCCAGATTGATCGGCTCCTCACGGGAACCAACCAGGCCAATCAGGCCTTCGGAATAACCCAGACTTACCTGCCCGACGGCTTCCTGGTAGAGGCCTTCGGTCGCCATCAGGATGTACCGGTTGGTCGCCGGATCCAGCAGATAAACCGAGCATACTTCCGTTGACATCGCTTTTTGAACACGCGAGACAATGACATCGAGCGCCTCCCGCAGATCGCGCGCGCTGTTCACTTCCTGTACGATGTTGCGAAGAATGCTCAGCATGGTGGCTTCAATCCGTCACCTCTTATGGTCGCTTACAGGCTCTGACTTTTCACCCCGTCGCGATTGCTCCATGTTATGAAACAGCCGCGGCGCAAGCTCCCTCAGCGCTCGCCGATAGACTTCCCGCTTGAACGACACCACCTGACCCAACGGATACCAGTAGCTGACCCACTGCCAGCCGTCGAATTCGGGCGAGTCTGTACCGTCCACGCGAACCTGCGCATCCGGCGATAACATCCTCAGAAGGAACCATTTCTGTTTTTGTCCAACACAGACGGGGTGCGAATTATGCCGCACCATCCTGCGCGGGAGGCGATAACGTAACCAGCCACGGGTACAGCTGACGATTTCCACGTCACTGGCCACGAGACCGATCTCCTCTCCAAGCTCCCGGTAAAGTGCCTCTTCAGGTGATTCATTCTGTTTGATTCCACCTTGAGGAAACTGCCAGGAGTCCTGTCCTATTCGCCTTGCCCAGAGGACTTCCCCCCTGTAATTGGCCAGAATGATTCCGACGTTGGCTCTGAAACCGTCTGAATCGATCACGGCACAGTCCTTATAAGTCGTTTGGCTGATAGATAATTTATCAGCCGGAATTACCCACGTTGGCTTCATTCTTACAGAAACCCAAGTGTACGGCAATCGCAGCTCATGGCTGCGGGTCGTGCTAGAATCAGGCGTTTTCACAACCGGCCCGGCTGCGGAGGGATAAAATTTGACGCTTGCACTGTTCGATCTTGATAACACCCTGCTGGCTGGAGACAGCGATCACGCCTGGGGTGAGTTTCTGGTGGAGGAAAACCTCGTCGATGCCGAGGAATACCAGCGGGCCAATGACCGTTTCTATCAGGAGTATCTGGATGGCGAGCTGGATATCATGCGCTACCTGAGTTTCGCACTGCAGCCGCTGGCCCGGCATGATATGAATTCACTGCTGCGGTGGCGGGACCGGTTCATGGCAACAAGAATCCGACCGATGCTGCAACGCAGGGCGACCGAGCTGCTGGACTACCATCGCGAGCAGCAGCACACGCTGGTGATTATTACCGCGACCAACAGCTTTGTGACGGAGCCTGTGGCTGAATTACTGGGTGTGGAACATCTGATTGCAACCGAACCCGAACTGGTCAACGGCCGGTTTACCGGGGGTGTTGCCGGGGTTCCCAGCTTTCAGTACGGCAAAGTGGAGCGCCTGAACGACTGGCTGCAAAGTACCGGGGAAACACTGAAAGGCGCCTGGTTTTACAGCGACTCCCATAATGACCTGCCGCTGCTGGAAAAGGTGGACCACCCGGTTGCGGTGGATCCGGATCCGCATCTGGAACGAGTTGCCCGTGAGAATGGCTGGTCTGTCATGAGCCTTAGGGATTAGCTGGCCGGGACGGAGGCAGGAAGGGCTTATCCGGGATACGCTGTGAATACGTCCATGTAAGCTCGACAAAAACCTTTAATGCTTATTGCTCCTGCGTCGCTTTAAAGGTCCAGGGCAGGCCATCCTTGGCCAGCCCGTAAAGCGCTTCGCGCTTCACCCATGTTTTTGACGCTCCCGGATAAGCCCTTCCTGCCTCCGTCCCTACTTTCTTGCCCGCCTTCAAAGAAATCCCGTCAACGACCGCACGAAGCAACTCTTGATGTAATCCGTCTCCGGAATCCCCGGAACAACGGGATGATCCGGCGCCTGATGGCCTTGTTCCAGCAACTGCACAAACCGGTCAATCTTGCGACCGCTGCTGCGGATTATATCGGTCAGTTTGTCCTGGGAAAGGTGCATCGAACAGGACGCCGACACCAGCAGCCCGTCCCGATCCAGCAATCGCAGGCCCAACTGGTTGAGGCGCGCATAGGCTTCTTCCCCGGCTTTCTGATCGCGCCGTCTGGGAATCAGCGCCGGCGGGTCCAGTACCACAATGTCGAATTTTTCCTTTTCCTCGCATAACGCCTTCAGGGCTTCAAAGGCATCGCCCTCGATGGTGTCAATATTATCGAGGCCATTGATCCTTGCATTGTGATGAACCGACTCGATCGCGCCGGCAGAACTGTCCACGCAGGTAACCCGGGTTGCTCCGGCGCAGGCAGCCTGGATACCCCAGCCACCGACGTAGCTGAACACATCCAGCACCCGCCTTGCCGGCGCGTAGGTCTGCAGGCGCTGGCGGTTCATGCGGTGGTCATAGAACCAGCCGGTTTTCTGACCGCCGTCCATTGGCACCTCGAAGCGCACCCCGTTTTCTTCAACGGTCAGCCGGTCTATTTCCGGGCCATGGACTTGCTGAACGTAGGTATCCAGCCCCTCGACCTTACGCATCTTGCCATCGTTCCTGAGAATGATCGCCCGGGGATGGCAGAGTCGCTGAACGGCCCGGATAACCGGGTCTTTCATCTGCTCCATGCCGGCCGTGGAAATCTGCACCACTACCACATCATCAAAGCGGTCGATCACCAGCCCGGACAGGCCGTCACTGTCACCAAACACCCAGCGATAGAATGGTTTATCAAACAGCCGCTCCCGCAACGCCAGTGCCGTTTCCACACGCTCGGTCAGGCGTTGCGGGGTCATGCCGTGGGCTGCGTTCCGGCTGATCAGACGGCCGCATATCAGGGCATGGGGATTCACAAAGACGGTCCCCATGGCCTTGTCATTGAACGCACGCAGTTCCGCCTGGGCACCGGCTTCAAAATCGGTGAGTGGCGAACGGCGGGTATCTACTTCGTTACTGTATACCCAAAGATGACCAGCCCTGAGCCTGCGCTCGGCGCCTTTGCGGAGGTATAAAACCGGAAAATTCATAAAGTAACCGCCTGGATAAACGGTGAATCTTAATCTCTTCCGCCAGGGCCGGGCAACGACTGCAGCGCATTACATGGGTTTGAGATAACCGTTTTCTTCCAGTTCCAGCAAGAGCAGATGCTGCAGGACCCTGTCGCGGGTGGTTTCAGGATGCGTCAGGCTCAGACGCTCCAGCAGGGACTGGGCTTCGTGGGCATCGACCTTGTGGATAAAAGACCTTATCACCGCTCGAATCATTTCCTTGGGCCGGTCCATCCGCGCCTTGATTTCCTTCAGGCTTTTACCCAGCGCAATTTCATCGTCGGTGAAGTCGGAACCGAGCGGGAACGGCGGAAAGAAACCTTGCGCACGCAGGGCCTTGATACGCCCGGCGAGTTTTTCCGGAAAATTTTCCCGATATACCTGAGGTATCTGATAGTCCTCACTCACCTTGCCAGCCTTTTTGACCGCCACCAGCAGTTCTTCCTGGAATCGTGAATCCGTGATCTTCAGCAATTCGATGGCGATCTGTTCGTCGGTTTTACCGCGAAGGTCGGCAATACCGTACTCGGTCACGATAATATCCCGCAGATGACGCGGAATGGTGATGTGCCCGTAATGCAAAACGATATTGGACCTGAGGCGCTTGCCACTGCCACGGGTGCTGCGTACACACAGGATGGAACGGGCGTCAGGCAGGGCATGCGCCATGGCCACAAAATTGTATTGGCCTCCCACACCGCTGATTACCGTGCCATCCTCCAGCCCGTCGGACACCACGGCGCCGCTGATCGTCACCATCATGCCGGTGTTGATAAAGCGTGCATCACGGCGCTGGGCGCTCAGCAGTTCACGATTGTAATCCAGCTGGTTGATATGGCCGACGCTGGACATGCAGATTTTCTCGTTTTCCGCCCGCGGCATATCCCGCAGGGCCTGATAGAAATCTTTCGGACCGAGGAAGAACCCACCGTGCATGTGGATACCACCTTTCAACTCATCACCCAGGCATTTATCGGCCACCCGGTCCAGGTTGTCAGGGTCGCCCAGATCAACACCGAGAAGCTCTCCGTTCACCTGGAGCCCGTCATCGGTCCAGCTGACTGATTCGTTGAAAATCCCCCAGCGCTGAAGATAGCTGAAATCGGAATGGCTCAGACGGGGCTGAATCACTGCCTCTTGCAACAGGCATTCCAGGGTTGCCGGCGAAATCGCTTCCTGGATCCGGCCGCTGTTGAGCAAACGCTGCAGATCCGGATCGTCATAGACCCGGCGCTTGACGATACCGCTTTTGATCAGGTGCATGAAGCCATTCACGAACATCTCGCTGGAACCATAGAGGCCCTCGGTGAAGATTTCCGTGCCGCCGTATTCCCGAACCAGGCCTTGGTCTACCTTCATCTCGTCGACAAGGCGTTTATACAGTTCGTTGTGCTGGTGCCTTAACTGACAGGCGTATACGATGGCGTCGCCCAGGGAGCCAATGCCGATCTGCAGGGTACCGCCATCCCGGATCAGCGTACTGGCAAAAAAGCCCGCCATGTAATCCGCATTGGGAACTGACATGTTGGGCGGTGCAAACAGGGTAGTGGAGTAGGCATCATTGCTGACCAAAAGGTCGAAATAATCAGGCGGGACCATCGCCCGGTTATACATGAACGGCAGATCCTTATGAACCTGAGCCACCGTCACGATCGTGCGCCCTTTCCTGCGTTCCTGTTCTATGATCGGCATCACATCCAGAGTGACATCCGTATTGGAGCTGAGACTCAGCTTGCGCTCGCCATCCACTTCTTTCTCGCTGACAAGCTGCGCCAGAACGTTGACACCATTGAGCATCAGGTCTCTGGCAACAAAAGTGTAGTTACTTGAAATGTAGTTGCGCTGGGCACTACCCACCTTTTTCATCGCACCGGCCTTGAAATAGAATTCCGAGACCGTGATATTTTCCGGCAGGGTATTGTTGCGGACAGCCGCGGCATAGCCCAGATCTTCATAGCCGCCGAACAGGCGTTGCACGAATGGCTCGAGGAACCGGGCCTCCAGCTCGTTTTTTGGTGTGGGTTTTTCCAGGGAAAGTGCGGTAATGATGCGCAATGAAATACCGGGGTCTGCAACCGCCCGGTCAAAAAAAGCGTTGACCAGCTGGTTGGGTTTACCGAGACCCAGCGGCAGGCCCAGGACGATATTCTTGCCTACAGTATCGATCACACGATCGACACACCTTTCCACCTCGTTGAATTGTTCCATGTCCCTTCCCGCGCCTGCCATTCATTGCGATCATTCAGCTGATCATCGGCCACATTAACAGCTGTTTGAGCGAATCCTGATGACCCAGATCAATCTTCCTGACAATCCCTGACTTTTCCGCAGCCTGATCTTACCAGCCGAGTGGGTCGAAAGTGCGCGCGATTAGGCTTGCCGGAGCAGATAAGACCCTCTACGATACCTGTGAACTGATCCTTAAACTCGCGCCTCGCTACCTGGAACCGATTCATGGGAGAGCCAATTTTTACCAGGGAACAGGGAAGCTACAGTCCCTCCTGCAACCAGTGCAGCCTCAGCAGTGTCTGTCTGCCCGTTGCCGTAAGCCATGGCGATCTTCATCGGCTCGAGTCCTTGGTCAGCCAGGGTAAAATCCTTGATCGCGGTGAGTTGGTATTCCGCCAGTGTGATCCGTTCAAATCCTGTTTTGCCGTTCAGGGCGGGGCCATCAAGACCTATTTTGTCAGTGAGGATGGCGAAAAGCAGGTGACAGGTTTCTATTTGCCGGGGGAAGTCATAGCGCTCGACAGCGTCAGCACAGAAAATTATTCATGCTCCGCCGAAGCCCTCGAGCGCAGCAGTCTTTGCGAAATCCCGCTGAATCATCTTGAGGAACTGGCCGCCCGGATTCCAGGATTCCAGCAGCACTTGCTGCAGCTCATGAGCCGCGAAATCCAGAATAGCCAGCAGATGTCGATACTGCTCAGCCGCAAAACCGCCGAAGAGCGTCTGGCAACGTTTCTGCTGTCCCTGTCCACTCGATTCCGGCGCCGGCGCCTGTCACCAACGCACTTCCGCCTCCCCATGGCCCGACACGATATCGCCAACTTTCTCGGCCTCGCGGTTGAAACCGTCAGCCGGGTATTCTCGCGCTTTCAGAAGCAGGAACTTGTACGTTTTTACGGACGCAACTGCACTCTGGTAGACATCAACGGGCTGGCGGATATTGCCCACAAACACACTCCAATGTGTGAGTGACACCGACAGGCCCTGGCTCTACGCCGGCGAGCCCGTCAGTTGTTCCTGGTCCTGTTGTTCCTGATCCTCTTCGCCGGCCGCCAGGGTTCGTACCCGTTCAAAATCTTTTTCTGAGAATGTCCCGTTAACGCCTGAGATGGCAGCCAGCCTCATACCGTGCTTCAGGCCGAGCTTATAGATCTCCCGCACCTTTTCCCACTCGATATTCCGGCCCAGAGTAAAGTTTTCGAACCTTGCTTCCAGAGTGAGCACAATGGTTTCGGCCAGACACGCGTAGGCGATGCCCTTGGGCAGGCCGATATCCTTCATCTGCACATCTCCCGGCAACTGGATTTCACCGGATTCGATGACCAGTACATCGGGCCTTCTGGCCGCATCCTCGGCCGAAATATCCAGAGGACGGGCAACGTCCGTGATCACGCAGCCGGGCTTCACTTTCATGATATCGAGAATGCGCTTGCCGGCACCGGAAGTGGCGGTAACGATCATGTCCATGTCGGCCAGATCCCGGTCCGCGGCGCCGGCCACATGAATAATGGCCCCCGGGGTTTCATGCTCGATACTCTCCTTCAGCGCCAGCAGTTTCGCCGGCTCCGGCGCTGCCAGAAATACTTCATCCACCGCTTTTGCCAGCAGTCGCGCGCAGACCGATCCTATTGCCCCGGTGGCGCCCACCACCATGGCCTTGCCTGCGGCCTTGCCGCTGGGACCTATACCGACCCGCCCTATCCGCTTCATGGCATCATGGGCCGCCCAAAGGGCGCCAGACGCACTGTAGCTGTTGCCAGTGGTAATCGGCAGCGGTGCACGCTTGGCCACGGTAATGCCGGCATCACCCACGACCTTGGTAAACGCCCCCAGGCCCATGACCTGGGCACCCAGTTTTTTTGCGAGTTCCGCCGCCTTAAGCAATCTCGCATAGGTAAACTCAGGATCGTGCGCCATGATTTCCTTGGGAGTGCCCCCGACTGTAATCAGCCAGCCTTCAACTTCGTCACCGGTGGGCGATTTGATCCCTGACACTTTCGAGTAAATAAACGGCGGCGTATAGGCCACAGCTTTCTCCACAAGGTTCATCACCACCGGCGGCGACAAATTGGCAATTACGTCCAGGGGCGAGGTTTTCGTGAGGTATTGCTGTGACAGTGGGTGAATCACAAAGGCGAAGCGGTTCACCCTCCGGTAGCCATCCGGATACAGAATCCTGGGCTCAATGCCCAGGCGCTGGATCACGTCCAGATAATCATCCGGTCCCAGTTGCTCCGGTGTCCTTGCCAGAGCCGCACTGATCATGGCCTCCATCACATTAACGCCAACCGGACGGCCCTCCAGCCAGGGGCTGTAGTCCACCACCATGGCAACCCGCCGGGCGCGCATCCAGTCCAGTGCAGAATCGGTTACCCGGGAAGTGATCACCGTTTTGCCATCCAGTTCCCTGGCGCTGAACTGCTCCAGGTCGTCAATAGCTGAAACGATCACATGAGCCCGGGCGACAGCCTTGTGCAACGAACCTCTGACCAGTTTCTCACCAAGACGATACAGCGGAGTACGCAAAATGGTTTCAACGGTTTTCAAACCAGCTGGCCGGAACAGCACCGGCGCGGTCAGCGAGGTATAGGTCTCGAGCTGTTTCAGGGAAGTCAGTAGCCGGGGCACACCAAAGTCGTTATAAGGATCTGCAAAGAAGAGGTTTTCAGTATGCTCTGACAATGCCCCGGCAATCCGATAACCGGCCTGACCGTCCATGAACAGCACCCGGGCATTATTGAAGAAGTGCCCCAGTTCGGACTGGGTATGGCGAACCGCCCACTCCTGAAGGATTCCCCGCAGACCTGCGCCGGTGGTAACCGGTTTATCCGGGATACAGGCTTCCAGCCGGGCGGTGTGGGGATGTTCAAGCTGCTCCCGGCCGACCTGGTAGTGATCTGGAAACATGCTCAGGCCGATGGCGTCGGCCTCGGGGTGAACCGATTCAAGCACCGCCTCTGCACGGGACAGGTCGCCATCTGTGCCAATGCGCATAATGCGAAAAGGCTGGCCCAGAAACTCGGTTTCCAGCTCATAGTCGAATTCGCTGGATCCCTGACTGACACTGACGATGGTTTTCATATACGGGCCTTCCTTTTTCTGTTCTGCTGGTGCTGTCCTGTGACGACCGTGCCTGTGATTAATGCTACAGGGTAAGGCCAGATGCCAGCGCTGCCGCTATTTGACCTGGGTCAAGGCCACGACAGAATTCCACCTGTCAACAGCCGTTGCATGACCTGTATCAACTTCTCTGAAGCGCCAGTATCACAGACTGCGCAAACAGGTAACAAACATCACAGGGCCGTCACCGGACCGGAAAATTCTGCCAGCGGTGGCCAGCCAATGCATCCTTGACCAGGAAAACTGCGCCCATGACACAGGCCATGGAACCCATGAGCAGCGTTGATACGGCCTGGCTGCACATGGACCAGGACGAAAACCATATGATGATCACCGGGGTGCTGGTACTGGACCGGCCTCTGGACCCCGGCATGTTCAAGAAGTTGCTGGTGGAACGCCTGCTGCACTTCGACCGCTTCCGGCAAAAAGTGGTTGAGCATAATGGCAAAGCTTACTGGCAAAACGATCCACATTTCCATCTCGACAATCACGTCCACCGCATCGGTCTGCCCGAGCCGGCAGGTCAGGCAGAACTTGAGGAGCTGGTGGCCGACCTGGCCTCCGAATCCCTGGACTTTCACCACCCCCTCTGGCAGTTCCACCTCGTCGATCGCTACGAGGACGGCGCCGCCCTGATCTCCCGCATCCATCACTGCATCGCCGATGGCCTGGCGCTGGTCCAGGTATTGATGTCGCTGGCGGATGCAGCCGGGGACCCTCCTGCACCGGAGCTTGATCCGCTCCGGGAAACCTCGCTGCTGGAGCGACTTTCCCGGCCATTGCGGCAGGTTGCGCAGGCAGGAGCCCATCTGGGGCACAACCTGATAAGTGAGGGCATGGACCTGGCCCGCCACCCCGCTAAGGTCCGTCAGTGGGCCGAACAGGCCGAGCATATTGCCAGGGAACTGGTCGGTTTAGGGCTACTGCCACGGGATCCGCAGACTCGTCTCCATGCACCCCTTGGGGGGCGCAAGCGCATTGCCTGGGCGCAGCCGCTTGAGCTGGCGGCCGTCAAGGAAACCGCTCACCAGTTAGGGGGCACCGTCAACGATGTACTGATGAGTTGCGCCGCTGGCGCACTGCGAAATTACCTGACGGAAGCCGACACCATTCCCGGGAGTGAGATCCACGTCGCAGTACCCTTTAACCTGCGTTCGCGGGACCAGACGGTAAGCACCCTGGGCAACCAGTTCGGCCTTGTTATCGTTGCTCTCCCGGTCAACGAGGCTGATGTCCTCAAACGTTATCAACAGGTCCGGGCGGCAATGACAGACCTCAAGAATTCCGTTCAACCACAGGTGACATTCGGCCTGCTTGACCTGCTTGGCAAAGGGCCGGTAAGCCTGGAAAAATCTGCACTGGACATGCTCAGCGACAAGGCATCGCTGGTCATGACCAACGTGCCCGGACCGGCGTCAGTGCTCAGCATCGCGGGAGCCCGGATTCTGCAACCGCTGGTCTGGGTGCCCCAGTCAGGGCACCTGGGAGTCGGTTTCAGTATCCTCAGCTACGCCGGATCCGTCCAGTTTGGCGTCATTGCCGACAGCCAGATGGTCGCTGATCCCGGCAAAGTGACCCGCTACTTCGAGGAAAGTTTCTGCGAGCTTCGGGACCATGCATTCCGTCGCCAATGAGCACTGCCCTGTCGGCCGAGAGGCTTGGCGATATGCTTCGGGTCCTCAACGGCCTGGCGAACCGTTTTTACGCCGGGCTCAGGCAGAACTGTCTCCTTTACTGCTGGCTCCCTTACCACTGGTTTTGGCAGCAGGCTTCGACAGTTGGCTGTTATCCTGGGCATCATTGATACTGGACTTCAACTGGGCACGGGCCTCGAAAAGATAATCCTGCCAGGCCTGCCAGTCGCTGGATACCTGCTCACTGATTTCCCTGAAGGCTTCCGCCTGGCCTTCTGACAGCTTTTTGAGGTCTTCCAGGTTACGCGCTTCTGCCAGTTTACGGGACTGTTCGCTTGCGATCTCCGTGTACCGGCGCATGGCTTCCATCTGGATCTCTGCCGCCTTGGCGAGCTGGTGAAACAGGGTTTCATTGAACTGTGACGCCCGCTCCATAAAATCCTTGGAACGATCGTTGAAATCAGAAAAAAGGTCGTTAGTCATAATCTATCTCCTTTGGATTGCAACGAGCCCCTTTTTGACCATTCAGTTTAAAGAGGCCACCCGGAACATTACCCGATTCCAGTCCCTCCGTATTATTTTTTGTCACCAAAAAACCGAATTTATTGACCTGCGTCATCTGTGCCGGAAGCTACCACTCACTCCGCGTCCGCAATATGCGAGGCATAGGCCGCGGCATCCATCAGTCCCTCGAGCTCGCCCTGATCCCTGGTGCTGACCTTGAACAGCCAGCCATCCCCATAGGGATCTTCATTGACCAGTTCCGGCTCGTCCTCCAGGGCCTCGTTGACCTCGATTACTTCACCAGTGACGGGACTGAAAACGTCAGACGCCGACTTGACGGACTCGGCCACCCCGGCCTCTTCGCCTCCAATGACCGTCGACCCCACCTCAGGAAGCTCCACATAAACCACGTCGCCCAACTGATCCTGCGCGAAGTCTGTAATGCCCACCGTCGCAGTACCATCATCGGCAGCGCGGACCCACTGATGGGTCTCAATATACTTCAGATCTGGGGGTGTTTCGCTCATGCTGGGGCTCCCGGGTAGACAGTTTCGGGCATTTTAACTGAAGAATATCAGGCAGGCTAACGTCCGGAACCGGCAGTATCAGTATCCGGTACTGTTCGTATCCAGCTCGTAGGTGAAATCTTCGGCGCGTCTGACCCCGGTCGTAAAGTCACCATTGGCCATCATTTCAAACCAGCGATATCCGGGGGCTCTCTCTTCAACAGAGAAACGGACCGAGCGCGCTTTGAACTGGATGCAGGTGGACGGCGTTGCCAGCAACCTGACGTTTTTGCGATAGTCATCGTACTCCTGATGAACGTGCCCCCAGAGAACCGTTCTGACCTGGGGGAAACGGTCCACAATCTCCCAGAAATCGTCACGATTCTGCAGGCCGATAGCGGACATCCACTCGCTTTCAATATCCACAGGGTGGTGATGCAGGGCAATCAGCGCCGGCAGCTCCGGGTTGTCCGCCAGGGTCTTTTCAAGAAAAGCCAGTTCCGAGCCCGGAAGATCACCAAAGACTTTTCCCGGCACCGAGCTGTCCAGAAGCACGAACTGCCAGCCTCCCACCACCAGATGGCGGCAACCGGCATTCATTTCCGCAGCGACGCAATTCAATACCTCAGCATCATCATGGTTGCCTGCTATCCAGGCAGAACCACAGTCAAAGGCTTTCAGCCTGTCAGCGAACAGGCGATAGGCCGTTTCTGATCCGTCCTGGGCAATATCTCCGGTAGCCAGAATCAGATCCGGCGCGGCATGATCCCGCCGGGCCTGCGCAATCACTGCGTCAAGGCTGTCCCTGGTTCTTACCCCCAGCAGCGCTCCGGTATCGTCGGCCATGAGGTGTGGATCGGTGATCTGTAACACCCGCAGGGGCGGTTGGCGGTCGATTTCTGTCATAACACCCGTGGTTTCAATGTTGGCGGACATTGACCAGTCTGTAGTGGCCTATCGGCGAGGTTACCGGGACTTGGTCCTGCAGTCCCGAATTTGATCAGATTCTTACCGGACTGATGCATCCGATTTCCTGTTTTGACAACTTCGACACATCCCGACGCCTTCAACCCTGCGTCAGAGGCTTGTTAGTCCACGCCCTCACCTGTCCACACGGAATGTTCCATCGGCAGATGTCCGAATCGCAGACAATAATCAAGCCAGTCGGCGAGGAAACTGTTTATCTGTACCTTTTCATCGGGCTGATGCATGAAGCGGTTCGGGTAATCGTTGACTGGCGCGATCTGGCGGTCACGGTAACAGCTGATGACTTCCGCCATGGCGGCGTCATGATAGATACGAACGGTTAATTGTGGGTTGTTCAGCCAGCGACCGGCGTTATGAACCTGTTCCAGAAGCAGGGTTTCGGTGAACTTTGCGACCTGCAGAACCTTGATGCGCACACGCCCCAGATACTGATCCTGGCTGCGCAGTTCAAATTCACTCACCGGATTACCGCCCGCTTCGAGTTTGCGGAGGCGATGCAAACGCATGTAATTGCCATCGCACAGCGCGCCAAATCTTCTGAGATCCGGCACATAGCGGCGGGGCTTCATCACCCAATCGGTCATTCTAACTCCAGTCTTCCCGCAGGCGCGGGCGGTTCAGTTGCAACCACTGCAACGCGATAATCGCGGCAGCGTTGTTGATACGTCCATCATAAATCATTGCAATGGCTTCGTCGGCACTGAATACGTGAGCGCGGATGTCTTCATGCTCATCTTCCATGCCAAAGAGTCCACCAGCAGACTCGGTGCTGATACGACCGCAATAGAGATGTATCAGTTCCGTGCTGCCACCGGGTGAAACCAGATAATCGCAGATCCTCTCCAGCGGCCTGAATGTCAGCCCCGCTTCTTCCTGACCTTCACGCTGTGCCACCTCCTCCGGGGATTCGCCATCTTCATTGATGCCGGCGACAAGTTCCAGCAACCACGGCGACTGATCGCGGTCCAGGGCACCGAGACGGAACTGCTCAAGCAGAACGACTTCATCACGCTCCGGATCGTAAGGCAGCACACTGGTGGCGTCGCCACGAATGAAGAGCTCGCGGGTAAAGGTGGGCATTTCCGTGCCATCAAAACGCGGGTGGGTCAGCCAGAGCTTATCCATGCGGAAGAAGCCCTGGAACACGGTTTCGCGCTTTTCGATGGTTACGTCATCGCGGTTGAACTGGAACGGTCTGGTCATAATGCATCCGGCTGATTCTCGATTTTGAACGATAGCCGGTAGTTTGGTGGTGGTGCAAGCTTCTGCCCCAGCCTTTATTTTTGAGTGCCTGGTCGCGGTGGAGATGGCTTCCCAAAACACGCTCCTTGCGGCCCATCCATGGGGCGCTTGGGCTCCGCCATCCCTGGCTCCGCACAGTTTTGGGAAGCCATCTCCACCGCGACCCCGAACCTTTGCAGTTATACCGACAACCCAGGCCAGCATTTATTATGTGCAACCGTTGACAGGTCATTTCACCAGCGATAACTGCCAAAGTCCGACCGAGTCGGGATGGTAGCACCGTTCAGAAACGTGCGGAGCCATGGGTGAAGAGCGATTAGCTTTTCACGGGCTGGCCAAGGATGGCCTGCCCTGGACCTTCAGTGCGACGCAGGAGCAATAAGCACTGAAGGGCGGAGCCCGAGACGCACAGGGACGTCTCGAGTCGTTTTCTGAACGGTGCTGCCATCCCGGCTCAGGCTGGTCACACGCAGTCTTGATAGACCACGGCACCAGCCTCAGACCTTGTCATAAAGCTTTGACCCGGCCTCCACAAACTCCCGGGATTTCTCCTTCATGCCGACATCCACCGCCGACACCTCATCAATCCCGTGCTCCTTGGCGTACTCCCGTACTTCCTGGGAAATCTGCATGGAACAGAACTTCGGGCCGCACATGGAGCAGAAGTGCGCCACCTTGGCCGAATCTTTCGGCAGGGTTTCGTCGTGGTAGGCGCGGGCCGTATCCGGGTCCAGGCCGAGGTTGAACTGGTCTTCCCAGCGGAACTCGAAACGGGCTTTGGAAAGCGCATTGTCGCGAATCTGGGCGCCGGGATGACCCTTTGCCAGGTCAGCGGCGTGGGCGGCAATCTTGTAGGTGATAATGCCGGTTTTGACATCATCCTTGTTGGGCAGGCCAAGGTGCTCTTTCGGGGTGACATAGCAGAGCATGGCGCAACCAAACCAGCCGATCATCGCCGCACCGATGCCGGAAGTGATGTGGTCGTAGCCGGGTGCGATGTCCGTGGTCAGCGGGCCAAGGGTGTAGAACGGCGCTTCGTCACAGCACTCCAGCTGCTTGTCCATATTTTCCTTGATCAGTTGCATGGGTACATGGCCCGGCCCCTCGATCATGCACTGGACGTCGTGCTTCCAGGCGATTTTTGTGAGCTCGCCCAGGGTTTCCAGCTCGCCGAACTGGGCCTCGTCGTTGGCATCGGCAATCGAACCGGGCCGCAGGCCATCGCCAAGACTGAAGGCTACGTCGTAGGCTTTCATGATTTCGCAGATGTCCTCAAAGTGCTCGTACAGAAAGCTTTCCTGATGATGGGCCAGGCACCACTTGGCCATGATCGAGCCACCACGGGAGACAATGCCGGTGGTGCGTTTGGCGGTCATGGGCACGTGATGCAGGCGCACGCCGGCGTGAATGGTAAAGTAATCCACGCCCTGCTCTGCCTGTTCGACCAGGGTATCGCGGAAGATTTCCCAGGTAAGCTCCTCGGCGGCACCGCCCACTTTTTCCAGAGCCTGGTAGATAGGCACTGTGCCGATCGGCACCGGCGAATTGCGGATGATCCACTCCCGGGTTTCATGGATGTTCTTGCCGGTAGACAGGTCCATGATGGTGTCAGAGCCCCAGCGGGTGCCCCAGGTCAGTTTTTCCACTTCTTCCTCAATCGAAGAGCTGACTGCGGAATTGCCGATGTTGCCATTGATTTTCACCAGGAAGTTGCGACCGATGATCATCGGTTCGGTTTCCGGGTGGTTGATGTTATTGGGAATGATGGCCCGGCCACGGGCAACTTCGTCCCGGACGAATTCCGGCGTGATTTCCGGAGGAAGCGCGGCACCAAACGACTGGCCGGGGTGCTGATCCTTTAGGAGTCCCTGTTCGCGCGCGTCCTGAAGCTTCATGTTCTCGCGAATCGCGATGAATTCCATCTCCGGTGTGATCATACCCTGGCGGGCATAATGCATCTGGCTGACGTTTTTGCCGGGTCTGGCCCGCAGCGGTTTGCGCTCATCCATAAAACGGAGAGGATCAAGCTGGGGGTCTTTCATCCGGCGGCGGGTAAACTCCGAGGTATAGTCAGGGAGCTGTTCGACATCCCCCCGCTCCTGGATCCAGGCGGCGCGAATAGGCTTGAGCCCTTTACGCAGATCAATAATGGCCTCCGGATCGCCATAAGGACCGGAGGTATCATAGACTGCGACCGGGGGGTTTTTTTCACCGCCCAGGTCAGTCGGGGTGTCGCTGACGGTAATTTCCCGCATCGGCACCCGCAGATCGGGTCGGCTGCCCTGCACGTATATTTTTCTCGATTGCGGCAGCGGTTTGATCGCGGCGGAGTCTACTCTGGCGGAATCGCTGAGGTAAGAAGGAAGTTCTGTCATATTGCGCCCCTGAAGGTTGGGATTCGGGTCGCGTATGACGGAGACAGGTTGAAGCTGAAGAGTGTTGCGCTATCGAGAGGCTTCAGCACTGCCGAAAGTCTTAATCCCTACGCCGGTATTATCCGGATCAGGTCGCGGGTTCTGCGATGCAATCTCAGCCTAATGTCAGAGCTTTTCAGACTCTCTGACACCAGCACCCCGTCAAGACGCGAATTCAAATAGATGACACTGTTAATCAGTGTCATCCACAAGTGTAGAGGTCGACCTGATTATTGTCCATAATACGACCTCGACGCGCGCTAACGTTAGGAGATGACATGAAAAAACGACTGCTTTCCGGGCTTGTCGGCCTGCTCGCAGCTCAGCCAGCCGTATCCATGGACCTGGTGGACACCTACAGGAAGGCACTCTCCTATGATTCCGGCATAGCAACAGCGCGGGCCACTTTTGAAGCCCAGAAGGCCGCCAGTGACGTCAGCCGCAGTGCTCTGTTGCCTGAGATTGTCGGCTTTGGTGAGGCGAATCATACAGACGTGGATAGCCCGAGCCAGGACACAGGTTATAAAACCTTTGCTTATGGCGTTCGCCTGACCCAGCCCCTGTTCCGTGCTCAGGAATGGTTCCGTTACGATGCCAGCCAGTTCCAGACTGAAGCCGCTCGTGCCGACTATAACCTCGCCCAGCAACAGCTGATTCTGGATGTTGCATCGGCTTACTTTGGCGTTCTGCGGGCAGCAGACAGCCTTACCGTTTCCAGGGCAGCTGAAGCTGCATTCCAGCGCCAGTATGAGCAGGCTCAGGAACGCTTTGACGTTGGCCTCATCGCCATTACCGAAGTCTACGAAGCCAGAGCCACCTACGATGCCAGCAAGAGCCAGCGCATTGCCGCTGAGAGTGAACTCGCAATTGCCCGGGAGCAGTTGGCCCGGTTGACCGGTGAATATGAAGAGAGCCTGAACAACCTGCGCCGGAATTTCCCGCTCGGTCGCCCGGAGCCCATGGATCCCTCGGCCTGGGAAAATCTCGCGCTGGACCAGAACTGGCAGATCCAGTCAGCAATCTACGATCTGAATTCCACCGAAGCCAACCTGAAAACGGCCAAGTCAGGCCACTTGCCCACACTCGACCTGAATGCGTCTTACGGCAAAACCGATATTGACGGTCTGGAAACTGCAGTGCAAGTGGCTACACGGGGTGGGGAAACCACGGAAGGCCAGATCGGAGTCACCCTGAATGTTCCCCTGTACCTTGGCGGCGGCACCCAGGCCGGAGTCCGTCAGCAAAGGTCGCTGGTAACGGCCGCTGAACAGTCGCTGGAAACGGTCAGGCGTGATGTACGGGTCAACACCCGCAGCCTGTTCAGAACCGTGAATACCAACATCGAGTCGGCCCTGGCACTGGAGCAGACCATTATTTCCCGTCGCAGTGCGCTGGACGCCACCCGCGCCGGCTATGAAGTGGGCACCCGCAACATTGTGGAAGTGCTGGACGCCGAGCGGAACTATTATGTGGCGCTCAGGGACTTTGCCAATGCGCGATACGACTATGTCGTCAATTCGCTGCAGCTCAAACAGTCAGCAGGTACCCTCAATCCGCAGGATCTGGCCGACCTGAACAGCTGGCTGAGCGCGACAGCACCGGGTATTGAAGCACTGGCCAACGAGGAAGCCACGCTGAACGATCCCATGCAGTAGGCTGAACCGCCATGGCCCACGATGGGCAGGAATCAGACCCGCTCGCTAATGCCATCCACGACCCGCTCAAGGGCGCCCCGGTTGGCATTCACCACGGCCAGAGCGTTCTGCCCCGTCCTGACGGCCGTCTCGCGATCTGCAAGCAGCTCGCTGACCCGTTCTGCTAACGACTGCGCTGACGGAGTCATGCAGAAGCCCCCGCCGGTCGTTAGCTGGCTATAGATAGTCTGGAAATTGAAAATGTGAGGCCCGGACAGGACCGGCAACCCCCAGGCTGCCGGCTCCAGCGGGTTGTGGCCACCCCGCTCGATCAATGATCCGCCGACAAAGGCAACGTCAGAGACACCATAGAGCATTAACAGCTCGCCCATGGTGTCGCCAAGATAGACCTGGCAATCCGGCACCGGGGCATCCTCCGGCGCCCTCAGCTGTGCGGATCGCCGCTCAAGGGTCAGGCCCACAGAAGTTACCAGCGCCGCCACCGCCGCGAACCGCTCCGGATGACGGGGAACAATCACCAGCTGTGCACTGGGGTGTCGGGCAAGTATGACCCGGTGGGCCTCCAGAACCTCGCGATCCTCTCCCTCATGAGTGCTGGCAGCAATCCATACCGGCCGGTCTGCACCGAGTTTCTCCCGCAGAGCACACGCCTGGACTCGGGTCTGGTCAGATATTTCTACATCAAACTTGATACTGCCGGTGACCGATACCGAAGACGGCTCTGCCCCTATGTCCAGAAACCGGCTGGCGTCTTCCGCAGCCTGAGCCGCGATCCATCGAATACTCTGAAGCAGGGGCTTTACGGATGAGGCCACGCGTTTGTATTTCTTTGCGGACCGCTCCGACAATCGCGCATTGATCAGAAAAATGGGCACGTTCCGCCGGTAACTGAGTGCAATCATGTTGGGCCAGAGCTCGGTTTCCATGATGACCAGTGCTCTCGGCTGGACCCTGTCGACAAAGCGACGGACGGCTCCCGGCGTATCATAGGGCGAAAAGGCATAAAGCACCTTATCCCCGAACAGTGCCTTGGCCCGCGCCGAACCGGTGGCCGTCATCGCAGTCATCAGAATGGGTATATCCGGATTCCGTCGCAGCAGGGCCCTGACCAGCGGGGCTGCGGCAATGGTCTCACCCACCGATACTGCATGCACCCAGATAACCGGCTCTGGTGAGGGCGCAACGTAACCCAGCCGTTCCTGCCAGTGCACAAAACCATCCGGATTCTTTCTCCCGACCCACCAGAGACGGAAAATCACGAAGGGCAGCGCAATGCGAAAGCACAGGGAGTAAAAAAAATGCAGCATCATGACTCCGGACTGGTTTTTAGCGGTGGTTATTCTACCTAAAGCCGGGGATAGCGTCTGCGCATCCGGGTTCACAATCAGCCCGGATCGCGGATATTCCTGCTTCAATTGCCCTGCTAGACTGTAGCCCTGTTACTGGAAATCGTCAGGTACGCAACCGAGTGAAAACAGGAAAAAAAAACACCCGCGACACGCTCTACCACCATTACCTTCATCCCCGCTGGTGGCCCACCTGGGTCGGCGTTGCCCTTATGTGGCTGGTCGCCCAGCTACCGCTCAAACTTCAGTGGTGGCTGGGCAGACGCCTGGGCGATCTGGCTTACCGTGTTGCCACCCGTCGCCGCCGTATTACCCGGGTAAACATTGATCTGTGTTTCCCCGAACTGTCTGATCAGAAACGGGAAGATCTGGTCAGGCAGACATTCCGGGCCAACGGCATCGGGGTAATGGAACTGGGGCTGGCCTGGTTCCGCAACCCTGTTTCGTTTCTTCCGGTTACCGAAGTGCACGGGCTGGAAAACCTGGACGCAGCCCTGGCCCAGGGTAGGGGCGCCCTGCTATTGGGTGCCCATTACAGCACTCTGGACCTCGGCGGCAGCCTGGTCACAGAGTATATCGAGGCCGACGTCATGCAGCGGGACCACAATAATCCACTGATGAACGCAGTGATGACCCGCGCCCGCGAGCGCCGCTATGGCAAGGCCCTGGACAGCAAGGACCTGAGGGGACTACTCAGACGCCTGAAAAACAACCGTGTTATCTGGTACGCCACCGATCAGGACTATGGCCGGAAAGATATCGTGTTTGCGCCCTTTTTTGGTGTTCCGACAGGCTCCATAACCGCTACCTCACGGATTGCCGACCGCAGCGGCTGTGCTGTAGTGCCCTTCAGTCATTTCCGCAGGGAGCGCGAACCCGGCTACGATATCTACTTTCACCCGCCGCTGGAAAATTTTCCCTCCGGAGACGACCTTGCGGACGCCACCCTGGTGAACAAGACTATCGAAAACGAGATCCGCAAGCATCCGGACCAGTACCTGTGGATGCACCGGCGCTTCAAAACCCGCCCGGACCCTGACGATCCAGGTTTCTATGGCAAACGCTAGGCCCGTGGTATGGCTTCTCACCGACAACAAACCAGGCCACAGCAATCAGTTGAAAGGTCTTGGCCACCGGCTTCGCGTGCTCGCTGGCGCAAAGCTCTACTGGATTGACGCTTCCGCCGCCAGAGTCCCGCTCTGGAGGGCACTGCTTGCCTCGCCGCCGCCACTGTGTTCTGAGCCGGCCCTGCCCCATCCGGACCTTGTCATTGCCGCCGGCTCTGGCACCCACCGGCTGTTACTCTCCCTCCGGCGGCTCCGCCGGACAAAGACGCTGGTCCTGATGAAGCCGGGCTTCCCGTTGTCATGGATCAGCGGAGCGGTGATTCCTGT
>NZ_DATFKH010000045.1:0-3579 GCF_035268745.1 Marinobacter sp.
AAGGCGGGCCATACCGGGGCACTTGATCCACTGGCGACCGGCGTTCTGCCGCTTTGCTTTGGTGAAGCAACCAAGTTCTCCCAGATGATGCTGGACAGCGACAAAGCCTACATCGCGACAGCAAAACTCGGTGTCCGCACGGAAACCGGCGACAGTGAAGGCCAGATCGTCGAACAGAAGCCGGTTCCCCCGGGACTGACCGCCGACAGCCTGGAGTCTGTTCTGGATCGTTTTCGTGGCGATATCCAGCAGGTCCCTTCCATGTATTCTGCCCTCAAGCATAAGGGTCGTCCGCTCTATGAATATGCTCGTGAGGGTATCGAGGTGGAGCGTCCGGCCCGTCCCGTAACCATTTACGAGCTGGCGCTGATCGAGATTCGCGACGACGAACTGGACATTGCGGTCAGTTGTACCAAAGGCACTTATATCCGCTCACTGGTGGAGGACATAGGCGCCGCCCTGGGATGCGGTGCTCATGTAACGGCGCTGCGCCGTACCATGGCCTCCGGGTTTACCCTCGCTGACGTCCACCAGGTGCCAGCGCTTGAGCAGATGCGTGAACAGGGTGAAAGCCTTGACGGCCTTCTGGTTGCCCCGGATGCGGCGCTGTCGATGTTCCCGGAGCAAAAGCTTGAGGGTCTGTCGCTGGTGTCGATATTGAATGGACAACCAGTTAGAATATCGGGCCAGTCCGGTGAGGGCTTTATCCGCCTGTACGGTGATAAGGGCTTTGTCGGACTGGCAGAAAAATTCCCGGAAGGCGAGGCCACCAGACTGGTGCCACGTCGGCTGGTGAAAAGCGGGTGAGAGCGTCAACCGGACGCTGTCTCCGATTAGCCGGGCTGTAGAGATGCGCGGTTCGGCTGGACATTCATAGCATCGCGACAATGAGGTGAAGTATGGCTCTATCGGCCAGTGAAAAAGCACAGATCGTCAAGGACTACCAGCAAAGTGATGGTGATACAGGTTCCCCTGAAGTTCAGGTTGCCCTGTTGAGCCATAACATCAACAAGCTGCAGGATCACTTCAAGACCAACAAGCAGGACCATCACTCCCGCCGCGGTCTGATCCGGATGGTAAACCAGCGTCGCAAGCTGCTGGACTACCTGAAGCGCAAGAACGCAGACCGCTACCTGGAACTGATCCAGAGCCTGAGCCTGCGTCGCTAGTCTGGTTGTTTCTGGCAACCGGCGAAGCGCTGGCTCCGCCGGTTGTGCTTTGTCCTGCAGGGTGTCGATCGATGAACGTTGACGGTAACTGCTGTCGTACTGGAAAGTTGAATTTGATAGCAGGTTGTTGAAAAGCCCGGCGGGTGCCAGGTTCACCCGGGACCGGGGTTTTGCAACAGCCTGTTAGCTTTCAGACAGGTTGCTCTCTGGTTCATCCCGGACAGCTGCAGGAGACAGACAGTCCGCATGGGCGGCTGTTCTGAATCCATTGAACAGATGAAACCAAGATTAAATCAGGAGCAATTGTGGATCTGAAGCCCGTAAAAAAATCATTTGAACTCGGCGGCAAGACCGTCACTATCGAGACTGGCCGTATCGCCCGTCAGGCAACCGGCTCCGTGCTGGTCACCATTGATGATATCTCGGTACTGGGTACCGTGGTGGCCGCCAGGGAAGCCAAGCCGGGCCAGCCGTTTTTTCCGCTGACCGTGAACTACTTCGAGAAGACCTACGCCGTGGGCAAGATTCCCGGTGGTTTCTTCAAGCGTGAAGGCCGTCCGTCGGAGAAAGAAACCCTGACCTCCCGCCTGATCGACCGCCCGATCCGTCCGCTGTTCCCTAAAGGGTTCATGAACGAAACCCAGGTCATCACCACGGTAATGTCTTCCAGCAAGAACCAGGATCCGGATATCGCCGCGATGCTGGCGGCTTCTGCCGCGCTGTCCATTTCCGGTATTCCGTTTGATGGCCCCATCGGCGCGTCACGGGTTGCCTATACCAATGAGCGCGGTTACTTCCTCAACCCGACTTTCGAGGAGCTGGAAACCTCATTGCTGGACATGGTCGTTGCCGGTACCGACGATGCCGTTCTGATGGTCGAGTCCGAAGCCAAAGGCCTGACTGAAGATCAGATGCTGGGCGCCGTGCTTTACGGTCATGAAGAAATGCAGACCGCGATTACCGCCATTAAAGAGCTGGCTGCGGAAGTAGGCAAGCCCCGTTGGGAATGGCAGCCAGAGCCGGAGAATAGCGGGCTTCTGAACACTGTGAACTCGGAAGCGTCTGCCGCCATTGAAGAAGCCTACAGCATCCGCGACAAGATGGAGCGCTATGCCCGTCTGAGCGAGATCAAAAGCGCCCTGGTTGAAAAGCTCGCCGGCGAAGAGGAAGGCCAGCCATCTGCGGATGAGGTCAAGAAGTACTTCGGCAAGGTCGAGAAGACCATTGTCCGCCAGCAGGTTATTGACGGCAAGCCGCGTATCGACGGCCGTGACAACAAGACGGTCCGCCCGATCGAAGTGGAAGTCGGCGTTCTGCCCAGCACTCACGGTTCGGCCCTGTTCACCCGTGGTGAAACCCAGGCGATCGTGACCACGACACTGGGCACCGCCCGTGATATGCAGATCATTGATGCCCTGGAAGGTGAGCGCAAGGATCCGTTCCTGTTCCACTACAACTTCCCTCCCTACTCGGTAGGTGAAGCGGGTCGTGTGGGCACGCCGGGACGTCGTGAAGTTGGCCACGGCCGTCTGGCCAAGCGTGGTGTGGCTGCGGTTATGCCGACCATGGAAGAGTTTCCCTATACTATCCGCGCGGTGTCTGAAATCACCGAGTCCAACGGCTCCAGTTCCATGGCTTCGGTCTGTGGTTCCAGTCTGGCACTGATGGATGCGGGCGTGCCGATCAAGGCACCGGTTGCCGGTATCGCCATGGGTCTGGTCAAGGAAGGCGACAAGTTCGCGGTGCTGACCGACATCCTGGGCGATGAGGATCACCTCGGCGACATGGATTTCAAGGTAGCCGGCACGTCTGAAGGTATCACTGCGCTGCAGATGGACATCAAGATCCAGGGTATTACCGACGAGATCATGGAAATTGCTCTGGAACAGGCCAATGCAGCCCGTCTGCACATCCTGGGCGAGATGGCCAAGGTGATTTCAGCGCCGCGCAAAGAGCTTTCAAGCCGGGCGCCCAGCATCACCACCATCAAGATCAACCCGGAGAAAATCCGCGACGTTATCGGCAAGGGTGGCTCCACTATCCGTTCGATCTGCGACGAGACCGGTGCCTCCATTGATCTGGACGACGATGGCAACGTCAAGATCTATGCCGACAACCTTGACGCGGCCAAGGCGGCGATGAAGCGGGTGATGGAAATCACAGCGGAAATCGAGGTTGGCGTTATCTACAGAGGCCGCGTTGAACGCATCGTGGACTTTGGTGCCTTTGTCAACATCCTGCCCGGCAAGGATGGTCTGGTGCACATTTCCCAGATCTCCGACCGTCGCATCGAGAACGTCACTGACGAGCTGAGCGAAGGCCAGGAAGTCCTGGTGAAGGTCCTTGACGTGGATAACCGCGGACGCGTGAAGCTGTCCATGAAAGAAGTGAAAGAAGGCGAACAGCCGAC
>NZ_DATFKH010000046.1:0-2079 GCF_035268745.1 Marinobacter sp.
ATACAGCACGGTTCCCGTGTTTTCGTCCACCAGCAATGGAAACTGCTGCTTGCCGCCCAGCGCTTCTGCCTCACTGCGGAATTTGTGCCCACCCTTCGGACAGGGCCGGATTTCAACATCCAGATGCAGGGCGGTCAGCGCTTCGCGTACCCGCCGGCAATAGGGGCAGGCCTCAATATCGTAGAGCACCAGAGGCTTTTCAGGTTGCGGCACCGCGTGAACCACCAGACAACCACGCCACGCGGCCAGCGAGGACGTAGCGACCGAACCCAATACGTTAATATTGTGGGTAATGGCATTAATCATTCATTCATCCTTTTTAAACAGGGCATGCAGTTCCAGAGTATAAGGCAGGGCGACCAGGATAGATTACACAAGATAACAAAACCGCAATGAAAACAGCGTTGCTACTGGCATTTTTTAACGCCGTATAGAGACAATCAACATAGTAGGCTGAAACAATATGAGCTATTGTTAAGGTACATCGATCCATTGAGCCGCTATCATGATGTCACTTGCCCACCCGACAGTCTCCTCGTCCACCCGCGGGCCCTTGGGCCGGACAGCAGGGCGGCCGGTGATAGCGTTGATGGCAGGTCTGTCAGTGGCGCTGGCAACGATACTGGCGCTGCCGGTTCAGGCCAGTGATCAGTCAGCAGCCAACAAACCAGCAAAAACCTGGTCTGGTCAGATGCGTGCCTATGCCAACCGGTCACTGCACAACGATCAGGCGCTCAGCATGGCGGCCATCCCCCTGGATGGTCCCGGCATTGAACAGTATATCAATGCCGACGAGCTGATGAGCCCCGGCTCCATTATCAAGCTGATCACGACTTACGCAGCCCTGGAATTGCTGGGCCCGAGTTACCATTGGGAAACGCGCTTTCTGACTGACGGGCGCCTGCAGGGCGACAGGCTGAACGGCAATCTTTACGTAGCCATGGGTGGCGACCCCAAGCTGACCATTGAACGGCTCTGGACTGTGCTCAGCGAAATGCGGGGCATGGGCATCAGCAGCATTACCGGCGACCTGGTACTGGACGGCGATGTATTCAGGCTGACCGGGGAAACTCCCGCCTTCGAGGATAACGGCAATAACCCCCACGCTCCGTTTCTGGTAGAGCCCTCACCCTATCTCAGCAACCTGAACCTGGTCCACTTCCAGGTGCGCTCTGACGAGCGCGGCACCCAGGCATGGAGCGCGCCTGCCCTGCAAGAGATAGTGATTGACAACCGGGTGACGGCGAGCGCCGAAGGCCCCTGCCCTGCTCGCCGTTATTTTGAGTGGGAGCCGGTATTTCATGATAATGGCGGGGTAACGGTAAGGGTTAATGGCGAACTGCCTGAAGGATGCAGGACATCCGCCTACCTTTCGCTGATGAGTCAGGAACAGTACACCGCGTCGCTGATACGTTCGCTGCTCGCCGACATGTCTATAGAGCTTGCCGGTAACAACCGCCTGGCAACAACGCCTGAGGATGCCAGGCTTCTGCTGACCACCTCTTCTCCCGATCTGGTATCGATGGTAAGGGACATCAACAAGTGGAGCAGCAACGTCATGGCCCGCCAGCTGCTGCTCACCATCGGCGCCGAGAACCGGAAAACAGACGACACCGACGACCGCCTGGCAGGTATCCGCGCCATCACCCGGTGGCTTGAAGCCAAAGATATCAACACCGCGGGCCTGATGATCGAAAACGGTGCCGGCCTGACCCGGGAGGGCCGGATTACCGCGCGTCAGGGCGCCCAGATTCTCCAGCATGCCTGGAACAGCCCTTTCTCGGCCGACCTGATGGCCTCGCTGCCACTGATTGGACTCGATGGCACTATGGCGGGCCGGCTTCGCAATACCGGTATGGACGGTGAGGGCAGGATCAAAACCGGTTACCTTCAGGATGTTCGCTCAATTGCCGGATACACCCGCGATGACAATAATACCACCTGGGCGGTCGTGGGCATGGTGAACAACAATCCCGCCTGGAATGGCCAGGCAGTGCTCGACCGCATTCTTTATTCCCTGCACTTCAGGCCGCCAACAGGCACCACTCTCTCCCGGGCCGGTAATTCGACCGCGATTCA
>NZ_DATFKH010000047.1:0-33676 GCF_035268745.1 Marinobacter sp.
TATCAAAAGAGGCGTTTGATGCAATGCATATTCACATCCTGGGCATCTGTGGCACCTTCATGGGCAGTCTCGCGGTACTGGCGAGAGAGCTGGGGCACCAGGTAACCGGGTCCGATCAGGGCGTTTACCCGCCGATGAGCACTCAGCTTGAAGCCCAGGGTATCGGTCTGATGGAAGGCTATCGGGCTGAAAACCTGACACCCGCGCCGGACCTGGTTCTGATCGGCAACGCCATGTCCCGGGGCAACCCGGAAGTCGAAGTCGTTCTCAACCGCAATATTGACTATATGTCCGGCCCCGAATGGTTGTCACGGGAAGTGCTGCGTCATCGCTGGGTGCTGGCGGTGGCTGGCACCCATGGCAAGACCACCACCACCGCCATGTTGCTGTGGATTCTGGAGCAGGCCGGGTTTGACGCGGGATACCTGGTGGGGGGCGTACCCAATGATTTTCCGGTATCGGCCCGGCTGGGTTCCAGCGACTTCTTTGTGATCGAGGCAGACGAGTACGACAGCGCGTTTTTCGACAAACGCTCGAAGTTTGTCCACTATCGTCCCCATACGCTGGTCCTCAATAATCTGGAATTTGATCATGCGGATATTTTCGACAACGTCGAAGCCATCGAACGTCAGTTCCACCACCTGGTGCGGACGGTTCCCGCCAATGGTCTGATTGTCCGGCCTGCTGTTGACCGGCACCTGGACCGGGCACTGGAGCTGGGTTGCTGGACCAATATCCAGGACACCTCGGTCGGCAGCGAAGTCAGCTATATGAGTGACTGGCGGGCAGAGCTGCTGAAAGAGGATGGCAGCCAGTTCATGGTGGTTCATCGCGAACAGCCGGTGGCAGTGGTGAAATGGTCGCAGACTGGTGTGCACAGCGTGCGCAACGGCCTGGCCGCCATCACCGCAGCCCGTCACGTTGGGGTCACGCCGGATCATGCCATTTCGGCGCTCAGTCACTTTTCCGGAGTCAAGCGCCGGATGGAGTTGTTGGCGGATGTGGGCGGAATACGGGTGTATGATGACTTTGCCCATCACCCGACGGCCATTGCCTCAACTCTCGATGGCTTGCGAAAAAAAGTGGGGGCCGAGCCGATTGTTGCCGTGATCGAACCACGTTCCAACACCATGCAGCAGGGAGTTCATCAACAGACCTTGCTGCCAAGTGCCGCGGCAGCGGACCATATTGTGTGGGCCAACCTCAACCAGATGGACTGGTTGCCGGAGCTCGTGGCTGCCAGCCGCGACCAGGGATTGCAGTCCGATCCCTCGCCCCATCACTACGTCGAGTCTACGCTTGAAGCACTGATCGGAAGAGTTGCGGGGCAGGCGATCGCGCCCTGCCATATAGTGATCATGAGCAACGGCGGCTTTGGTGGTATTCATCAGCAGCTGATTGCCGAACTCGAACGCAGATCCGACTGAACCTGTCTGAAACGGATGACCGAATATGACCAATGCTTGCTCCCACCAGCGCGTAGTCAATCTGGCTTTCACCGGCGCCTCCGGTGCCTGCTACGGTCTGCGCCTGTTGCAGTGCCTGGTGGCTGCCGGGTGCCGGGTTCACGTGATGATCAGCAAAGCGGCGCAGATTGTGATAGCGACGGAAACCAATCTGAAACTGCCCGGCCGCACCGCCGCCATGCAGGAAGCCCTGTCGGCCTATGCCGGCGCTGTGGCCGGGCAGGTGGTTGTGTTCGGGCGGGAAGAATGGTTCTCGCCCCCGGCCTCCGGATCCGGTGAGAAAGCCCCGCTGGTGATCTGCCCCTGCAGCACCGGCACACTGTCAGCACTGGCAACCGGCGCCAGCAATAATCTGATAGAGCGGGCGGGGGATGTGGCCCTAAAGGAACGCCGGAAAATTATTCTGGTGCCGCGTGAAGCGCCTTATTCCGAGGTGCATCTCGAGAATATGCTGCGCCTGACACGGATGGGCGCCATCATCATGCCAGCCAGTCCCGGCTTCTATCACCAGCCGCAATCCATTGCCGATCTGGTCGATTTCATTGTGGCCCGGCTACTTGACCATCTGGACCTGCCCCAGGACCTGGTGCCGCGCTGGGGCGAAGAGCGACTCGCTGCCAACAAGTCTGGCTGAATAACCTCCCGCGGTGTTTTTGGTCAGCCCGATTGACGTTTTTCATCATTGAGCGGGATCCCACCCCGGTCAAAACTGGCGGCACGACACCCTTGCAGTTTACTGAGGTTTATCATGATTCCACGTACCCTCTTTGACGCCGATCTTGAAGGTTTCCGGGATGCGGTCCGCAAGTTTCTCCAGCAGGAGGCGGCCCCTTACCATGCCCAGTGGGAAAAAGATGGCCAGGTAAGCAGGGAGCTCTGGACCAAAGCCGGCGCGCTTGGCTTCCTGTGCCCGACGATGCCGGAAGAATACGGCGGCGCCGGGGCGGATTTCCGCTATAGCGCAGTGATCATGGAGGAAGTCGCCAGCGCAGGCCTGACAGGCATAGGCTGGACTCTGCATTCGGATATCGTGGCGCCCTATATTCTGAACTATGGTTCGGAGTCGCAGAAAGCCCGCTACATCCCCAGACTGGTATCCGGTGAAATGATCGGGGCCATTGCCATGACCGAACCCGGCGCTGGCTCTGACCTTCAGGGCATAAAGACCACCGCAGTCAAGGCCGTCTCCGGCGAGCATTACCTTCTGAATGGCAGTAAAACCTTTATCACCAACGGCCAGATGGCGGATCTGGTCATTGTGGTGGCCAAGACAGATCCCGCGCAAGGCGCCAAGGGCACCAGCCTGTTCCTGGTGGAGTCCGCATGGAAAGGTCTGGAAAAGGGCCAGAACCTGAACAAGGTGGGTATGAAAGCGCAGGATACCTCAGAGCTGTTTTTTGCCGACGTCAGGGTGCCTGCAGATAAACTGCTGGGTGCGACGGAAGGGCAGGGCTTCTTCCAGTTGATGCAGGAACTGCCCGCCGAACGGCTGCAGGTAGGGCTGACTGCTGTTGCTGCGGCCGAAGCCGCCTGGCAGTGGACGCTGGACTACGTGAAAGAGCGCAAGGCCTTCGGCAAACCGGTGATCAAATTCCAGAACACCCGCTTCAAGCTGGCAGAACTCAAAGCCGAAATTACCGCAGCACGGGTGTTCTGCGACCGTTGCCTTGAACTGCATCTGGAAAAGAAGCTGGATATTCCCACGGCCGCAATGCTGAAACAGCACACGACCGACCTACAGTGCAAAGTGATGGACGAGTGTGTCCAGCTGCACGGGGGCTACGGTTATATGTGGGAGTACCCGATTGCCAGGGCATGGGCGGATTCCCGGGTTCAGCGAATCTATGCCGGCACCAATGAAATCATGAAAGAAATTGTCGCCCGCGCCTTCTGATCATGTCTGCGACGCACCGGTGCCATCGGGTGCAGGTGTTGCGAAGATGTTCATTCCCCCGGTGTCGGCTTCTGGTAAATCGACACCCGGTTTCGTCCCAGTTCCTTGGCGTTGTACATGGCCTTGTCCGCCAGCGACACGGTCTCGTCGAAACTGCCGCCCTGCCATGTGGCTATACCTATCGATGAAGTCACATGTAGCGCTTCCCCATTGTAGAATACCGGGCATTCCCTGATGCTTTTCAATATCTTCTCGCCGACAGTGCGCAAGTCGACGTGGCGGGAGTCGAAGACAAGAACCATGAACTCTTCTCCGCCCCAGCGGCCGAAACTGTCCACTTTGCGAATAGTCTGGCGGACGGCCCTGGCAAACGCCTTGAGCACCAGATCGCCGGCCTCATGGCCGTGCTCATCGTTGAACCGCTTGAAATAATCAATGTCCAGCAGCATTACCGAAAAGGTCTCGCCCGAGCGGCTGCACCGCAGTACTTCCATATGCCCGCGGCTGATCAGGTTACGACGGTTGCTGACCCCGGTGAGTTCATCGGTGTGAGCCAGACGTTTCAGGTCGCGGTTGGCCTCTTCCAGTTCGTTTGTTCGCAAGCGCACTTGCTGTTCAAGAGTTTCATTGGCGTCCTGCAGTTTATCGAGCAGGTCCTCGAGCTGATTCTGGTGCTCAATCTCCGGCGAAATATCCCTGATGATGCCGACAAAATGGGAGGTTCGTCCCCGCCAGTCCCGAATCGGGTTGACCACGAGGTTGTTCCAGAACAGGCTGCCATCCTTGCGGAAGTTGCGCAGGGTGATGCGAATGCCCTCGTGACCCAGGATCGCGTCCCTGATGTTGCTCACCTCCGGCTGATCCCGCTCGGCGCCGTTAAGAAACCGGCAGTTCCGGCCGAGGACTTCACGATCACTGTATCCGGTCATCTTCGAGAAACTTTCGTTACAGTAGATGATTGGCTGATCGTCTTCTGCCTCGGCAATCAGGACGCCTTCGCCCGTCGCCTCCACGGCGCTTTTGTAGAGCCGCAAGCTACCGCTATTGCGCCGGTTCTGGCTGGCAAAGGCGGCGGCGAACAGCACGACCACGACGAACAGTACAATGATTTCCTGGGTCAGCAATGGTGAGCGTGCTCCGAAGGGTGCCTGACCTGTAGCGGTGGTGATCGCTGCATACACAACCACCGTTGCGGCGAGCGCCGAACCCGGAAGCGGACCCAGGCGCAGGGCAGCCCAGAGCGGTGCCAGTGCGACCAGCAGCGGCGTGATTGCGAGCATCTGGCCACCGGTGATGCCGACGCTGAAAACCAGGAAACAGGTGACCAGCGTGGCCGCTATCAATCCTGCCCACTCGATAACTCCGGCTGACAGATAGCGGGCGTCAGGCCAGTAGACCCGGATGTTGAAAAGCATGTGCAGGGCAGGGGTCAGGGCGATGAGTCCGGTCGCGTCGCCAAACCACCACAGTCGCCAGAATGAGATGAATGGCGCGGGCTCGAGAAGAACATGGGTATAAACGGAAGCTCCCGCCAGGGCGGCAACGGGCGAGGCCACGAAAAATGCAACAATAATGAATAGTGCCAGCTCGCGCGGTTCACCCCAGTCCGGCTGAACACGCGCGTTCGCACCGAAGCGCTTTATAACCGTTGCAGCCAGGGCACATTCGGCCACGTTTATGAGTCCGAAAAGCACAGCTGCATGAATGGGAAAACTGGAATAATCGGCCAGCACTTCGGCCATAACGACAATGACGGCCAGCCCCGGCCAGTGCCGGATGGGCAGCGTAAGAAAGGCGGCCAGCACAACCGCATTTGGCGGCCAAAAAACAACGATGCCGGAGGGCAGGCTGAGAAAATGTACGCCGATCAGCGCAAAGCTGTAGTAGAGAAAGCCAACACCGAGGGCGGCAAGCAATGACCATAGCATGGCGTCTCCTTCGCACACGCTTGCTGCATCAAAGCCGGTAAGAATCTCTTCATCTGCAGCCGAACTTTTGTCGCCGTGCCACCAAGGAAACGGAATGAACCTTACAACGTTCTCAATCTAATAATAGATCATCCAGCGATAGCTGCAAACCGGTTTTGAATGGTTGAAGCAGGCAAATCTGTCAGGCCTTCTGGAAACGTCAGAAGTATCGAGCGCGCTGGTAAGCGGCAGGCTCAGAGACCATGTGGGGTATCGGGGCAATCGCAATAGCCGGCTCGCGGAGCCGAAAACTTCGCCATTTCCAGGGGATAGAAATGGTGCCGAGGAGAGGACTTGAACCTCCACGGGGTTGCCCCCACTAGCACCTGAAGCTAGCGTGTCTACCAATTTCACCACCTCGGCAGGTGATTGACAGTCTGCCTGCTCGTGTTCAATGCCAGGTCGCATTCTGGAATGCAGTTCAGATCATTGAATTTTCAGGCTTTCTGCTATGGTCGCGGGAACGCCTGCAACCAATGGCGCGTACTGTAATCATTCGCAAAAAAACTGTCAAATGTTTTTTCCTCGCCAGTGGCGTTATACTGCCGCGCTAGACGCCGTCATCAACACTCTAAAGTTAACGCCTGCTTTGACGCAGTCAGGAAAAGGACACGAATGGTTTCCAGAAAACAATCCGATCAAGACCCCCATGCCAAGCGTGAGGCAAGCAAATACGACAACCCGATCCAGAGTCGTGAATTCATCCTTGCCCATCTGAAAGAACGGGGGGCCCCGGCCACTCACGAAACACTCTGTTCCGAGTTCGGCCTGGACTCAGATGAGAGCATCGAGGCACTCAGACGCCGGCTGATTGCCATGTGCCGCGATGGACAGTTGATCTGCAATCGCCGGGGCGCTTTTCTGCCGCTGGAGGAGGCCGACCTGGTGTCCGGCCGGGTAACCGGCCATAAAGACGGTTTTGGCTTTCTGGTGCCGGACGACGGCGGCAGTGATCTGTTTCTGAGTGCCCGCCAGATGCGGCTGGTATTTCACGGTGACCGCGTGGCGGCCCGGGTAGACCGGGTTGATGACCGGGGTCGCCGTGAAGGGGTGATTGTCGAAGTACTGGAATATCGCACCACCCAGACGGTTGGCCGGCTGTTCCACGAAAGCGGTATCTATTTTGTGGTGCCGGAAAATGCCCGCATCAATCACGAAGTGCTGATTCCTGCCGAGCACGTCAATGACGCACGGCATGGCCAGTATGTGGTTGTGGACATCCTGCGCCAGCCTTCCATGCGGACACAGCCGCTGGGCAAGATAGCTGAGGTGCTGGGTGAGCATATGGCACCGGGCATGGAAATAGATGTGGCCATTCGCTCCTACGATATTCCCCATAGCTGGCCGCCGGCCGTGGGTGAACAGGCGGCCCGGATTGCCGATGAAGTGACGGCGGCGGACAAGCAGAACCGCATCGATCTCCGCAGCCTGAACCTGGTTACCATTGACGATGAGACGGCAAGGGATTTTGACGATGCCATCTACTGCGAGCCACGGGCGAAAGGCGGTTACCGTCTGCTGGTGGCGATTGCGGACGTTTCCCATTATGTGCGACCGGGCACCCCCCTTGATGAGGAAGCCATCAACCGCGGTAACTCGGTGTATTTCCCCGACCACGTTGTGCCCATGCTGCCGGAGAAACTCTCCAACGGGCTCTGCTCACTGAATCCGGGCGTTGACCGCCTGTGCATGGTGGCAGACATGACGGTGAGCGCCGCCGGCAATATCAGCGGCTACAGGTTCTACCAGGCGGTGATGCACAGCAGTGCCCGTCTGACCTATAACAAAGTCAGCGATATGCTGGAGCGGCCGGATTCCGAGCCGGGGTATAAGCTCTGCGAGCAATATGCCGAGGTGCTGCCGGACCTGCACAATCTGTACGGGCTTTTCAAGCTGTTGCGCAAAGCGCGAACCGAACGTGGTGCTATCGATTTTGAAACCACTGAAACCCGCGTGATTTTCGATGCGAATCGCAAGATCGAGGAAATCGTGCCGGTTACCCGCAATGATGCTCACAAGATTGTTGAAGAGTGCATGCTGTGTGCCAACGTGGCGGCTGCGCGCTTCCTGAAGAAGCATAAAGTGCCTTCGCTCTATCGGGTGCACGAGGGTCCCTCGGAAGAGCGGCTGAACGCGGTTCGCCTGTTTCTGGGCGAGTTGGGTCTGCAGCTTGGTGGCGGTGACAAACCCACGTCGGCGGATTATCAGGAGCTGTTGTCGAGTATCAGGGACCGCAGTGATGCCAACGTGATCCAGACCGTGATGCTGCGTTCACTCAGCCAGGCCGTTTACAGCCCGGAGGAGGGCGGCCATTTTGGTCTGGGCTTTAACAGCTATGCCCACTTCACGTCGCCGATTCGCCGTTACCCGGACCTTATTGTCCATCGGGGCATCAAATCGGTGATTCACGGCCAGCCGGAATCGAAGGATGTCGCGGCGCCTCAACAGCCGGATCCCGAGCTGGGAAGCTATCCCTATGATACCGCCCGGATGCATCAACTGGGCGAGCACTGCTCAATGACAGAGCGCCGGGCTGACGACGCCACCCGCGACGTCATGGCCTGGTTGAAGTGCGAGTATCTGCGCGATCAGGTAGGCGAGCAATATGCCGGTGTTATAGCCGCTGTGGTGCCTTTTGGCTTCTTTGTCGAGTTGTCCGGCGTCTTTATCGAAGGCCTTGTGCATGTGTCCACACTTTCCGGTGATTTCTTCCATCACGATGCGGCCAAGCATCGCCTTATCGGCGAGCGTACGGCCCAGAGCTATCGCCTGGGTGATGAGGTTCAGGTCAAGGTGGTACGGGTCGGCATGGAGGACCGGAAGATTGATCTGGAGCTGATCAGCGAGCCCAGGCACCGGCAGGCCGATCTGGATGCGCTCAATATCACCAGGCCCGGGCCAAAAGACAAGGGCAAGGGCTCCGGTAAAGGCCGCAGCAAGGCCGGAGGCGGCACCAGACCTGCCGGCAAGAGTGCGGACAAGGCTGCCGGCAGGAGTGCGGATAAGGGTGCCGGCAAGAATGCCGGCAAGAGCGCCGACAAGCCAGCCCGTCCCCGCAAGCGGGGCGCCGGCCAGGATGCCCCGCCAGCCAGCGGTGGTGACGATGGCATGTCTGCCCGTGACAAACTGGTGGCCGACGCCGCCCGGCTTGCTCTGGACGGCAAGGGCAATAAAGGCAAGGGCAAGGGCAAGAGTGCCGGCGGCGATCGCAAACGGAAGTCGGGAAAGGCAGGGAAATAATCGGTGTCTGAACAGTTTATTTTCGGCTGGCACGCGGTTGAAGCGGTGCTCAGGCAGGAACCCGCGCGTTTGCAGCAGGTCTGGATCCAGCACGGTCGCCAGGACAAACGGGTGCAAAGCGTGACCGGAACTCTGGACAGCCTTGGGGTTGGCTGGCAACTGGTGCACCGCAAAGAGCTGGATAAACGGGTTGCCGGTGTCCACCAGGGTGTGGTGGCGCTGGTGGCTGAAAGCCGGGAGTGGACCGAAGACGATCTGTTGCAGTCTCTGGCCGCGCAGGAGGAACCGCCCTTTCTGCTGATTCTTGACGGGGTGACCGACCCCCACAACCTCGGCGCCTGTCTTCGCACTGCGGACGCGGCTGGTGTGCAGGCGGTCATCATCCCCAAAGACAAGTCGGCCTCACTTTCCCCCACGGTCAGAAAAGTGGCCAGCGGCGCCGCCGAGACTGTGCCCCTGGTGAGGGTTACCAATCTCGCCCGCTTTATGCGCCAACTGCGGGATCAGGGCGTGTGGCTGATTGGCACCGCAGGTGATGCGGGCAGCACTCTGTACCAGGCTGATTTCAAAGGCTCCGTGGCGTTGGTGATGGGCGCTGAAGGCAAGGGAATGCGCCGGCTTACCCGCGAGCACTGCGATCTGCTGATCAATATTCCCATGCAGGGACAGGTGGATAGCCTCAATGTTTCGGTTGCCACTGGTGTCTGTCTTTACGAAGCACTGCGACAACGGCTTGCATAGAGAGCCCGACACCCCTAGAATACCGCACCCCTTTTTATAAGGGGATGCCCGGTATTGGCTTTTGCTGGCCAGTCCGGGATCAGCTTTTACCAAAAAGCAGAAAAAACGGCAGCTTGGCTGCCACCTCCTTGCTTCTTGCCGGATTTGCCCCGACCCGGGTCGGTGCCGTTGATTCTGCAGGGGGCTGTCTAAACCGTAGGGAGAACTCATGCGTCACTACGAAATTGTATTTATGGTACACCCGGATCAGAGCGAGCAGGTGCCCGCCATGATCGAGCGTTATACCAGCGTCATCACTGAAGATGGCGGCCAGGTACATCGCCTGGAAGATTGGGGCCGTCGTCATCTGGCCTACCCGATCAACAAGATTCACAAAGCCCATTACGTGCTGATGAACGTGGAATGTTCACAGGCCGCAATGGACGAGATGACTCACAACTTCCGCTTCAATGATGCCATCATCCGCGACATGATCCTGCGCCGCGACGGTGCTGACATCGAGCTGTCACCGATGAAGGCATCCGAGTCCCGTGAAGACCGTCGTGGCGGCGGTGATGACCGCCCGCGTCGTTCCCACGAATCTGACGACAGCGACAGTGATAACAGTAATCGTCAGTCCGATGATCAGGACGAAGAAGAGTAAACCATTACCGGAGTTGAGGAGTTAGATTATGGCTCGTTTTTTCAGACGTCGTAAGTTCTGCCGCTTCACGGCAGAAGGTGTGAAAGAGATTGATTACAAGGATCTGGACACACTGAAAGGCTACATTACCGAAACCGGCAAGATCGTGCCCAGCCGTATTACCGGCACCAAAGCACGTTATCAGCGTCAGCTGGCCACCGCTATCAAGCGCGCCCGCTACCTGGCACTGCTGCCGTACTCGGACAGCCACGACAACTAAGTAACAGACTCAGAACAGAACCAGAGGATTCGGGACCATGCGTGCACTGGCACAATTTGTAATGCGCGGTCCCCTGCAGGCAGGCGGGGTTGCGGTTGTTACCACAGCCATTCCGCTGTTGTTCTGGATCGGCGCTGCAGTCATTGGCCTGGTGATTCTCAGGCTTGGCATCAGTCAGGGTCTGAATATCGGCCTCTGGGCATTGCTGCCGGCGCTCGGCTGGGCGTGGCTGGGGCAGGACCCGACCGCCCTGGCGGTATTGCTTCAGGTAGTGCTCATTGCTTCGGTACTCAGGACATCGCTGTCCTGGGAGAGGGCGCTGCTTTCGGGGAGCTTCCTGGCCATTGCCACCGGCCTGGTGTTGCCCATGGTCTACCCCGGGCTGATCGACAGTCTGGTCCAGACCGGGGTGCAGTTTTACGAACAGTACAACGCCGAAATGGCCAGAAACTTCGGGGATAACCTGGAGACCGTCATCCGGCAGACCATGAATGCCAGTATGGCCGGTACCTATCTGGTAACAGGTGTGGGCATGGTCATGCTGGCAAGGTCCTGGCAGGCCGGGCTGTACAACCCCGGCGGATTCCGGCAGGAGTTTCACGCGCTGCGGTTATCTCCTGCCTTCGCAGTGATCTGCGTGGCAATCATGGTGGGTGGTTCGCTGATCGGGCTGAATCCCATGCTCGTGGGATGGTCTGGCGGGCTGCCGCTGTTGCTGGCAGCGCTTGCTCTGGTCCATGGTGTTGTAGGTCGTAAGGGCCTGAGCGGTCAGTGGCTGGTGGCGTTCTATCTGGCACTGGTATTTCTGGGGCCGAGTCTGATGATTGTGTTGTTGGTTCTGGCATTTGTGGATAGCTGGTTGGACATCCGGGGGCGAATCAAGCCCGCGGGTCCGGCTGAATAAAGCACGAAGAGGTTAACGGGATGGATGTTATTCTGCTTGAGAAAGTAGCAAACCTTGGCTCACTCGGTGACAAGGTGAAGGTAAAGGCCGGTTACGGTCGTAATTTTCTTCTGCCCTATGGCAAGGCTGTTCCTGCAACTGCAGACAACCTGAAGGCGTTCGAAGAGCGTCGTGCCGAGCTTGAAAAGGCGGCGGCTGAGAGGCTGACTGAGGCCCAGGCTCGTGCCGAGGCCCTGAGTGGTGCTTCGGTAACGATCACCTCCAAGGCTGGCGAAGAAGGCAAGTTGTTCGGTTCTATCGGTGTGCGTGATATCGCTGATGCGATTACCGCTACCGGTACCGAGGTAGAGAAAAGCGAAGTTCGTCTCCCGGAAGGCCCCCTGCGCCTTGTGGGTGAGTACGAAATTGAGCTGCAACTGCATTCCGACGTAACGACTACCATTAACCTGGCCGTCGTTGCCGAATGAGCCGCTGAATGGACTGCTAGACCAATTGCAGTCCCGGCAGTTACGTCGGGTTCCCTCCCGGCGGCAGTGCTACAGGCCCGGAATGCGCTCAGGTGCATTCCGGGCCTGCTGCTTTCTGGTGTATGATTTGTGCTTACTGTAGCTCTCCCATCATGTCGGGAAACCCCGTAAACTTCCCGGTCCGTGATGCCCAGACGAAGATGTTTCCATGGCTAACCCGAATTTCAGACCGGTACAGTCCGACGCCGAAACCGGCCGGATCAAGGTGCCACCCCATTCCGTTGAGGCCGAGCAGGCGGTACTTGGCGGTCTGATGCTGGACAACCGGCGCTTTGACGAGGTCGCCGAGATTATCTCCGCTGCCGATTTCTATCGTCAGGACCATCGCCTGATATTCGCTGCGGCGGAAAGGCTGGCGGGAGATAGCGAGCCCCTGGACGTGGTAACGCTGGCGGAATTTCTTGAACGGGCGGGGGATATCGAAGATGCCGGTGGGCTTTCCTATCTCGCTGAGCTGGCCGAGAAGACCCCGGGTGCGGCAAATATCAATGCCTATGCGGTTATCGTGCGGGAGCGCTCGACTCTGCGTCAGCTGGTTGAAGTATCCGGCAGGATCACAGATTCCGCCTTCAACCCGCAGGGCCGTAACAGTGATGAAATTCTCGACGAGGCCGAACGCAATGTGTTCAGGATTGCCGAGTCCAGGGTCAAGGAGGGGACCGGACCGCAAGCCATCAACCCTATCCTGACCAAGGCGCTGAGCCGTATCGAGGAACTGTTCGAGTCCGGTGAGACCACCACCGGCCTGACCACCGGCTTCAAGGATCTGGATGAATGGACCTCGGGCATGCAGCCGGCGGATCTGCTGATCGTCGCCGGACGGCCCTCCATGGGCAAGACCTCCCTGGCGATGAATATCGTTGAGAATGCCCTGATTACTTCCGGTGCACCCATTCTTGTCTTCAGCATGGAAATGCCGGCCGATGCCCTGGTGATGCGGATGCTGTCGTCGCTGGGCCGGATCGACCAGAGCCGCATGCGCAGTGGCCGTCTGGAGGAAGACGACTGGCCCCGACTGACCTCAGCGGTCAGCCTGCTCAAGGACAAACCGCTGTATATCGACGACACGCCAGCGCTGAGCCCTACCGATATGAGGTCCCGCGCCCGGCGCATTGCCCGTGAGAATGATGGCCAGCTCGGGCTGATTATGGTCGATTACCTGCAACTGATGCGGGTACCGGGCAACACCGAGGGCCGTACCGCGGAAATCTCGGAAATTTCCCGTTCCCTGAAAGGACTTGCGAAAGAACTGAGTTGCCCGGTGGTGGCCCTGTCCCAGCTTAACCGGAGCCTGGAGCAGCGGCCGAACAAACGGCCGGTGAATTCCGATCTCCGCGAGTCGGGTGCCATCGAGCAGGATGCCGACGTCATCATGTTCGTCTATCGTGACGAGGTCTATAACGAAGACAGCTCCGACAAGGGCATCGCCGAGATCATTATCGGCAAGCAGCGGAACGGCCCCATAGGTACCGTTCGCCTGGCATTCATTGGCAAGTACACCAAGTTCGAAGACCTGGCCCGCGGCGATTACGGTGGTGATTACTGATGCCCAGGGCAACGGTTGCCAGGATCAATCTGGATGCGCTTCGCCATAATTACCGGAAAGCGGCCGATCTGGCGGGCGATGCCACCGCCATGGCGGTGATCAAGGCGGATGGTTATGGTCATGGTATCCGGGAGGTTGCCCGGGCCTTGCAGGGCCATGCCCCCAAATTTGCAGTAGCCTGTATTGAGGAAGCCCTGGCCATCAGGGCGGCGGGCGTCACAACGCCTGTTGCCCTGTTGCAGGGGCCCCATAGCGAACAGGATCTGGCAACCAGCGCCCGGGAAAGCTTTGAGCCGGTGATTCACAGTGAACACCAGCTGCACTGGCTGCAGGACGGGAAAGCCGCACCAGCGCTCTGGATAAAAGTAAACACCGGTATGAACCGCCTGGGCTTTTCCCCGGATCAGCTTTCCGGTGTCATGTCGGTATTATCGGCCGCAGGTCGGCAGCAGCAAGTGACCGGCTTCGTGACCCACTTCGCCTGCGCCGATGACGCGCAAAGTGATAACACCGCCAGACAGACAGAGTGCTTTGTCCGGGCAACGCAGCCCTGGCCAAAGCTGGCCAGAAGTGTGGCCAACTCCGCTGCGCATTTTCTCCAAGGGCAGGCACTGTTCGACTGGACCCGGCCCGGGATCATGCTTTACGGGGGGTCGCCGATGATTGGCAAGCTTGGGCCGGACCTGGGCCTTGAGTCGGTGATGACGCTGGAAGCAGAACTGACCAGTGTGCGCACAATCAAGGCCGGAGAGTCCGTGGGCTATGGTGGCGCCTTTACAGCATCTGAACCAATGCGAATGGGCATTGTTGCCATTGGCTACGGCGACGGCTATCCACGCCATGCAGGTACTGACACACCGGCATGGATCAACGGCCGGCGAATCCGGCTGATAGGACGCGTGTCCATGGATATGCTGGCGGTGGATCTGAGTAAAGTGCCGGATGCACAGCCTGGCGACAGGGTGGAACTATGGGGCCCGCATGTATCTGTCGATGAAATTGCTCAACATGCTGGTACCATCGGTTATGAGCTGCTGACCGGCGTTACTGCGAGGGTACCCCGGGTTTGTGCGTGACATTATCGATGAAGTCCGGAGCCGGGATCATCCGTAACGCCCATCAGTGCAATTCAGAGCTTTAAACGGAGGGAGTAAACCCGGTGCACGTGCTTGTTGTTCATAACTACGGCCCTCTTGGAAGGGTATTGCTGGAGGCCCTGCGCGACACTCATCTTCAGGTGAGTCCGTTGCTGATCAGCGAACTGGACAATGTTGAGCTTTCTGCACTGGCGGCCTGGATTCCGGACGACACGGACATGATTGTCAATGCCCTGTGGCTTGCCGATCCGGAGCTTGCCGAGAGCGACCCTGAGGCCGCCCACAAAGCCTCTTTCTCTCTGCCGGTGGCGCTCGCCGAATACGCCGGTGAACACGGTATGTCATTGCTGCAACTGTCTTCAAGCTACATCTTTGATGGCCGCAAGCAGAGTGCCTACATCTCCTCCAATCCCGGTCAGCCGGTAAACGAGCTGGGGAACTGGCAGTGGGAGTGCGAACAGGCCATCCGTACCCTGCTGCCGCGCCATATTCTGCTGCGCACGGGATGGAGCCTGGGCCGGTTTTTACGCAAGGTTCAGAAAGTGGCCGCCAGCTCGGCTACCGTAAAACTATCCGGGAAGTGCCACGGACAGCCGGTCACGGTCACCGATCTCGCCCGGGTAATGACGGCCATCATCAAACAGATCGATTGCGGGGCCGAGGTGTGGGGCACCTATCAGTATGCCGGCGCGGAGGATATTTCGCTTTACGAGCTGGGCCTTGCGATCGCAGGTCTGCCGGGTATTCCCAGTGGTTTACGTGTGGTCGACGAAATGGCTGACTGGGCAACTCTGGAACCGCTCAACGCCACTATGATCTGTACCAAGATACGTAACACTTTCGGTATCAAACAGCTGCCCTGGCGGTCGGGGCTTGCCGAGGAACTGGCCCTGTTATCGAGGCCGGAACCACAGTCTGAATTCAGCGACGAGCCCTCCAGCGGCTCGCTAGCTCGCTAGACCAGCGCGACCACTAACGTCTGCTCAGCTGTTTTCCCGGATTGCTGAGATTTCCTGCCCGATGATGGCAGGTGTCTCCAGTGATATCCGCCCCAGCTTGCCAGCCCGCAATTCGTTCAGCAGCACTTCTGCAACCTTGTGCAGGTCAGGAACACCGCCGCGCCTGAAAAACCGCCGCCTGGCGGCAATCGCATCCATCAGCGCCAGCCCGTCTGCCGGCCGCTCATCAATTCCATAGCGCGCAAGCACCTGGTCCTCATAGGCGTCCAGCAGATAATCGGCGGCGAACAGCGCGACGTCCTCGAATTCGATGACCGCACTGCGGATGGCTCCGCTGATGGCCAGCCGATAGCCGCAGGCTTCCGGCGACAGCTTGGGCCACAGAAACCCGGGAGTGTCGTAAAGCAGAATGTTATGGGGCAGTTTGATGGCCTGCTGCGCGCGGGTAACGGCAGGTTCATTACCGGTTTTCGCCGCCGGCCGACCGGCCAGGGTATTGATCAATGTCGACTTGCCGACATTGGGAATGCCGAGAATCATAACCCGCAGCGCACTTTTCTGACGATCGTGGTGGGGCACCATCGCGGCGGCCAGCCGCAGGATTTCCGTGGCCTCGCTGCGTTGGTTATGGGTCAGGGTAACCGCTTTGACCCCCCGTTCTTTTTCAAGCCATGCCTGCCACTGCGTGGTGACGTCCGGATCGGCCAGGTCCCGTTTATTCAGCACCTTGATCATTGGTGTGTCGCCGCGCAGTGACGGCACCAGCGGATTTTCGCTGGAGAACGGCAGGCGGGCATCAAGGACCTCGATGATCAGATCCATCTGCGGCATTACTTTCTTGATTTCCTTACGGGCCTTGTGCATGTGCCCGGGAAACCAGTTAATTGCCATGGGGCGGACTCCCGTTATCAAGGTGTCATGGTTAGACGAATAGCTGGGAGGCGCCATTATGAACCGGAATGAAGAAATTTTCACATTTCGGTAAAGCCCTTGGTGGCGGGCGCTGTGGCGGGGTGAAATGTGAACTTTAATCAAAAAACAGTGGGACAGGATGAAATCGGGACCGGTTTTGTACTAGGGTGTCAGCTCGGAAATATCGAGAAGTCATACAAATAAATTTGGAGTCTTTTATGAAGCTTGTAAAACTGTTCGGAATTGCACTGATCGCGCTGGGCCTGAGCGCGCCAGCTATAGCCCAGCAGTCTGGTGGTGATCAGGTTGATCAACTGGCACAGATGGTCGGTCTGAGCGAGGAGCAGCAGACGGATATTCGTGCCATTCTGGGCGAAATGCAGGGCGAGATCGAGTCACTGAAAGGCCAGGTTCAGCAGATTTCCGCGGAGATGCAGACTGAAATCAAGCCTGACTATGATGAGGCTGCCATTCGTGATAACGCCAAAAAGCTTGGTGAGATCACCGGTGATATAGCCGCCCTTTCCACCCTGATGCAGGCCCGGGTAGACAGTGTCTTCACCGAAGAGCAGCGCGAAGAACTGAACAAACAGATGCAGCAGATGCAGCAGATGCAACAGCAGCGCCAGATGCAGCAGCGTCAGATGCAGCAGCAACAACAAGGTCAGGGCATGCAGTAATTGCAGGTCTGAAAAAACCGCCCTGGCGCCCAGCCACGGCGGTTTTTTTGTGTCTGCACGTTTTACGCAGTTTTACCGAAAGCCCGAACCAGCATGATCAGTCTGGGCAGAAGCGTTAGCGCACCAAGCAGGGCCATGAACATGGCAAAGCCGGTGAACAGCCCGAAGTAGATGGTCGGGATAAAATTCGACAGCACCAGAATCGAGAACCCGGTAATGATCGTGAGCGAGGTGAAGAACATTGCCTGCCCGATACTGCGGTGGCAACGGTGCATGGTGGCAATGTAGTCGCCGTCTTTGTCGAATTCGGTCTTGAAACGGTGGATGTAGTGAATGGTGTCATCTACCGCAATCCCCACGGTAATCGCGGCCACCGTAATGGTCATCATGTCCAGCGGTATCCCCAGCCAGCCCATCAGCCCCAGAACTGAACCGGCCGCAATCAGATTCGGCGCCATGCCAACCAGCGCCAGCTTCAGCGAGCGGAACAGAATCAGGAACATGATCATGATGGCCAGGAACACCGCACCGATCGTCTTGATCTGGGAATCGAAAAGGCTCTGAAGCATGTTGTTGTACATCACCATCATGCCCGTGAGCTGTACCTGGTCGTCCTTGAAGCCCAGCTCACCGGTCAGATGATTGCGAATGCGGTCCAGCAGCTCCTGCCTACGCAGGTCCGGAGAGGTCTCCAGAATGCGTGCGCTGAAGCGGGCCTGATCGTGTTCCTCACTGATGTAGGGCGTCAGCAGGGTGTCCTTCAGGTTGTCGGGCACGGCCGAGGGCACAAATGCCAGTTCGAGGGCGTTCAGGGGCTCGCCGCCGTTGACCCGGGCCAGTATTTCAAGCGTGGTTTCGATGGAAAGTACCTTGCCGATTTCCGGCAGACTGTCCAGGTAATCATGAACTTTACCCAGACGATTCATTTTCTGGTAGGTGAACCAGGTGTCCCGGTATTCCTCCGTGCCGCCGCAGTCATCCACGAACGGATCGCAGTCGCTGGCGAAGGGATCGCCACCGCCGTCACTTTCTGGCGGCTTTTCGTCGGTAATGATCACATCCAGGGGGGTGGTGCCACCGAGGCGGTCGTCGATGGTAATCATGCCCTGATGGATTTCAGTGCTGGATTTGAAGTAATCGATGAAACTGTTCTCCACTGTCAGCCGATCAAGGCCAACGATGCAGAGCACAGCGAGAATTGCCGAGCCCGCCAGAACGGTTCTGCCATAGTGCTCGGTAAATCGCGCAAACAGGTCGGTAAACGGAACCCGGTCCGAGCGCACCCGGTCGTCAACAGGGGGTGGAAGCAGCGCCAGCAGGGCAGGGAAAATCAGAAAGGTGATAAGGAAGGCCACCGCCAGGCCAATGGTCATCATCCAGCCGAAATCGATGACCGGGCGGATGCCGCTGAACGTAAGCGACCCGAAGGCAACGATGGTGGTGATGGCCATGTAGAAACAGGGTTTGATCATCGCCATCAGGGTGCGCAGCAGGATATCCCGTGAGTCAGCCTCCGGGTCATCGTGCTGGAACTCCCGGTAACGGACGATCAGGTGGATGGTCAGCGACAGGGTCATGATCAGCAGCAGCGATACGAAGTTGGAAGAAATCACGGTTACCGGCCATTGCGCCCAGCTCAGGTAACCGATGACCAGCCAGACGGTAAAGCTGCAGCACAGCAGCGGCACCAGCACCCACCGCCACTGACGGAAAATGATCGCCAGGGTCAGCAGCAGGAACGCCAGCACACCGATGCCGAAGGTGGCAAGGTCGTTCTCGATAAAGCGGATCATGTCGGCAACGATCATCGGCACGCCGCCCAGAAAGATCTCGGCCCGGTCGCGGTAGTTGTCGAGTATGGTCCTTACTTGATCAATGGTGCGGTTCCGCTCCTTGGCCTGGGCCTCGGCGTACTCGATAAATTTCTGGCTGACCGCCTCCAGCTGTTGTTGCTCCTCGGTGGTGGCTTCACCACGACTGACCCGGTCCCGCAGCTCATTGCGTTTGTTGAGCAATTCGAAATAGCGGTCCGGCGTGGGCAGGTTGACCTGTATCGCGGTGGTGCGGCCATCCTCGCTGATCAGCAGGTTGGGGTAGAGCGGGTTATTCAGCAGAGCCTTGCGGGCAGTATCGGGGGCCACGCTGTCGTCGTCGATGGTCTTGATCTCCGAGTCCACGGTATCCAGGGTCAGGTCCGGGCTGTGCAGCAGGGGAACGTTGAGGATGCTGTTGGTGGAACTGACCCTGTCGAGGGCGGCCAGCTCGTCTCTCAGGGATCGCAGCTGCGCCAGGCCATCTTCACTGAATAATTCCTGGTCGGGGGTGTAGGTCACGATAAGAAAGTCGTCGGAGCTGGTAAACCGGCGATTGACCTCCCGGTACTGTTCCAGCGAGCGGTCGTCTTCCAGAACCAGTGACTCTGCGGAGGCGTCCAGACGGAACTGTTCAAGCCGAAGGCCAGCGGCGACCAGAATAATTCCGAAAAGGACAAGTACCAGAACAGGGTGGGGTAATATCAGCCGGTCATAGAAGGATCGAAGCCAGGACATTGCAGACGGTGCCTTTCACGGTGGAGGTGGAAGCGAAGTGTGCCACAAACCGCCGGTTGACTGTGATTCCGTTTGGTAATGTCCCTGATCCCGGCAGCAGTGCCGCTGATTTCAGTCAACAGCCTTGACAGGGATCTGCTGTGCGTTCCGGGAAGCGGGCACTTCCGGTACGGCAAGACCAAGGTTGTTTTTCTCGAACACCCTGTCAGCGCGATAACTTGAGCGCACCATGGGGCCGGACGGCACTTCCATAAAGCCTTTTTCCAGGCCGATCTCGCGGTAGCGGTTGAAATCTTCCGGGGAAATGTATGCCTCTACCGGCAAATGGTTCGCGGTCGGGCGCAGATACTGGCCCAGGGTGAGGATGTCGACACCAATGGCGCGCAGGTCGTCCATGGTCTGCAGGATTTCCTCCTCGGTTTCACCCAGCCCCAGCATCAGGCTGGTTTTGGTCAGCACGTCCGGGCGGTATTGCTTGGCATGTGCCAGAACGCTGAGGGTTTTCTCGTAACCGGCGCGGGGGTCCCGCACACGGGTGGTCAGTCGCTTGACGGTTTCCACGTTCTGGGCGAAGACGTCGAGACCGGAGTCCACCACTTTTTCGACGTGCTCCATGACCGCATCAAAATCCGGCGTCAGGGCTTCCACCGCCACGTGCGGCGTGCGCTTCTTGATCGCGGATACACAGGCGGCATAGTGAGCAGCGCCGCCGTCATCGAGGTCGTCCCGGTCAACCGAGGTCAGCACAATGTACCGCAGCCCCATCAGGTCTACCGATTTGGCGGTGTTTTCCGGTTCCTCCTGGTCCAGCCAGCCCTTGGGGTTGCCGGTGTCCACGGCGCAGAAGCGGCAGGCCCGGGTACATACAGAGCCCATCACCATGATGGTCGCGGTACCATTGGTCCAGCATTCGCCAATATTGGGGCAGTGGGATTCCTGGCAGACCGTGCTCAGACGGTGTTGATTGACATTGTCGCGAACCGCCTCATAACGATCTCCGGCTGGCATGCGAACTCTTAACCACGAGGGCTTGGGCTGCGTTCCGGTATCAATCATCCCCGAGCCTGAACGCTTGATTCCGTCCTTGATGGCAGAGAAGCCGTGTTCATTGCGGAATTTTGAACCACTGGTTACGTGGGGTTTGGCGCTGTTACTCATTGCGGTGAGACTCGCTCTGGTTCGGATGAGTTCGGGCAAAACTGTATCAATTAACTGAAAGGGTAATCCGGCGGCCGCTTTGTTACAAGGCAGATAAGGATAATCACGGCCAGCGCCGGGCGCGACATTGGTCGCACCCGGCAGGCTCTTGTCAGCCTGTCGCCTTGTCCAGTGCCTGGGTTATGTCGGCAATGATATCGTCCACATGCTCGATACCAATGGACAGGCGTACCAGATCTTCACTGACGCCGGCGCTGGCCAGTTCTTCAGGGTTAAGCTGGCGGTGGGTCGTCGTGGCCGGGTGGCAGGCCAGGGACTTGGCGTCACCGATATTCACCAGACGGTAGATCAGTTCCAGGGCATCAATAAATCTGGCGCCGGCCTCCAGGCCACCTTTGATACCAAAGCTCAGAATGCCGGAGGCCTTACCGCCACAGATTTTCTCGCAGGTTGCCTTGTAGGGGCTGTCGGTAAGCGTGGCGTAATTGACCCATTCCACGGAGGGGTGCCCCTGCAGATACTGGGCCACCTTCTCGGCGTTCTCGCAATGTCGCTCCATGCGCAGCGCCAGGGTCTCGAGGCCCTGCATGATCAGGAACGCATTGAACGGGGCCAGGGCCGCACCGGTGTTGCGCAGTGGAACCACGCGGCAGCGGCCGATGAAGGCAGCCGCACCCAGTGCTTCGGTGTAGACCACGCCATGATAGGACGGGTCTGGCTCGTTGAGCATGGGGAACTTCGCCTTGTTGGCGGCCCAGTCGAACTTGCCGGAATCCACGACCACACCGGCAACCGTGGTGCCGTGACCACCGATATATTTGGTGAGTGAGTGCACCACGATGTCCGCGCCGTGCTCGATCGGGCGGCACAGGAACGGTGTCCCCACGGTATTATCGACAATCAGCGGAATGCCGTGTTTGTGGGCAATCTCTGCCCAACGCTGAATATCGACGACGTTGCCGGCCGGGTTGCCGATGGATTCGCAGAACAGTGCGCGGGTATTGTCATCAATGGCGTTTTCCACCGCGTCGAAATCGTCGTGGCCTACCATTTTGCAGGTGATGCCCTGATTTGGCAGCGAGTGGGCAAACAGGTTGTAAGTGCCGCCATAGAGCTGGCCGGTGCTGACAATGTTGTTGCCGACCTTGCAGATGGTCTGCAGGGCATAAAGAATAGCGGCCATGCCCGATGCCACAGCCAGCGCTCCCACACCGCCTTCAAGCTGCGCCATGCGTTCTTCCAGAACAGCATTGGTGGGGTTCATGATGCGGGTGTAGATGTTGCCCTGCACTTTCAGATCAAAAAGATCGGCCCCGTGCTGGGTGTCGTCGAAGGTGTAGGACGTGGTCTGGTAGATCGGGGTAGTAGCCGCGTTGGTGGCGGGATCGCCGTGGAAGCCCGCATGGAGGGCCAGAGTTTCCGGTTTCATTGCAACAGTCCTTGCTGGTGGATGGTCGGGATTATTGTTCCGCTGGTCAGTATGCCACAACTTAAGTCATACCAGAGCGCCGTAAACCATGGCTCTGAGTTGCTGGCGAACGGGGTAGGCCGACGAAGGCATGAGCTGGGTCATGAATACGACCACCATGTCTTCGACCGGGTCGACAAAAAAGGTGGTGCTGGCCAGACCTCCCCAGCCGTATTCCCCCACTGAGCCATTGGCGTGGGATCTGGCGACATCCGTCTTGACCGAAAAGCCGAGACCGAAACCACTGCCCTCATAGGGTGTCTCGCTGAACGCGCCTACCGACAAGGATGGCAGATCCTGATTGCCGGGAAGATGGTTGCTGCGCATGAATTCCAGGGTCTTGCGGCCGATGATCCGTTGGCCCCGGTATTCGCCGCCCTGGCAGAGTGCCTGGGCAAAGGCATGGTAGTCATCCACGGTGGAGACCAGGCCACCCCCGCCGGAGAAAAAATGGGGGGTTTTCCGGTATCTGGAGCGCGCCGGGTCATCCTGCAGTTTCATGGTATTGTCCGGCTGGTGGAGATAGCAGGCGGCGAAGCGCTCAAGCTGGTCCTCGCGTACCTTGAAGCCGGTGTCCGACATTCCCAGAGGCTCGAAAATATGCTCGCGGAAGTACTCGTCCAGCGGCTGTCCGGACAAGAGTTGCACCAGGTAACCGACCACATCGGTGGACACGGAATAGTTCCAGGCAGTGCCCGGAGAGAATTCCAGAGGCAGCTCCGCAAGCCGGTCAACCAGCTTGTCCAGGGTCAGGTTTCCACTGCCATCAAGCTTGAGCTCGCGGTAGGCCGCATCCACGTTGGTCCGGTTGAGAAATCCATAGGTAAGCCCTGAGGTATGGGTGAGCAGATCCCGGATGGTCATGGTGGATGTGGCGGGCTCAGTCTCGAAACCGGGCCAGAGCCCGGATTTGTAGACTCTCAGGTTCTTCCAGGCCGGAAGGTATTTATGCACCGGGTCATCCAGCAGAAAGCGACCCTGCTCATACAGCTGCATCATGGCAATGGAGGTGACCGGCTTGGTCATGGAATAGATTCGGAACACAGTGTCCCGCTGTGCCGGCTTGTCGCCTGCAATATCCATCAGGCCCTGGGCCCGGGACCAGACCACCTTCCCGTGGCGTGCTACCAGGGTCACGGCGCAGGGCATTCTGCCAGGCCGGATGTAGTGTTCGTCAAGGTGGCGGGGGATTCTCTCCAGCCGGTCAATGGACAGGCCTGAAACGATGTCGGATTCGTGCATGAACAGCTCCCGGGACAAATACACCGGAGCTTAGTCCATTAACGATACCGAGAGAAGGGGGTGTGCCGGGTGCCGGGCACAAAAAAGGCCCACACTTACGCGAGGACCCTTTCTTAATTCTGGTAGCAAGGGGCGGAGTATTCGGCCTGCGGCTTCACCCTTCGGGCCGTCGTCGCTGCGCTCCGACGTTCCTCTGCACGCAAGCGTGCTCCGGTCGTACCGCCTTCGGCGGTTTAACTCCTGCTGGCGGATATTAAAAAAGCCTGACTCTTTCGAACCAGGCTTTTTTAATATTGGTAGCAAGGGGCGGAGTCGAACCGCCGACCCCGGCATTATGAGTGCCGTGCTCTAACCAACTGAGCTACCTTGCCATCTCGTCGGGGACTCAGGTGATGAAACCGGGTCCGAACGAGGCGCGTATTCTCGTGATTTGCGCCCTGCCTGTCAAGACTGTCGGCGGGTTTTTCCCTGAAATCCCGCCCGTCAGACGTTGAAACGGAAATGGATGACGTCACCATCCTTTACGATGTAGTCCTTGCCTTCCAGCCGCCACTTGCCGGCATCCTTGGCTCCGGCTTCGCCGTTGTACCTGACAAAGTCGTCGTAACTGACGACTTCCGCCCGGATAAAGCCGCGTTCGAAGTCAGTGTGGATCACACCAGCCGCCTGGGGCGCGGTTGCGCCGACCTTGACGGTCCAGGCGCGGACTTCCTTGACGCCGGCGGTGAAATAGGTCTGCAGGTTCAGCAGGCTGTAGCCGCCGCGAATGACGCGGTCGAGGCCGGGCTCGTCCATGCCCATTTCCTCCAGGAACATGGACTTCTCATCGTCTTCCAGTTCAGCGATTTCAGCTTCGATTTTGTTGCAGATGGGTACAACGACCGCATTTTCAGAGTCGGCAATTTTCCGCACGGTGTCCAGGTGTGGATTGTTGTCAAAGCCGTCTTCGCTGACGTTGGCGATGTACATGGTCGGTTTGACGGTCAGCAGGCAGAGTTCACGGATCAGCGCCATCTGGTCGCGGTCGAGATTCATGCTGCGTACCGGTTTGCCCTCGTTAAGCACCGGCATCAGCTGCTCAAACATCTCCAGTTGGGCCCTGGCTTCCTTGTCCCCGCCCTTGGCCACGCGCTGGACCCGCTTGATCGCCTTTTCGACGGTTTCCAGGTCGGCCAGGGCCAGTTCGGTGTTGATCACCTCAATGTCGGAAGCCGGATCGATCCTGTTGGCAACGTGAATGACATTGCCGTCCTCAAAGCAGCGCACCACGTGGGCAATGGCGTCGGTCTGGCGAATGTTGGCGAGGAACTGGTTGCCCAGCCCCTCGCCCTTTGACGCACCTTCGACCAGCCCCGCAATATCCACGAATTCCATGGTGGTTGCCACGACCTTTTCCGGTTTCACAATCTCCGCCAGCCTGTTCAGCCGGGGGTCCGGCATGGCAACAACGCCCGCATTCGGTTCGATGGTGCAGAAGGGAAAGTTTTCGGCGCCAATGCCGGATTTGGTCAGCGCGTTAAACAGGGTGGACTTGCCGACGTTGGGCAGGCCTACGATGCCGCAGTTAAATCCCATGGAATGCCTCTGCTGGGTATGGAAAATTTGGCCGGATTATACCGGTTTGAAACTGTGCAGGCGATTCATGGCGGCGGCGAGTTTGCCGCTGGCTGCATCCGGCAGTACCCGTATGATTTCATCAATCACCGCGTTCAGTTCTTCGGTTTCCTGCTTGCCAAGGCGGCCAAGAACATAACCGGTGACCCTGCGACTGTCGCCCGGGTGGCCAATGCCGATGCGCAGGCGCTGGAATTCATTGGTGGCCAGATGCGCGATGGTGTCCCGCAGGCCGTTGTGTCCGCCATGGCCGCCGCCCTTCTTGAGTTTGGCCGTGCCGGGGGGCAGATCAAGGTCGTCGTGGGCAACCACAATCTGTTGGGGGGCAATTCCGAAAAAATCAGCCAGGGCTTTGATCGGCAGCCCGCTGCGATTCATAAATGTGGTCGGGTTCAGTAAATGCAGGTCCAGGCCCTGCCACCGAATACGGGCATAGAGTCCGTGGAATTTCTTTTCGGGGCGGAGCGTCTGGCCCGCTTCACGGGCCAGAGCTTCGACGAACAGGGCGCCGGCGTTATGGCGGGTATTTTCATAGTCCGGACCGGGATTTCCCAGCCCGACCACCATGACGATATCCTGTGCCATTTGCCACTGTCCTCGTCAGTCCGGGAGTAATTACTCCTTGTCTTCGTCTTCTTCACCCGAGTCTTCTTCACCTTCCTCGGTGCCTTCGACTTTCGCGGCGCGGGGCTTATGGACCGCCACTACCGGCAGATCGTAATCTTCACCCTGGGCGAGTGTGGCGATACGGACGCCTGGCGCCAATTTAATATCGCTCAGATGAACCACCTCATCCATTTCGACGCCGCTCATGTCGATCTCGATATACTCTGGCAGATCCTGGGGCAGACAGATGATTTCCACTTCGTTGATCTGGTGGTGTGCAACGCCGCCGTGGAGCTTGATAGCCGGTGCGGTTTCTTCGTTGATAAAGTGCAGCGGTACGTTGACGTGGATCTCGTGATCCTTGTCGACGCGCAGGAAGTCGGCGTGAGTCAGCAGAGCCTTGTAGGGGTGGCGCTGAAGATCTTTCAGAATCACGCTTTCTTTCTTGCCTTCCAGCTCAATGGTCAGAATGTGCGCAAAGAAGGCTTCGTTTTCCAGCGCTTTCTTCAGCTCGTTGTGCCAGATCGAGATGCTGGTGGCATCCTTGTTTCCGCCATAGATAATGGCCGGAATCTTTTTTTCCTCACGACGCAGGCGGCGGCTCGCACCTCTCCCCTGATCGCCACGAGGAAATGCTTCAATTACATATTCCTGAGACATGGTATTAACCTCAATCGTCACCTGAAGGGCCCGCGACCAGGCTGGAAATCAGATGATGTTTCTGAAAAGCCGGGTTTTCCGGCTGACTAAAAGACTCGGGAGCCGTTTAGGCTCCCGACCCGGTACTGCCTGTTATGCCTGACCGACGCGAATCGGCTTCACCCGTCAGACATTATCGAACATGGCGCTGATCGACTCTTCGTTACTGACCCGACGGATCGATTCGGCCAGCAGTCCTGCCATTTCGAGGACGCGGATTCTATCACAGTTCCTGGCTTTGTCACGTAACGGAATGGTGTCGCACACGATCAACTCGTCAAGTTGCGAGGCATTGATATTGTCAACGGCCGGTCCGGAGAGCACGGGATGAGTGATGTACGCAATTACTTTTTCTGCACCTTGCTCTTTCAGCGCGTTGGCGGCTTTGCAAAGAGTACCGGCGGTGTCAATAATGTCGTCCACCAGAATGCAGGTCTTGTCTTTGACATCCCCGATGATGTGCATGACCTGGGATACGTTGGCCTTGGGTCGCCGTTTGTCGATGATGGCCAGGTCGGCGTCGTCCAGCTTCTTGGCAACGGCGCGGGCACGAACCACACCGCCGACGTCGGGTGAAACCACCACGAAATTTTCGAACCGTTGCTTCTCGATGTCCTGCAACATCACCGGGGTAGCGTAGATGTTATCCACCGGAATATCGAAAAAGCCCTGGATCTGATCGGCGTGCAGGTCAACGGTCAGCACCCGGTCAACGCCGATGCTGGAAATCATGTCAGCAACCACTTTGGCGCTTATGGCAACCCGCGTCGAACGGACCCGGCGATCCTGACGGGCATAGCCATAGTATGGAATCACCGCCGTCACCCGGGTTGCCGACGCCCGCCGCAGAGCATCTGACATGACGATCAGCTCCATCAGGTTATCGTTGGTCGGGTGGCAGGTTGGCTGGATGATGAATACATCATGACCGCGGACGTTCTCGTTGATTTCGACGGTGGTTTCGCCGTCGCTGAAGGTTCCAACGGTGGCCTGGCCCATGGGGATGTGAAGTTTCTGGGCGATGGCTCGGGCAAGCTCTGGATTGGCATTGCCGGTGAAAATCATCAGTTTGGACACGACGGCATCCTTCTTGGTATCGGCGGTTGATTCAGAAGAAGCGGGAGAAAGATGGCTGGGGTGGCAGGATTCGAACCTGCGCATGACGGGATCAAAACCCGTTGCCTTACCACTTGGCGACACCCCAGTAACGTGCTTTTTTGGCATCAGTTCAGCTCTGTCAGCTTGCTGTGAAGTGGTGAGATATTCACCCCTTTAGCGACGAACCCGTTAATGCCGGAGGGTTTACTTGCCCAGATGTTCCGGGCCTCGGATTCTGTTGGGAAACGTCCAAATATGCAAGCACCGGTTCCGGTTAACCTTGCAGGTCCGAATTGTGACAGCCATTCCAGGCCTTGACGAACCTCTGGATAAAGTCTGCGAACTACATCCTCACAGTCGTTTCGGTACCTCGGGGCGTCTCCCTCAAAAGCGGGCGCTATTTTGATTCTGGGGGTGTTTCTTGTCAACCCTTGCTTGGAAAAAATCTCTCGGGTGCTGATGTCGCAATCGGGTTTGAGAATGACATACCAGTCCTCCGGAGGGTTGGCCGGCGTCAGTTTGTCGCCGACGCCTTCGCCCCAGGCCGCGTGTCCCCGAACGAATACTGGCACGTCTGCACCCAGGCCCAGACCGAGATCCGCCAGTTGCTGCAGATCCATCCCAAGTGACCATAGATGATTGAGGGCAAGCAGCGTTGTGGCCGCGTTGGAACTGCCTCCACCCAGGCCCCCGCCCATGGGGAGTCGCTTGTTGATGCTGATGCGCACACCGGGCACAGGTCTTGTGGCTGCCTCTGTCAGCAGCCGTGCGGCCCGGTAGACAAGGTTGTCCCGGTCGGCGACGCCGGGCAGCGGTTCGGTCAGGGTTATCTGCCCAGCGGATTCCGGCTCAAAGGTAAGTTCGTCACCAAAGTCCAGAAACTGGAACAGAGTCTGAAGCTCGTGATAGCCGTCTTCCCGCCGCCCGAGGATGTGAAGGAACAGATTGAGCTTGGCCGGCGATGGCAGGGTCAGGCTCATCACGGTGATCCGTCCCCCTGAGTCTCCCAGTCTGACACCACCAGACGGACGCGCTTCTGGTCTTTTACAGCGGTCAGGCGGGCCGGCAGCAGGGGGTGGTTCTCGACAAACCGCCGCCAGCGATCATAGCGGATTTCCCAGCCCTGCTGCAGGATCAGCGCCAATTGGCCCTGATCGTCGAACAGCAATCGGTAACTGCCCTCAGTGCCGGGCTGGCCTTTGATCCAGCGGGTCAGATTGCCGAGGGGCAGTTGCCAGCCGGTTGCGGCTTCAACCAGGGCCTCCGGATCACCGGATTGATAACGGTCACCATTGGGCATGGTCAGTTCAATAAAATCGGCTGTTCCCCGAAGGCGGGTGCTACCCATGCCAAGAAACGATGAAGAAAGCCTGATGTCGTAGTGATTTCCGTTCTGCGTCCAGTGGTTAATGATTGCAGTGCCGCTATCGGAGGGTTGTCGAACCGCCAGTTTTCCGGAAAGCTGCCACCGGGTGAACTGATCAAGGCGATTCTGGCGTTCCGTCCAGCTGTCGGGTTGGCGGTCAGTCAGGCCCTCCGGCAGGGGTTCAAGCTCAATGGACGCGCAGCCGCTGATCACAACCAGTACTGCCAACACGCTGGCGCGTAAAATCACTGCGGTGCTTCCTCCGTCAGGCGATCAATGGTTTCACGCAGAACCGGGTGATCGGGATCCTGTTCGAGCCCCTGTTCCCAGATGATCCGGGCCTGGCTCTGGTTGCCGGTCTGCCATAACACCTCGCCAAGATGAGCGGCCACTTCCGGATCGGGAAATACTTCCCAGGCGCGGGTGAGATAATCGAGGGCCTGCTCGGAATTGCCCTGCTTGAATAATACCCAGCCCATGCTGTCCAGAATGGCCGGATTCTCCGGGTCCTGTGCCAGCGCTTTTTCAATCAGTGTCTGCGCCTCGTCATAGCGGTCGGAATGCACGGTGATGATGTATCCGAGGGCATTCAAAGCCACGGCATTTTCCGGTTCGGCCGCAAGGATGGTTCTGAGGTCGGCTTCAGCATCACCGGCACGGCCGACAGCGTCCAGTTGCATGGCCCGGGCGTAACGGAGCTGGATGTTATCCGGGAACTCTTGCAGCGCTGCATTGGCCGCCGCCAGTGCCTCGGACCCGGTGCCATGGTCGATGAGCAGGTTCACTTCAAGCTGCCAGAAGTTTTCTGCCTGTTGGGGGTTGGCCTGGCGCAGGGCCTGAATGTTGGCCAGCGCCTCTTCCAGTTCACCCTGTTCCGCCCGCAGTTCACTGGCGCGGGCAATGGCGGGGAAGTAGTAATTGCCGGACGCTACCTTCTGATAGTGGTCAATGGCCTGCTCGCGGCGTTCGTTCTGGTCCGCTATCCGGCCCAGATAATAGTGCGCTTCATTGGTGTGGTGGTTCTGTTCGATCAGGCGTGTCAGTTCCTCCCGGGCGACCCCGGTTTCACCATTTTCCAGGGCAACCAGTGCGTGAGACAACTGCAGGCCGGGTGCATCCGGAAAACGGGTGACCAGCCGTTTGAATTCGTCCTGCGCAGATCTCAGTTCACCTTCGCCGATCAGCATCCGGCCATACAGTGTGCCCATCCGGCGATTATCCGGAAACCGGCGGGTATTACGCTGCAGGTAATCCAGAGCTTCTCTTTTTTGCCCGCTCTGATAGAGCAGGTCGCCTTTCAGTACCAGGGCAGGCTGAAAATTCGGATTCTGATCGAGCAGTGGTTCAAGTTGTGCCAGGCCCTGCTGCGGGTCGCCGGTGACTTTCAGTAGCAGGGCAATACTGTACTGCAGCTCAAGGTCATCCGGGTGGCGTTGCTCCAGTTCAAGATACAGCGCCAGCAGTTCCTGCTGTTTGTCAGCGGGTAAATTGCCGGCCATTGCGGCCAGACTGTCAAAATCCGCATCGCCGCCCAGATCCATGATGGTTTCCATATGGCCCAGTGCAGTTTCAAGCTGGTTCTGCTTGACCGCCTGCAGTGCCAGGATCCCGTGTGCCTGCAGATTTCCCGGCTCGATTTCCAGCCATAGGTCAGCCAACTGGCGCTGGGCCTGGTCGGCATTCAGGGACTGGGCAATGCGAAGGCTGCGCTTGATAACGCCAGCATCCCTGGACTGCTCGGCGGCCTTGAGGTAGCTCGCCAGTACCACATCGTAACGTCCCCGTTGGGCCGCAATCTCACCGGACAACAGCAGATACAGAACGTCAGGCTCGAAGTCGGCGTACTCCAATTGTTGTTCGGAGGGCTGCGCTGGTTTGGCCTGATCCTGCGGCGTGTCATTGCTCTGTGTGCCAGTCTGCCCGCTGACCGGACTGCTTTCAGCGCCGGGGGGGCTGTCGAAGGCGGCACAACCGGCCATTAACAGGCCAAGCAGGCAGGTAATAAGCGTTAAAGCGGGCTTTTGCATGCAAGATCCCATGGTAAGGTGAGCCGGTAGACGATAAGCCTGTATGATGGCATAAGCTTCGGGGGTTGCCCAATATGTCCGTAGTTTCGGGCTTGCGGGTGGCGGCAGAGGCTCCCGGCGGTTAAAATAACGTCAGACGTTTCTTGGCAGAAGGCAGCTTGCACCTGATATGGCATTGGTCACCCTGGGAATCAATCATCGCACCGCGCCGGTAGAGCTGCGTGAGCGCATTGCGTTTGCGCCCGACCGCATGGGTGAGGCGTTTGTCGAACTGAAGGCGTTTTCCGGCGCTTCCGAGGCTGCCATCCTGTCGACCTGTAACCGCACGGAGCTCTATCTTGCCGGCGATGACGACTGCGCACCCTCGGTGCTGCGCTGGCTGGCCGGTTTTCATGATCTGCCTGCGGGGGATCTGGAAGAAGCACTTTATGTTTACCGCGATGCAGAGGCCGTGCGGCATGTCATGAGAGTGGCAGCCGGGCTGGATTCGATGGTTCTTGGCGAACCCCAGATTCTCGGCCAGTTGAAAGATGCCTATGCGCTGGCCCGGCAGCACGAAGCCAGCGGCGGCTTTCTGTCCCGTCTTTTCGAACAGACCTTTTCCGTTGCCAAGCGAGTGCGGACTGAAACCGCCATAGGCGAAAACCCCGTTTCAGTGGCCTATGCAGCGGTAAGCATGGCGCACCATATCTTTTCGGATATGTCCCGGCACAAAGCCCTGCTGATCGGCGCGGGCAAAACCATTGAACTGGTGTCCCGCCATCTGGCCGATGCCGGCGTGAAAGATTTTCTGGTCGCCAACCGCACCTTTGAGCGGGCGCAGGCGCTTGCTGATGCCCGGGGAGGCAAGGGTATCCTGCTTTCCGAAATTCCGGATTACCTGGCGGATGTCGATATTATCATTTCCTCCACCGCCAGCCCCTTGCCAATTCTGGGCAAAGGCGCGGTTGAACGCACACTGAAAAAGCGCAAGCACCGGCCGTATTTTATGGTGGACATCGCGGTTCCCCGGGATATAGAGCCGGAGGTAGGCTCGCTTGAGGATGTCTTCCTCTACACGGTGGACGATCTCCACCAGGTCATCGAAGAGAATGTGCGCTCACGAGAAGGCGCCGCCCGCGAAGCGGAAAATCTGGTCGCCGATGGCGTCAACAGGTTTCTCAGCCAGTTGCGTGCGCTGGATGCGGTATCGACTCTGAAGCAGTTCCGGCAGCGGGCTGAAACCCTGCGGGATGTCGAGACCGAAAAGGCCCTGCGGGCATTGCGCAACGGCGCGGATCCGGAAACAGTCCTGCGCGGTATGGCGCGGGGTCTTACCAACAAGCTTCTGCATGAGCCTTCTATCCAGGTTCGCAAGGCAACCACCGAAGGCAGAATGGAAGTGACTGAGTGGTTGCGGGAACTGCATCAACTGGATTCGATCGAAGCCGACGATCTGAACATCCCGGAAAAGCTATGAAACCATCCATTCAGGCCCGTCTCGAGCAGCTCAACGAGCGCTACGAGGAAGTCAGCGCGTTGCTGAGTGACCAGGAAACCATCGCCAACCAGGACAGATTCCGGGATCTTTCCAAGGAATTCGCAGAAATTGAACCTGTTGTCCATTGTTTCAAGGCCTGGCAGCAGGCCCGGGCGGATGTGGAAGAAGCCAGCGAACTGGCTCGTGACGGCGACGCCGATATGCGCGCCATGGCCGAAGAAGAGCTTGAAGCTGCGGAACAGAAAAGCGAGGAGCTGGACACCGAACTGCAGCACCTGATGCTGCCCAAGGACCCGGATGATGGCAAGAATGTGTTTCTGGAAATCCGCGCCGGAACCGGGGGCGACGAGGCTGCCATTTTCGCCGGCGACCTCTTCCGGATGTACCTGCGTTACGCCGAAAAGCAACACTGGCAGGTAGAAGTGCTCAGCCAGAGTGAAGGCGAACACGGTGGTTATAAAGAACTGATTGCCCGGGTTGCGGGCAGTGCGGTGTACGGCACGCTGAAATTCGAATCCGGCGCCCACCGGGTGCAGCGGGTGCCGGAAACCGAATCCCAGGGACGGATTCACACCTCTGCCTGCACCGTTGCCGTCATGCCGGAAGCGGACGAGACCGAAGCGGTCGAGATCAATAAATCCGATCTGCGGGTTGATACCTTCCGGGCCTCCGGAGCCGGTGGTCAGCATGTGAACAAAACCGACTCCGCGATCCGCATTACGCACCTGCCGACCGGCATAGTGATTGAGTGTCAGGAAGAGCGCTCACAGCATAAAAATCGCGCCAAGGCGATGAGTTTTCTGGCCTCGCGGCTGCAGAATGACCAGACCGAACGCCAGCAGAAATCCATCGCCGACACCCGCAAAAGTCTGGTGGGCAGCGGTGACCGGTCAGAACGTATCCGGACCTATAACTTTCCCCAGGGGCGGGTGACCGACCATCGGATCAACCTCACGCTCTATAAGCTGGAAGAGGTGATTTCCGGGGATCTGGATGCTGTCATAGCGCCGCTGAAACAGGAGCATCAGGCCGATCTCCTGGCCGCGCTGGCCGATGACTGATACCCCGGAAACCAGCGAAAGGCTCCTGGCATCTGCCGCACTTGCCATTGGCGGCGATACCCCAAGACTGGATGCAGAGCTGCTTCTGAGTTCTGTTACCGGCTGGACGCGAACCAGCTTCCGGGCCTGGCCGGAACGCCAGCCTTCTGCCCCTGCCGCCACCGAGTTCCGGAGTCTTGTCCAACGCCGGGCAGCCGGTGAGCCGGTGGCGCATTTGCTGGGTCAGCAGGAATTCTGGTCACTGCCGCTTGCCGTCGATACCTCTACCCTGATTCCCAGGCCCGATACCGAATGCCTGGTGGAAGCCGCGCTGGAACTGCCAATTGCCGGGGAGGCAAGCGTCCTGGACCTGGGCACCGGCACGGGTGCCATTGCCCTGGCGCTGGCCAGTGAACGTCCGGGCTGGGTAGTGCGGGCCTGCGATTCCCGGCAGCAGGCGGTCGAGCTGGCGGCGCGGAATGCCATGACCCTCG
>NZ_DATFKH010000048.1:0-10471 GCF_035268745.1 Marinobacter sp.
GCGCCCTGCATGGTTTCGATGCTCAGGTTCATGACGTCGAATTTGCCAATACCCAATTTGTCCCAGTCGATGGTTTCGTAATCCTCGGTCTTTTTTTCCGTCCCGTTCTTGTCCTTGTTGTCCTTGTCGGCCTCTTTGTCCTTGTCCGTCTGTTTTCTGGCCTCTGCCTGTTTGCGGGCAAGCGCCTCGCCGAGCCGGTCTTCAGCCGAGGAGTCGTCACCCGGTGCTCCGTCGCGTCTGGAGGCGAAGGTTTTCAGTGCATGCCAGTCAAACCAGCGCGAGGCCGTTTCCCGGATCTTTTCAACCCACTCGTCCGTGGCGCTCTCACTTTCCAGTGCGCTCTCCAGATCGGCTGCCGATATCCGGTGGCGGCGGTCGTCCTCGCCACTGAGGTTCACCGCCACCACTATATCAGCGTGGGATGAAATCGTCGGGATAATGGGCAGCGGATTCAGCAAGGCGCCATCCACCAACACCCGCCCGTTCAGAACCAGTGGCGTGACCACGCTGGGGATGGCTACTGAAGCACGAATGGCCTGATCAAGGGGGCCTTCCTGGAACCAGATTTCCTTATGGCCGAGCAGGTCTGTGGCGACCGCTGTGTAGGCAAGAGGCAGGTCCTCTATGCGGATATCACCAATCATCTCCCGGACCACGGAAAAGATTTTCTCACCGCGTATGGCGCCTACCGAACTGAAAGTAACATCAAGAAGTTTGAGCACATCGAACTGGCCCAGGCCAGTCACCCAGTCCTTGTAATCCTTCATCCTGCCTGCCGCGTAGACGCCACCGATCAACGCGCCCATGGAGCAGCCGGAAATCGCCACAATGTCATAACCGCGCTCACACAGGATTTCGATGGCGCCAATATGAGCGTAGCCTCGTGCCCCGCCACTACCCAGCGTCAGGGCGACCGTTTTCGCTTTCTCGCCACTGTTCAAAAGTTCACCTCTGAATCACCATGACTTCAACACGATCTCCCTGCCGGTCGGGGCTTGGAATGACCACGGACGGGCCTGCAATCACCCTCGTCTGCTGGCTTTCGGGCACGCCGCTCTTTTCCAGCACCCGTGACAGTGATTCGACGGCATCTTCCGCCCGGCCCAGGGCTTCCTCAAAGGTTTCACCGTCTTTCAGCTCACTGAACCCGACCAGAATGACCCGGGCGCCATCAGCGCCTGCCCAGTCGTTAACCAGCCGTCGGTCTGTCGCGCTCCAGTCAAAGCTGAAGGTAATGCTTCCCTCCCAGGGCACCAGAATCGGTCCCTTGATGCGCCCGCTGCCAGACTCCAGGCCCGGTATTACCGTCCCCGGCGGAGATTCAAGCTGTTCGACCCAGACATAGTCACGCTGGCTGCCCGTGGTTACGGTGTAGACCAGAGTCAGCGACGGCCTGCCGTTTTCATCCACCGACCCGGCCACCAGGTAATCCTGATCGCTGTCGCTGCCATAAAGACTCGACTGGTCAAATATCTGATTGGCCCAGACGTTACTACGGCCGCAACCCCGCCCGGAACACTCGAAAATCACCTGCGCGCCCCGTGCCTGAAGTTCACGCATGTAATGATCGCGCGCCTCTTCCCGGGTTGCACCGTTGAGGACCCGGTAAAGTCGACCGGTGCCCTGCACCGGCAGCCTTGCCAGCGAAGCCGAGCGGATTTCATTATTCACCTCCCGGACCGGACTGAAAAGCACCAGCCGGCCCGGCGATGAAATGGCCACGGTTTCCTCCAGCACCGAATCTGCAAACGGCTCAGGGGGCACCTGGGTGGCCAGCGCAGCACTTGTAGCCAGTGCCAGCGCTGTCATCACTGCCCGGATCATAATTCTGCCAAAATCAACAAACATCAATAAATTCCCTCACTGCGCTGGCAACTGGCACGACATCACCATCGAGATGACAGTGATGCCCGCCGGGTAAGGACACAAATTCCAGGTCGGCTATTGCGTCGGCACGTGCGTGAAGTCCCGGACGGTCGGCAAGCAATCCCTGTTCCGCCCGGATAAACCGGGTGGGAGTGCTGACCCGCTGCAGGCACCCGATTACCTGGGCCTCATCCATCATCATCATGGAAGGGTGCCTCAGGCGGGCATCGGTTGACCAGCCATAACCCCCGCAAACCTCCTGCAGATTGCGGGGAACCAGCTTCAGGGCGGCCTCAGGGGAAAGCGGGATCATCCCGCCCTCACGGGCTTTTGCGGCCTGCTCGATACTGGCATAAACCATCGGTGCCCCCGAGCCCCGCAGTCGCTTTTTTATGGCGTTGCGTAGCTGGGGGATCACCTCTGACGGTGGCCGGGTCAACGGTCCCAGGCTGTCAATCAACACCAGCCTGCCCACCTGTCCGGGGAAGGCGGCTGCATAAAGCAGCGCTATGCTGCCGCCAAGCGAGTGGCCCACCAGGTCAGGCCATCCGGATTCATCACTGCCACAGAAGTACGTTTCAATAAGCTCGGCCAGATCAGCGATATAGTCCGTTAATGCATAACCCTGCCCGGGAGGGCGGTGACCGGACTGACCATGCCCTGCCAGATCAATGGCATAGACGTCACGATCCTGCGCCAGCAACGGAGCCAGCCGGGCAAACGACAGGGCGTTATCCAGCCAGCCATGGACCATCAGGACAGGGGACTTCGAAGACTGTAACTGCGCTGGCCAGTGCAGGCCGGTAAGAGCAAGATACCTGAGTGCCCAGGTCATCTCCCGCGGGCATATCTCGCAATCAGATGCCTGGCCCTCGACAGCTTCATTCATTGAATGCATTACATGGTATGGGTGGGACGGTCGGAATTCAGCGAACCGGCAAGATAGGATTCAATCCGGGTTCGCGCAGTTTCATCCTCGCCATTGAACTGGACGCCAATGCCGGCAGCACGGTTACCCTGTGCTCCCTTCGGGGTAATCCAGATAACCTTGCCCGCGACCGGAATTTTTTCCGGCTCCTCCATCAGGTTCAGAAGCAGGAACACCTCATCGCCCAGCTGATACTGTTTCTGGGTCGGAATGAACAGCCCGCCCTGCCGGATGTACGGCATGTACGCCGCGAACAGCACAGCCTTGTCCTTGATCGTCAGGGTGAGAATACCGCTGCGCGCGCCAAAACCTGGGCCCATAAAAAACACCTGTGTTAAACCCTTCAATATGCGCAATCATAGCAGTACTTTCTGGCTTGCGGCCACCCGCTTTACCGGCATCAGCTTTTGCCAGGCGATCAGCAGCCGGCCCACCTCCATTTCAGGACTGACGTTATAAACCCCTGCCATGCGGGATTCATGAATCATCTCAATCAGTTCATGAGCGCGCCAGGCCGGATTATGGCGGGCCAGAAAGCCGAGCATGTCGGCGGCCTCCTCGTCACGGGCAGCCGCTCCGGCACCCAGGCGGGCAAGGTCACCCGCCCAGCCTTCAAACAACCACAGCGAGGTCTCGAGTCCAAGCGCCTTGAAGGGCTTTGCAGCCTCACCCACGGTAATCTGCCCTTTCATGAACTGGCGGAAGTGCTCGAAAGCCTGGTTCCGCTGAGCCATGAAATCGCCGCTCAGATAGGTCAGGGCAAGCCGGGGTGCATTGGCAGCAAGCATCAGCGCCCGGCGGCACTGATCAGCGGTTGGCCGGGTTTCAGCATTGGTCTGATCGAGCTGTGTCTGCAACCAGCGCGACGCCTGGTCCGGCGACGGTGCGGCGATCGGCCAGGTCTGACAGCGCGAGCGAATCGTGGGCAGAATGGGTCGCCCGCTTTCCTGAAGCAGAATCAGCACCAGATCCGCTACCGGTTCTTCCAGAGTTTTCAGCAGGGCATTGGCGGAATTGATATTGAGCTGATCGGCGCGATCGATCAGCGCAATCTTGCGTCCGGCCACCTGGGGCGAAGCCACCGCAAAAGACGACAGCGAACGGATCTGATCAATCCGGATCATGCGGCTTTTTTCGGGGCTATAGCAGCGTACATCCGGGTGGGTCCCGGCAGTGGTCAATTCACACTGCTTGCAATGGCCACAGCGCGCCCCGGTCGTCAGGTCTGGCTGTTCACATACCAGCAGTGCAGCAAGCTGATCGGCAAAAAAACGCTTACCGACACCCTGCTCGCCGGTGATCAACAGGGCATGTGGCAGACGATCCTCCGCAAGGATCCGGCACAGACGTTGCCAGGGTTCGCTGAGCCAGCTCATGGCTGTTACCGAAGTTTCCAAGTCATCCTTCCCGCCCGGTTGACGAATCTGAACGCTTTAACTGGCGGCGAAGCCTGGCCAGAACTCTTTTCATTCTATCAAGTTCCTGGCGGCGCTCCACGTCAGTATCAAGCCGGTTGCCGGACTCCGCGCCCTGCTCCGCACCGTGGCTATAGTAATGCCTGTTCACCAGCCGGGCAAAGTTCATTGCCGATGCCGCCGCCGCGGGCTCCGCATGGCCCAGACGCTCCGCCTGGCGTGCGGGGGTCTCACCGTGGCGAACCGGAACACCCGCGGCTTCACAAAGCGAATACCAGCGGTCAAGGACCCGGGTAAAAGGATCACGACGGGCAAAGGAACGCCCGCTCAGGGCCGTAATCAGCCCCGCAAGCAACAGCGCCCCGCCGACCACAGCGGCCGTGACATAGCCCAGCTCACGCAGACCGAACCCGCCCGGCAGACGGGACATCAGATCCATCTGCGACTGCCCCTGATAACCGACCACCCAGCGCTGCCACTGATAGTTGATTTTATCCAGTTGCAGCGACGCCCACTGCAGCGCAGCCATGTCGGCGTAACGTTGCGGTGAGGTCCAGTCATTTTCCAGAAACGATCCTTCCTCCCGCATCGCCTCACGGAGCCCCGATTCGATCCGTTCAGGGGAAATCGCAGCTGTGGGATCGAGCCGCGTCCAGCCTGCTCCGGGTATCCAGGCTTCCACCCAGGCGTGGGCGTCGTACTGCCTGACGATCAGGTACTCGTCACCGGCGCCGGGAGCCCCGCCCTGATACCCGACAACCACCCGGGCCGGAATACCCGCCGCCCGTAACACAAAGGTCATGGCACCGGCATAATGGGCACAGAAGCCCCGCCTGTTATCGAACAGCAGCGCATCAATGCCGTCCTCGGGCATCGGCGGCGGACGCAGGGTGTAAAAATATTCCTGCTCACGGAACCGCCGAAGCAGGCTGACCGCCATTGCCCCGGGGCCGGAGGCCTCCGCCTTCAGGCTCTGTGCCAGCTCCCGCGCGCGCGGGTTTCCGCTGGCCGGCAGTTGCAGGTATCGGCGGGGGTTATCCAGAGTGGCGGGAACATCGCTGCCATCAAGAGCCAGGCGATAACGGACTGTGGTATCGGCCGGACGGTTGAACCGGAAAAGGCCCTCATCGTTTTTCACCAGGTTGTCGGAAACTGCCGATGAATCCTCCAGCGCAAATGCCCAGGTCCGCCCTGTCGGTTCCAGCAGGATATCGTACTCATCCGGCTGCAACGGCCCTACTCCCCCGTCAAGGGCAACCCGGCCCGGTCGCAGCAACTCCCGGTTACGGCTCTGGCGCCAGGTTTCCCCATCGAGCTGGTCCAGAAACAGGCCGCGCCAGTATCGGTCCCGGTGGGCGGGAAGTTCCCCGCCAAAGCTTACCCTGAAAGCTCGCTCACTGCTCTGGGCCAGGCTGGAAATATCGCCGGGCGTCATGGTGTCACTGATACCGGTGCGGGCGTCACCGGACACCAGGGGGACGCTCCATAACGGGCTCATTCTGGGAAAGAACACAAACAGCAGAACCACCACCGGCAGGGTTTTGAGCAACATCAGCCCCAGCCGTTTCCAGCCAGCGCGCGCGGCCCCCGCCAACCCCGGTGCATTAACAATCTGCAGGCCGACGAACAGCACCAGCACGCCGGCAAGGTTGACAAGGGTCCAGTGGATTTCCTGTCGGAACAGGAAGTTCACCGCCGCCAGGTAGATCAGAATGAACAGCAGGACATAGAAATCACGCCGGGTCCGGGTTTCCAGCCACTTGAGGCCCACCGCCAGGACGAAGAACGAGGAGGCGGTCTCTACTGTGAAGCGTCCCTGGACGGTTGCAATATAAACCCCGACAAGAACAATCATCATCCCGCGGCGCGACCACTTACCCGGCAGTCTGACTTTGCCGGCCTGGGCCAGCCAGCGCCAGCAAGCAAATACCACGCAGATGGCCATCAGCCACACCGGCAGCCGGTCCCATTGCGGCAGCAGCAACAGGGCAAACCCGCCCAGCAGCCAGACCAGTGCGGCACCAGGAATCAGCTCGGGCGCCACAAACTTGCGTTTGCCACCGGAAAAACCCGCCATCATGACCCGGCCCCGACTGGCGAAGGGCTGCCATCTGGCTGTCGGGAGCCGTGGGCCAGGGTCTCACCCTCGCGGGGTTTCTCCAGACCGAACACAGCAAGCGCTTTGAGGCAGCGGCTACCATGGGCTGGTCCGACATCCGGATCGATCACCTGGCCCGGCAGGTTAAGTCCGAAGGGGCGTTTGCCTTTCACCCGGGCCAGCACCTGGTGGGCCAGATAACTCAGTCGCAGTTCCCTGTCAACACCACGGAAAGCCTCATAATCCAGCCATTGCGGACTGCCCTGCTCGCCCTCCCAGTCGGCAATCACCATTTCGCCGGTGCGGGCAAAGCGTTTCCACAGCACTCTCTGGCTCATATCACCTTCCCGCCAGGGACGAATATCGGCGTGATCATTACCATCAATGGCACGGGCCTGCTGCGACTGGTCGCCATCCTGAACCGTGCTCGCAGCCTCCGGCGCGGGTAAGGGTCTGGGGTAAACAACGGCCGCAGTCACCGGACGTAACCATGACCAGGCCTTGAGCAGCCCGAACGGGAAACGGGTCTCGACCCGAATCCGGTCCGGCCGGAAGTAACCCCGCCGGGACGGAATCAGTGCCAGGGAGAGGTCGGCAGGCGCTGCCGCAAACACGTGCTGCTGATCGATCCGCGAATTGTCACAGGCCAGGGAAATCGCCAGGGCGTCGTGGCCGCTCACACTGGCCCGCAGGCGAAACCTCACCGCCTCACCGGGAAAGCCCTCACCCCCGCTGACAACCGTCAGACTCAGACCGGTCAGGTTGCGGTGAGTCTGGTGCATGGCAGCGACAAAAACAGCGCCAAGAAGGAAGGTCAGCAGATAGATCAGGCTGTTCTGATAATTGATACCGGTAACCAGCATGATCAGCAGCAGCAGACCGAACACCAGCCCTGCCCCGGTCGGAAGAATGAACACATTACGCTGATTCAGCAGCTGATGGTCGCGCCGCGGAATGCGCCTGTTTATCCAGCGCTGCCAGCGCCTTCTGATTCGTTTTTTCATAGAGCTTCTTTTTGGCGACTGCTATTTACGGGGCATCGCAAAGGCCTGCACAATCCAATGATACTCATCTTACCCTGCATCTGATCACAAACCAGAGCCTGCATGCCCGAATTCATGAACGTTCCAGACCCGAGCGCCCTGGTCGAAGCCCTGTCCCGGACACGCGGCTTCACCCATCTGGGCATGGCGCCCAGCGGGCAGCCGAACCAGGACAGCCGGCACAACAGCCGCTTCATTATTACCACTGCGTTCCCGGAATTCCGTCTGGAGCTCAGGGCTGGTGACCCACTGGAGGATTTCCAGGCCATATGGCAGCGAGTGGATCAGCATCTGCAGGATACCCGCACCGCAACCCTGTTCGCAGCTGCCGACGCACCGTTCACCGGCGGCTTCATCGGCTTCGCCGCCTATGAGCTGGGCTTCTTCTGCGAGCCCTCCCTGCTGCGCCATGCCCGCTCCCTGCCGGCGGACATGCTGCTACTGTCCACCGCTTTTTTCGGCTGGGCGCTGATCCAGGACCTGGAAAAATCTGAAAGCTTTGTGCTCTTCCATCCGCAGTGCAGTGAGACCACAAAACAGACCGTAAAGCAGTTGCTGACGGAGCTGGTGCGGGAGCTGCCGGATAGCTCCGGGCAGCGGGCAACGGCACAGGAGTTCGACCTGCTGGGGCCCTTCCGGGCGCTGGAGTCAAGGGAGGCCTATATTGACAACTTCCGGCGGGTCCAGGAGTACATCCAGGCCGGCGACTGCTATCAGGCCAATCTGGCCCAATGCTTCGAAGCACCGTTCAGGGGATCCCCATGGTCTGCCTTCCGGACCCTGAGCAGGGCCTTCCCTACCCCTTTTTCCGCCTTCATGGACCTGGATGAACAACAGATCGTCAGTCTGTCACCGGAACGGTTCCTCCGTACTGAAGGCGGCGAGGTGGAAACAAAGCCTATCAAGGGCACGCGCCGGCGGGGCACAACAGCGGCTGAAGACCTCGCCCTGCGGGAGGAACTGGCTGCCAGCGAAAAAGACCGGGCGGAAAACCTGATGATTGTGGATCTGCTGCGCAATGATCTGGGCAAAAGCTGCGCCACGGGCAGCGTGCAGGTGGAAAGCCTTTTCCGGATTGAGAGCTACCGCAACGTCCACCACCTGGTGAGCACGATTACCGGCAGGCTCCGGGACGGGGTCACGCCCTTTACCGCGCTAATGCACGCCTATCCCGGCGGCTCCATTACCGGTGCTCCCAAAATACGTGCCATGGAAATCATCCACGAGCTGGAAGCCCGGCCCCGGGGTCCCTATTGTGGCTCCATCTTCTATCTGAGCTGCCACGGCCGCATGGACAGCAGTATTACCATAAGAACGGCGCTGTGCCGCAACGGCACCATGAAATTCTGGGGCGGCGGGGGCGTTGTTGCGGATTCAGAGGCGGAAAGTGAATATCAGGAAACCCTGACCAAGGTAAAACCCCTGATGGATTTCCTCGAAAGTTCCGGTAGCCAGTAAGCGGACAGACCCTTCCAGAACCGTCCGGAGCCATGGATGGCGGAGGCCGAGCGTACATGGACGTATTCACAGCGTGTTCTGGAAGGGTCTGTCCGCTTACTGGCGTTCACTCAACTGCATGAATGGCGCTGGCCTTCAAAAACGCCTGTTTCAATTCCTCAAACGTCTGCACCGCCGGAAACTGCGGAAATTCCCTGATCACGTTTTCCGGTGCATGAAACAGAATCCCCGCTTCAGCCTGTTTCAGCATGGTGGTGTCGTTGTAGGAATCGCCGGTGGCAATCACCCGGTAGTTGAGAAGCTGGAATGCCCTCACCGACTGTCGCTTGGGATCCCGCTGGCGCAGCAGGTAATTGGTAATTCTGCCGTTTTCGCCCACTTCCAGTCTGTGACAAAGCAGCGCCGGGTAGCCCAGTTTGGCCATCAGTGGCATCGCAAACTCGTAGAAAGTGTCGGAGAGAATCACAACCTGAAAGCGCTCACGCAGCCAGTCCAGAAATTCACTCGCACCCGGCAACGGGTCCAGCTCACCGATCACCTCCTGAATCTGGGGCAGACCAAAACCATGCTGGTCCAGCAGCCTCAGGCGTTGCTGCATCAATACGTCGTAATCGGGAATATCGCGGGTGGTCGCCTTGAGGTCCTCAATCCCGGTTTTTTCTGCAAAAGCGATCCAGATTTCGGGGATAAGTACGCCCTCAAGGTCCAGGCAGGCCAGTTCCACGGATTTCTCCTGTTGCGGTGAAGTCAGGGTGCCATGATAAAAAAAACCACTGACGAATGCACCGTCCATTCTCGCAACCGGATGCTGCAATGACGGTATAAGGTTATACAGGAGCATTCCTTCAGACCGGCAACCGTTAATGATAGATTGGGCTTCCAATCACCGGCGCAGGTCACTGATTCAATGACAGACATTGCAAGACTGAAAGCAGAGTTGGACGGCCAGAGCCCGAGGAAAATTCTCAAGGCCGCGTTTGCGGAATTCGATAACATCGCAATTTCCTTCAGCGGTGCCGAGGATGTAGCGCTGATTGAAATGGCCCACAGGCTTACCGACAACCTTCAGGTGTTTTCCCTGGACACCGGTCGCCTGCACGCCGAAACCTATGAATTTTTCGAGAAAGTCCGCAACCATTACGGCATCAATATCCAGTTCCTGTTTCCCGATGCCGGGGAAGTGGAAGATATGGTGAATCGCAAAGGCATGTTCAGCTTTTATGAGGACGGTCATGCCGAATGCTGCGGGATTCGCAAGGTCAACCCCCTGCGGCGCAAGCTGCAGACGGTGGACGCGTGGATTACCGGCCAGCGAAAAGACCAGAGCCCGGGCACCCGCAACGATGTACCGGTAGTTCAGCTCGACGAAGCCTTTTCGACAGCTGAAAAGCAACTGATCAAGTTCAACCCGCTGGCAGACTGGAGCTCAAAAGAGGTCTGGGATTATATCCGGATGAGTGAGGCGCCCTTCAACGAATTGCACAAAAAGGGTTTTGTCAGCATCGGCTGCCAGCCCTGCACCCGCCCGATCCTGCCCGGCCAGCACGAGCGCGAGGGCCGTTGGTGGTGGGAGGAAGCCACCCGCAAAGAGTGCGGGCTGCACGCCGGCAACCTGATTAGCCGTCAGTAACCGGTTAGCACTAAACTCAAAGAAAGCAGGCGG
>NZ_DATFKH010000049.1:0-4352 GCF_035268745.1 Marinobacter sp.
GTCGCAGGTCTGCAAGGCACAGTTGCTGAAATTGTGAACACGCGGCCTTTCACCGTCAACCCTGACGAAAGAACGATTCTCACTAAAGGACAGGCACCCTGACCGCAGGCCAAAGCCGAGGCTCTCACCACGACCAGGACGTCAGGACAACGTCGGAATTTTATCACTTTTCCTGTCGCCCATCCCGACCAGATCATGACCCGGATGGACGGCAAAAGCCCTACCATCCGAACGCTCGAAAACAACATGATACGTTACTTCGCCGACTACCAGCGACGCACCAGCGGCAGCCCGGGCGGTGACTCAAATCAGTTCCGAGCACCAGAGAATGCGGTAAAATAAGATTGCCCTGCTCTCACCGGGCGAAACCCCGGCAGCAAGTTGCGAATGACATATGGAGGCGAATTCAGTGGCCCGCGTCTGTGCCAGCCCATCTCTGCCCCCTTACGAAACTGCTCGAAAATTAACTTCGTGCAGGGAAAATACCGTTTATCGCAATAATACAGTTCAGTGTCGTTGTCGGGCCCATGTTTTCATGGCTTGAACTGCTACCCGCCGAGCCTATTGACGCAGAATCCATGGTTTGGTCGATAGCAGCGTTGTTGTAAATCCTTGTCCTGCCGGTATTACCAGGTGAACGATCATGCGGCAGGGAGCTGTCCGCATTGGTATCGCTTCCTTGTTGACCATGGGAATGCAAAGGCATTTGCGCAACAGTCAATACTTCACGTTCTGACCCTCCGCGCGAACCAAGAGCTTTCTGGCCAAGGCCCGGCGCTGCGCCTTCATGAACCATTACCCGCCCACGGACATCGGGCAAAGCAAAGGTCGTTCTGCCGTCTCCTCCGTAGATTGTTCCGATCAACGAAAACAGAGCTGAATTCTGGGCAATAGAGAGAAGCTGGCCGTCACACGCAGCAAAGCCCCTCGGCACGAAGTTGAACGCAACCCATTTTATTTCTCCGAGGAGCGGGTCGAATGAATCGGTCGTTGCAAAGGCAGGTTGAACGAAGCTGACCATCACGGCCAGTATCAAAAGCTTGATGCGTTTCATGTAATCCTCCTGCTCAGTTCCGTGGTGGAAAGATGCCCTGAAGTGCGATAATACAATTGAGCACTGTGTATGGCTGCATATTATTGTGGGGCTGCCCACCTCCCGAACTGGCAATATTTCCAGAGTTCATACCGACGTTCGGCGCATCGGCATAAATTCTTGTTCTCCCTGTTGAGGCCAACGCGTTGCCACTGGGGTCTGAGGTCGTGGCGCCGCCACTACTGGCTCTCTGATCATGGGAGTGAGCAGGCATTTCCGCCTCGGTCAGGGTCACAGCCTCAGTACCGGCTCGATCACCGAGACGACGTTGAGTAAGCCCCGGCCCCTGCCCTTCATGCATGATCGTGCGGCTTCGAACATCCGGCAGTGCAAACGTTGTCCGACCGTCACCGCCATAGGTTGTGCCCAGCAACGAAAATAGTGCCGCGTTCGAGCCAATTGCTAGAAGTTGACCATCGCAGAACGCCCAGCCGCGTGGTGCAAAGTTATACGGAACCCAGGCAACTTCACCGATGAACGGTGTATTGGCCAAAGCCGGCTGCCCCAGCCCCATTCCGCAAAGGGCAAAAACGCCGATCAGAACTTTATGTATAACGCGCATTGTGTTTCTCCTCATTAGCTGCTCTGGCGAGCTTCTCTTCGTGTTTGGATAGAGGAACCATAATCAAGCCTTTATATCCCCACCGGATCCGGGAACATTTTTTCTACCGCCCATACAAAAAAGGCCATGCAAGTGCACAGCCTTTTATGATTACGCTTGCTTTTCGTTCACTCGCCGCCTAAGCGCCCTGTTTGCAAGCATCCCCGCCAGCCCAAGCAACAATAAGGCAAGGGCTCCAGGTTCATCGACCGGAGTTGGTCCGCCCGGATCAGATCCACTGACTGCCCTGGTAATATCGTCGACATTGAAATTGAAATTACCGTCTGGGAAAGGATCAAAACTCGACAAACTCACCGACGAAAATGATTCTGTAACCATGTCCGTTACCAGCCCGATAAAATAGGCTTCTCCTCCATCGGCCAGCGTTATATCAGCCGACGTTCCAACTAATAGATTGGCGGTACCCCCGCTATCGGTCGTTAGCGTAATATCTCCATCAACTAAGATGCTGTCTGTGTGGACGTAAAGTCCAATCGCCAGAACCGCGCTTGCAAAACCCATATCAAAGCTGTCACCACCAATAAATGCCGGAGTAACGTCATTGGTAGCAAGATAATTGGAGGGCGATGTCGTGGCGAACTGATTATCCACCGTCATTGAAAGCCCAAAATCAGCGACGAGAGAGTGCGTAAAGGTAATACCCTCCACTGTATCGCCAGTGGAAATGACATCCCCTGCCGTAGCGCTTTCGAAATCGGCCGTTGTAGCAGTCAGCCCTGAAATGGCGGTGTTGAATGAAGCTTCGTCGTTGTACTGAATAAATGCCGAATAGGCAGAGGGGGTAAACAGCAGTGCACCAAAAGCAGTTGCAATTATGTTTCTGGTCAATGGTAAAGTGTAGCGAACAAGCAGTCTGAATGGTCGACTCATAGTCCAGATCCTCTTTTTTGGCTTGCACACCAGGGTCTTTAATTAAATCTCCAAACGCTGTTGGTATGTTCCCCGGCGGGAGCAGGCCTCAAAAGGGACATGCTGACATTTGCATCTGGGTAACTACCGATGAAATCGTGAGCATACCTCATGCCATAAAAATCAAACCTATAATAAGTATAACCTTTTATATTTTTTTATCCGGTGAGTTGGTTCTTTCCTGAGCAAACTGTAAAAGAACCTGACACCGAAATAAAACGCGAATTTCATCCAGTTCATTGATTTAAATAAGATAATTATTAAATTGATAAATGATCATTTTTGCCTGCCGGAAAGGATATCTGGTGTCGAGTGAGTCGCTTCTGCTTAACCCTACCGACGGGTAACTGGTTGAACCGGGTGCCGGTCTGGTCTTCAGTAACAAATCGCCATCAGCCGTGTCTTACCAGCTGAACCCTCACCAATCAGGATGATGACATGCACAGGCTCTTGTTATTGATCACCGCGGCCCTGCTAACGGCCACCAGCGCACTGGCCTCTGAACCACCGGTTTATACCGGCCTGCTCAGCAATACCGGCGCCGGCGGTTATGACGTCGTAAGCTATTTTGAGGCTGACGAGCCCACCAAAGGCTCTGCCGATTACAGCACCCGGCACCTGGGCGCAACATGGCGGTTTGCCAGCGCCGAAAACCTTGCCCGTTTCCAGAGTAACCCGGAACGGTACCTGCCGGCCTATGGCGGTTATTGCGCCTGGGCGGTCAGTCAGGGCTACCTCGCCAAGGGGGACCCGAAACATTGGAACATCCGGCAGGACAGACTGTATCTTAACTACAATCAGTCCGTGCAGGACAGATGGCTGAAAAGCCCCGACGAATTTATTCAGCAGGCGGATGCAAACTGGCCCAGGGTTCTGGACTAGTGTCCGGAAATACAGGAGTTAGCACCAATGCCAGATTCTGATGACAGAGCCAGTGAGCTACTCAACAGGCTCCGTGAGGACGCGCAATCCGGAGCCACTGCCCTGGCGCTGAAGACGCTCAGGGATCTGGCCGCGTACATAGAGCAGAGCAGACCTGCCGCCAACGCTCTGGCGCGTTTGTTTGATGAGCTCCGCAGAGCCCGCCCCAGCATGATCGTCATTGGCAACTCGATCGCAAGGATAGAATCGCAGCTGGCGGATGGAGAGTCGCCACTTGACTCGGTCAGGCAGGTTGCCAGCGAACTGGAAAACGCCAGCGCCGCTATCGCCAGCCATGCATCCCGGCAGATCCCCGCTGACGCCGTGGTTATGACCCACAGCGCCAGTTCGGTAGTGATCGAGCTGTTTCGCCTGCTCGCCCGGAACAAGCAGGCCTTTTCGGTTATCTGCACCCAGAGCAGTCCCGGACTGGAAGGACATGAATTGGCCATAACACTGAACGACATGGGTGTACCGGTTACCCTGATCACCGATGCCCAGATCGGCCTGTTTATGCCCTGGGCGGATGTGGTGGTGACCGGTTGCGATACCTGGCTGGCAGACGGACATTTCATCAATAAAAGCGGCACCCGCCTGCTCGCACTGGCTGCCCACGCCCAGCAAAAACCGTTCTGGGTACTCGGAGACAGCTTTCGCCAGAGTGGCCAGACCAGCGATGACGTCAGTCTGGAAGAAATGCCGGTGGCCGAAATGCATGCGCCGGAAGGGCAATGGATCACGCCGCGGAATATCTATTTCGAAACCGTTCCGGCATCCCTGGTGACCGGCGGGATCAATGAACAGGGC
>NZ_DATFKH010000050.1:0-89564 GCF_035268745.1 Marinobacter sp.
GCGTTATATCTCACCTGTCCCAGTTCGCTGATATCGTAGCCGCCCAATGCCCGCGCACGCTGGGCAAAGCGTTCGCATGCTGCAAAGGCCAACAGGCGCTGAAGGGAGGGTTCGAAGTAATGCCGGCGACGCATGGCAAGATCAAAATGCTCTTGCTGCAACGGAATAAAGGCCAGTCCTTGTCGCCGTGCCGCGGCCTCAATCCCCAGACCGACATCCGCCTCTCCCTGACGAACGGCGAGAGCGAGATCATCCTCACTGAGCGATGGATTCGCCGTCCAGGTAAGACTCGTGGCATTGATACGGTAGCGGGTGATAAAACTCTGCAGCAACTGGCTCGCGCCGGCATCAGGCTGGCGATGGGCGAGACGTATGCCGGGGCCTGCAATATCTTCAAACCGCACAATTTTGTGGGGATTATCGGGGGCTAGAAGAAGTCCCTGCTGCCGTTTCGCCCAGCGAATCACCACCAGATCGCGCATTCCCCCCAGACCTAACAGCGCGGGATCATTGTAGCTCTGGCTTTGCGCATGCCAGATATGCATGCCGGCAAGCATCGCACGACCGTCGAGCAGTCGCTGGACGCCGTCACCGCTGCCCTGACACAGCAGGGCCAGCTCGGCACCGCTTTCCCTGCTCGCCCAATCCAGTAAAGGATCCTGGCTGCCCACCAACACCGGCGGCGTTGGATTGCTTGCGGCATCGTCCCCCTCCAGATGGCTCATAAGCCACAGGTCAATCCGCTGGCGCGGAAACAGCAGCTTGCCTGTCACCCGCACGCAGGGAATAACCCCCTGGCTGACCAGATCGTAGACCTTGCGTTCTTTCAGACGCAGATAGTCGGCGACTTCTGCGGTGGTGAGGTAAGCCGGAAGGGGCATGGTCTCTCCTTGCCTGAATAGACTTGAGACTGTTTTTGACTGCATCTTTTTCGACATTCCGTGCAAAGCGTAATGGAAACCGACAAGATGCTCAAGATCAAGGAGACGCGGTTGTGGAAGATAATGCCTTTTATGTGGCGCTGTCGTTACTGATAAACCTGGACGCCACCCTGTTCCAGATTGTGTGGCTGTCGCTGCAGGTTTCCCTTTTGGCTGTGCTGGTCGCAGCACTGCTGGGGTTTCCGCTGGGTGCCGCGGTCGCGCTATGGCGTTTTCCGGGGCGAGGTGCTGTGGTTGTCGCACTCAATGCCCTTATGGGACTGCCACCCGTCGTGGCCGGGCTCACCGTTTATTTGCTGCTCTCCCGCGCGGGCCCGCTTGGCGAGTGGGGGCTTCTGTTTACACCCGCAGCCATGGTGATTGCGCAGATCGTTCTGGTGCTGCCGATTCTTGCTGCGCTCTCGCGTCAGAAGGTGGAGGAGCTTCTGGGTGAGTACCGGGAACAGTTCGTTTCGCTGGGGATGTCGCGCCTGCGCATGATGCCAACCCTGCTATGGGACGCGCGTTTTACGCTACTGACCGTTTTGCTGGCGGGATTCGGTCGCGCCAGCGCCGAAGTGGGCGCGGTGATGATGGTTGGAGGCAATATTGACGGTGTTACCCGGGTAATGACCACGGCTATTGTACTGGAAACCAGCAAGGGCAATCTCGCGCTGGCACTGGGGCTGGGCATTGTCCTGCTGACATTGGTGATGGTGATTAATGCCGGCGCTTATATGGTGGCTGAACTGGCCAAGAGGCGGATGGGATGACTTCATTCAACGCAGCTCTCAACGCCGCACCCACGCTCTGTCCGCCGCCCGCGTTGCATTTTGCGGAGGTCGCTTTCAGCAACCTCGACAAAACGCTGTTCGGGCCCTGCTCCTTTGTCCTGGAGGGCGCTGGCCCTACCCTGATCATGGGCCCCAATGGCGCCGGCAAGAGCCTTTTGCTGCGCCTAGCCCATGGCCTGCTTGTGCCCACCCAGGGCCGGGTTTCATGGTCCGGAGACGAGCTGCCCCGGCAGGCAATGGTTTTCCAGCAACCGGTACTGTTGCGCCGTTCAGCGGTTGCCAACATCACCCACGCGCTGGCCGTCAATGGCACCCCGCGCAAGGAACGCAGGAAACTCGCACTCCGGGCGCTGGAGCGTTTCGGGCTTGCTGCCTGCGCCGACACGCCGGCCCGCGTGCTCTCCGGCGGCGAACAGCAGCGCCTGGCATTGGCACGCGCCTGGGTGCTTTCCCCCAATGTGCTGTTTCTGGATGAGCCCACTTCCGCGCTGGATCCGGCGGCAATCAGAGCGGTGGAAACCGCCGTGCGCGAATTTCATCAGCGGGGGACGCGCATCATCATGACCACGCATGACCTGCACCAGGCCCGACGTCTGGCCAGCGATGTGCTGTTTGTTGTCGGCGGCAGGGTCCGGGAGCACGCCGGTGCTGACGCCTTTTTCAGTACGCCCGCCTCGCGAGAAGCGCAGGCGTTTATTGCCGGAGAACTGGTCGAATAATCCGGTTCCGGCAGCTTTGCCGGGCAGTAGTCCAGTTCCGGTTGCCAACCCAGCAGAGGAGACCAACACGATGAAAAAAAACCTGACGCTCATACTCGCCGGTTTGACCACCCTGGGCCTGGCTGCCGGCGCCAGTGCTGATGACTACATCACCCTGGCGTCGACGACCTCGACCGAAAACTCCGGACTGTTTGACGCTATCCTTCCACAGTTCAGGGACGCCACCGGGATCGAGGTACGAGTGGTCGCCGTTGGCACCGGGCAGGCCTTCGAGATCGCCCGCCGTGGTGACGCCGACAGCCTTCTTGTCCATGATACGGCTGGCGAGCAGCGTTTTGTGGCAAACGGCTACGCCACCGAACGGGCCGACGTGATGTACAACGACTTCGTGGTAATTGGCCCGGCCAGTGATCCGGCCAATGTCGCTCAGGCCCGGACTGCCGCCGGGGCATTTTCAAGTATCGCCGAAGCCCAGGCGCCATTTGCCTCCCGCGGTGATGACAGTGGTACCAACCGGGCCGAGCTGCGCCTCTGGGAAAATGCCGGCGTCGAACCCGGCGGCGACTGGTACCGCGAACTCGGCAGCGGCATGGGCCCCACCCTCAACACCGCCGCCGCCATGGACGCGTACGTGATGTCAGACAGGGCTACCTGGGTCGCGTTCGCAAACCCGCAAAATCTGAAACTGCTGTTCGCGGGCGACGAGGTGCTGTTCAATCAGTACGGCAGCCTGCTGCTGTCCGGGGACAAACATCCGCATCTGAAACACGACCTCGCCGCGCAGTGGCACCGATGGCTGGTTTCCGAAGAAGGACAAGAGGCAATCGCTGAGTTCAGGGTTGATGGGCAGCAACTGTTTTTTCCGAACGCGAAGTAAGGGTTTCAGCAATACAAGACCCCGGCGCTGCCGGGGTCTTGTATTGGCGGAGAGGGAGGGATTATTCGGGCCTTCGGCCCTCACCCCTTCGGGGCCGTCGTCGCTTTGCTCCAACGTTCCTCCGGCTGCTGCGCAGCCTGCGGTCGAACCCGCGAGGGTTCTTCCTACCCTGCCAGTCAGCCAATAAAAAACCCCGGCGCTGCCGGGGTTTTGTATTGGCGGAGAGGGAGGGATTCGAACCCTCGATACGCTATTAACGTATACACACTTTCCAGGCGTGCGCCTTAAGCCACTCGGCCACCTCTCCTTTAAACCGTTTCAAATCAGCGGTTTTGTCTCTGATTTGAGGGGGCAGACTTTAATAGTTTTGGGCTCGCTTGGCAACTGCCAATTTCCCGCAGCACTGTTTTAGGCCTGATTCCGTATAATCGGGTAAAATTGTTGTGGAACAGTTGTATTCGGAGGTTTTCTGCTTTGTTAAACATGGATTTCAGCAAGCGAGTGGTTATCCGCAGCTCTGAGCAGGAGTGGGTTCCCAGTCCTTCCGGTGGGGTTTTGCGCAAGCCTCTGGCCCGTGAGGAAGCTGAGCGTGGCCATGCCACCAGCATTGTGCGCTATGAACCGGGGGCCTGCTTTGCCAGGCACGAGCATCCTCTGGGTGAGGAAATCCTGGTTCTTGAAGGCACATTTTCAGACGAGTCCGGGGACTACGGCCCGGGTACCTATCTGCGTAATCCACCGGGCAGTGGCCATGCACCTTTCAGCAATGAAGGCTGCGTGCTGTTCGTGAAGCTGCATCAGTTCAATCCCGACGATGTCAGCAGGGTCCGGGTCGATACCAACAACACACCCTGGCTGCCCGGTCACGGCGGGCTGGAAGTCATGCCTCTGCATGAATACGGCCATGAGCATGTCGCTCTGGTGAAATGGCCTGAAGCGGAAAGATTCCAGCCCCACCGGCATTTTGGCGGAGAGGAGATACTGGTGCTGTCCGGCGAATTCTGCGACGAACACGGGCGTTATCCGGCAGGTACCTGGATCCGCAGCCCGCACCTGAGCCAGCACCACCCGTTTGTGGATGAGCAGACCATTATCTGGGTAAAAACGGGCCACCTGCCCCCGTGACCTGCCTTAACCGTGCAATCAGTTTGCGCGGTCGCGCGCTGCAATGTTTTTGCCCTGATCGACGATAATGAGTTCACCAGGGTCAAAGCCCTTATCCCGGACAACTTTCCTGAACTCCCTCAGGGCCTCAGCGCTGACTTCGGGACTGCGGGACAGCAGCCACAGGTAGTCCCTGTCATAGCCGGTCACATAGGCGGTCCGGTAAGCATCATCCAGCCTGAACACCACGTAAGACGCATAGAATGGTCCGAAGAAAGAGACCTTCAGGTGGCCTTCTGCTGAACCCTCAACCGGAACAGCACGGCCCTCTGCTTCTTCCCAACGGTCTTCTTGTGCCGAATATCCACGGTTTATCACCGTCACGCTGCCATCCGGATTCAGCGAATACTCCGCTGTTACATTCGACAGGCCGCGCTCGAAAGAATGGTCAAGTCTGGCTATCTCGTACCAGCTACCCTGGTAACGTTCCAGATTGAGCTCATCAACGGGTTCAATACCCTCAGGCAAGCCGGTGCATCCGACGCCAGCAAACACGAAAAAAACCACAAGAAGCCGGAGTGTTTTCATAGATCACTTTTTCTGATAGATGATTCCCGGTTTGCAGTGCACCATTTCATAGAGATCCGACAGCCCGTTCAGGGATTCGGAAGCACCGAGAATCAGATAGCCACCCGGATTAAGGGTGGCATGAATACGGGTCAGGATGTCTTTTTTAAGTTCAGCAGAGAAGTAGATCAGCACATTCCTGCACATCACTATGTCGAACTTGCCCAGCAGATAACGTTCAAGAAGGTTAAGCTCCCGGAACTCGACCATGCTTCTGATGTTGGGTTTGATCTGCCAGCTGCCGCTCAGGGTCGGGGTGAAAAACTGCTTCTGACGTTCAGGGGAAAGGCCGCGACCAATGGCGAGCATTTCGTATTCGCCACGCCGGGCTACTTCAAGCACACTCCCGGAGATATCCGTGGCGATTATCTTGACGTTCCGCAACTTGTCCGGGCGCTGACGACGGAACTCCTCAATAATCATTGCCACCGAATAGGGTTCCTGCCCGGTCGATGCCGCAGCAGACCATATCCGCAGGGACTGGCCGCCGGTTCTGGCATCGGCAAATTCCGGCAGCAGCTTTTCCTGCAGAATCCGGAATGGGTGACTGTCCCTGAACCACAAGGTCTCATTGGTTGTCATTGCCTCAACCACGACCTCACGAAGGTTCCCCCGGCTTGTGCGTTTAATCCGTTCGAGGAGCTCTCCCAGCGTCGCCAGCTCATGCTCGGCCATGATCCGCCGTAACCGGCTTTTTACCAGATACTGTTTGTTCTCACCCAACAGGATGCCGCACGCATCCTGCAGAAACGATTTGAACGTTTCGTATTCCTGTGGCGTGATGTCAGCTTTCATTAAATTCCGGTTTTGACTGAGTCAGAATCACGCAATGGCCTCATAACTGGCCGTCAACAATTTCCATCACCCGCTCGGCCAGCTCGTCCGGGCTGAATTTGGCCATAAAATCGTCGGCACCGACTTTCCGGACCATCGCCGTGTTGAAAACACCGCTCAGCGACGTGTGCAACAGAATGAACACGCCCTTTATTGCGTCGTCGCTTTTACAGCGGTTGACGAGAGTGTACCCGTCCATCTCCGGCATTTCGACATCCGAAATAATGAGACAGAGGTGATCACTGGCGCTTGAACCGTCCGCAGTGATCTCTTTGAGGAAATCCAGGGCCTGCCTGCCGTCGTTCTTGGTGATTACTTCCATACCAATGGTTTGCAGGCAGCGCTGGATCTGCCCGCGGGCGACAGCGGAGTCGTCGACAACCAGCACAGGCAAAAGCCCGGGGGCGCGGTTTTCACTGCGCGCTCGCACTTCCTCGGTGACATTATCATCAAGGGGCGCTACCTCCGACAGGATTTTTTCCACATCAATAATTTCAACCAGCTTTTCATCAATCCGGGTGACCGCGGTCAGGTAGATATCTCTGCCCGCGCCCTTCGGTGGGGGCAGGATCTCCTCCCAGTTCATGTTGACAATGCGATCCACGGCGGCCACCAGAAAACCCTGGGTTTTACGGTTGTACTCGGTAATGATCACAAAACTTGAATGAAGGTTCTCCTTGGCAATACCGGGCAGGCGGATGGACATGGCAAGATCAATAATCGGAATGGTTGCGCCACGGATGTGTGCCACACCTCTGACCATGGGGCGACTGTCCGGGAGAGTGGTCAGCCTGGGACATTGCAGCACCTCTTTTACTTTGAAGACATTGATGCCATAGCTCTGTTGCCCTTGCAGCCGGAACAGCAGAAGTTCCAGCCGATTCTGGCCCACCAGCTGAGTGCGCTGATTAACACTGTCTAAAACCCCTGCCATCCCTTTTCTCTCCAGTTAGCTGCCGATACTGGGCATGCATATTGCTTCACGCATGATACATAATGCCCAAGAAATAAAACGCCACTTCAAGGCTTGTACCTGGAACATCGGCCCAATAAACGAATTGTTTAGAAATTACCGCATTCCAGGCCCTGCCCGAAGTTACGACAGCATAGGACAAACTGAAGCGTATGCGCATCTTCATTTTCGTCATCTCGGTTCTTGCTAGCGCCACGGTCAGCGCAGCAACCACAACAGCTGCCCAGATTACGGGTGCCGCGGACCGGTTCCTCGAGACCTTTGCCGCTGAGCAGACCGCCAGAGGCTTTACCGTCCGCTACAACCCTGGTCGACTGGACGCCCGGCTTTCTCTGGAGGTCTGCGAATCAGCACCCGGTGTTTCCTTCAGCGGCGATCCCTGGAAGACAAGTCAGCCATCCCTGTTGGTGGTTTGCGACGGGGAACGCCCCTGGCGGATGTTTCTTCCTGTCAGCGTCGAGATCAGCGGCAAGGGCCTGGTGGCTGCGCGCCCTCTGGCCAGAGGCGAGCGGATTACCGAAAGTGCTCTGAAACGCGAAGCCGTGGCGCTGAACGCAACCCGACGTAGCCCTATTCGCAGCAAGGACCAGTTGGTGGGGATGGAAATGCGGCGCGGAGTCAATGCCGGCACTGTTTTTAGCGCTGATCTGCTGTCGGCACCTGAAGCAGTGGCCCGCGGTGATCACGTGGTCATCACTGCAAAAACCAACGGTTTTTCGGTAAGATCACGGGGGAAAGCCCTGAGCAGCGGTGGCATTGGCGAGCAGGTGACGGTCGAGAATCTTTCCAGCACCCGCACTGTTCGTGCCGAAATAACGGCCCCGGGACAGGTCAGAATTCCTATGTGATGTAATATAATGTAAAGCAACGCGGCATTTTTTTGCCGCTCCAGTTGCCGTTGATTGTTGCGGACCTGCGACCAACGGCAATATTTCGCCGTCTGCAAAAATATTACTAAAGTTCAGTCGCGATCTGCCGCTATGCAGATATAAACTTATTCGGGCCACCCGGTGGTCAAAAGCTAAGCAGGTATCGATATGACAGTTGACTTTAACGGCATTGGCTCTGGCCAGGTCAACAATCAGAGACCATCAGCGGACCGGGCGTCCGGCTCCAGGGCGCCGAACCAGGCAGCCCCGGAACAGTCGAGACCGCAGGCAAACAATGCCCGTGGCGAGAACGTTAACCTGAGCAGCCAGGCCAAAGACCTGAAACAGCTTGAACAGAAGCTCGGTGAGTTCCCGGAAACTGACGATGAGCGGATCGAACAGATCCGGGCGGCACTGGAAGATGGCTCTTACAAGGTAGACGCTCAGAAACTGGCCCAGAAAATGCTTGATATGGATAAAAGCATTTTCGGGTGAGTGAGCCATGGCAAACATTGATGAGCTGAAAAGCCTTCTTGAACAGGATATCCAGCAGTTAACAACTCTGAGTGACCTGCTTGCGCAGGAGAAGTCCCTTCTCTCAGGGGCTGATGTCAAATCGCTGGCGTCAGTAACCCATGAAAAAAATCACTGTCTGAGCCAGATTCGCGAGCGTGCAAAAGCCAAGATCCGCCTGCTGGTTGCCATGGGCTTCCGGCCAGATCAGGGTGAGCCTTCACGATTCCTTCGCAGTGCCGGAATGCATGAACTGGTGAGCCTCTGGCAGCAGGGGGCTGAGCAACTGACATACTGTCAGACCCTGAATCGGGCCAATAGCTGCGTTGTTTCCCATTTGCAGAAACGACTTGCCAGACTGACTGAAATATTCCGTGGTGCAAGCGGCCAGGATAAGCTTTACGGCGCCAAAGGCCAGGAAGAGGCAGTCTCCCACCGCAACGTGCTGGCAAGCGCCTGAGTTCGATGCATCGGACTTCAGACGGTGTAAATGGTTATGCCGCAGCCCGCTGACGACGCCCCGGCTGCTGCTCTTTCCTCCATTGTCGCTGTTTTGCTCACAGTCCCGTAAGTTCCATGGCTGATCTGCCTTCCTGTTTACAGCGTGTTCTGGAAAGACCGGTCCGCCTACTTACGCACGGATTAGTCAGTTAAACTGTCGCAGGACAACTCAAGACAGTGTTACACCAAACCAGCAGCAGATAACCATAAGGAGCAGTAAAGCATGGCAAACCAGGCAAAACCGTTTCGTTATACAATTTCCGCCCTGTTGTGTATGACAGCAATGCTGTTTGCAGGAAACGCGACCGCAGAAGAACCACTCCCGAAAGTGCTGGTGGAGACCAGCCTGGGGTCTTTTGAGGTCACCCTCAGACCCGACATTGCCCCTGAGACGGTGAGCAATTTCAGACAGTATGTCGCCGATGATTACTATGATGGCCTCATTTTCCACCGGGTTATCCCGGGGTTCATGGTGCAGGGAGGCGGATTCGACCCTGACCTCCGGCCACAGCGCACCAGAAAGCCGGTGGTGAATGAGGCCAAACCGACCGCAAAGAACCTCCGTGGCACCATCGCAATGGCGCGCACCCAGGACCCTGATTCGGCTACTTCGCAGTTTTTTATCAACCTGGTCGATAACAGTTTTCTGGATGCCGGTGCCCGGGGGCCGGGTTACGCTGTCTTCGGCAAGGTAACGGATGGCATGGGGGTTGTCGACGCCATTGCCTCAAAGCCGACCGGGCAGCAGCGCGGCATGGCAAACGTACCCAACGAGCCGATCATGATCAGGAACATCACTCTGCTCCCATGAGCGACGCTCCGCCCTGCCCGCCTGAGGAAACCGCCCGAACACTGCTCCGCCGCAAAAAGCTGGCGGAACGGCTTGCCGGGGTACCGGATGGCGGGCACTTTGTCATAGCGCAAAAGCAATTTGGCGAGGGGCTCAGTTTTCTGGCCGTCTGGCGGCTGTGGCAACAAACCAATTGCCGGCCCCACGCCTGTCTACACTTTATTTCGGCGTATCATGGCTGCCCGGACCGCGCCGAACTGTTTCATGCTCTCACAGCCCTGCCGGAACTGGTTCCCCTGGCAGATGAACTTATTGCCGGCTTTCCGCCCGATGTTTCCGGCCCCCATCGACTGGTGCTTGACCAGGGCCGGGTCCGCCTCACCCTCTGTTCCGGTGATCTCTATGATCCGCGGAATCAGCTTGAATTCAGCGCCGATGCCTGGCTTGCCGCCACCACCCGGCCCGGTGATGGCTGCCCGGAGCTGGAATCTCCAGGCCCGGCACCCGCAGGCAATGCCGGGACCATAGGGATAGTGGGCGCTGGCATTGCCGGCTCACTGCTCGCTGATAATCTTGCCAGACGCCATTGCAAGGTGACCCTGATTGACAGAGCCGGGTCTGTAGCCTCTGCGGCGTCGGGCAATCGTCAGGGCGCGCTGTACGTCAAACTTGGTGTCGATTACAACGACCAGACCCAGCTCGCGCTGGCTGCATTGATGTTCAGCCAGCGGTTTTACAGACGCTTTGAGGGCGCGGGCTGGCATCCAACCGGCCTGCTGCAACTGGCCTACAGTGACGCAGAAGCAGACCGACAGGCGCGTTTCCTGGCCAAGAACCAGTATCCGGCCAGGATTTTTGAACCGGTTAGTGCCGACCGGGCCAGCGCTATTGCCGGCATACCCATAAATCACGGTGGACTCTGGTTTCCAGCCAGCGGATGGCTCCAGCCAGCAAAGCTGTGCCAGAGTCTGGCCAGCCATCCTGATATTTCTCACCGTTTCGGATTTGCCGTCGACACCATCAAGAATGAAGGCGCAGGCTGGTCGCTTGTTTCCAGCCAGGGAGAATCACTCAGATTTGACCAGGTGGTTATCTGTGCGGGGCCAGACACACCCGGGCTTATCCCGCTAGATGGCCAATTCCGTATGAAACGGATCCGCGGGCAGATTACCGAGCTGCCGGAAAACAGCATAAATGCGCCACAAGTGGTCGTTTGTGGGCCGGGCTACCTGAACCCGGTCCATGACGGCAGCGCCCTGGTTGGCGCAACCTTTGATCTCCACGACCCATCACCGGCCGTCTCCGCACAAAGTGACCGGGAAAACCTGGACATGCTGGCGGATCTTTTGCCAGCCGCGCTGGATTCGTCCAGAATTACAGAGATTGCGGCCCGCAGCCGCGGCCGGGTCGGTTTTCGATGTACCACCCACGATTACCAGCCAACAGCGGGCGTGATGAAAACGCGGGAAGGCCGGATGCTGAACGGGCTTTACCTGCTGACCGGTCTGGGCAGCAAAGGGCTGACCTATGCGCCGCTGCTGGCAGAATACCTGGCAGACCTGATCTCAGGGCAACCCGCCTGTCTCCCGGAAAATCTGGTAAAACGCGTAGCGACGCAGCGTAGCCACCAGGCCGGGAAAACATAATGGCGGGTACGCGCTAACTGCAGAAGCCTGATCACCGGCCGATAACCAAGTCGAGCAGTCTGGCCTTATGGGATAAATGCCTATGTCTATTCACGTCAGCGAACCAGGAAGGCCGGTCGGCACCCGATTGCCGGAAATTTTCCGGGGTCGAAGGGTGGGCAATGTGTCTGAAGTGGAGGAGCCCCAACGCATCAATGTCAGCCACAGCGAAGCCACCGATGCGGAATTTCTGCAGGCCGAAAATTCCGGGCGCCACAGGGCACTGGAGCAATACGGCGCGGCAGCATCCGGCGAACACAGGGAGCAACGTCCTTACTTGCCGGTGTCGAAAATCTGCACGCCGATGGTGGTTTCGGTGCCCGCTCCAACCTCGCTGGCCGAAGCTCTGGACATAATGGATGAGCGCGGCGTCAGCCACCTGGTAGTGACAGCCGAGGGCAATGTCGCAGGTCTGGTGGAACTTCGCTGGCTCCTGGCCTGGCTTAATGACAATCGTGCAGCGTCCACGCAATCCGCCCTGGTCAATCTTGAATTACCGGCCTTTCTGACGGCGTCACCTGAAACCGACGCCCATCAGCTTGCCCGCCTGATGCTGGCTCACCAGTTGAATGCTGCCCTGATTATTGCTCCTGATGGCCAGCCGGCCGGTATCGTGACCAGCACGGATTACCTGCGTCTGTATGCCAACGTCGGCCGCCAGGAAGGCCGGGTGTAATCAGGACCAGGCCAGGGCGGCCGGTCGTTGCGGGAATTCCGGACACGGGGCCATTACGGGGCGTCAGAGAAAATTGTGACGGCTCAGAAAATCGGTAAATGCTTCATCATCCATCACCGGAACACCCAGTTTTTCAGCTTTTGCGAGCTTGGAACCGGCGGATTCTCCAGCCACTACACAGGAGGTCTTTGCCGATACGCTGCCCGCAACCTTTGCCCCCAGACTCTCCAGACAGGCTTTCGCCTCATCCCGGGTCATGGTGGACAGAGTCCCTGTCAGCACCCAGGTTTCACCTCTAAAAGGTTGTTCGCGGGCGGTGATTTCCTCTTGCTGCCACTCAACTCCCGCCTCCTTCAGGGCCTCAAGCGTGTCGATATTATGGCTCTGCCCGAAAAAACTGCGGATATGCCCTGCCACAATGGGGCCCACATCCGGCACCGTCTGCAGACTCTCCTCGTCAGCCTGACTGATTGCTTCCAGGCTACCAAAATGGCTTGCAATGGCTTTCGCTGTTGCTTCTCCAACTTCCCGGATGCCCAGCGCATACAGAAACCTCCAGAGTACGGGATTTCTAGACTGGTCGACGGCATTGATCAGGTTGGAGGCAGACTTGTCGCCCATCCGCTCAAGCCCGGTCAGGTCGGATTTCTTCAGCCGATAAAGGTCAGCGACCGTCCTTACCAGTTCCCGGTCGACCAGAATATCGATCCACTTGTCACCCAGGCCTTCAATGTCCATGGCTTTTCGCGAGGCATAATGGCGGATGGCCTCCTTGCGCTGGGCCGGACAGTAGAGACCGGCAGAACAGCGGGCGACCGCTTCGCCCTCAAGCTGCACGATATCGGAGTGACAGACGGGACAGTCCGGCGGCAGGCTAACCGTTCTGGCATCGTCAGGGCGCTGATCCGGCAAAACCTTCACCACCTGGGGAATAACATCCCCTGCCCGGCGAACGAAAACAGTGTCGCCGATCCGGACATCCAGACGACGGATTTCATCCATATTGTGAAGCGTTGCATTGCTCACGGTGACACCGCCGACAAAGACCGGTTTCAGGCGGGCAACCGGGGTTATGGCACCGGTACGTCCAACCTGGAATTCCACGTCTTCAATAACGGTCAGTTCTTCCCGGGCCGGAAACTTCTGGGCAATGGCCCAGCGGGGCGCCCTGGAAACAAAGCCAAGCTGTTGTTGCAGGGCCAGACTATTAACCTTGAACACAATGCCATCGATCTCGTAGGGCAGTTCGTTACGTTTGTCGAGCAGGTCCCGGTATGCCTCGAGGCAGGCATCAACGCCGGTGACCAGGCGCATTTCCGGATTGGTCCGGAAACCCCAGGACTTGACCTGCTGAAGCCCTTCCCAGTGGGTGGGCGGCATGGTGCTCTCGTCTTCCAGGGCAACACTGTAGGCACACATTTCCAGCGGGCGCCGCGCTGTCACCGTCGGTTTTTTCTGTCGCAGGCTGCCTGCGGCTGCGTTGCGGGGGTTTACAAAGGTTTTGTCGCCCTTTTCTGCCAGCGTCTGATTCAGCTTCTCGAAGCCGGATTTCGGCATATACACCTCACCGCGGACCTCAACCAGGCCGGGAACCTTCTGCCCCCGGAGCCTGAGTGGCACCGACGCGATGGTGCGGATGTTCGCGGTAATATCCTCGCCGGTGTAACCGTCGCCCCGCGTCGCTGCGCGGGTAAGTATACCGTCATCGTAGTGCAGGCTGACGGCAAGGCCGTCCAGTTTGGGCTCGCAGACATACTCGATGGGATCGTCGCTTTTAAGCCGGTCCCTGATCCGCCGATCAAAGTCTTTCAGCTCGTCATCGGAAAAAGCATTATCCAGCGACAGCATCGGAATGCGGTGGGAAACAGATTCGAACAGGGTTTCTGCGCCGCTGCCCACCCGGCGGGTCGGGGAATCCGCAGTAATCAGCGAAGGGTGCGCCTGTTCAATCTCCTGCAGTTCGCGAAACAGACGGTCGTACTCGGAATCCGGAACCTCGGGATCATCAAGTACATAATACCGGTAGTTGTAATCTGTCAAAGCCTGGCGAAGTTCTTCTGCCCGCTTTTTTGCCTGGTGGTCAGTCATTGTCCCGGAGATCGGTTTTTCCGCTCATATTCGCGGATTCTTTGACGGCAGTGTTCAATGGTTTGTGCGGTCATGACACTGCGGCGTTCGTCTTTCAGTTCCCCGCCCAGATTACGGACCACACACTGAGCTGTCTCGAGCATGAACTCGAAGGCCTGTAGCGAATTCGACGGCCCCGGCATACTCATGAAAAAACTGATTCCCGGCGTCGAGAGTTGTGCCATCTCTTCCGGCCGGAAGGTGCCCGGCTCAACCGCACTGGCAACGCTGAACTGAACCGGGCTGCGGGTATCTGTTTGCTCATGACGATGGTAGATGTCGAGGTCACCGTGCTGCAGCCCGCAGGCCTCGAACAGCTCTTTCAGTTTTTTGCCGCTGAAATTCTCGCCTGTTTTCGCCAGCACGTTGATCACCACCACTTCCCGCGCTTCCGGGCGGTTGGCTCCGGCCAGCGGCTGGTCAGACTCCTTGCCGACCGGCGCTCGCCTGGCGGTATCCTCTTCGACTTCGGAGGTCAGGACCGGCGGTTCCTTGCGCTGCTTCCAGGAATTTTGCCCGGTCTGCGGCGCCGCCGGCTCCTTAGCCCCGACAACGCGGGCTTCGCCAAGGATGCCATCGTCCCCATCCGCGTCAACGGCGGGCTCGTCGGCCGATCCCCAGCCAGATTCAATCTCCGGGTCGGCGTCGTCGCCGGTTGCAGAGAATCTCTCACCGGGACTTTCTTCAGCCGCAACGGTCGAATCTGCGGTCTCCTTCGCCGCCGTAACCGGCCGGGTTGGCCTCGGCGGCGGGTTGCCAAAACGGGATTTCTGTGGTTTGACGTAGCCCCTGTCTTCAAGGGTATCCCGGCCTATCGTTCTGGCGCCTCCGTTTGGCAGTTCCGGATTGAAGTCATCATCCAGCGGCGATGGATCAAGATCATCGGCACCCATGCCTGACGAGATGGCCACAGATTCCTTGCGTGCCCGACGCATGCGCCGAATGCCATCAATGACAACCCCGATTACCACCAGAGCGCCAATGGCAATTAACCATTCCCTTAAAGACATAGCCTTACTGTCCTGTCTGCGATATCAGTAACACCGTTACTCTATGAAAACGCCCATTTGAATACAACGCTTAGCCGGCCGAGATGGCCAATTTGTCATCAGTTCCGTGTTTCAGGCCTGGGCCAGGGCCGCTGCTTCGTCGACATCAACCGATACCAGGCGCGAACACCCGGGCTCGTGCATGGTCACGCCCATCAACTGATCGGCCATTTCCATGGAGATCTTGTTGTGAGTGATAAAAATAAACTGCACCTGCTTCGACATTTCTTTCACCATATTCGCATAACGCTCCACGTTGGCATCGTCAAGCGGAGCGTCCACCTCATCCAGCATACAGAAAGGCGCGGGATTGAGCTGGAAGATGGAAAACACCAGAGCGATGGCCGTGAGGGCTTTCTCGCCACCGGACAAGAGGTGAATCGTACTGTTTTTCTTACCCGGAGGGCGCGCCATAATGGCAACACCGGTCTCGAGCAGATCTTCCCCGGTCAGTTCAAGACTGGCATTGCCGCCCCCGAACACCTTGGGGAAAAGGGCCTGAAGCCCGCCATTCACCTTGTCGAAGGTTTCCTTGAAGCGCTGACGGGTTTCCCGGTCGATTTTGCGGATGGCCGTGTCGAGGGTCTCAAGCGCCTCCATCAGGTCCGCATTCTGACTGTCGAGGTACTGCTTGCGTTCACTCTGCACCTGGTACTCTTCTATCGCAGCCAGGTTAATGGCACCCAGACGCTGAATCCGCGCCGCAATCCTTTCCAGAGCATCCGACCAGGCCTGCTCGGTGGCATCCTCCGGGAGCCCGCCAACCACATCCTGAAGCTGAAGATTCAGATCGGTGAGCTGCTCCAGATACTGCGCGGCACGGATTTCGGTGGCCTGTGACTCCATTCTTGCCTGCTCCAGGCCTGCCCGCACCTCCTGGATCCGGATTTCCGCGCGGCTTCGACCCTGCTCCTGCTCGCGAACCTGCCGGTCAATATCTTCAAGCGCGTCTCTGGCCGCCGCCAGTTTCTGCTCTTCCGCAAGGCGGCGGTCCAGAAGCCCCTCAAGCTGCATCTGCAGATCCTCAATGGGCTCCTCTGCCGTTTCCCGACTGTCACCAAGGAGTTCGAGGCGCTCGTCCAGCCGCTCTTTCTGCAGCTGCATTCGGTCAAGAGTCTGTTCAAGGCCATCGCGCTGGCTTTGCAACGACTGCAGTTGCAACTGTAACTGATGGGCGCGATCGCGGTCGTGCCGTGCCTGCTGCCGCAGACCATCAAGCCGTTCCCGCAGGGTGTCCCGGCGCTCAAGAAGCTGCTCTTTCTCATCATCACTCTGCTCGGTTGAGGCCAGAGCCTCCTGCCACTCTTCCCGCGCCGCAAGCAACTGCTCCTGCTGGTCCTCGAGTTGCAGGGCGATATCCGTCATATCCTCGCCGATGCGCTGCAGACGATCTTCGATCTGTTCGGCGCGGGCCCTGATGCCGCTGATCCGCGACGACAGGGCGGCAAGCTCGCGCTCGACGCCGGACTGTTCAGACTGCGCCGTTTCCCGGGCCTGCTCGGCTTGCTCGGCACGTTGCTGATAGTGTTCCAGCCGGGACTCCGCGGCTTCCAGGCGCGACTCGGCCTGCTCGAGTCCGGAAGCCAGTTCCGTCACCTTGCGCTGCCGTTCGAGAATACCCACATGGGAAGATTCAGAATCCGGCATCAGCATCCAGTCCCTGGCCAGCCAGGCACCTTCGGCCGTTATGATGCTCCGGCCCGGTTCAAGCGAGCCCCGCCGTTGCAGCGCCTGCTCCAGAGTTTCTGCGGTATCGACCATAGCCAGCACCGGCATCATGCCGCCGGCACCCTCTACTCTGGCCGCCAGGGTGCCGCTGTCAGGGATCAGGTCGCCGGTTTGCTGACTTACCACGGCCAGCCCTCGCGGTGCCCCTGTCAGAGCGTTCTCAAGCGGATCGAGAACGGGCACACTCATGCCCTGACTGAAGCGCCCGATCACCTGTTCAACCGCATATTCCCAGCCGCTTTCCACCCGCAAGCGGGTGGCCAGGCGATCCCTGTTGCCGAGATTCTGATCGCCAAGCCAGCTTTTCAGGGCATCATTCTGGCCATCCAGCTGTTCGTCCAGCAGGCCCTGCTGTGAGTCCAGCGAGGCCCGCAGATTCTGCACAGACTGCCTCTCATCCGCTGCCGCGCTTTCGGCACCACGCTGCTGATAGCGGGCTTCCTGGAGTTCATCCTGCAACTGACTGATACGTTCCCCGGCCTCTTCCCGGCGCAGCTCGAGAATCTCCTGCTGCTCCAGCATGGCGTCGAGCTCGGCCCGGTCAAACTGATCCTCAAGCTGTGTCTTTTCATCCCCCATTCGCTGCTGGCGGTTGCGAAGCTGCTCGATTGCAGTTTCCAGAGACTGAATCCGGGACTGGGCAAGCTCGGCCTGACGGCGTGCATCGGCATAGCGGGCACTGAAACCTTCCCACTGATGCTGCCACTGCGACATGGCTTCCTCGGCCTGCTGGAGTCTGGCGCCGGATTCCTCGGATGCCAGGCTCAGGGATTCCTGCTCCGGAATCAGCTCAGCCAGCTCGGCCCGGATGGCAGCCAGCCTGTTTTCGTCCTGTTCAAGTTCCCGCGCCAGTTCACGCTGGTTCGCCATTGCCTGATCAAGCTCGGCAGCGGTCTGGCGGCTGCGTTCCCGGTGGTGATCGAGACTCTGTTCAATGCGCGCGATATCAGCGCCGGCCTGGTAATATTTCGCCTGCGCCCGATTGAAATGCTCGTTGCGCTCCTGGTGGTCTTCGCGAAGTGTTTCCAGAGACGTTTCCAGGCTGACTCTTGCGGTCAGATGTTGCTCCAGCTCCAGTTCGGTGTCACCAATGCGCGCCCTGGAGTTCTGCAGCTCCCGGTCCAGCGCCTGCCACCGCAGCACAATCAGTTCCGCCTTCTTGCCGCGTTCTTCGTGTTTGTAGCTTTTATACTTTTCAGCCGCCTCTGCCTGTCGCGAAAGATGCTGCAAATGACGCCCCAGCTCATCCCGCAGGTCGGTCAGGCGTTCCAGGTTTTCCTGGGTGCGGCGAATCCGGCTTTCGGTTTCCTTCCGGCGCTCCTTGTACTTGGAAATGCCCGCGGCTTCTTCGATGTAGACCCGCAATTCCTCCGGTTTGGCTTCAATAAGCCGGGAAATCATACCCTGCTCGATGATGGCGTAACTCCGTGGCCCGAGTCCGGTGCCAAGAAACAGATCGGTGATGTCACGGCGGCGACACCTGGAGCCATTGAGAAAATATTCAGACTGTCCCTCTCTGGAGACGCGGCGGCGAACCGATATTTCATTGAACTTTACAAATTCACCCGGTGCGGAGCCATCGCTGTTATCAAAGACCAGTTCAATAGTGGCCTGACCCACGGGCTTGCGGGCGCTGGACCCGTTGAAAATGACGTCGGTCATGGATTCGCCACGGAGATACTTGGCGGAACTTTCCCCCATCACCCAGCGCACGGCATCAATGATGTTGGATTTTCCACAGCCGTTGGGCCCGACAACCGAGGTCATATTGGTCGGGAACGGAACCGTCGTCGGGTCAACAAACGACTTGAACCCCGCCAGTTTGATGGACTTGAGTCTCATATCAGGCTCCTGTTCCAAGGTTACTGAGCACCTGATGGCGCTGATGTTCGCCAAACTTCCGGATAACCTGTTCCAGCCGGGCCGGGTCATCATGATGGCCAATCTTCTTGGACAGATTTTCGGGGGCCCTGAACCTCATATAACTGAACAACCCCTGCAATGAGCGCCTGAACATGAAGTGCGGAAGTTTATCACAGGCGTCGGCAAGCCCCATCCTCCCGGAGTATTTTCAGTTGCCGGACGAGGGCGGAAAGATTCTGCCATAAAATTGGCGAACAGGTACATGACCTCAATAAATCGACGGATTTTATATTAAATAAGTTTTCTTACTTTCTGTTATATATATGGTTTTTGTTTCCTGGCAAGACTTGTGCTTCGACAGATTCAAATGGCAAACCGGGGCAACAACAGTGAAACAGAGTCCAGGCATTACAGGTTCCGTCCAGACCACTCAAAAACTGGCGACGCTGGTGCAGACACACAAGAACTGGAATGAATCGCCCGATGTTCTGACGCGACTCACCAGAAGACTCTCAACCACCCTGTCCCTGGCAACCCAGATGGGTATTATTGCCGAGGAAATGATGTCGGTTATTCCGTTTGACTGCATGACTTATCGTCACCAGATTGCATCGAAAGATTTTGTCTACGCCACCGGTATTGGTGGCCCCCACCGCTGCGACTACCGGCTGAATCTGGAGGGTCAGTTTTACGGCTCGCTCACGTTCAGCCGCAAGAGGCGCTTTACCGAAAGGGAACTCCAGGGCCTGGAGTTGATCCTCGGCGCAGCCATCTGTCCGGTTCGCAATGCCTGCCAGTACCTTGCCGTTGAGCAGGCGGCACTGACCGATCCGCTCACGGGAATCCCGAACAAACGCGCCATGAACGATGCCATGGCAAGAGCGACCTCGCTGAGCAATCGCCATGGTCTGCAGAATTCATTGATCCTCTGTGATCTGGACCATTTCAAATCCATCAATGACCAGTACGGGCACATTATTGGCGACCGCGTTCTGCAACTTGCAGCCCAGGAGTTGCAGAATGCCATCCGGACCTCCGACGAGGTCTACCGCTTCGGCGGCGAAGAATTTGCCATTCTACTGCCCCAGACCAGCGAGGCCGACGCCAGGGCAGTCGCCGACCGGATCCGGCAGTTCATAAGCACCATCCGGGTCCGCTGTGGCGAAGCCACAATCGCTGTTACCACAAGTTGCGGGGTCGCCATGGGGTTGCCGGAAGAAGACCCGAAGCAATGGCTGGCACGGGCCGATGAAGCGCTCTACCGGGCGAAAGATAACGGCCGCAATTGCACCCGGGTATTCGCAGCGATTACCCATGGCTGAGTACTTTTGCGCTGTCAGCCTCGATGTTTTTTATTGCGGCCTCTTTTTACTGCTCTGTCGTCATCCATATTCTGTCCACCGGATACCTGCCACCTGGGGGTTCCGGGTTTGCGCCTTGCGGGTCCGCCATGCTTGCGCTGTTTGCGGTCATCGATCTTTTTTTCCGACGGCGTTTTGGCGGGAATATCAACCGGCGGCAGTTCCACCATGCGACTCAACGAATCCACCGCTTTCTGGTCCAGTTCCTCCCATTTACCCATACTCAGGCGACTGGGCAGAAATACCGGGCCATAGCGAACCCGTTTGAGTCGGCTTACCCGCACGCCCTGGGATTCCCATAGCCGCCGGACCTCCCGGTTGCGGCCTTCCATCAGGGTGACATGGAACCATTGATTGATGCCCTTGCCCCCGGCCTCGGAAATATCCGTGAATCGTGCGGTGCCATCGTCCAGCAGTACGCCTTCGGACAGGCGCCTGATCATGGCTTCGTCCACCTCGCCAAACACCCGCACGGCGTATTCACGATCAATCTGTCTTGAGGGGTGCATCAGCCGGTTTGCCAGCTCACCGTCGGTGGTAAAGAGAACCAGCCCGGTGGTGTTGATATCCAGTCGACCAATGGCAATCCAGCGGTGGTCAGGCAGTCTTGGCAGGCGATCAAAAACCGTTGGCCTGCCCTCAGGATCGCGACGTGTCGTCACTTCGCCCTCGGGCTTGTTATAGATCAGCACCCGCCTGAGGACCTCTGCGCCCGCTTTAATATCCAGCCGCTTGCCATCCAGTTCTATCCTGTCACTTACCGTAGCCTTCTGCCCCGGCATCGCTGGCCTGCCATTGATCTGAAGCCGACCGGCTTCGATCCAGCTCTCGACTTCGCGGCGGGAACCAACGCCGGCCCGTGCCAGAAGCTTCTGGATACGTTCCGGTTCGTCCGTCGTGGTTGTTTTTGAGGTGCCTGGATCGGGTTTTCCGGGGCGATCAGCCGCCATCAATAGGTCCTTTAATAAAAAACTGCCAAAGCGGCAATATCAGTGAAGCGTTCCTTCGAATTCGATTTCCGCCTGCATGTTGCTTTCAATCTCGCGACCAATTGCTTCCAGATCGCGGATTTCCGACAGCGGCGGAAGCTGATCCAACCCCTGAAGATTAAAATAATCCAGGAACTGCCGGGTCGTGGCATACATCGCCGGACGACCGGGCACATCCCGATGGCCCACGATCCTTACCCATTCCCTTTCCTGCAGGGTCCTGATGATATTGGTGCTGACAGTGACGCCACGAATATCTTCAATTTCACCCCGGGTGATGGGCTGGCGGTAAGCGATTAACGCCAGGGTTTCCAGTAGCGCACGAGAGTAACGCTGCGGTTTTTCCTCAAACAGTCGCCCGACCCAGGGTGCATAGACTTCACGCACCTGCAACCGGTAGCCACTGGCCACTTTTCTGAGCTCAAATCCACGGCCCTCACAGGCAGCGTCAAGCAGCACCATCACGTGTTCCATGACCTGGCGCGCCGGCCGTTCTTCTTCATCGAACAGCTCCCGCAACTGATCCAGGGACATGGGCCTGCCGGCGGCCAGCAGAGCGGCTTCGGCGATTGCCTGTAGCTTCCGGAGACTTTCTTCGTTCATAGACTCAACATCCGCCTGTGTTTATTCACCTCACGGCTCTTGCCCGAACGTGAATTGGACCCAACACCTCCCCCTGGACGACTTCAATCAGTTGCTCCTTGACCAGCTCAAGGGTCGCCAGAAAACTGACAACAACACCCAGTTTACCTTCCTCGGGGGTAAACAGGCTCTGGAAGGTGACAAACTGATCATCGGTCAATGCAGCAAGAATAGCGGACATCCGCTCCCTTGTGGAAAGCCGCTCCCGTTCAACATGATGGCTGGTAAACAGCTCAGCCCGGGCAAGAACGCCGCGCAGCGCCAACAGCATTTCCCGCAAATCCACGTCAGGCTGGGTCTGGGCCGAGTGAAGCGTTGGCAATGCTGCGGAAGCTGCGAACGAATCCCGCTCCTGGCGCGGCAACCGGTCAATGTCCTCAGCCGCCTGCTTGAAGCGCTCGTATTGCTGGAGCCGTCGAATCAGCTCCGCGCGGGGGTCGACTTCTTCCTCGTCTTCCGTGTGCTGCCGGGGCAGCAACATCCGGGATTTTATTTCAGCCAGGGTTGCCGCCATCACCAGGTACTCGGCGGCCAGCTCGAACCGCATGGAATCGACGGCGCCGATATAGTCCATATACTGCCGGGTGATCTCGCTGACATCGATATCCAGGATGTCCATGTTCTGACGGCGGATCAGATAAAGCAGAAGATCCAGCGGTCCTTCGAATGCCTCGAGAAAAACCGCCAGTGCGTCCGGCGGAATGTAAAGGTCATTCGGCATGTCCACCACAGTTTTGCCAGACACACGGGCGAACGGCGACGGGCCTTCCGGCGACGCCACCTGCGTATCAGTAGTCGGATTTTCTGTGGTTTCTTCGGTCATAAAGTTCTGATGGTACCTTTCTGCTCTAGCGGTACTTTAGCCCCATCACTGCCCTGACCTCTTCAAGGGTGTCCCTTGCGGCGTCACGGGCGGTTTCACAGCCATCTTCAATGATCGCCCTGACCAGATCCGGATTGCTCTCGTACTCCGCGGCGCGATCATGAAGTGGTTTCTGCTCTTCCACAATGGCGTCGATCAGCGGTTTCTTGCACTCCAGACATCCGATCCCTGCGCTGCGGCAACCATTCTGCGCCCACATCTGGGTACGCTCGTCTGAATATACTTTATGCAGCCCCCAGACCGGGCATTTTTCAGGTTCGCCGGGGTCCGTGCGACGAACACGCTGAGGATCTGTCTGCATGGTCCGGACTTTGCGGGAGACGGTATCGGGGTGTTCCCTGAGGCCGATGGTGTTGTTGTAGGATTTTGACATTTTCTGTCCGTCCAGACCCGGCATCTTCGAATCCGGCGTCAGCAGGGGCCGGGGCTCTGGCAGAATTACCTTGCCGCCGCCTTCAATATAGCCGTATAGACGTTCGCGATCCCCCAGCGAAATGTTCTGCTGTTCTTTCAATAGCGCCCTGGCGGTTTCCAGGGCTTCCATATCCCCTGCTTCCTGATAGCGATTCTTGAGCGTGCGGTAGAGTTTGGCGTTCTTTTTGCCCATCTTGACGATCGCGCCTTCGGCCTGCTCTTCGAACCCCGGCTCGCGTCCGTAAATATGATTGAACCGCCGTGCAATCTCGCGGGTAATCTCGACATGGGACACCTGGTCCGCGCCCACCGGTACCCGGCCGGCACGATACACGAGAATATCGGCGCTCTGCAGCAACGGATAGCCCAGGAAACCATAGGTCGCCAGATCCTTTTCCCGCAGCTTTTCCTGCTGGTCCTTATAGGTCGGAATGCGTTCGAGCCAGCCCAGAGGCGTAATCATCGACAGCAACAGATGCAATTCGGCATGTTCCGGCACCCTGGACTGGATAAACAGGGTCGATGAGCCGGGATTGACTCCGGCAGCCAGCCAGTCGACCACCATCTCCCACACGCTGTGTTCTATGCCGCTGGGGTCATCATAGTTGGTGGTCAATGCGTGCCAGTCGGCGACAAAAAAGAAACACTCGAATTCATGCTGGAGTTTTACCCAGTTCTTGAGGACACCGTGATAGTGGCCAAGGTGCAACTTTCCGGTGGGACGCATACCGGACAGTATCCGTTGCTGGGAATCGACAGAACTCAAAGCATGAACTCCTTCTGAAAAAATGGTCAGCCACCATCTGGAAGCTGACCGGGCATTATAGTCTGATGAAGGTCCGGCGTTAAACAAAAAGCCCCCGGAAGTCCGCCAAGCAGACCCGGGGGCTTTCTGTGAACGGACGGCGTTACCAGCCGGTCACGTCCTTCAGGGCTTTGCCAATTTCGGCGAGACTGCGGACGGTTTTAACACCGGCATCATTCAGGGCTGCGAATTTTTCATCCGCGGTTCCCTTGCCACCGGAAATAATGGCACCCGCATGCCCCATACGCTTGCCCGGAGGCGCAGTAACACCGGCGATATAGGCAACCACCGGCTTGGTCACGTTGGCCTTGATAAAGGCTGCGGCCTCTTCTTCAGCGGTGCCGCCGATCTCACCGATCATCACGATGGCCTCGGTCTCCGGATCCTCCTGCAGAAGTTGCAGAATATCGATGAAGTTCGACCCCGGGATCGGATCGCCGCCGATACCGACACAGGTTGACTGGCCGAAACCGAAGTCCGTAGTCTGCTTGACCGCTTCATAGGTCAGCGTACCGGAGCGTGACACAATCCCGACTTTACCCGGCTGGTGAATATGCCCCGGCATGATGCCGATCTTGCACTGCTCCGGTGTAATCACGCCCGGGCAGTTAGGCCCGATCATGCGTACTCCATTCCGGTCTGCATACTCTTTGGCGTAAAGCATGTCGATGGTCGGGATACCTTCGGTAATGCATACAATCAGCTCAATACCGGCGTCCGCCGCTTCGATGATGGCATCTTTACAGAAGGGAGCAGGCACATAAATAACCGTAGCCTGAGCGCCCGTTTCTTCTACCGCTTCGCGAACCGTGTTGAATACCGGCAGGCCCAGGTGCTTGGTGCCACCCTTACCCGGGCTGACGCCCCCTACCATTCTGGTGCCGTACTCAATAGCCTGCTCGGAGTGAAAAGTACCCTGAGCGCCGGTAAAGCCCTGGCAGATAACCTTGGTGTCTTTGTTAATCAGGATACTCATTATTTACCCCCCGCGGCGTTAACGACCTGCTCTGCGGCATTGGCCAGGCTGGTTGCAGCGATTATGTTCAGGCCACTGTCAGCCAGGACCTTGGTGCCTATCTCTGCGTTGTTACCTTCCAGGCGGACAACCACCGGTACTTTAACGCCCACCTCTTTCACCGCACCGACAATACCTTCTGCGATCATGTCGCAGCGGACAATACCACCGAAAATGTTGACCAGTACGGCTTTCACGTTGGTGTCGGAAAGAATGATCTTGAAGGCTTCGGAAACGCGCTCTTTGGTCGCACCGCCCCCAACGTCAAGGAAGTTGGCAGGTTGGCCGCCGGAAAGCTTGATAATATCCATGGTGCCCATGGCAAGACCGGCACCGTTCACCATGCAACCGATATTGCCGTCAAGCGCCACGTAGTTGAGTTCCCACCTGGCGGCTTCGGCTTCACGGGAATCTTCCTGAGACGGGTCGTGCATTTCCTGAATCTTTTTCTGGCGGTAAAGGGCATTGCCATCCACCCCGATTTTGGCATCCAGGCAGTGCAGGTCGCCGCTGGATGTAATCACCAGCGGATTAATTTCCATCAACGCCAGGTCACGCTCTTCAAAGAGCTTCGCCAGTGCAACGAACATCTTGGTGAACTGGCCAATCTGCTTGCCTTCAAGCCCCAGTTTGAACGCAAGCTCGCGGCCCTGGTATGGCTGCGCCCCGACCAGCGGATCGATCTCTGCGCGCAGAATCTTTTCCGGAGTTTCTTCCGCGACCTTTTCAATTTCAACGCCACCCTCGGTGGACGCCATAAAAACAATACGACGGCTACCACGGTCCACAACGGCGCCCAGATAAAGTTCCTGATCAATATCGGTCAGGGCTTCCACCAGAATTTTGCTGACCGGCTGGCCGTGCTCGTCGGTCTGGTAAGTCACCAGATTCTTGCCCAGCCACTGCTCGGCAAAGGCGCGGATTTCGTCCTTGCTTTTGACCAGTTTTACACCACCGGCCTTACCGCGGCCACCAGCGTGTACCTGGGCTTTGACAACCCATGCGTCGCCGCCGATTTCGTCAGCTGCGGCCACCGCGTCCTTGGGGGTATCGCAGGCGACCCCTTTGGATACCGGCAGGCCATATTCAGCAAATAGCTGCTTGCCCTGATATTCGTGCAAATTCATAGTTTGTATCCCGCTATGTTATGGAAGATAGCAATGGGGCGCCTCTGTCGGCGCCCCCTGGTTCCTTGTTCGCGTTACTTCTTCTTGCGACGGTTGGCGACGTGAATCGCCCCATCGTCCACAGCCAGTGCTGCCTCGTGTACAGACTCTGACAGAGTCGGATGCGCAAAACAGGTCAGCGCCAGATCCTCGGCACTGGAGCCGAACTCCATGGCGATGACACCCTGTGCCACGATTTCCGAAGCCTGTGGTCCTACCACGTGAAAGCCAAGAATGCGGTCAGTTTTCTCATCCGCAATAATTTTTACCATACCGGCAGCCGAGTTGGCGGCCATGGCCCGGCCGTTTGCCGCGAACGGGAAAACCCCGGTCTTGTAGGCCTCGCCTTCGGATTTCAGCTCTTCCTCGGTCTTGCCGACCCAGGCCACTTCCGGGAAGGTATAGATCACGTTCGCAATGCAGTCGTAGTTGACCTGAGGTTTGTGCCCGGCGATACGCTCGGCAACCATCACGCCTTCCTCCGACGCCTTGTGGGCCAGCATGGGTCCGCGAACCACGTCACCGACGGCCCAGACCCCGGGCGCTTCGGTCTTGCAGGTGTCATCGACAAAAATGAAGCCCCGCTCATCCATCTTGACGCCCGAGTCTTCAGCCAGAAGGTTGTCGGTATAGGGCCTGCGGCCGACAGCAACAATCAGCTTGTCGAATTTCTGCTCATGTTTGCCATTGGCATCTTCATAGGTCACGTGTACCAGCTTGCGCTTGACCTCGGCGCCGGTCATTCGGGCACCGAGAACAATGTTCAGACCTTTCTTCTGGAACTGTTTCAGGGTGTCCTTGGCAATCTGCTGATCCACCGCTGGCAGGAACGTATCCACCGCTTCGAGCATGGTAACTTCCGAACCCAGTCTGGCCCAGACGCTGCCCAGTTCAAGACCGATAACACCAGCACCGATAACACCCAGGCGTTTCGGCACTTCGTCAAACTCGAGGGCGCCTTCAGAGTCGACAATGGACTCACCGTCGAAGCGTGCGGGCGGAATCTCGATGGGTTTTGAACCACTGGCAAGAATGACGTTCTCGGCCTCGTATACGGTCGACTTTCCGTCTTTGTCGGTAACCTCGACCTTGTGGTTGGCCAGCAGCTTGCCATGACCATGTATGGAGGTAACGCCGTTGGCCTTGAACAGACCACCAATACCACCGGTCAGTTGCTTAACAATACCGAGCTTACGCTCCATCATCTTGCCAAGATCGATTTTCAGGTCTTTGGCGATGATCCCCTGCATTTCAAAGTCATGGCTGGCTTCCTCAAACTTGTGGGAAATCTCCAGCAATGCCTTCGACGGAATACAGCCTACGTTAAGACAAGTGCCACCCAGAACCTGGCTTTTCCCGTCTTCAGAGGTCCAGGATTCCACACAGGCGGTTTTCAGACCCAGCTGTGCCGCCTTGATAGCAGCAACATAGCCCCCTGGCCCGGCACCAATAACAATAACGTCGTACTTGTCAGACATAATTAACCCCGTTTTCTGATTCGGTAAGTGAGAACTCAGACATCCAGCAGAATACGGGCCGGGTCTTCAAGCATTTCCTTGATCGCTACGAGGAACTGAACCGCCTCTTTGCCATCGATCATGCGGTGGTCATAAGACAGCGCCAGATACATCATCGGCTGAACCACAACCTGGCCATTCACCGCCATGGGTCGCTCCTGAATTTTGTGCATACCCAGAATCGCAGTCTGTGGCGGGTTGAGAATCGGTGTCGAGATCAGTGATCCGAAAATTCCACCATTGGTGATGGTGAAGGTGCCGCCGGTCATCTCGTCGATGCCCAGCTTGCCGTCTTTGGCCTTGCTTCCGTATTCAACGATCTTCTTCTCAATGTCCGCCAGCCCCAGTCCGTCCACGTCACGGATAACGGGGACAACCAGTCCGCGCTCGGTGGACACGGCCACACCGATGTCCTGGTAACCATGGTAAACCATGTCATTACCATCAATCGAAGCATTGACCGCGGGGAATCGCTTGAGCGCTTCCGTGGCCGCCTTGGCAAAGAACGACATGAAGCCCAGCTTGATGCCATGACGCTTTTCAAAGTTTTCCTTGTACTGCTTGCGCAGCTCCATCACCGGGCCCATGTTGACCTCGTTGAAGGTGGTGAGCATGGCGGCAGTCTGCTGGGCGTTCACCAGTCGCTTGGCGATGCTGGCACGCAGGCGCGTCATGGGTACGCGCTTTTCCGGGCGCTCGCCTTGCTGAAGGTCGACTTCCGGCATGTCGGCTGCCGGCGCCTGTGCACCTGAAGAAGAGCTGGAAGACTCGGCATTATCTATATGATTCTGTACGTCTTCTTTTGTTACACGGCCATCTTTTCCGGTGCCTTTAATGGTTTCCGGCTCAATATCGTTTTCTTCCGCGAGTTTCCGCGCCGCCGGGCTCAGAATAGCTTCCCCTGATGCTTTGGAGGCGGACTCATCAGAGCTTCCGGCCGGTTCTTTTTCATCCGACGATGCTTTGTCTTCACTACCGCCTGAATCCTTTTCAGACGACCCGGACTCCCCGCCGGCGCCTTTCTTGAATTTACCAATCACTTCGCCGCTTTCAACGGTATCACCCTCAGCTTTCATTACTTCTTCGATAGCACCATCTGCCGGGGCAACTACCTCGAGCACAACTTTATCGGTCTCTATATCGACAATAAGCTCATCACGTGAGCAGGCTTCGCCTGGCTGCTTGTGCCAGGTCGCAATCGTGCCTTCTGCGACCGACTCGGGAAAAACGGGGGCTTTTATTTCAATTGACATCTCGGATCCTTAGTTCGGTAGCTCGTCAGATTTCAAAGGCGTCATTTACGAGTTTTTTCTGTTCTTCCACATGAACAGACATATGACCACAGGCCGGAGCAGCAGACGCGTCGCGGCCGGTGTACTGCAAATTAAGTTTGGGATCATGCCGATAAAGAGCGTTACGCATATGATGCTGACTCGAATACCAGGCGCCCTGATTCATTGGCTCCTCCTGACACCAGGTTACGTGTTTCAGTCCGGTGTACTGACTCAGCAATTCATCCAGATCATCACCCGGGAACGGATAGAGCTGTTCGATTCGCACAATCGCAACGTCATCCCGTTCATCGTTTTTCTTGCGCTCAAGCAGATCAAAATAGACCTTGCCACTGCACATGATCAGTCGGGTGACATTTTTCGGGTCGGAGGGCTGTTTCTCGGGCAGAATCGTTTTGAACGTGCCCGATGTCAGGTCATCAAGATCCGATGTGGCTTCCTTGTGGCGCAACAGGCTCTTTGGCGTGATGGCCACTAGCGGCTTGCGCAGCGGGCGCTTGACCTGGCGGCGCAGCATGTGGAACACCTGCGACGGCGTGCTCGGAACGCACACCTGAATATTGTGTTCCGCGCACAGTTGCAGAAAGCGCTCAAGTCTCGCGGAGCTGTGCTCCGGTCCCTGCCCTTCATATCCATGAGGCAGCAGCAACGTCAGGCCGCAGAGCCGTTCCCACTTATGCTCACCACTGGTGAGAAACTGGTCGATGACAACCTGGGCACCATTGGCAAAATCGCCGAACTGCGCTTCCCAGACCACCAGACCACTCGGGGACGTGGTGGAATAGCCGTATTCAAACGCCATGACCGCTTCTTCAGACAGCAATGAATCGTAGATCTCGAATTTCGGCTGGTCTTCAGCTATGTGTTCAAGCGCTATGTGGGTCGAGCCATTTTTCTGGTTATGCAGAACCGCATGACGGTGGGAAAAGGTACCACGGCCAACATCCTGACCCGTGATCCGGATCGGGTGCCCCTCGTCAAGCAGAGTCGCGTACGCCATCACTTCGGCGTAGCCCCAGTTTATCGGCAAGGCTCCGGCAGTCATCTTTTCACGGTCACTGACAATCTTGGAGACCTGGCGTTGAATACTGAAACCCTCAGGCAAGGCAGTCAGCTTCTTGCCGAGCTTCTGGATGGTCTTCAGGGCGACGCTGGATTTGCACTTTGCGGTCCACTCGTGTCCCAGATACGGAGTCCAGTCAACATAGAGGTCCTTGTTCGGTTCTTTTACCAGTGACTTCACCACATGATCGCCCTTGTCAAGGGCGTCGCGGTACTCAAGCTCGGTTTGCTTGGACTCATCCTCTGCAATCACACCCTCCTGGATCAGCTTCTCGGCATAAAGTCCGCGTGTAGTCTTGAGTTTGCGAATTTTGTCGTACATCAGGGGCTGGGTTGCAGCGGGCTCATCCGCCTCATTGTGACCACGACGACGATAACAGACCAGATCAATCACCACGTCTTCCTTGAACTGATGACGATAGTCCATCGCCATCTGGGTCACGAAGAAAACAGCCTCTGGATCATCCGCGTTTACGTGCAGGATGGGCGCCTGAATCATCTTCGCCACATCGGTGCAGTATTCAGTGGAACGGGCGTCTTCCTGCCTGCTGGTGGTAAAACCGACCTGGTTATTGATAACGATATGGATAGTGCCGCCAATGCCGTAGCCACGGGTCTGGGACATCTGGAAAGTTTCCATCACCACGCCCTGGCCGGCAAAGGACGCATCCCCATGCATGACAATCGGCACGCACTGGGAGCCGTCCTTGTCTTCCCGACGGGTCTGACGGGCTCTGACGGAACCTTCAACGACCGGAGAGACGATTTCAAGATGTGACGGGTTGAATGCCAGTGCCAGATGGACTTCACCACCATCCGTCATGACATTGGACGAGAAGCCCTGATGGTATTTCACATCTCCGGAGCCCGAATCCGCAAGCTTCTTGCCTTCAAACTCGTCAAAAAGCTCCTTCGGATTCTTACCCAGCGTATTGACAAGAACATTAAGGCGACCACGGTGGGCCATACCAAGCACAATTTCTTTTGCCCCATAGCTACCGGCGCGCTGGATCAGTTCGTCCAGACAGGGAATCAGGCTCTCGGCACCTTCCAGCCCGAACCGTTTCACGCCGGGATAACGAGAGCCGAGATATTTCTCGAGCCCTTCAGCAGCGGTCAGGCGCTCCAGCAGATGCCTGCGGGTGGTTACTTCCAGTTTCGGGCGGGACCTGACAGGCTCCATCCGCTGTTGAAACCAGCGCTTCTTGCGGGTATCGACAATATACATGTATTCCGCGCCGATGCTTCCGCAATAGGTCTGACGGAGGCCATCGACAATGTCTCTGAGCCGCATGGTTTCGCTGCCAAAGCACAGCGAGCCAGTCTGGAACTCAAGGTCGTAATCAGCTTCTGTGAGTTCGTGAAAAGCAGGATTGAGATCCTCGACCGTCGTTCTTTCCCACACTCCCAGAGGGTCCAGCCCCGATTCCTGATGGCCCCGGAAGCGAAATGCGTTAATAAGCTGGAGCACGCGAATCTGTTTTTTGTCCGCATCCGCGGTTGCACTTGCGGGGACACCGCCAGTGGTCACAAAACGCTGATTTTTTGATATGTGCTCGAACTGCTGACGTATCGACGCATGACTGACGTCGCGCCCCCTGTATCCGTCAACACTGGGGAGTCTGTCGAAATAACTTCGCCACTCTTCAGGAACAGCGTTGGGGTCAGTCAGGTAGGTTTCGAAAAGCTGCTCGACGTAGGCCAGATTTCCACCCTGCAGGTGGGAGGTCTGCCACAGTTGCTCCATTATGCTTTCGTGCATGTTGAATTGCTCACCTTGGGCTGGTGCGAGAAGTCCAATATGGTCTGCCAGCGATTGTTTTCAGTCAATCCGAGATTCGGCGTGATTGAGTCTGGCAGCCACATCCAAACATGGATGTTTTCCATCCGCCGGTATCATACTCTGCAAAAGCCGCAGCAGAACCATTCAGATCCCGACCGCGGCTTGCACATTTTGCACCTCTCCCCAACTTATGGCCATAAGCCATTGGTTGAAAGGCCCGCTTCGCTGCGAGCCTTCGAGGTGTGTTCTCTAATCAGGCAGAGTATAGCGCCTGTTGTCGAATTTGCTTAAGTTGCTCGCTGCAGGAGCAGATCACGAATGTGGCCAATCGCCCTTGTGGGGTTAAGACCTTTCGGACACACGCTGACACAGTTCATGATGCCACGGCAGCGGAATACGCTGAAGGGATCGTCAAGATTGGAAAGACGCTGCTCCTGGGCGTCATCACGGCTGTCCGCAAGAAAGCGATAAGCCTGCAGCAGGCCGGCCGGACCGATGAATTTATCCGGATTCCACCAGAACGACGGACAGGCTGTAGAACAGCAGGCACAAAGAATGCACTCGTACAGGCCGTCCAGCTTTTCCCGCTCCTCCGGTGACTGGAGTCGTTCGATGGCCGGCGCCGGGCTGTTATTGACCAGGTAAGGCATGACCTTTTCGTACTGGCTGTAGAAAAGACTCATATCGACCACCAGGTCGCGGATGACAGGGAGACCCGGCAGTGGGCGAAGCACCAGCTTGTCTTTCTTCACCACCTCCGACAGCGGCGTGATGCAGGCAAGTCCGTTCTTGCCATTCATGTTCATGCCATCAGAGCCACAAACGCCCTCGCGACAGGAACGGCGGTACGCCATGGACGTATCCCGCTCCTTGATCAGATTGAGAACGTCCAGAACCATCAGGTCTTTGCCTTCCGGAACATCAACTTCCACGTCCTGCATATAGGGCGCTTTGTCTGCTTCCGGGTTGTAACGATAGACACTTACCAACATTGTTACATCCCCCTTAGTAGGTCCGGACCTTCGGTTCAAAAGTCGGAACAGTCTTCGGCGTGAAGTTGACGTCCCGCTTGCCAAGCCGCTTCTCGAGCGGAAAGTAGAGGGAGTGCTTCAGCCAGTTATCATCGTCACGCTCGGTGAAATCATTGCGTGCGTGCGCGCCGCGGCTCTCTTTGCGTTCAGCCGCGGACACCGCCGTGGCAAGGGCAACCTCGTAGAGGTTGTCCAGCTCCAGCGCTTCAATCCGCGCCGTGTTAAACGCATTGCTGGTGTCGGTCAGCTTGGTATTCCTGGTTCTTTCACCAATAGCCTCAAGTTTCTTCAGGCCTTCCTCCATGGCTTCGCCGTCGCGGAAGACACCGAAATAAAGCTGCATGCAGCTCTGGAGGTCCTTCCGGACATCGGCCACGCTTTCACCCTCGCTAGCTGAATTCAGGCGGTCCAGGCGGGCCATGGCAGCCTTGATGTCCTCTTCACTCGCGACGTCGGTTTCAAAGCCACCACGAAGCTGTTCTTCAATATAAAGACCGGCGGACCGGCCAAAGACAACAAGATCGAGCAACGAGTTACCGCCAAGGCGATTCGCACCGTGTACGGATACACATGCGGCCTCGCCACAGGCGAACAGGCCGGGGATCGGCTGATCCTTGCCGTCTTTATCCTGGGTCAGAGCCTGACCGCCGACAGTGGTCGGGATACCGCCCATCATGTAGTGGCAGGTCGGCACGACCGGCACCGGCTCTTTGACCGGATCCACATGGGCAAAGGTACGGGACAGCTCACAGATACCCGGCAGCCGCAGGTTCAGCGTTTCCTCGCCCAGGTGATCCAGTTTCAGCAGCACGTGGTCCTTTTCCGGGCCACAGCCACGCCCTTCAAGAATTTCTATAACCATGGATCTGGCGACAACATCGCGGCCCGCCAGGTCTTTGGCATTGGGTGCATAGCGCTCCATGAAGCGCTCACCTTCCGAGTTGATCAGGTAGCCACCCTCGCCCCGACAGCCTTCTGTTACCAGGGTGCCGGCACCGTATATACCGGTCGGATGGAACTGCCACATTTCCATATCCTGCATCGGGAAGCCTGCACGCAGGGCCATCCCGATACCGTCCCCGGTATTTATCAGAGCATTGGTGGTGGAGGCATAAATCCGCCCTGCACCGCCCGTTGCCAGCACCGTCGCCTTTGACTTGATGTAGGCCACTTCCCCGGTCTCGATTTCGATGGCAACCACGCCCACAACTTCGTTTTTGCTGTTCTTGACCAGGTCCACGGCATACCACTCGTTCAGAAAGGTGGTGCCGCCCTTGAGGTTTGCCTGATAGAGTGTGTGCAACAGCGCATGGCCGGTGCGGTCAGCAGCCGCGCAGGTGCGAGCCGCCTGAGTTGGATTGTCGGGACCCTTGGACTGGCCACCGAAGGGTCGCTGATAGATCCGGCCCTGCTCGGTGCGGGAAAACGGCAGGCCCATGTGTTCAAGCTCAAATACCGCCTGGGGACCAACCGAACACATATATTCCACTGCATCCTGGTCGGCAATGTAATCGGACCCCTTCACGGTGTCATACATATGCCAGCGCCAGTCATCGTTGGGATCGGCACTGGCAATTGCACAGGTGATACCACCCTGCGCCGAAACCGTGTGCGAACGGGTCGGAAACACCTTGGTGATACAGGCTGTATTAACGCCGGATTCAGTCAGTTGCAGGGCAGCACGCATACCCGAACCGCCCCCGCCAATCACAATAGCGTCGTAAGACATTGTCTTGATGTTAGACATTAATTAAAGCCCCCAAAGAATCTGAATGCCCCAAACCAGATACACGAACATTGCAAGTCCGCAAGCTGCCTGAAACAGAAATCTCAGTGCAGTTGCCTTGATATAGTCCGTTGATATAGTCCAGAGCCCGACCCAGGCATGAGCACCGATAGATATCAGAGTCAGGAGGGTAAGGATCCGGAACCAGGTCTGACTGAACAGTCCTGACCAGACCTGATAGTCTACATCTGTTGTAAGCGCGAAACCGATTAAGAAAATCGTGTACAGAGCAAGTACGTAAGCCGTGACGCGCTGGACCATCCAGTCAAAAACGCCACTTCGGCCAAGATTCGTTACGCTGTTTACCATACCCAGACTCCTGCCAGAACGATGAGGATAACGGAAACCACAATGGTGGCTTTGGCGGCAATGCGACCACTTTCAAGCTCCTCACCGATACCCATATCCATCAGCAGGTGCTTGATGCCGGCAACCAGGTGGTACAACAGGGCGGACAGGATGCCCCAGGTAATCAGCTTCGCCAGGAAGCTGTCCAGCAAGTCACTAACCCGGTTGAAGCCGGCCTCTCCGCTGAGGGAGAGGTCAAGCCCGTACAGCATGAACGCGACACCGATAAAAATAATGATGCCACTGATGCGATGCAGAATGGACGTTATGGCTGGCAGCGGGAAATGAAACTTGCCGAGATCGAGATTTACTGGTCGTTTGCTATTCACAGCGCTCTCACACTCTCTTTTTTTATTCTACAGACGGACCGGATCCGACGGCAGAGGGTTGGTGTTGACAGATCAGTGTGCAAAGACGAGAGCCCTACACACGATTGGCTCAGGAGGGAGGCCGGGCCTGCGCTGTTCTTAATGCGGCGCTGAACTCGGCGGGTCCTCTATTATCACGGGCTATGGATTATAAGGAGTAGCCCTGCTAATTACAAACGCGTAGGGTTGCAAAACCCCGTAAAATCAGGGTCTCACACTTTATGCCTGACTCCGCTATTCGTAGCGGTATCACCACTTTGTAGTCACTTTGCATTGACAAAAAAAGCCAACGCCCTATATTTTGCCCCTAGTCTTGCGATAATACTCGCCTTACCGGGCTTCCAAACACTGAACAGATTCCCAACATTTACAGAAAGGAGAGTACCATGACCGACAAGAAAGCCACGCTTTCAGTGGGTGGCAAGTCCTTGGACCTACCGGTGTACTCAGGCACTGTTGGCCCTGATGTCATCGATGTACGCGGCCTGGTGGAGGAAGGATTCTTTACTTACGATCCGGGGTTTATTTCAACAGCAGCCTGCGAATCCGGCATAACCTACATTGACGGCGCCAACGGAGTCCTTCTGCATCGCGGTTATCCGATCGAAGAACTGGCCGAGAATTCCGATTATCTGGAAGTCTGTTACCTGCTGCTTTACGGCGAATTGCCCGATGCGGAAAAAAACACGGAGTTCCATCAGACGATCAAGAATCACACCATGCTTCATGATCAGATGCGCAACTTCTACCAGGGCTTTCGCCGTGATGCGCACCCGATGGCGATCATGTGTGGGGTCGTGGGTGCCCTCTCGGCCTTCTATCACGACTCGATGGATGTAACCAGTGAACGCGAGCGGGAGGTCACTGCCCATCGCCTGATCGCCAAAATGCCCACCATTGCAGCCTGGAGTTACAAGTACAGCATTGGCCAGCCGTTCATGTATCCGCGTAATGACCTGTCCTATGCCGAAAACTTCCTGCAGATGATGTTTGGCGTTCCCTGTGAAGAGTACAAACCGAACCCGGTTCTGGCCAAGGCCATGGACAAGATCTTTTTGCTGCATGCCGACCACGAGCAGAACGCATCCACGTCCACTGTGCGCCTGGCGGGCTCGACCGGTGCCAACCCCTACGCCTGTATCGCTTCCGGCATTGCAGCCCTCTGGGGACCTGCTCACGGCGGAGCCAACGAAGCAGTTCTGGCCATGCTGTCAGAAATCGGCGATGAGTCGAACATCGAGAAATATATCGCCAAGGCCAAGGATAAGGACGATCCTTTCCGCCTGATGGGCTTCGGTCACCGGGTGTACAAGAACTTTGACCCACGTGCCAAGGTCATGGCCGAGACAGCCTATGAAGTACTGTCTGAACTCGGGCTGGAAAACGATCCGCTGCTCAGGATTGCACAGCGCCTGGAGAAAATTGCACTGGAAGATGAATTCTTTGTCGAGCGCAAACTCTATCCGAATGTGGACTTCTATTCTGGCCTGATCCTTAGAGCGATCGGCATCCCCACTTCCATGTTCACGGTAATCTTTGCCCTGTCCCGTACCATCGGCTGGTTCTCCCACTGGAACGAAATGGTCACTGGCAGCTACCGGATCGGTCGTCCCCGTCAGCTTTACACCGGTCCTGATGTCCGCAAGTACCCGAAAAAATAGACCCGGACTCGGGCATTCAGGCCAGGCCGCTCCCATAGCGGCCTTTTTTATACCCGGACATTCTGCAATGATTCATCAAGAGCAATAACAACATCACACTGGAGACAAACAGATGAGCATCAAAGCTGCATTTCTTGGACTTGGCGTTATGGGGTATCCCATGGCAGGACATCTGGCCAATGCGGGTATTGCCGTAACCGTCTGGAACCGGACTTCAGGGAAAGCGGAGCAATGGGCAGCCCAATACCCCGGTAGTGCCGGCACATCCATTGCCGGAACGGTCAGCGGGGCAGACTTTGTGTTTACCTGTGTCGGCGCTGACCCGGATCTGAAAGAAATTTTCACTGGGCCGGAGGGCATCATTGAAAATGCCAGCCCGGGCGCTGTTCTGGTTGACCATACCACCGCATCGGCCGGCATTGCAGAGCACCTGGCAGAGCTTGCCGGAGAAAACCGGCTGGGTTTCGTTGATGCGCCGGTGTCCGGCGGACAACAGGGCGCCGAAAAAGGCCAGCTCACCATTATGTGTGGCGGTGACGACCAGGCCTTTGCAAAAGCGAAGCCACTGATGGAACACTACTCCAAGGCCCTGAACCTTATGGGGCCGGTAGGCAGCGGACAGAAAACCAAAATGGTCAACCAGATTGCCATTGCCGGCCTGGTACAGGGGCTGTCAGAGGCGCTGCATTTTGCCCAACAGGCAGAACTCGACGTTCAGAAGGTCGTGGACGTCATTTCCAAAGGTGCCGCCCAGTCCTGGCAGATGGAAAACCGTTCAGCCACGATGATCGAGGGTAAATTCGATCATGGCTTCGCGGTGGACTGGATGCGCAAGGATCTGGCGATATGCCTGGAGGAAGCCCGCAAAAATGGATCAAAAATACCCGTCGCAGCCCTGGTGGATCAGTTTTACGGCGACGTTCAGGATATGGGCGGACGTAGGTGGGATACCTCGTCGCTGATCCAGAGACTGAAAGGAAAACGGTAAGGATTTTTTGCCACGGAATCCACGGAAGGACATGGAGAAATAAAGATTTTTGGCCACTAAATCCACGAAATCACACGAAAAAAAGACTGGCAGTGTATTTATATTCCCCAGCCAAGAAGCGGGTATTTCGTGGATTTCGTGGTAAATCGTCTTTCAGTTTTTCAGTGATCTTCCGTGTTTTCCGTGGCTAACCAGTCACTTGTTCTTGTCTTTAGGAATCCAGCGCCCATTCTCGTACCACGCTGACCAGCCGGTCGCCTTGCCGTCTTTCTCTGACATGACGTACTGCTCTTTGCTCTTGCGGCTATAACGAATCACTGTGGGATTACCTTCAGGATCCTTCTCCGGCGCATCCATCAGAAAATCATATTTTGGATCGATCTCCTTGCGGTGCGGCTTGATCTCTTTCACCAGCGGCGGTCGGGTCTCCCGGTTCTTGGGAAACTTGCTTGCCGCCAGAAACAGACCAGACGCCCCATCCCGAAGCACATAGGTGTCGTCCACCTTCTCGCAGGCCAGTTCCGGCATCGGAACCGGATCCATTTTGGGCGGGGCGGGCTCACCATTTTTTAGCAGTTTGCGGGTGTTCTTGCAGTCATCGTTGGTACAACCAAAATATTTACCGAAACGACCGGTTTTCAGCTGCATTTCAGAGCCACACTTGTCGCACTCCAGGGTCGGTCCTTCGTAGCCCTTGATGCGGAAGCTGCCTTTCTCGACCTCGTAGCCCGGGCAGTCCGGATTGTTGCCGCAGACATGGAGCTTGCGACCCTCATCAACAAGATAGCTGTCCATGGCAGTGCCGCACCGGGGACAGCGACGCTTCTTGCGGAGCAACCGGCTCTCGCCCTCACCCTCGACATCTTCATCGGCACTCACCACCTCATCGCCCGACACCAGGTTGATCGTGGTCTTGCAGCGCTCTTTCGGTGGCAATGAATAACCGGAGCAACCAAGAAACACCCCGGTGCTGGCCACACGAATCTGCATGGGGCGCTCGCAGGTCGGGCAGGGAATATCGGTTTCCGTGGGCGTATTCGCCCGCATACCGCCCTCGTCGTCCGCGATTTCCGCAGTCTCAAGCTGTTTTTTGAAGCGACTGTAGAAGTCGTTCAGTACCTTTTTCCACTGCACATCACCCGCGGCGATTTCATCCAGCTCGTCCTCCATCCGGGCCGTAAAGTCGAAATCCATCAGATTGGGGAAGGATTCGGACAGACGTTCGGTGACGATCTCGCCCATTTTCTCGGCGTAGAAGCGCCGGTTCTGAAGCCGCACATAGCCCCGGTCCTGAATGGTCGAGATAATGGATGCGTAGGTGGAAGGGCGACCTATGCCCTGCTTTTCCAGCTCCTTGACCAGGCTGGCTTCAGTATATCGCGGCGATGGCTTGGTAAAGTGCTGGCTCGGTTCGAGCTTCTCAAGACCAAGGGTCTCGCCTTCCCGGATGTCTGGCAGCGGCATGTCCTCGTCTTTTTTCGACGTCTGGGGCGCGGCTTTCAGGAAACCTTCAAACTTGATGATCCGTCCACGGATTCGCAGCTCGTAATCGCCATTTGCGACCAGTATCGATGTGCTCAGGAATTCTGCGTCCGCCATCTGGCAGGCAATGAACTGCCGCCAGATCAGCTCGTAAAGCTTCTCAGCATCTTTCTCGAGTCCGGCAATATCGGTAGGCCTGCGATTTACGTCGGTTGGCCTGATCGCTTCGTGAGCTTCCTGCGCGCCTTCCTTGCTGCCATAGATTCTGGGCTGGTCGGGCAAAAACTTATCGCCAAACACCTTTTTGACGTAGTCCCGGCAACTGGCCAACGCATCCTGACTCAGATTGGTGGAGTCGGTGCGCATGTAGGTTATGAAGCCCGCCTCGTAAAGACGCTGGGCCAGCATCATGGTTTTCTTGACGCTGAACCCCATGCGATTGCTGGCGGCCTGTTGCAATGTAGAAGTAATAAAGGGCGCCGAGGGGCGTGAGCGGGTTGGTTTGTCTTCCCGCCTTGCTACCTTGAAGCTCCCTGACTTCAGACGCTCAACGTGCTCGGCACTCTGCTTGTCACTGGTTGGCCGATAGGCCTTGTCGGCATATCGGGTGACCTCAAAGCGGATCGGCTGCCGCGATTCGCTCCGGGTCAGGTCCGCATGCAACTGCCAGAATTCCTCGGGCACGAACTTGCGGATTTCCCGCTCACGCTCGACAATCAGACGCACCGCAACAGACTGCACGCGACCTGCCGACAGGCCCCGGGCAATCTTGGCCCAGAGCAGCGGTGACACCATATAGCCCACAACCCGATCCAGGAAACGGCGGGCCTGCTGGGCGTTCACCCGGTCATTGTCAAGATTGCCCGGATCCTCGAAGGCTTTCTGAATCGCCCGCTTGGTGATTTCGTTGAACACCACCCGGCGGTATTTCTCCGGATCACCACCAATGGTCTGCTGCAGATGCCAGGCAATGGCTTCCCCCTCACGGTCCAGATCCGTCGCGAGATAGATATTGTCGGCCGATTTCGCCAGGCGTTTGAGTTCGCTAACCACTTTTTCCTTGCCGGGCAGTATCTCGTAACGGGCATCCCAGTCATGGTCCGGATCCACTCCCATGCGCGCCACTAACTGATCCCGCGCCTTCTTCTTTTTGTGGACCGCCTTTTCCTCGGGACTCATCTTGCGGGTAATCGCAGCCAGCCGCGCCCGCTCCTTGGGATCACTGGTGGAACCGGAGCCACTGACCGGCAGATCACGAATGTGCCCGACGCTCGACTTCACAATGAAGTCAGATCCGAGGTACTTGTTGATAGTCTTCGCTTTCGCTGGCGACTCGACAATAACGAGGCTTTTACCCATATCGGAGTTCTATATCCTTGGCGATGATCGGTTAAAAAGTCAGCAAACCGTAAACTCGCTGTAAAATCAGTCGGCTAGAAAAGTCTTGATAGCCGCCCTAATAGTATAATTGCATTGTTGTACAGGGTCAGGAAAAGCAAGACAACCCATTATGGAAAAATGCAGCAAGGGTTGTGCCCGGTTTTTGTTGAATGTCAGACAAGAAAGCCCGGCAACTGCCGGGCTTTCTCAGAACACGTTATTGATTCAATTCAATGAATTAAACACGCTCCCACACTGTTGCGATACCCTGCCCCATGCCGATACACATGGTGGATACACCAAGCTTCCCGCCTTTGGCCATCATCACGTTCAGCAAGGTGGTCGAGATACGTGCACCGGAGCAGCCCAGCGGGTGCCCAAGGGCGATCGCGCCCCCGTTCAGGTTCACTTTCTCTTCCATTACGCCCAGCAGCTTCAGGTCTTTCAGCACCGGAAGTGACTGGCCGGCGAAGGCTTCATTGAGTTCCCAGAAGTCGATATCCTCGACTTTCAGGCCCGCACGCTTGAGTGCTTTCTTGGTCGCCGGAACCGGACCGTAACCCATGATCGCCGGATCAACCCCGGCGACAGCCATGCCGCGAATTCTGGCAATCGGCTTGAGGCCCAGAGCTTCGGCACGGCCGGCAGACATCAATACCATCGCAGCCGCACCGTCAGTGAGCTGGGACGATGTGCCGGCGGTGACCGAACCATTCTTCGGATCAAAAGCGGGCTTGAGCTGAGCCAGGGACTCAACCGTAGTCTCGGGACGAATGGTCTCGTCCTCCTCTATCAGCTTCCTGAAGCCATTTTCGTCATGACCTTCAACCGGCACGATTTCATTGCTGAAACGACCTTCCTGCGTTGCCTCGTGAGCCAGGCGATGGGAACGGGCACCGAACTCATCCTGCTGTTTGCGGGTGATGCCATGCATTCTCGCCAGCATTTCCGCAGTCAGGCCCATCATGTTGGACGCCTTGGCGGTGTATTTTGAGGCTGCCGGGTTATGGTCGAAGCCGTCAGTCATGGGGATGTGGCCCATGTGTTCGACACCGCCAACCAAAAACATCTCACCATTGCCGGTCTGTATGGCCTGCGCGGCAGTGTGGATGGCGCTCATGGCGGAGCCGCAAAGACGGTTGACAGTCTGCGCCGAGGATTCGTGCGGGATGCGCGTCAGCACGGATATCTGACGTGCGACGTTGAAACCCTGCTCCTTGGTCTGGTTTACACAGCCCCAGATCACATCTTCAACTTCTTTCGGGTCGAGCTTCGGATTGCGCTCAAACAGTGCTTCAATCAGCGCAGCCGACAGGTTTTCCGCACGGACATTGCGGAAACAGCCATTCTTGGCACGACCCATCGGACTCCGCACGCAATCGACGACGACAACGTCTCTCGGATTAAGGCTCATAGATCTTTCTCCGTTCGGAAATCTTGTTCAGGGTTAGGCGAAGAATTTCTTGCCATTCTTGGCCATTTCACGCAGCTTCTCGGTCGGGTGATACAAAGCGCCAAGATCTGCAAACTTGTCTGCCAGCTCAACGAACTTGTCGACACCCATATCGTCGATATAACGCAGGGCACCACCACGGAACGGCGGGAAGCCGATACCGAAAATCAGCCCCATGTCAGCATCTGCGGGATCTTCGACAATGTCGTCCTCCAGGCAGCGAACAGTCTCCATGCACAGCGGAATCATCATTCGGGCGATGATGTCCTCGTCGCTGAAGTCGTTCTTGCCCTGAACAACAGGCTCAAGCAGCTTGTAGGCTTCTTCGTCGACGACCTTCTGCTGCTTGCCCTTACGGTCCTGCTCATACTTGTAAAAGCCCTTGCCGTTCTTCTGGCCGTAACGGTCGTTATCGAACATGACGTCAATGGCTGTTGTACCCTCATGCTTCATCCGGTCGGGGAAGCCTTCGGCCATAACGTCACCGGCATGCTTGCCGGTGTCCATGCCTACAACATCAAGCAGGTAGGCAGGCCCCATCGGCCAGCCAAACTTTTCCATAACCCTGTCAACGTGCTGAAAATCAGCGCCGTCACGCACCAGATTCACAAAGCCGCCGAAATACGGGAACAGTACGCGGTTTACCAGGAAGCCGGGGCAGTCGCTGACCACGATCGGCGTCTTGCCCATTGCCTTGGCGTAGGCAACCGTTGTTGCAATGGCGCGATCACTGGTCTTCTTGCCACGGATGACCTCCACCAGCGGCATCATGTGAACCGGGTTGAAGAAGTGCATGCCGCAAAAGTTTTCCGGGCGTTTCAGGTTGGCGGCCAGCTTGTCAATGGAAATGGTGGAGGTGTTCGAAGTCAGAATGGTGTCTTCGCGAACCGCATCTTCGGTTTCACACAGCACCGCGTCCTTCACCTTCGGATTCTCGACAACGGCCTCCACGACCAGGTCGACGTTCTTGAAGTCACCATAGTTGAGGGTCGGCGTGATGTTGTTCAGGGCATCCGCCATCTGGTCCGGCTTCATCTTGCCTTTATCGATGCGCTTGGTCAGAAGCTTCTTGGCTTCCTTCAGGCCCAGCGCTATACCGTCCTGATTAATATCCTTCATCAGTATCGGTGTGCCTTTCAGGGCCGACTGGAAGGCAACACCGCCACCCATGATACCGGCGCCAAGAACGGCAGCCAGCTTCACCTCGTTTGCTTCCTTGCTCCAGGCCCTGGCTTTCTTCTTCAGGGCCTGATCGTTCAGGAACAGCCCGACAAGGCACGCAGCCACGTTGGTTTTGGCCATCCTGGCAAAACCTTTGGCCTCCACTTCGATGGCCTTGTCACGGGTTAGGCCGGCATGCTTCTGCATGACCTTGATAGCCTCGACCGGCGCCGGGTAGTTCCTGCCGGCCTGACCGGCAACAAACGCCTCGGAGGTTTCAAACGCCATCATGCTTTCCATGGCATTGAGTTTGATCTTGCCCTTCTTTTCGTCACGACGGGCCTGGTAATCCAGCTTGCCTTCGTTGCACTGCCTGATCAGATCGACAGCGCCTTCGACCAGCTTTTCGCTGGCAATAACAGCGTCGACAGCACCAACTTTCAGCGCCTTGTCGGCACGGTTTTCACTACCGCCACAGATCCACTCGACGGCGTAATCCACACCCACCAGGCGTGACAGGCGGACGGTCCCACCGAAGCCCGGGAAAATCCCCAGCTTGACCTCGGGCAGACCAACCTTCGCCCTGGGATCGATAACCCGGTAATCGGTTGCCAGGCACATTTCAAAGCCGCCGCCCAGCGCGATGCCGTTGATGGCAGTCACTGTCGGAAAGGGCAGGTCTTCAATCGCACTGAATGCGGCGTTGGCCTTCAGATTGTTAGCGATCAGATCCTCTTCGGGCCCGGCGAACAGCTCGGTGAATTCGGTGATGTCGGCACCAACAATGAAGCTGTCCTTGGAGCTGGTTACAACAAGACCCTTCAGGCCTTTCTTTGCTTTCAGCTTGTCAGTCGCGGCGTGGAGCTCTTCTAGCGTCAGACGGTTGAACTTGTTAACTGACTCGCCTTGCAAGTCAAAGTCCAACTGAGCGATCCCGCCTTCGATCTCTTTCACCGTGATGGCTTTACCTTCGTAAATCATCAACTGATCTCCAGTCTGTGTTTGGAACTGCTATAACTGCCGCAAAAGCGCCCGCAATGCGGCAGCCGATGCAGCGAGATTTCGGTCACTATTTTCGGTCACTACCCCAATCAACCGATCCAATAATTCATACAGTCGTTTGAATCGTGGTTTGCCACCATGAAAAAAAACCGGCCATTTGTCAATTTGTTTCTTGATGAATCAATCATTCCACCAGGTTCCGCTCGCTGGCAGCTGCCAGCCGGTCAGCACCGCTTGATGGACAGCAGCGATACTTTAACTCCGGCACCAAACCTTGGTCCACCACAATAACCTGGCGGTAAACTCAGGCCCGGCAATTCCATAACCTGCGTGGTGATACCGCAAGCACTGAACCCGGCGTTGAGCTAAAATCTATCATGGACAGTGTGCGCACCAGGTGGCAGTTTATTAGCGGTTCTGACAACAAATACAGGAACAGAAGCGCCTGACAAATATTAGCCCGCACAACAGCGGGGTCTGAAGGAGTGAAAACATGGCCATTTATCAGAAAATACTAGTTGCAATTGACCTTACTGAAGAAGCCCCGCAGGTTCTTGAAAAAGCAATGGCATTGAGCAAGGCGCACGATTCCGAAGTTGTTCTGGCTCATGTCGTGGAACCAGTGGGCTATGCCTATGGTGGCGATATCCCCATGGACCTCACCGAGCTACAGGAACAACTCGACAAGGCGGCAAAAGAGAAACTCCAGAGCTACGGCGAAAAACACGGTATTACCCCGGAAAATCAGTTAGTGATGGTGGGTCGGCCGGAATCCGAAATTCACCGGCTATCGGAGGAACTCAGCGCTGACCTTGTTGTGGTCGGCAGTCATGGCCGTAAGGGCTTCCAGCTGATTCTGGGTTCTACCGCCAACGGCGTTCTGCATGGGGCTGCCTGTGATGTGCTGGCAGTTCGCATAAAGACCTGAGCAGATTCCCGTGACCGTCGGGTGTGACTTTAAAATCCATTTTCGCCTTTCATTCTGGCTTCCAGTTTCCGCAGCTGACTTTCCAGTGAAAAGCTGACACTGGAAGCCATTGAGAAGAAGTTCAGCAAGGCCTTGAGGTTGCTGTCTCCCTCGCAAACGGAATTAATGCGCTGCCAGAGTGCCTGGTTGACCAGTTGCAGGCGCTGGTTTCTGGCCACCAGTCCTTTCAGGTCCCAGTCCGGTTCTTCACCATTGCGCTTCATCAGGTATTGCTGCAGCAGGAAGTGGGACACACTGCGCATGATGAATTCCTCGTTACTGGCGAAGGGCAAATGGTGGACCGCCATCGGTTTTAGCTCCGCCAGCACCGGACAGCCACTGGTTGCCATCTTGAGGCCCAGCAGGGAGCGCAAGGCTTCCTCCAGAGTGGTGGACTTGGTGTAGGTACGGCGATCATCCTGGACCACAACAGACACTTTCTGATAGGCGTCTTCGGCCTGAAATGCGGTGACCACCGGAAGGATTTCAACGGCGGCCGGACAGCGCTCGGTGTCGGCTGCTGTCAATGGACAATTGGAACACTTGCAATGCTCCAGCCTGGTCCAGTTCGGCAGTTTTGCCTGTCCGGCAGAAGCGGGCCGGTCGGTGACCCTGAATTCAACAGGCACCCTGTTTTCCAGCTCAAAACGGTAATTCACGTTCATTGATCCGCCTGTTCTTCCAGTTCCATCCAGCGCTCCATTACGGCGTCAAGCTGACGTTGGGTTTCGGACATTTTTTCAAGAGTGGCGGATACTTCATCGGGCGAGCCCGAATAGAATCCCGGATCCGCTACAGCACTTTCAAGCCGGGCCAGTTCCGCCTCAAGCGATTCAATTTTTTTCGGCAACTCTTCGAGCTCAAGTTTGAGTTTATAACTCAGTTTCACCGCCTTTGTTTTCCGGGCTGGTGGCGCTGGCTGGGCCGGAGTCCTGTTGCTTTTGGGCGACCGGGCGCCGGCTTCGGCAGGAAAACGTCCGCCCTGGCGGCGCCAGTCGGTATAACCACCCACGAATTCCCGCACTTTACCGGACCCATCAAGAAAGACCGTGTCGGTCACCACATTATCCAGAAATTCCCGGTCGTGGCTGATGACAATCACCGTGCCCGCGAACTCTACAAGTCTTTCCTCCAGCAACTCCAGGGTTTCCACATCAAGATCGTTGGTTGGCTCGTCAAGAACCAGAATGTTCGCCGGTTTGCTGAACAGTTTGGCCAACAGCAGCCGGGCCCTCTCTCCCCCTGAGAATACCCGCACAGGCGAGCGGGCCCGCTCCGGGCTGAACAGAAACTCCTGCAGATAGCCGAGCACATGTTTGCTCTGACCATTGATTTCAATGAATTCCCGCCCTTCAGACAGGTTGTCCAGGGCGTTCCTGTCCAGATCCAGGGCGCCGCGCAACTGATCGAAATAGGCCACCTGAAGGTTGGTTCCAAGGCGGATCCGCCCTTCCGTCGGCGCAAGATCCCCAAGCATCAGTCGCACCAGTGTCGTCTTGCCGGTTCCGTTTTCACCCACAAGGCCGATTTTGTCCCCCCGGAGCACGGTCATGGTCATACCGGTGATAACCGGATTGCCGGCATCGTAGGCGAAGCCTGCATCGCGGGCCTCAACCACCAGCTTGCCTGAGCGGGCGGCGTCCTCCACTGCAAATGAAGCGGTGCCACCACGCTCCCTGCGCTGACGTCGCTCCTCACGCATGGCCTTCAGCGCCCGGACGCGCCCCATATTTCGGGTTCGCCGGGCCTTGATACCCTGACGGATCCAGGCTTCCTCCTGTTTGAGGCGTTTATCGAACAGCGCGTTCTGGCGATCTTCCTCTTCAAGCGCTTTTTCCTTGAGCTCGAGGTAACGATCGTAACTCGCTGCAAAGCTCACCAACTGACCACGATCCAGCTCCACAATGCGGGTCGCCATCCGGCGTATGAACGCACGGTCGTGGCTGACAAACACAATGGCACCGCGAAACTGTCCGAGTGCCTCCTCAAGCCAGGCGATTGCGGGCACATCCAGATGGTTGGTTGGCTCATCCAGCAGCAGAATATTGGGATCGGTTACCAGAGCACTGGCCAACAGGACCCGGCGCTGCCAGCCTCCCGAGAGTGTGTTCAGGGTCTGATCCGGATCAATGGAATACTGGGCCAGGATGTCGCCGACTTTCTGGTCGAGGCTCCAGCCGTCCAGGGCCTCCAGGCGCTCCTGCACCTTCATCATGCGATCCAGGCTCTGCTCATCCGCGGACTGGGTCAGACGGTGAAATTCGGCAAGAAGCTTTCCGGTTTCCGGAAACGCTCCGGCAACCACCTCATAAGCCGTACGGCGATCGTCCACCGGCAGGTTCTGCGGGAGCACCGACAGAACCGCTCCGTCATCGAGCCTGACGACGCCGGCGTCGGGCTGGATCTCTCCACTGACAATTCGCAGCAGTGTCGACTTACCCTCGCCATTACGGCCCAGGAGACAGATGCGCTCTCCCGGTTCGACAGTCATGGTGGCCTGATCCAGCAAAGGTTGCATACCAAAAGCCAGAGAGACGGCATCCAGCGTTAGAAGTGGCACTTTCAAGCGCTCCTGTTTGCTGTGCTGATCGGACGGGGTCACCCGGCGAGTTCCATTCCACCGGGCTTCCGGCCAGAAATGCTACGGGATACGGCAACAGTGCACGAACATTCCTTGAGACCCCGGGCCGTCAGGTAAATTGAGCGATTCCTGAAGCATAAAACGAAAAAACCCGGCACAGACGCCGGGTTCCTTGAATCTGGAGCGGGAAACGAGATTCGAACTCGCGACCCCAACCTTGGCAAGGTTGTGCTCTACCAACTGAGCTATTCCCGCCTGATCGAAGACGCAGTATTCTACGGATTCGGCCTTTGCCGTCAACAGTTTTATTGTCCGAACCGCTTGCCAGTTTCAAGATACCTCTCTTCTTCCGGTCTCGATGGCCTTTTCAGCGCCCGGTTGCGATGGGGAAACCGGCCGAAGTGCTCAATAATAGCCCGGTGATCCTTTGCTGACTGCAGAAAATTTTGCATGAAATCACCGGCTATACCATCGGTTGAGGCGGCAAGCTGCTCATAGCACTCGACTGACAGGGCCTGGTTTGCCTGGTTTTCCGAATGTTGCAGTGGCATGTACAGAAACGCTCTGTGCACAGGCGCCAGGGCCATATCGTGGCCACGCTTCAGCGCCTGTTTGCAGAGCCTGACCGCCAGTGCGTCGTTTTCGAATGCAAGTGCGCCCCCGCGGTGGATATGGCGGGTAAACTGGTCGAGTAGCAGTATCTCTGCCAGGGCGCCGCCAGGCCGGGACCGCCAGTGTTCAAGTCCGTCCTCTGAGGCAAACAGCACCATCGACATGAACCGGCGGCGAATTTCCTGATCAAAGGCCCGGCTGGAACGGAACCAGCGGTTGCGATGAAAGCTGTCTGGCAGCCCGTGCTCGTCCAATTCACCGAACCAGAAATCCAGAATCTCCTTCCAGTCGAACATATGCGTTACTATATCCTTCTTTTGACAAGTGTTGAGGAGCAGGCATGAGCAGCGAGCCGGCCATTATTCTTCTCGCCCATGGTAGCAGCGATGCCCGCTGGTGTGAGACCTTCGAAAAACTTGCCGGCCCGACACTGGAGTCGGTGCCCGGCTCCCGCATCGCCTACATGGAGCTGGCGCAACCCTCCATCGACAGGGTTGTCTCCGAAGGCGTAAATTCCGGAGTGCGTAGCTTTACCATAGTACCGCTTTTCCTGGCAGCCGGACGCCATTTGCGTAAAGACGTGCCCGGAATGATCAGGGAGATCGAAAACACTCACAACGTCACCATCACGCTGGCCGCGCCGATTGGTGAAAACCCACAGCTGGGCGATGCAATCCGTGATGTTGTGCGCCAGGAATTGAGTCGCAGGCCCGAATAATTTCTGCAATCAGACACAAGGAGTGAGCTGCTATGGACCATCAGATTCTTGTTACCGGAGGCACCGGTTTCATTGGCCAGAGACTGTGCCCCGCTCTGCTGTCAAAAGGCTACTCGCTGACGGTTCTGAGCCGCCAGTCCCGGGATCAGGTGCAGGCTCTCTGCGGCCGCGTCGAGGCATTGGGCGATCTTTCCGATCTGCAAGGCCATCGCGGCTTCAACGCGGTGATCAATCTTGCTGGTGAAGGCATTGCCGACAAGCGATGGTCAGAAGCGCGGAAACAGACGCTGCTTGACAGTCGGGTAGGCCTCACCCGCGAGCTGGCTGAAGTTGTGAAAAGCTGGGAGACTCCCCCTGAAGTTCTGATTTCCGGCTCGGCGGTGGGATATTATGGCGCTCAGGGCAGCAAGACGGTGACTGAAGACACCGCACCGGTTGACGAATTCACCCACCGGATGTGCCGGGACTGGGAAGCCGAAGCCCTGGCCATGGGCAGTGACAACACCCGTGTCTGCCTTTCCCGTACCGGTCTCGTGGTCGGGCCGGGCGGAGGCTTCCTCAAGCGGATGCTGCTGCCATTCAGGATGGGCCTCGGCGGGCGCATCGGCAGCGGCCGGCAATACATGCCATGGGTTCACCGCGAGGATGTTGTGTCGGCACTGATCTGGATGCTGGAAACTCCTGAGGCGAACGGTGCCTATAACGTGGTCAGCCCCAACCCGGTCACGAACCGCCAGTTCACTGCAGAACTTGCAAATGTCCTGCATCGCCCGGCTGTATTTCCGGTGCCGGAAACTGTTCTGAAAATAGCCATGGGAGAAATGGCGCGGCTGCTGCTGACCGGCCAGCAGGCGATACCGAAGAAGCTTACAGACGAGGGCTACAGCTTCCACTACAGGGATCTGGGGTCGGCCCTTGAAGACGCAACGCGTTTCTAGTGTCCCGTCGGGCTCATTAAAAAGCGTTTGACAGGGATCATCGCCTTTTTTAATATACGCGCCACCTCAATGAGGCTAGGTACCAAGAGATCCGTCCCCTTCGTCTAGTGGCCTAGGACTCCGCCCTTTCACGGCGGCAACACCGGTTCGAACCCGGTAGGGGACGCCACTTCTGTCAGCAACCGTAACCATAATCCGGTTCGGTGTTTCCTCCGATTGTCAGAATAATCTGCCGATTTATCGGGCATTTGCGAGACAGCATTTCAGAACTGCTGCTATAGTCGGAAGGCGCAACTCAATAATCCGATCTGGTCCGAAACCTTAGATCATGCCAAAATTTCTGACTCGCCTGCAGCATTTCAAATCCAGATCTCCACTGTCATTCAGGCTGCTGGCCTATATCCTTCTATTCAGCTCGGTTTTTACCCTGGTCAGCTCGGCCAGTCAGATCTATTCCGACTTCAGAAAAGACTTATTCCAGATTGACCGCCGCATGGAGGTTATCGAAACAGGCTACGCGTCCAGTCTGGCAAGAAGTCTCTGGGCGCTGGACCAGAAACTGCTGCAGACCCAGCTTGAGGGCGTCCTGAGCCTTCCGGATATTGTCCATCTCCGGCTCAAGATCGAGCCCGATTCCGAGCTGGTACTCGGCCGGATTCCCCGGGACACAACCACAACCAGCCACAGTTTCGAACTGATTCATCAGGACGACAGCATGTTCATTCTTGGCGAGTTAACCGTTACCGCCGATCTGAGGCGCGCCTACGCCGACATGGAACAACGAGTGCTGCTCATACTGGCGACCCAGTTTCTCAAGACCTTTTTCATATCCATCCTGATCGTTCTGATCTTCCAGCACTTTGTCACCCGGCATCTGACCGCCATGGCAAACTATGCCCGTAATTTTTCACTGAACAATCTTGGTGCACCACTGCAACTGGACAGGCCCGATACGCCGGCGAACAACAAAGACGAACTGGCACAGGTTACCGACGCCATTAACCAGATGCGCCGGCGCCTTGCTGAGGACGTTGAGCAGCAGGAGCGCGACGCCCGGGAAATCCGCAAGTTTTCAAAAGCCATAGAGCAGAGCCCGTCGTCGGTGCTGATCTGCGACCGTAAATGGCAGGTCGAGTACGCCAACCAGAAATTTTCCCAGCTGACCGGGTATGATCCGGACGCCATCAGGGGCAAGCATCCGGAAACCCTGAGCGACGATATCAACGCCCGCAGGGAAAGCAGGCAACTATGGCAGTCCATCCGGTTGCAGGTGCAACGGGTAGGCGTCTGGCAGGGTGAGGTAAACAGTTCCCGGAAAAACGGAGAGCATTTCTGGGAACAGCTCATCGTAACCCCGATCAAGGATAATGACGGTAAGGTAACCGGATACCTGATTCTTGGTGAAGACATCAGCATACGCAAACGTTACGAGCAGCAACTGCTCAGACAGGCCAATTACGACATACTCACAGGCCTGCCCAACCGCATGCTTGCTCTGGATCGCCTGAAACTTGCCCTCGCACAGGCTCGCCGGGAAGATTCACTGGTTGGCGTCATGTTCCTTGATCTGGACAACTTCAAGCACATCAACGACACTCTCGGCCACGATGCCGGCGACAATCTGCTGGTCGAGGCCGCACGGCGGGTTTCAAGCTGCCTCAGAGGCACCAGCACCGTTGCCAGGCTCGGTGGCGACGAGTTTCTTGTCGTGCTTCCTGGCCTTGCGGACATGGAAGCCAGTATTCATGTGGCCCAGCGTATCCTCTCGACATTTCAGCCGCCCTACGTTATCAACGGCCAGGAAGTGTTTATTACCACCAGCATTGGCATTGCCATCTTCCCCCTCGACTCGGACAACAGCGGCACGCTGCTGCAACACGCCGACACCGCCATGTATCAGGCGAAAAACAAGGGAAAGAGCGCCTATGCCGTGTTCAAGCCTGAAATGACTGAAGTCTCCCACGAGCGCCTGCAAATGGAATCACTCATGCGCCGCGCCCTGGATCAGCATGAGTTCGAGCTTTATTTTCAGCCAATCGTGCAAACAGACACCGGCCAGCTCGCCTTCGCTGAAGCCCTGCTCCGCTGGAACAGTCCGAGCCTGGGCATGGTGATGCCGGACCGTTTTATTCCGCTGGCCGAGGAGACTGGCCTCATTATCACCATCGGCGAATGGGTGTTAAAAGAGAGCTGTCTTGCAGCCATGCGCTGGAAAGAGCAGCTCGGCACCAGTATCGGCATTGCGGTCAATGTATCGCCGCGGCAATTCCGTGATCCCCGTTTCGTGACCACGGTCATGAAGGCACTGGAACACAGTGGACTGGAGCCTGATCAGCTTGAGCTTGAAATTACCGAAAGGCTGATTCTCGACAACACCATCGAGACTGCCGATATTCTGAGTGAACTGGACAGATCCGGAATCCGATTGTCTGTGGACGATTTTGGCACCGGTTATTCCGCGCTCAGTTATGTCAAAACTTACCCGTTTGATACACTCAAGATCGACAAGTCCTTTATTCAGGATGTGATGAAAGAACAGAGTGATGCGTCGCTGGTAAAGGCCATTATCACCATGGCTCACAGCCTTGGGCTGCGGGTCATTGCCGAAGGGGTCGAAGAGGAAGAACAGACTCACTTCCTGGAACAGGAAGGCTGTGATTTCTCCCAGGGTTATTTTTATAGTCACCCCATGCCCGGCCCCAGATTTGAAACCTGGCTGGCCAGCAATCGTCGGGTATAAATTCCAAACCGCCGGAACCTCAACGCCATGGAAGATACCATACTTGTCGTTAACTGCGGCAGCTCATCACTGAAACTTTCGTTATTTGACCATCACCTCAGCAAGCTGGCATCTGCTGCTGCGGAGCGTCTGAACACAAAAGACGCGGGTGCCCGCATCGGCGGCAACGACGAGGGCATTGCCCTGAAGCCTGACGCATCCCATGAACAGGCACTGGAAGCAATAGTCAGCGCGCTCCAGAATCTTGAACTGATGGCGTCAAGGCCCGCAGCTGTCGGCCACCGGGTGGTTCACGGCGGCGAAACCTTCCACGAGGCCGTGGTGATTGATGATGACGTGATAAAGGCCATCGACGACTGTGCCGAACTCGCCCCCCTTCATAATCCGGTCAACCTCTGCGGCATCCGGGCGACCCGGGCGTTGTTTCCCGGCGTTCAGCAGGTCGCGGTATTCGATACGGCCTTTCATCAGACGCTGCCGGAACGGGCCTATCTGTATGCGGTTCCCCGATCCTGGCACCGGGACTGGGGTGTTCGCCGTTACGGATTTCACGGCACCAGTCATGCTTTCATGGCAATCGAGGCCGCCCGCTTGCTGGGCAGAACCCCGGCAACCACCTCCGTGATTTCCGCCCATCTTGGCAATGGTTGCAGCATCACCGCGATCAGCGAAGGTGTCAGTGTCGACACCAGTATGGGACTTACCCCACTTGAAGGCCTGGTCATGGGCACCCGGAGCGGAGATGTGGACCCGGGTCTGTTTGACTTTCTTGGCAGCAAAGGCGTTGACGCCGAAGAAGTCCATCAGGTCCTGAATCATCAGAGCGGTCTGCTGGGACTTTCAGCCCAGACCAACGACATGCGGTCATTGTGTGAACTTGCTGATCATGGCCACGAACCCTCGAAAACAGCCATTGAGGTGTTCTGCTTCCGCCTGGCCCGGTATATCGGGGCCATGATGGCATCCCTTGCCCGGCTGGATGCCCTGGTCTTTACCGGCGGAATCGGCGAAAACAGTGCCCGGATCAGACAGCAAACCATCGGCCATCTGGGCCTGATGGGATTTGCCATCGGCACCGATCTTAACAAGAACCATGGCAGCTTCAGCGATGGCAGGATCGAAAGCCCTGACTCCCGGTTCCCGATTCTGGTGATCCCCACTGACGAGGAACTGGTCATAGCACAGGAAGCTTCGCGACTGGCGGGCAGGCCGGAACCCGCTGACCAACATTCATAATCAGGACTACAGTCATGGCAAAGAGCCTTTTTTTTTCACCTACCTCAATGGACTCCGGCCTTACCTCGGTTTGCCTTGGCATGCTGCGGGCGCTGGAGCGGGTAGGTGTCAGTGTTGGTTTCTACAAACCCTTCAGCCAGGCTATCCACCGCGCAGAAGTCCGCCATAACAATGGCCAGGATTCATCGGTGGCGTTTGCCCGGACCAGCAGTCATCTGTCCCCGCCAGACCCGATTCCTCTGAAAGAAGCACAACAACTGCTGAACCGGGGAGAGTCGGATTATCTGCTGGAAAAAGTTGTCGGAGAGTACCAGAAAGTAGCCAGGGAATTTGATGTCGTTGTTATTGAAGGCCTGGTCCCTGATCGAACCGAAGCCTATATCGCCAGGTTGAACGTGGAAGTTGCCCGCAACCTGGGCTCCCACGTCATCCTTGTCAGCTCGCCGAAAAACATGGATGCAGAGCAGATGGATGAAGAGCTGGAATTCTCATCACGTCTGTTCGCCGATCCCAACGACCCGGATGTGATCGGGGTCATTCTCAATATGGTTGGCAAACCCGAGCTATATGGGCTTCAACTCCCTCCCGGCGGCAACCAGACCAGCGCTCCCGGGGTTGATTACCGGACCGAGTGCAGGGTGTTCAGCGAGGACCGGTTCCGATTGATCGGTGAAATACCCTGGCAGCCCGAACTTCTTGCGCCAAGGGTTTCTGACATTGTGCGGGAACTGGGGCTGCCGGTGCTGAGCGAAGGCAATATGCAGGCCCGGCGGGTTCATAAAGTCAGTATGTGCGCGCGCAGTATCCGCAACATGATCGAAACACTCAGGCCCGGGACCCTGCTGGTGACCCCCGGGGACCGCGAGGAAATTCTGGTTACCGCAGCGCTCGCGATACTCAACGGAGTGCCACTGGCTGGCCTGATACTCACCGGTGGACTCATGCCGGACCAGCGGGTGATCGATCTCTGTCATCGCGCGCTGGAAACCGGGCTTCCGGTCATCAGTTCCGATACCAATACCTTCGGGACAGCCCAGATGCTGGCCAACCTGTCATCAGCCATTCCCATTGATGACCCCGAACGTATCGAAAAGGCGATGGAAGCGATAGCCACCCGCATAGACACTGACTGGTTGAAGCAACATCTCAGGGTGGAGCGTCAGAACCGGCTTTCTCCGCCTGCATTTCGCTATCAGCTTTCAGAGTCTGCCCGTGCTGCCAATAAGCGTATCGTTCTGCCGGAAGGCAGCGAACCGCGAACAGTCGAGGCAGCGGTTACCTGCCATCAGCGCAAGCTGGCCCGCTGCGTTTTGATCGGTGATGCGTCGGAGATCCGGCGTATTGCCCGTTCCCAGGATCTCGAGTTACCGGAGGACATCGAAATCATCGATCCGGTCGAAGTGCGTGAGCGCTACATTTCACCCATGGTCGAACTTCGCAAAAACAAGGGCCTGACGCGGGATCTGGCCGAAGCCATGCTTGAGGATAACGTGGTTCTGGGCACCATGATGGTAGCGCTGGATGAAGCTGACGGGCTGGTTTCCGGCGCAACTCACACTACGGCCAATACCGTGCGCCCGGCCCTGCAACTTATAAAAACCCACGACCAGGCGAAGGTGGTGTCCTCCGTATTCTTTATGCTGCTTCCGCAACAGGTGGTGGTCTATGGCGACTGTGCAATCAACCCGGATCCGGATGCCGAGGAACTGGCGGATATTGCCATTCAGAGCGCCGAATCCGCCAGAGCCTTCGGCATTGAGCCGCGGGTCGCCATGATCAGTTACAGCACCGGCGAATCAGGCCGTGGCGAGGACGTGGATAAAGTAAGGGAAGCCACGCGGATTGCGCGGGAACGCAGGCCCGAACTGTTGATTGACGGGCCCCTTCAGTACGACGCTGCTGCCATCGCAAGCGTGGCCAGAAGCAAGGCTCCCGACAGCAGGGTGGCGGGCAAAACCACGGTATTCGTCTTTCCCGACCTGAACACCGGCAACACCACCTACAAAGCCGTCCAGCGCAGCGCCAATGTGGTCAGCATCGGCCCGATGCTGCAAGGCCTGCGCAAACCCGTTAACGACCTGTCGCGGGGCGCGCTGGTGGAGGACATTGTGTTTACCATTGCCCTCACCGCCGTGCAGGCAAAACAGGCTGAAGGCACTAACGCTTGAGGCTTTTCTGGCGTTTTTTCTTCGGCGGCATGCGCCCCTGCTTGTGTTCGTTATCTTTCTTGACCTTCTGACGCGGAGTCAGTCGGTCCACCTTGTGGGCGTAAGGGTTTTCTCCCGACCTGAACTCGAACCGGATAGGAGACCCGGTGACTTTAAGGACCTTGCGGAAGGTATTTTCCAGATAACGCTTGTAGGCGCCCGGCAACGAATCCACCTGGTTACCGTGGACAACAACAACCGGCGGATTTGACCCGCCCTGGTGAGCATAACGCAATTTGATCCGCCGACCCTGCACCAGCGGAGGCTGATGCTGCGCGATTGCGTCCTGCAGAATAGCCGTGAGCCGATTGGTCGGCCATTTCGCCATCGCGGATTCGTAGCCGGCTTCAACAGACTCGTACATGACCCCGACACCGGAGCCATGAAGAGCAGAAATAAAGTGTTTGTCGGCGTAATCCAGAAAGTCGAGGCGGCGGGCAACCTGTTCCTTCACTTTCGCCCGGTCTTCCGGATCCATTCCGTCCCACTTGTTGACGGCAATCACCAGCGAACGACCGGCATCCAGCACAAAGCCGATAAGGTGCAGATCCTGGTCAACCAGACCTACCCGGGCATCAATTACCAGGATCACCACATGAGCATCTTCGATGGCCTTGAGGGTCTTGATGATCGAGAATTTCTCGACAACTTCACTGACATTCTTGCGCCGCCGGACACCGGCAGTATCAATCAGGGTGTACTGCCTGTCGTGACGCTCGTAGGGAATATAGATGCTGTCGCGGGTAGTGCCCGGCATATCGAACACCACGACCCTGTCTTCGCCGAGCATACGGTTGACCAGGGTTGACTTGCCAACGTTGGGACGTCCGACAATGCCAATCCGGATGCCCGGGTACTGATCGGCGCGGTCCTGCTGTTCGCCTTCTTCAATACCGGGCAGCAAAAGCTCCAGCATGGAGCGGATGCCCCGGTTATGGGAGGCTGCAACAAGAAAAACGGAATCAAAGCCCAGGCCATGGAAATCGGACGCAGCAATGTCAGGATCCTGGCCATCGGTTTTATTCACCACCAGATGAGCACGCTTGCCGGTTTTCCTGAGCTGTTCGGCAATCAGCTCATCACCACCATTCAGACCCGCCTTGCCGTCCACCATGAACAGGATGATATCGGCCTCTTCAACGGCCTGCATCGACTGGCGCGCCATTTCTGCATCCAGACCCTTTTCATCTCCGGTCAGGCCGCCGGTATCAATGGCAATGAAACGCTGGCCCTCGTAATTGCCCTCACCGTATTTACGATCACGGGTAAGGCCCGGAAAATCCGCGACCAGCGCGTCCCGGGAACGGGTCATCTGATTGAAGAGTGTGGACTTGCCGACATTGGGCCGGCCGACGAGAGCAATAACTGGAGTCATCTCAGGCTGGATCGCTTTATGGAAGTCGTTCCCCGGCCCTTCTGGACAGAAAAAACGCTCATTTCGCCGCCGTTACCGTAAACCAGCAGACGGTCATCCGACATCACTTTGAACGGCACCCGCAAACCATCATGGTCGTACATCAGCTGGCCCTGAAGAGAGCCGTCTGCCATGGAAAGAATGTGGATATAACCCTCGAAGTCACCCACAAGCAGGTGATCACCAAGGACAACGGGCTGGGTGGGCTGACGCCAGGCCAGTTGCTCCTGACGCCAGAGCTCGCGACGATCCTGCCCCTGCAGGGCAAGGATATCGCCGTCCGCAGCGGCCAGAAAAATCTTGCCATCACCGATCATCGGCGAATGCAGGCTGGACGCTGCCCGGCTCCAGATTTCCCGACCGTTCTGAATGTCCACCAGGGCCAATTTGCCCTGATAGCCAACCACCATGGCGGCATTTTCAAGTATCAGGGGCTCCCCGGCTACATCGACCAGCCTTTCAAGTTCGGTGCGCCCTGCCGGCTCACCCACCTGATACTGCCAGACAGGCTGGCCGGTCCCTCCATCAAGAGCCATCAATCGACCGTTGGCCAGAGACGCCAGCACCAGGTCCGCGCCAACCAGTGGCGAAGCCGCGGCGCGAAGAGAAAGCGCCGGCACAGCACTGTCATACTGCCAGAGTTTTTCACCGCTACCAGTGTTGAAAGCATGGACCTTACCGTCAATAGTCTGGACCACGACCATCGCATTGTTCGACCCGGGAGCCGACAGTGCTTCATTGGGCAGGACAGCACTCCACAGTTCGCTGCCGTCCTCCCGGGACAGGGCCAACAGGCGCGCGTCGCGGGTGACCAGGTAAATCAGCGCCCGGTCACCGCCAACACCTGCCATGATCTGTTGATCGGTATCCCGCTTCCAGCGCACTTTACCCGTGGCAGGCTCAACCGCATAAACCATACCATCGGCAGAGGCAGCGTAGATCGTGTCGCCGGCGTAAAGTGGTTCAAGGTACAGAAAACTTCCGTCATGTCCATCGCCTATGTCTATGTCCCATAGTTCCTGCAGTTTCACGGAGGAAACCACTTCGGGAACCGGCGCTGGCTGCTCAAACGTATCAGTGGAGCTGCAGCCAGCAACCAGGGCGACGCCAAGCATTATTCCGGCCAGCTTTGCCCTCGCCCGTTCCATATGGGACCGCACCGGCATCAGGATGCCTCCCCGACGCCCAGATCGGCCAGTTTGAGCTCGAGGATGCCGCTGCGCTCTGCATCACTCTTTTCACGGGCTTTCTTATAGGCTTCCCGGGCCCCATCGGCGTTACCCTGAGCAAGCAGAATGTCACCACGCAACTCCGAGAAGATCGCCTCGAAGCTTTCCGCGCCGGAAGCACCATCAATGGTTTTCAGGGCCGCATCATAATCGGCAATATCAAATTGCGCCCGTGCCAGCCGGCCACGAATAATCAACGCCAGGGGCTTGCCCTGATCTGCCTTGCTGTTCGCCCATTCAAGAGTTGAGATCGCCGCCTCGGTGTCGCCCTGATCCATCATCTGCTGCCTGGCGAGTATCAGGCTTCCATAGACTGCGTAGGCACTGTCAGAATATTCCTCGCGCAGGTTATTCGCGACAAACTCTACGGTTTCAGCGCGGTTTTCCTCGGATTCATCGGTGTACGCATTGATCAGGCTGGCGAACTGGGACGCTGCCTCGGTGCGGTAGTCAACCTGTTGCTGTTGCCACGCCTGCCAGCCAAAAACAATAGCCAGTGCTGCGACCACGCCAATCAACAGTGATGTGCCATTCTGCTTCCACCATCCCTTGATGGCCTCGATTGTCTCTTCGTCCGTACGCATTTCTGCCATGGTGACTCCCGCCTGTTACTCTGTCTTATAGGTGTTTGTGTTTGTGCTGCTCTATCCGGCGCTGGTGTTAATCCGGCCGTCTCACGCCAGAAGATCCCTCAGAACCGTGGGCAGTTCCGCCCTGCCGATACCCCGTTGCTCATCATCCGTTCGCAGGGGCTTCAGCCCCACCGTGTCGGAAGCAAGTTCGTTTTCGCCCAGAACAATAGCGTATCTGGCACCGCTGCGGTCCGCCTTTTTCATCTGGCTTTTGAAACTGCCGCCGCCGCAATGACTGATGACCACGGCACCGGGGAGCATACTCCGCAACGCTTCTGCAAGCTCAAGCGCCGGAGCCATGGCCCGTTCGCCCATGGCGGTAACATAAATGTCGGCATTGCCATTGACCGAGGCCGGAATCAGGTCCAGCGTTTCCAGCAGAAGAATCAGTCGCTCCAGACCCATTGCAAAACCCACCGCAACCGTGGGTTTGCCTCCCAGCTGTTCAACCAGACCGTCGTAGCGGCCGCCGGCACAAACCGTGCCCTGGGCGCCGAGGCTGTCAGTTATCCATTCAAAAACTGTTTTGCCGTAATAATCCAGTCCCCGCACCAGCCGGGGGTTTATTGTATAGCTGATACCAGCAGCATCAAGCAGTGTTTTCAGAGTCTGAAAGTGGGAGCGGGAGTCTTCATCCAGGTAATCGTCAAGGGCGGGCGCATGCTCAAGAATTTCCTGTGTCCGCGCATTCTTGCTGTCCAGAATCCGCAGCGGATTGGACTCCAGCCGCCGCTTGCTGTCGTCGTCGAGCTCTTCAATGTAATCAGACAGATAGTCAACCAGAGCGGAACGGAAGTTGCGGCGGGACTGGGCGCTACCAATCGAATTGATTTCCAGCCGGGTATGCTCGACCAGGCCAAGCTGCTGCCAGAGTCTTGCGGTCAATATCAGCAGTTCAGCATCGATGTCCGGCCCGGCCATGCCGAAGCACTCCACCCCGATCTGGTGGAACTGGCGATAACGGCCTTTCTGCGGCCGCTCATGCCGGAACATGGGGCCGGTGTACCAGAGCCTGCGGGTCTGATTGAACAGCAGCCCGTGTTGCTCGGCCGCACGGACGCAGCCGGCGGTCCCCTCGGGGCGCAAGGTCAGGCTGTCACCGTTGCGATCCTCGAAGGTGTACATTTCCTTCTCGACGATGTCTGTCACTTCGCCTATGGAGCGCTTGAACAATTCTGTCTGTTCAACCACCGGCATACGGATTTCCTGATACCCGTACTGCGACAGCACCCGGCGCACTGTATCTTCAACGTACTGCCAGACCGGTGACTGCTCTGGCAGGATATCGTTCATCCCGCGGATTGCCTGGATCTTAGCCAATTTAAAACCTTTCCCTTAAATGAGTTCCTGACAGGCCATCAGTCGACCGAGCGGGTAATGATCGACTCTTCCTCTTCCTGCTTGCGGGCAACCCGCTCGCGAATCAGGCGCTCCAGGTCATCCGTCAAAGTGGCGTTATCCAGTTTCTGGTTGGGCTTCCCGGCCATATAGAGCAGATTTTTCGGACTGCCACCGGTAAGCCCCATATCCGCTACTTTGGCCTCGCCCGGGCCATTCACGATGCAGCCAATGATGGCAACGTCCAGTGATGTGTTGACATCTTCAAGCCTGGCTTCCAGATCATTCATGGTCTGAATGACATCGAAGTTCTGGCGCGAACAACTGGGGCAGGCAACAAAGTTGATACCACGGCTGCGCAGCCGGAGGCTCTTGAGAATGTCAAAGCCCACCTTGATTTCCTCAACCGGGTCGGCGGCCAGGGATACCCGGATGGTATCGCCAATGCCGTCCATCAGCAGCATACCCAGACCAATCGAGGATTTGACCGTTCCCGACCGCAATCCCCCTGCCTCGGTAATACCCAGATGCAGAGGCTGTTCAATCTGATTCGCGATTTTGCGGTAGGCCTCAACCGTCATGAAAATCTCTGACGCCTTCAGACTGACCTTGAAATCCTGAAAATCATGGCGGTCAAGAATATCGATATGGCGCATGGCTGATTCAACCAGTGCATCAGCATTTGGTTCACCGTATTTACGCTGTAATGCCTTTTCCAGGGAACCGGCGTTGACTCCGATGCGAATCGGGATATTGCCGTCTTTGGCCGCACTGATGACCGCGCTGACCCGATCATCCCGGCCAATGTTACCCGGATTGATACGCAGACAGTCCACGCCCAGCTCCGCAACCCGCAATGCAATCCGGTAATCGAAATGGATGTCTGCGACCAGCGGCACTGAAACCCGGGACCGGATCCTGCCAAAGGCTTCAGCGGCATCCATGTCCGGTACCGAGACCCGCACGATATCGGCGCCGGCCTGCTGCAGGGCAACGATCTGGGCCACGGTGGCATCAACGTCGCAGGTATTGGTATTGGTCATGCTCTGGACCGCAATCGGGGCATCACCGCCCACGGGCACATCACCCACCATGATCTGGCGGGATTTACGTCTGACGATTGGAGATTCCTGTTTCATAGCCTTCAAACCAGCAAGTCATTAAAAATATTACAGCGTGAGCGTGAATTCTGTACGGTTGTTGAAAACCTGGAATTCGGCAAGATTCACCTGTTCGCCGGCAAATCTGACGGTATCCACGGCGTCGACCGCTCCGATAACCACGTTCATCGGAGCGCGCCCTGAGACACTGATCTGATCGCCGGCCCGCTGCAGCGAGGCCACCAGCCTTTCGCCCGAACCATCGGTTACCTGAACCCAGCAGTCCGAGATAAAATCGATTTCCAGCCGGACCGGAGCCACCACAGCTTCGGGCTGTGCACTCTCGGCAAAGACCGGGGCCGGTTGAACTGCGGGTTCGCTCGTTACCGGCTCTGCGATAACCCGCTCGCTGTCCCGCGCGTTGTCGGGTCCACTCGTCGGCGACACCACATCAATTGCAGATTCGGGACTGGCAGGGCCGGCGCTATCCTGCAGTTCAGGGCTGTCCTGAGGCTCAGGGCTGATCAGTGCATCAGTGGTGTTTTCAACCCCGGTCACAGTAACCGTCGCGCTATTGTCTGAAAGCTCCGGATCAGCCACTGGTTCGGTGCTGTCCGGCGAAATATCCAGAGAACTGTCTGCATCCACGGAGGGTTCAACCGGGTCCGGGCCATCCACCAGCGTAACGCTCTGCTCGGGCTCGGGCTCAGGGTCTGACTGGGTGCTGCTCTGGTCCCCGGCGTTTTCGGTCTGTTGCGAAATACCAGGAAGACGATCTGCGATGCGCGGTTCAATCACCAGTTTCCAGGCTGCCAGAGCAACAGCGCCTGCAACCACAATAATACCAAGTACTCTGGCCAACCGGCGTTTCTTCCGGCGCCGACGCTCTATATCGGCCAGTGGGTCTTCCTGAGCCAGCTTTTCCCTTTCCTTTCGCAGCGGTTCCAGTTCGCGATCCAGAGACTGGATCAGCGCATCTGCATCAGCACCTACCTGTTCGGCATACGCCCGGACATAGCCCTTGAGAAACAACTCGCTATCGATCTGGTCATGCTTTCCGTCTTCGATGGCCTGAATAACGGAAACCCGGAGATGCTGGGCATCAGCAATATCGGTCAGGCTCAGGCCACGCTGTTCCCGGGCCCGCTTCAGCTGTTGACCGGCAGGTTCACCGACAGCAGACTGTTGTGGCTCATCACTGTCCATCAACTTTCAACACCTTGTATTGTTGATATTCTAAGGAGTTCGGGAAATCATTCCTCAACAGCAGCACAAAACTGGCCTCGCGATCGAGATCACCGACGTGACGGGCAATTCTGATGCCCGTGATCAGGCTTTCCGGCGAGTGGCGAAGATTGGTATTCCTCTGCATCAAGCCTGTCAGGCGGCCATAATAATACTCTGCAGACTCATAATCACCCGTGGCGACCAGATTACGGGACAGGGCAAGCAGTGAGCGCGCGTCCCCGCGGGAAAGTTCAACCGAACGGCGATAGGCGGTGACAGCTGCCTCATGGTTTTCAAGTCTTTCTTCACACCGACCGAGATTGAAAAAGACAGACGCACGGTCAGAATATTCGGTATCCCGGGAAGCCGCCGCGAACTGGTCCCGGGCTTCCTCAAAGCGGTTTTTCCCGAACAGGAAGGCCCCGTAATAGACACGGGCGCGGGTATACCCCGGATCATTCGCTATCGCGGCCTTGAATGAGCGCTCTGCCAGTTCGTCCTCACTGTCAGCCTGATAAAGCAGACCCATCGTCGACAGCACGGCCGGGCTCTCCGGCGCCAGTTCCTTGGCTCGGTCCAGATGAACCCGGGCGCGATCGGTATTCCCCTGCCCGATATAGGCCGTTGCCAGACGGACATAGTCTGCTACGGCCTGTTCCCTGTCGGCCACACGCTGGAAACGACTGTCCGTTGTGGTAACGCAGCCTGACGCCAAAAACAGGGAAACTGCCAGCATCAGCGCTACACTGATCCGACGAGTGGAATACTCTGTCACCGTCAAAACCTCTCTCACAACGCGGTGCCCGCCACTATTGGGCCACCTGCTGAACCTGGATATAGCGCTGACTGCGCCTGGTACGATCTTCAACTCTTCCCACCAGCTGACCGCATGCCGCGTCAATGTCATCCCCACGGGTCGTTCTGATCGTTGCAACATATCCTGCCTCGTTCAGAACCTTCTGAAACCTCCGCGTCGCGTTCATGCTGGGCCTGCGAAAATCACTCTCGGGAAACGGATTGAAAGGTATCAGATTGATTTTGCAGGGAAGATCCTTCAACAGCACGGACAGCTCGCGAGCATGCTCAGGCTGATCATTCATACCCTCAATCACCGTATATTCAATGGTTGCCTTGCGTTTGTCAGGCAACCGGGCGAAATACCGGCGGGTTGCCGCCAGCAGTTCCGCAATCGGATATTTCCTGTTCAGCGGCACCAGTTTGTTACGCAACTCATCATTCGGGGCATGGAGCGAGATTGCCAGTGAAACATCTGTCACTTCCGCCAGTCTGTCGATTGCAGGCACGACGCCAGAGGTGCTTACCGTGACCCGCCGCTTGGAAATACCGTAGGCCAGATCCTCCATCATAAGATTCATGGCGTCTACAACATTGTCGAAGTTAAGCAGGGGCTCGCCCATACCCATCATCACCACGTTGGTGATCGGCCTGTCCGGGCCGGGTTCAAATGGCATGAACGCTTTGCGCGCGACCCAGACCTGGCCGATAATCTCGGCCGCGGTAAGATTCCGGTTAAACCCGCGCTTGCCGGTGGAGCAGAAGGTACAGTCAAGGCTACAGCCAATCTGGGAAGAGACACAGAGCGTGCCTCGCTCGCCATCGGGTATCAGCACGGTTTCCACGCTGCTGCCGTTGTCCATCTGCATCACCCATTTGCGGGTGCCATCCCGGGAGGCTTCATCCAGAACGACCTCCGGGCCACGGATTTCGGCTACCGCCTTGAGTTTTTCCCGGAGCGCCTTGCTCATATTGGTCATCTGATCGAAATCATCGGCACCGCGCTGATGGATCCACTGAAGCACCTGTGTTGCGCGAAAACGCTTCTCCCCCAGGGAGGCAAAAAACGCTTCAAGCCTGGCTTTCGGCATCCCCAGCAGGTTGGTTTTTTCCACAACATCCGTCATTACATAACCCCGATCAGATATCCAGTACGGACCGGTAAGAACACCGGCCCGGCACGACTCAATCAGCCCCGGGGGCAGATTTCATTGTCGTTGAAAAAATAGGCAATTTCGCGTTCGGCAGATTCCGCAGAATCGGAACCGTGAACGGCATTCGCATCAATTGACGACGCGAAATCCGCCCGAATGGTGCCGGCCTCGGCCTCTTTCGGGTTGGTCGCGCCCATCAGATCGCGATTTTTGGCAATAGCGCCTTCGCCTTCCAGGACCTGGACGACAACTGGCCCCGATGTCATGAAAGCAACGAGATCGTTGAAGAACGGGCGTTCTTTATGCTCGGCGTAAAAACCCTCGGCCTGCTCCTGAGTCAGGTGCATCATTTTTGCTGCAACGATACTCAGACCGGCTTTTTCAAAACGGCTGTAGATTTCACCGATCACGTTTTTTGCTACCGCGTCGGGCTTGATAATCGAGAGCGTACGCTCATTTGCCATGATTTCTCTCCAGTTGACATCCAATAGACCTTCAGAGCTCGGATTATACGCAGTCCGGGGCCTACTGCCTACCGCACTGCACGGAGGCGGGTCACTGAATCAATAATCCTGGAGGCAGCAAACTCAACCTCATCGGACGTGGTATACCGTCCCAGAGAGAAACGCAGGGCCTGGCGGGCCTGGATGTCAGTCAGGCCGATGCCCCGCAGCACGAAAGAGGGCTCGACCGTGGCAGAGGAACATGCGGAACCGGAGGAAACTGCAAGATCACGAAGGCCAAGCATCAGGGACTCGGCGTCGACGCCTTGAAAAGATATATTGATTATGCCGGGTACACGATGGCTGGCACTGCCGTTGACCATCACTCCCCTCAACCCGGCAAGGTGGTCCAGAAGTTGCGCCCGCAAACCCTCGATGTGCTCACGTTCACCGTCAAGGTGCCGACCGGCAATCTCGAAAGCCTTGCCCATACCGACAATCTGGTGGGTCGGCAGTGTGCCCGACCGCATTCCGCGCTCGTGCCCGCCACCATGAATCTGGGACACAACGCGAACATCCGGCGCCCGCCTGACATAGAGCGCACCGATACCTTTGGGGCCATAAACCTTGTGAGCAGACAGCGACAGCAGATCCACATTCAGCTGCTCAACGTTGACTTCGAGCTTGCCCGCGGCCTGGGCGGCGTCAACATGAAACACCACGCCGCGCTCCCGCAGCATCGCACCTGTGGCGGCAATATCATTTACGCAGCCAAGCTCGTTGTTCACCTGCATCAGGCTGACCAGAACCGTGTTGTCACGCAGTGCTTTCTTGACCTGCTCCGGCGCAGTGCGGCCATCCTCAGCCGGTTTCAGCCAGGTCACTTCAACGCCCTGCCGCTCCAGATATCTGCAGGTATCGACCACAGCCTTGTGCTCGATAACGGAGGTAACGATATGGGCCTGGCCGCCGCTTTCCGCAAATCTCTCCCGGCAGCTTTCAATAACGCCTTTGATCGCGAGGTTGTCTGATTCAGTGGCACCTGAGGTCCAGACAATCTCTCGCGGGTCAGCGTGAATCAGGTTTGCGACCTGTCGCCTCGCCCGTTCGACAGCAGCTTCAGCCTGCCAGCCGAAGCCATGGGAACGGGATGCGGGATTACCAAACACCCCGTCAGCGGTCAGGAAGTTCATCATTTCCTCGGCAACCAGCGGATCCACCGGCGTGGTGGCGGCAAAATCGAGGTAAACCGGTTTTTTCATAACAATATCAGGACTTTTTTCAGGAGATGAGGCGTTCAGTGTTGATCGCCTGGGAGTCGCGCTCCGCCTGATAGCGCAGCCTCTGTCGGGTCGCGACTACCTGGATTTCACGCTTTTTCATCAGATCATCAAGACTGATGCTACTCAGAAACAGATGGATCTGATCACTGAGGTCAGACCATAGATGGTGAGTCAGGCATTTCTCGCCCTGCTGGCAATCGCCCCTGTTACCGCAACGGGTCGTATCAAGGGACTCGCTCACCGCATCCACTACCTCGGCAATAAAGACTGTATCAGCGCCGCGGCTGAGCTGATAACCGCCACCAGGGCCGCGGATACTGGACACAAGTTTCTGCCGCCGCAACCGGGAAAACAACTGTTCCAGATAGGACAGCGAGATGCCCTGACGTTCAGATATTTCCGCGAGACTTACCGGGCTCTGATCGCCATGAAGGGCCAGATCAAGCATCGCCGTGACTGCATAGCGGCCTTTGGTGGTCAGTCTCATAAAGTCAGTACCGATAGGGGTTTTATTACTAATTCCGCCAGTCAAGTATGAATTGACCCAGTAAATCAGTCAAGTATTCAGCGCGGAGGCGGCTCTTCCTCCCTGACGCAATCGAAATCCTCATCCTGAAGAGGCGGAAGCGCCCCATTCTGATAATCACTGTTGACCTTTCTGAGCGCCTTGCACATATTTTCAATCCGGTCGTCCACCAGGTGCATATGATCCAGCAGGCTGCGCATGGCGCGAGCCACGGGGTCCGGCATCTCCTCAGTCACACCATAGGCATCAAAGCCCATTCGCTCCTCCATTTCCTGGCGCCGCTGCGTATCCTCGTCCTTGCGCCTGGCAACCACACGCCCCGGAATACCCACCACCGTGGCACCTTCCGGTACCGCCTTGGTAACCACGGAATTGGAACCGATCTTGGCGCCGGCGCCCACTTCAAAAGGCCCGAGAATCTTGGCGCCAGCGCCAACCACAACACCATCGCCAAGTGTGGGGTGACGCTTGCCTTTGTTCCAGCTTGTTCCGCCAAGCGTCACGCCCTGATAGAGGGTCACGTCATCACCGATTATGGTAGTTTCACCAATGACCACGCCCATCCCGTGATCGATAAAGAAACGGCGGCCGATGGTCGCTCCCGGGTGGATCTCGATACCGGTCAGCCAGCGGGCGATCGTGGAAAAGGTCCGGGCCAGCCACTTCAGCCCGATACTCCACAACCGGTGGGAAAAACGATGGCACAGCAGGGCGTGCAATCCGGGATAGTTGGTAAGGACCTCGAAGGTGTTTCTGGCGGCCGGGTCACGATGAAAAACACTTCTGACGTCTTCCTTTAAGCGCTCAAGCATAGTGTCAGTCCTGTTCGCCTGCGGTTGTTTTCACTCTCGAGCCATCGGCGGGTCTACCCGCCAGCTTCTGAACAGCTGTCAGAATACCCCTGAGTATGTTTATTTCCATCTGGTCCATCTGTGAACGCTGGAACAGCCGGCGTAGGCGGGTCATCAGCTGGCGCGGCTTTTCCCGATTGTGAAAATCGATATCCACCAGTACCCGTTCGAGGTGATGAAAAAACGCCTCGACGTCCTCGACCGGTGCGGGTGGAACGTCCCAGCCAGGATCGCCCGGTTTGACCATGGGCTTCAGATACGGGCTGGGCTCCCCGCCCTCAACACTGCGCAGCGAGTGCATTCGCAGCTCATAACAGATCACCTGAACCGCCATGGACAGGTTCAGCGAACTGTAATCCGGGTTCGAGGGGATATGAATGTGAAAGTGACAGCGCTGCAGTTCGTCATTGCTCAGGCCGTGATTTTCCCGTCCGAACACCAATGCAACCGGGCCCGCAGCAGACTGCTCTGCCACTTTGGCAGCCGCATCCGGCGGCGCTATGACCGGCCACGGCACTTTTCTGCCTCTTGCGCTGGTACCCATGACACAGACACAGTCGGCAATCGCTTCATCCAGACTGGCGAACACCCTTGCATTATCCAGCACATCCGAGGCGCCGGCAGAACGGGCATAGGATGCCTCGTCCGGGAAAGAGGCAGGGTTGACCAGGCAGAGGTTTCCCAGCCCCATGTTTTTCATCGCCCGGGCCACCGCACCAATATTTCCGGAATGGGATGTTTCCACCAGGACGATACGAACCTGATCAGCGAACCCGCCAGTACCTTCCTGGGGCAGTGCAGACTTGTGCATGTTACGACTGTCTCTGTTTGCGTTCTGAAAGCCTGCAATCATAGCAGATTTGGAGTTTGCCCTGCTCCCTCTAAAACCATACAAGCGCACTGAGTTTTTGTTATGCTATGCGCCCTTCACACACCTGGGAAATGATCACTCAGATGCAACCAGCGATTAAAATGGCCCTGCGCGTCGCACGTCAGGGCTCGGATTACCTTAAAGCGCATTTTGAACGCCAGGAACCCAATGGCGACAGCAATGACCGCGCCCTGCAGCTCGATCGCGTTGAACAGTCCATCTATGACAATTTCGCCGAGCAGCTCGAGAAAGCCTACAAGGATCACACCATCGCCCAGTTGAATGAGGCAGATGGAGGCGACAGTGACAAGAGCTGGCATATTTTCCCGGTGCTGGGCCGACAGAATTTCCTGCGGGTCATTCCGGACTTTGCCCTTGCACTGATCCAGAAGCGGAACAATCGCACCGAAAACCTTTTGCTGATCAACCCGGTGACCGGTGAGGAATACTCGGCCAGCCGCGGCCATGGTGCGGCACTGAACAGCCGTCGGGTAAGGACCAGTGAAGTCAGGCATGCGGACCGGGCCACCATTGTCAGCAACCTGCTGGATCAGACCCGCACCAGTGATGACCCCCTGATGTGGGGTGAAATGGCGTCGCTGCTGGCGAAAGACAGCAGCATGTTTCGCACCGCTGGCTGCGTTGCACTGGACCTGGCTCGGGTTGCATCCGGACACCTGGATGCCGCCGTCATTTTCCGCCCTGAGCCGGCTGACCTGGCCATTGGGGTTACTCTGGCGATGGAGTCAGGCGCCCTGACCGGGGATTTTTCAGGCAACCCGTTCACCGACAAAGCCCGACAACTGGTAGTGGCGAACCCCAAGCTGTTCCGGGAAGTGCTGAAAACGCTCCAGCCGTTTCGCGGCCGACTGCCAAAGTAACGGCAGCAGGGGTCAGAACCAGAAAAGCCGCTTCCGAAAACAAAGCGGCTTTTTTTATGCGCGGGCAATGCCCGCAAATGACCCCGGAGCTGTCCAGTCCCGGACTACATGCGGTTCAGCCATTCCGGCGGTTCTTCATTCTCTTCTGCCTCACTGCCCGCCAGGCCCTCTTTCGCAGGAACCATCAGGTCCTGACGATCGACCCCCAGCGCAACCAGAAGGTTGGCTGACACATAAATGGACGAATAGGTACCCACCACCACGCCGATAATCAACGCAATGGAAAAATTGTTGATCGCCTCGCCGCCCATGAAGAACAGAGCCAGCAGCACCACCAGCGTCGTGCCGGAGGTATTGATGGTACGGCTGATGGTCTGATGGATCGAATGATTGATGACGTGCTCCGAATCGCCTTCACGCAAAGTGCGGAAGTTTTCCCGGATACGGTCCGCCACCACAATGGTATCGTTAAGTGAGTACCCGATAACCGCCAGCAAAGCCGCCAGAACACTCAGGTCAAAGGTCCACTGGAACAGGGCAAATATACCCAGCACGATGAGTACATCATGAGCCAGTGGCACTACCGACGCGATACCGAACTTGAACTGGAAGCGCATGCCAACGTAGATCAGCACCACGGCCAGCGCAATCAGCAGCCCCAGGCCGCTGTCCTCTTTAAGCTCATCACCGACCTGGGAGCCGACAAACTCGGAGCTTACAAGGTCGAGCTCGGCCCCGTCCGCAATAAGCAGGGCCAGAATCTCTGGCGCCAGCTCATCGTTACTGGCTTCCGCCATCCGGACCAGAACCGTGGTATCGGCACCAAAATTCTGGACCACAAACTGCTCGTATCCTGCCGCGGTAAGCTTGCTGCGGATTTCATCCAGTACCGGAGCCTGGCGGTATTCCAGTTCGACTGAGGTCCCGCCGGTAAAGTCCAGACCAAAATTCAGCCCGCGAACCGCAAGCAGTGCCACGGAAATGACCACCAGAGCTATGGACAGAACGGAAGCAATTTTCCGAAAGCCCATGAAATCAATGGGTTTCTTGTCAGTCTCAGACATTGGCTTGCTTCCCTCCGATCGACAGCTTCTGGATCTTGCGGCGGCCGAAAACAAAATTGACGATGGCGCGGCTGACCATCAGCCCCGAGAACATTGATGTAAGAATACCGATCGACAGGGTCACGGCGAAGCCTTTCACCGGTCCTGAGCCCATGGCAAACAGAATGACCGCCACCAGCAGAGTGGTTATGTTGGCATCGATGATCGAAATGAAGGCCCTGGAATAACCCGCGTTGATGGCCGACTGGGGGGGCACCCCCGAACGCAGTTCTTCCTTGATGCGCTCGAAGATCAGCACGTTGGCGTCTACGGCCATACCAACGGTCAGCACAATACCGGCGATGCCCGGCAGCGTAAGAGTCGCAGACAGGATCGACATGCAGGCGATCAGCATCATCAGGTTCAGGGTCAGGGTAATGCTGGCAATGACACCGAAGCCCCGGTAGTAGACGATCATGTAGAGCAGCACCAGACCGAAACCAAGCATGACCGACATCATGCCCGCATTAATATTCTTCTGGCCCAGGCTTGGCCCGATGGTGCGTTCCTGCACGAAATACATGGGAGCCGCCAGCGAACCTGCCCGCAACAGCAGGGCGAGTTCGGAGGCTTCCGGAATAGAATCCAGACCGGTGATCCGGAAGCTCGCGCCAAGCGCCGACTGAATGGTTGCAAGGCTGATAATACCTTTCTCGACCACGCGCTTATCAACGAGCCGGGGCTCGCCATCAATGACCACTTCCTCGGTCTCGGTGCGATACTCGATAAACAGCACGGCCATGCGCCGACCGACAGCGTTGCGGGTCGCCCGGTTCATCAGGTCGCCACCCACGGAATCCATAGTGATATTAACCTGTGGCTGACCGTTCTCATCAAACGCCTGCTGGGCATTGGACACGTTGTCACCGGTTACAATCACTTCCCGCTGGAGCCGGGCCGTGCGGTTCTGGCTGTCGCGGAACGGGAACACCTCCACCTCGCTGGCAGGCGCATCCTGCCGGGCCTCCAGCCTGAACTCAAGGTTCGCTGTCGCACCTAGAACCCGCTTTGCTGCGGCCGTGTCCTGCACTCCCGGCAGCTCGACGATAATACGGTCGGTGCCCTGCCGCTGCACCAGCGGCTCCGCCACGCCCAGTTCGTTAACCCGGTTACGGATCGTGGTCAGGTTCTGCTGAAGCGCATAATCCTGTATCGACCGGATCTCGGCGTCAGACATATCAAGAATCAGCTCAAAGCTGCCCTCGTCTGTCTGCGCGGTATCAAACTGGAACTGCCGGTACTGATCGCGGATCAGATTCCGGGCCTCGGCCCGGGATTCCTCATCACGGAAGGAAAGTATGATTGAGCGGTTGCCCTCAACATCGCCGCCACGATAGCGGATACGCTCGTCTCGTAGCTCCCGCTTGATCTGCCCGGACATGGCCTCCAGGCGCTGATCCACCGCGGTCTCCATATCGACTTCCAGCAGGAAATGCACACCGCCCCGCAGGTCAAGACCCAGCTTCATGGGGCCGGCACCCAGCGAACGCAGCCAGTCGGGGGTTGATGCGGCCATATTCAGCGCCACGAGATAGTCCCGGCCCAGGGTCTCCTGCACGGCCGGACGTGCCCGCAACTGATCTTCGGCGCTATTGAGCCGGATCAGTGCGTCCCGGCCATCAATCCCGGCCTCCTTGACTTCAATACCCCTGGCCTCAAGGGCGTCCACGGCTCGCTCAAGGATCTGTTGATCAACGACGGTGCTGCTTCTGGCCCCGGTGATCTGGATGGCGTAGTCATCGGGAAAGAGGTTCGGTAAGGCGTAAATAAACCCGATCACCAGCGCAATCACGACGATCAGGTTTTTCCAGAGCGGATACTTGTTCAGCATGGGGTCCCTTTAAGCCGGCCGCGCGGCCGGCTGTCTTGCTCAGCTTGACGACGAAATAACGGCCTCCATGGGCCGGTCATCAAATGTCTTTTATATCTCTTTGAGAGTGCCTTTGGGCAACGCTGCGGCAACCGCCACTTTCTGGACCTTGACCTCCACGTTGTCGGCCACTTCCAGAACAATGAAATCATCCGTCACTTTCGAGATCTTGCCGGCAACGCCGCCGGAGATCACCACTTCGTCACCCTTGTTCAGACCTTCCATCAATGCCTTGTGCTCTTTGGTGCGCTTGGACTGGGGGCGCCAGATCAGGAAGTAGAAAATCAGGATGAAGCCGGCAAAGAATATGATCTGCCCCATGGCACCCATGCCCGGGGCAGCATCCTGTGCCATGGCGAGCGCCGGCATTGAAGCAATGAAAGCAGCTATAAGCAGCCTGATAGATTTCATGGTTACATCTCCGTTGGTCAATTAATCCGGTTGGCGTCGGCCCCGGCGAAGCCGTTTAACCTGCAAGTTGCGGTACGGTTTCACCCCGGCGCGCGTAGAAGCCGCTGATAAAGTCCGACAATGTACCTGCTTCAATGGCCCCGCGCAATCCGGCCATTAGGTTCTGATAGTATCGCAGGTTGTGAATTGTGTTCAGTTGCGAGCCGAGCATTTCACCACACTTATCAAGGTGATGCAGGTAACTTCTCGAAAACTTCTGGCAGGTGTAGCAATCACACTGGTCGTCCAGAGACTGAATATCATGGCGATGGCGTGCATTCCGGATTTTTACGATTCCGGTCGAGGTGAAGAGATAACCGTTGCGGGCATTGCGGGTGGGCATCACACAGTCAAACATATCCACGCCCCGGCGCACGGCCTCCACTATATCTTCCGGGCGTCCCACGCCCATCAGGTAACGGGGCTTGTCCTCGGGCATCCGTGTTGGCAACTGATCCAGGATGCGGATCATGTCTTCCTTTGGTTCCCCCACCGAGAGCCCGCCAATGGCGTAACCATCGAACCCGATGTCGACCAGGCCCTGAAGTGAACGCTCGCGCAGGGATTCATACATACCTCCCTGCACTATGCCGAACAGGGCTGCCGGATTGCCCGCGTGAGCCGCTTTGCTGCGCTGTGCCCAGCGTAAAGACAGCTCCATGGACTCCCGGGCTTCGGTCAAAGTCGCCGGGTAAGGGGTGCATTCGTCAAAGATCATGACGATATCAGCGCCGAGGTCGCGCTGGACCTCCATGGCAATTTCCGGTGACAGCTCCACCGGTGACCCGTCTACCGGAGACCGGAAGGCAACGCCCTGCTCGGTTATCTTGCGCATTTCTCCCAGGCTGAACACCTGGAAGCCGCCGGAATCGGTCAGGATCGGTCCCTGCCACTGGGTAAAATCGTGCAGGTCGCCGTGAGCCCTGATCACTTCGGTGCCCGGCCTGTGCATCAGGTGGAAGGTGTTGCCGAGGATGATGTGCGCACCAATGGCTTCAATGTCACGGGGCAGCATGCCTTTGACCGTGCCGTAGGTGCCCACGGGCATGAAAGCCGGTGTTTCCACAGTGCCGCGGGGGAAGGTCAGTCGCCCACGGCGCGCCTTGCCATCTTCGCCAAGCTTTGCAAAAGACATGAAGCAGGGTGTGGTCATCAGGACGCTCCGGGTTCTGGCTGGGTTGCTCTGGAATTCGGGCCGGCGGACCGGTCGGGCTGTTGCCCGGTGATGAACATGGCATCACCATAGCTGAAGAACCGGTAGCGTTCAGTGACTGCCGCGCGATAGGCATTCATGGTGTTCCGGTAACCGGCAAAAGCACTGACCAGCATGATCAGAGTGGATTCCGGCAGGTGAAAATTGGTGATCAGGGCGTCAACCGTCCGAAAACGGTAGCCCGGGTAGATAAAGATATCGGTCTCCCCCTGGAACGGCGCGAGCCCACCATCGCGGCTGGCAGCTTCCAGTGAACGGACCGACGTGGTGCCAACCGCCACCACCCGGCCGCCTCTTGCCCGCGCTGCGTTGACGGCATCAACGGCGGTTTGCGGAACCCTGACCACCTCACTGTGCATTACATGATCTTCAATGCTGTCGACACGCACCGGCTGAAAGGTTCCGGCACCCACGTGCAAGGTAACAAAGGTCTGTTCAATTCCGCTTTCCCGTAACTGTTCCAGCAACCCAACATCAAAGTGCAGACCGGCAGTGGGCGCCGCTACTGCCCCCGCCTCCCGGGCATAAACGGTCTGGTACCGCTCCCGGTCCGTGGCTTCATCCGGGCGATCAACGTAAGGCGGCAGTGGCATATGGCCGATACGCTCCAGCAGCGTCAACAGTGGCTCGCCGGCCTCACTGGTCAGGTGAAAAAGTGCTCCCTCACGCCCACGCATGGTCAGGCGGGAGCCGTCTTCCAGAATAACCGACTGGCCCGGACGCAGGGCTTTCGAGGCTTTCACATGTGCCAGCATTTCGTGCTCGCCCAGCAGTCGTTCCATCAGAATCTCAACCTGGCCGCCGGTCTCCTTGTGACCGAACAGGCGCGCCGGAATCACCCGGGTATCGTTAAAAACCAGCAGATCGCCGGGCTGCAGAAGCTCCGGTATATCGCCAAAGCGGCAATGGCCAATTTCGCCTGACACCCCGTCAAGAGTCAGCAGCCGGGAAGCGCGGCGCTGTTCAAGCGGATACCGGGCAATCAGTTCGTCGGGCAGGTCAAAATGGAAATCAGAGACGTTCATGGGCAGGGAAGCCGGGGCTGAGACGGAAACGGTCTCTTCAAAATGGTAGCGGTGGGCGGACTCGAACCGCCACGCCCGTGAAGGCAACGGATTTTGAATCCGTCGTGTCTACCAATTTCACCACACCGCCACTTGAAGAGTGCTGGCGATTATACTGACGTGGAGGTTGAAAGCAATAATTGGCGCTGTTATCAGAACCCTGACGACAAACCGCAACCAGAGCAGGTATCTAGATGCTGTCAAAAAGCGACAGTCGGGAGACCTGGGCAAAGGATTGCTGCGCCGCCTGCAGAACAAAGCTCTGGAAGCTGAGCTGGCTTATGGCTTCCGCGTAATCCAGATCCCGCAGCTCTGTCCGCAGCTCTTCGCTGTATACCGATGAATCCTCAAGAAATGATCTGGTCGATTCAACAGCGTTCATGCGCCCACCCAGCTCGGTCTGCTTCAGCACCATGCTTTCCTGGGCGTTATCCAGATTGGTCAGGCTGTTGGCGATCAGATCATCGTAGGCATCACGTCCCGCGGGCGAACCTTTACCGAGGTTATCCAGACCCTCTATCAGATTTTCAATGGTACGGAACACTGACTGTGTTTCGCCCTCGCGGATACTGAAATCATCCGAGCCCTGGGCATCGGTTATCGTCGCCCTGAGACCGGAAATTTCGAAAGGCTCGCCACTGACATAGGGTGAAGAGGCCACCGGCGTCTCGACACCTGTGACTCTGTCGGTGACTATCAGCGTTACCTGGTCTGCGGCGGCGTTAACCGAGAGTCTGATGTCATTCTGTTCAATACCGGCAAAAGCCGCACGGTCGATTACTTCAATGCTGTTGATTCGCCCGGCAGTCGGGACCGGTTGGGAGATGTTTTCGCCGAAAACCGCGGCCGGTATCGAGGCAAATATGCCTTTGCCATGATCGCTGATCGGAACGGTCACACCATCATCAATCTCCAGCGAGCGCTGGCCCTCGTCGCCCTGATACACCCAGGCTCCAGTGGCGTCTCTGGCAAAGGCCGGGGTCGCGCCCTGAAATCCGCTGAAAATGTACTCGCCGGAGGCGTCCCGGGAATTGGCACTATCGGCCAGTTGCCCCAGCCTTTCTTTAAGCTCCGCTGATATCGATTTCCGGTCATTGGCGGACAGGGATCCGTTTCCGGCCTGAACCGTCAGCTCACGCACCCGCTGAACCAGATCAACAGACCGGCTCAGTGCGTTTTCCTCCTGATCAAGGCGGTTTTCAGCAAAATCTGTGTTGCGCTGATAGGTGGAAATGCGTTGCAGCTCCTGATCCAGTTTCAGAATTCGCGCAGCAGCGACCGGATCATCGGATGGACGATTGATCCGTCTGCCCGTGGAGATCTGCTCCTGGGTCTGGTTCAGACTGCTGTTCAGATCCTGCAGGCGATTAATACCACCTGAAAAAACCTGCTGTGACGATATTCTGATCATGTCAGATTACCTCTCCTACTGTTCGGGACTCACCGGAAGGTCTGCAGCAAGGTGTTAAACAGGTCCTGGGCGACGTTCATGACCTTGGCGGAGGCATTATAGGCCGCCTGATACTGAATCAGCCGTCCGGCCTCTTCATCCAGGTTTACCCCGGACACCGATTCCCGCTGATTGTTGGACTGTTCCAGCAGGGTCTGGCCGGAATCCTTGTCAAGCTGGCTCTGACGGGTTTTGATGCCAGTCTCCCCCACCAGGCTGGCATAGCCCTCGGCAAAATTCTGGCTGCCATTGTTCAGGGTATTTCTGGTACCCAGAGCGGCCAGGAATTCGGCATTGCGGTTATCGGAAACGCCGCCGGAGTTATAACCGATATTGAACGAGTCACCCGGCTGTGGATTACCGGAAACCTCAAACTGGAAGCCGTAATAGTCGGCCGAGCGCAGGTCCTCAGTGAACAGCTTGTTGGCAATGCCCGGCTGGAAAACGTTGACCGGGGGAACCGCGGCTGCGTCTCCGGCCTGACGCACATTGCCGTTATCGGCATCGACCACGTCAAACACCAGTTGCCCGCCGTCTTCCCTGAACCGGATCTCCAGGGGCGGTGAAAGCTGGCCCTGCCCGGCGAAATTCGGCAGCAGGGAATTGGTCAGGGGATTACGCACATTCAGCATCGTGCCCTGGCTGATAACGCCAGTACCACCATTACCGGCGTTTGCTTCCGCCCGGACAGGGCTGGCAAAGGCAATATCCTGCTCACGACTGATCGCCAGATTCAGGTTTGCAGAAGCCTGCCGCGTGGGCTCAATCAGGAAGCTGTCTCCCGCGTTGAAGGTGCCCCCCTCGACCCGGATGTTGAACCCGGGCATGGAAATTTCAGACTGCACCGGATCCGGTAAACGCCCCTGATTGACGACGTTACCGGTGGCACGGTCAATCAGCTCAAAATTACGGCCATCACCGCCAAAACGAAGTGACCAGCTCGCTGCCGGCAGGCGGGAACTGTCGAGAATTTCAACGGACAGCCGACCATCGTTCGGGGCACTGTTATTGGCATTGGCAACGACACGGCCGCGCCGGGCGGCCTCACTGTTGATATCGCTGAAAAACGCGCCGCCAAGGTCGCCCTCAAGGTCCATCCCGATTTCGTGCTGACGGTTGATGGTATCTGCCAATGCGAGGGCAATTCGACCCAGTTCGGCGTCAGCCGGACGCAACCCCTGCTCCTGGAAGCGTCGCAGGCCACCAAGCTTGCCACCGACAATCTGTTCGTCAACGCCAAGGATCTGGCCGCCCTTGGTCAAAGTGAATTCCAGATAATTGGGATCTTCGGAATTGCTTCTGGTGCCCAGTTTGGCGGCTGACGCCTCCAACACCAGGGACTGGCCATTCTGCAGCGATACATTCACCTGGCTGCCGTCGGTCGGGATCACGCGGATGCTGACAATTTCGGAAAGCTGACGCAGTTTTTCATCGCGCTGGTCCAGCAGCGAATTCGGCTCCCGCCCCTGGGCCAGCCCCGGCGAGGCGGCAATCGATCCGTTCAGGTCAGCAATACTGCGGATCAGGGTGTTGGCGTCGTCGACGCCCTGATTCATCTGGGTTTTAATGGATTCCCGCTGCTGCACGAACTGGTTATTGATGCCCTGAAACCGGTTGATGATCTGCTGGGCTTCACTGAGCACCAGTTGCCGCTGGGGCAGTGAGGTGGGATCTTCAGCGGCGTTCTGGAGGCTGGAGAAGAAGTTATTCAGCGCGTCGCTCAGGCCCGTGGCATTGCCACCCAACAGGTTATCCAGGCGCGAGAGTTCCGAATTCAGGGCATCCTGCTCACCAAACAGCGCGCTGTCTTCACGCACCTGCTGGGTCAGGAACTCATTGGCCAGCCTGCGGACGTCAATAACCTGGACCCCGGACCCGATAAATCCGGCACCGGTGTTGCGGGCGGCCTGAGTCCCGAACTGCACTTCCTGGCGGCTGTAACCGGGGGTATTGGCATTGGTGATGTTGTTGCCGGTGGTATTCAGCGCGGACTGATGGCCCAGTACGCCGGTCAGACCAATATTGATCAAGCCTGCCATAGCACTACTCCTCGGAACCACCGACGCCCATGGACAGGATGCCCGCAGGGTCGGTATTCAGGGTATCGGTATTCAGGATACGGCGTATTTTCTCGCCATACTGCGGGTCGGTGGCGTAGCCGGCTTCCTGCAGTCGCACCGCGAACTGCTCCGGGTTGTCGGCGGCTGCCAGTACATGCTGGTAACGCGGGCTGGACTCAAGGAAAGCCACATAATCCCGGAAGCTGGATTCGTAATCCGGATAGGCCCGGAAAGCGGCCCGCTCTTTCAGCGGCACGCCTTCGCGGAATTCCGTGGTCGCTATATTCACCGAGGCACCGTCCCAGCGCCCGTCAGCCTTGATCCCGAACAGGTTGAAGCTGGGTGAATCGGCTTCGCCCCTGATCATATGGCGCCCCCACCCGGTCTCCAGTGCGGCCTGGGCGATCATTACCCGGGGATTAATACCGCTCGATTCCGCCGCCCGCTCCGCCAGTGGCAATAACTGACGAACAAATTCCTCCGGCGATTCAAAGCGTTCCGGCAGACCGGCGGACGCAGCATCAGCATCGACATCAGCCAGACCGACCGATTCGGCCAGCCGGTCAACCTGAGTTACCTGCGCCGGCAGGCCCCGGGACAGGGCCGGCAGACTGCGATCGTAGTCATCCAGATCGCCCTTGTGGGCAGCCATCGGGTTACCCTCGGCGTCCATGCCCGGAATCTGACGGCTTAACTGCCGCACCAGTGCCTCGGCCAGGCCCGTACCCTGCTTCTGCGACAGGGTCAGACTGAGCTGATTATCGAACATCTCGCGATAGAATTCGGACTGTTGGCTGTTCAGGTAGTTACCCTCGGCAAACACATCTCCGGCCTTGCGCATGGACTTGATCATTTCTCCCAGAAACAGGCCCTCGAATTGCTTCGCCACTTCCTGCAGGGCACCCTTCCGGTCTGACCTCGCCTGGGTCCTGAGAGCGTTCAGACCCTCAAATTCGGTATAGACCCTGGCTTTCTGGACGCTGAAATCCTGCATCATCGCACCTATATCACAATCAGCTCGGCGCGAAGCGCGCCGGCGGTTTTCAGTGCTTCCAGAACCGCCATCACATCGCCCGGTGCCGCGCCCACCTGGTTCACCGCCTGAACAATCTCGTTCAGCGTGACCGCGGGACCAAACTGGAACATGCGGGCGGGCTCTTCGGTGATGGCGATCTGGGTGTTGGGCTCAACCACGGCATCGGCATCGGTAAATGGATTGGGCTGTTCGACCTCCGGATTTTCCATGATCGTCACCGTCAGATTGCCGTGGGTCACGGCAGCGGCGGTGACCTGGACATTCTTGCCAACCACGATGGTGCCGGTGCGGCTGTTGATCACCACTCTGGCTGCGGCTTCAGCCGGCTCCACAGTCATGTTCTCCAGAATGGACAGAAAACTGACCCGTTGTGACGGATCCCGCGGTGCCCTGACAGAAATCGAGCTGGCGTCGTGGGCATAGGCCATGTCCGGGCCCAGAGCGCTGTTGATTGTCTCCACAACCCGGCGCGCGGTGGTGAAATCCTGACGCAGCAGATTAAAAGTAATGGTGTCGCCGGCAGTAAACGGCGAATTCACTTCCCGCTCTATGGTGGCACCATTGGGAATACGACCGACACTCGGAATATTCACCGTAATCCGGGACCCGTCGGCCCCACCGGCGCCGAAACCACCGACCACCAGGTTACCCTGGGCCATGGCATAGACCTGATCGTCCACTCCCTTAAGAGGAGTCATCAGCAGGGTTCCGCCCCGCAGACTGTCGGCATTGCCGATTGATGATACTGTGATATCCAGCTCCTGGCCGGGCTTGGCGAAAGGCGGCAGGCTGGCCGTCACCGTGACTGCGGCAACGTTGGCCAGTCCGGGGTTCACCCCTGGCGGCAGGGTCACGCCAAACTGGTTCATCATATTGCGGAAGGTCTGGTTGGTGAACGGGGCGTTATCGCCGGTGCCGTCGAGGCCAACCACCAGACCATAGCCCACCAGCTGGTTGTTCCGTACGCCTTCGACACGGGCCAGGTCTTTGAGACGGTCGGCGCCGACCGGAGCGGCAATAACCGACAACGCAATCAGGGCAACAACGATGCGAAGTGTTTTCATAACGGGAACCACTCACTGTTAAAGAACCGGGACAGCCAGCCCATCTGGTTTGCCTGATCAAAGTCGCCGGTGCCGCCGTAGGCAATGCGGGCATCCGCGATCCGGTTGGAGGTCACCACATTGTCCGGGGAAATATCCTGCGGCCGTACCAGACCGGTCAGCCGGATATATTCATCTCCGTTGGACAGGGACAGCCACTTTTCGCCCCGGATACGCAGAACCCCGTTGGCGAGAACTTCGATCACCGTAACGCTGATACTGCCGTTCAGGCTGTTGCTCTGGTCTGCCTCTGCCGTGCCCTCGAAGTCTCTTTCCGCATTCACTTCCGTGACCAGATCCGTGATAACCCGGTTCAGTACGGTGGGGCTGGGAAGCGAAATCTCATTGTCTTTGGTAATGCTGGTCTCGGCGTTCTTGCTGGCCTGGGTGGATTCTTCAAGCTCAACGGTCAGCACATCCCCGACGTTCAGGGCGATGGTATCGCCATACAGGCTGTAATTCCGGGACGGCTGGAAAATGGCACCGGAATGGGCGTCATTCTGCCTCATGGTTTCGGCATGAACGGGCGCATAATAGGGGTCATCCGGCACCGGCCGCTCCCGGCTCAGAGCCGTGCAGCCCTGCAACAGCACCAGCGCCGACACCAGGCATGAGGTGCCCAGCGGCGACAGACGGCCGGTCTCGAGCGTGCGCTGCGTCATGACATTCCCCTCCCCTCAGCCACTGGGACCTAGCCGATGTTATTGGTGATGAACTGGAGCATCTGGTCGGTGGCAGAGACCACCTTCGAGTTCATCTCGTAGGCGCGCTGGGTCGTGATCATATTGACCAGTTCCTCAACCACCTCGACATTTGATGACTCAACCATGCCCTGTTCCAGTGAGCCCAGTCCTGCCAGGCCGGGTTCACCCTCGTTGGGGTCACCACTGGCGTTGGTCGCCTTGAACAGATTGTTACCGATGGCCTGCAGCCCCTGGGGGTTGATGAAATCCACCAGCGTGATCTGGCCAAGGTTCTGCGGTGATGCCTGATCATCAGTGACTGCCGTTACCGTGCCATCCTTGCCGATGGTGACCGTGGTGGCATTCTCGGGAACATTGATATTGGGCTCGAGGGTGTAGCCGTCCGGATTGACGATATCGCCATCGGAGTTGAGCTGGAACTGGCCATCACGGGTGTAGGCAATCTGGCCGTCGGGCATCAGGATCTGCATGAATCCGCGGCCGTTGACCGCCAGGTCCAGCGGCTGCTCGGTGACTTCCAGGTTGCCCTGGGAGAACTGCTTGGCGGTACCGACCACACGCACACCGGTACCCAGCTGCAGCCCCGAGGGTAACTCCGAGTTCTGGGTGTTGAGGCCACCGGGCTGCCGGTCAATCTGGTACAGCAGATCCTGGAATACCGCGCGGTCGCGCTTGAAACCGGTGGTGTTGACGTTGGCCAGGTTGTTGGAAATCGTGGCCATGTTGGTGTCCTGGGCGCTTAGCCCGGTCTTGCTGACCCATAGTGCTGGATGCATGTCTTTATCTCCTTGCTGACGCCGACTCCGGGCGGCCAGATTTTGCCGCTCCGGCTTCCGCGAAGCCGATATTCATTCGCTATATCAGAGGTTCTGCAACAGTCGTGCCGAAGCTTCAGAGTTTTCATTGGCCGTGGTCATCACCTTGACCTGCATTTCGTACTGGCGCGAAAGCTGGAGGTTGGAAATCATCTCTTCCACGGCGTTGACGTTGGAGCTTTCAAGAAAACCCGACGCAATTCTCTGGCTGGCATCGGGCTCCTCCGGGCCATCAATGGCCTGGTCGGCCCTGCGCCGGATGAATCCGTCTTCTCCCTTTTCCAGCGCCTCCCGCGGCGGATTGACCAGCTTCAGACGATCCACCTCAACCAGCTGGTCAGGTGGTCCCCCCACAGGTACCAGCGAGATAGTGCCATCACTGCCAACCTGGACATTATCAAAAGGGGGCAGTGCCACCGGGCCGCCATTGCCCATCACCATTTCGCCGCTGGCCAGTCGTACCAGACCGTTTACATCGATCTGCAGGCTGCCGGAACGGGTAAATACTTCCTCGCCCTGCTGATTCTGAACCGCCAGCCAGCCATCGCCATCAACGGCGACATCCAGTTTACGACCGGTGTCCATCAGGGATCCGGCGGAGAGGTCTGTGCCGGGCCGTTCAGCCATGGCATAGGCGCGGGTAGGATGATGCTCGCCAAACACCGGCATGCTCCGGGCTTGCGCAAAATCACGCTTGAAACCGGTGGTACTCACATTGGCCAGGTTGTTGGCATGGGCGCGCTGGGAGAGCATGTTCTGCTTGGCGCCGGACATTCCGATATAAAGGGCTTTATCCATGGGAAAACTCCTGCCGGATTTTTGACTGTTTCCAGTCTTCTATCCTTATCCATGCAGGAGTTATACCATCTTTTGTATTGCGGGTTATCTCAGGTTGATGATGGTCTGAGTCACGGCGTCAGACGTCTCAATGGTCTTGGCATTAGCCTGGAAGTTGCGCTGGGCAATAATGAGATTGACCAGCTCCGCAGACAGATCCACATTGGACTCTTCCACCGAGCTCGCCTCGATATCGCCCAGAACTCCCGTGCCGGGCGCACCGGTAATCGGCTGACCGGATTCAAACGTTTCCACCCAGGCGGTGTCCCCGATCGGTGACAGACCATTGGCGTTGCTGAACGATGCCAGTGCCACCTGCCCCAGTGAAGTGGACTGGCCGTTGGTGTAGCGCGAGAACAGCACGCCGTCGCTGGAAAAATCCAGGCCCGACAGCCTGCCGGTCGTGAAACCATTCTGCTGCTGATCGGTGACCGCAAATTCGCTACCGAACTGGGTAGTGCCTGCCAGGTTCAGCACGAACGCAGAGGTTGTCGGTGGTTCCGGAATCGGAGTGGTTACCGGAGCACCGGGTGCCGGCGGGCCATCCGCACCGTTAGGGGTTCCGTCAGCATTTTTGGGGATCCAGTCGTCAACCAGAATTTCGCCGTTCGGGTCGCCATTGATCGACTGGAGGTTGCCGTCCTGATCAAACCGGGCCTGGAAGGGCGTGGTTTCGGTATTGGCAACGAATTCGCCATCAATCTGAAGATAGACCGACCATTCACTGACACCCACCCCATTGCCGGGTGGTGGCTGTTTTACATAGAACTGACTGATTTCATGAGGGTTGCCCAGGCTGTCAAAAATAGTGGTTGTGGTAGCGTGATTGAAGGTCCGCTGATCGTTCGGGTTGAACTGATTGGTGATGACAATGGCCCTGTTGTTCCAGGAATCGGCGATATTGGTGGCGCCACCAGCGGTGGACACAATATTGGTAATTTCCCGGTTCGCCTGGGGCCGTACGGTGCCCAGGGTTGTCTCCGACGGCTGTGACAGCGCATTACTCGCGAAGCCTGCCGTCAGGTTGTTGCCCCGGTTATCAATCAGGCGCAGATTGCCACCGGCGAGGGACGCCGAAATGGTCGGCGCCTGGGCATCGTTTATCGCAGTCACCAGCGATGCGGCATCCGTCACACCTGCGGTATCAACCGGTATATTCACACCGGTGACATCCAGGTCAAAGCTGAAATTGCCGGAAGCAATCGCAGTATTCAGATCAGCTTCGCTGATTCCCTCATACTGGGTTGTTGCGGAAGCTGATAACCCCCTGACGTCATTCAACACATCAACCACATCAGCCGCCGAGTAATTGGCGGTATTGGCGGGATTGACGGTCGCCGTAGACACGGTCCCGTCGTCGTAGCTGATTTCAAAGGACTCCTGGGGGAAGCCCGTGGCCGGCGCTGCCAGGGTGAAATCTCCCATGTCCGCCACCCGCCGCTCAAGAACCAACTCCCGTGAATCCAGGTTCAGATCCGAGCGCAGGTCGGTAGTACGTCGCGGCGGGAGGTTTCCGGATTCTATCTGCAGGTCACCGCGCAGACCGGACAGATTGCCGTCACCGTCGGCGGTAAAGCCCTGCACCCGCAGACCCTCATTATTGGTAAGGAAACCATCCTTATCAATGCTGAACTGGCCTGCCCGGGTATACCGGACCTCACCACCGTCGTTCAGGGTGAAAAACCCATCGCCGTTGATGGCCAGATCCAGACCACCATCAGTAAAACTGATGTTGCCCTGGCTGAAGGACTGCTTGACGTCCTGGACCCGGACGCCGTCCCCTATCGGCGCACTGCCGGCGCTGAGAAAACCGCTGGCGTAGAGATCGCCAAACTGCGCCTTGCTGCCTTTGAAGCCCACGGTGCTGGCATTTGCAATATTGTTACCGGTAACGTCCAGTTCAACTGATGCTGCCCTTAACCCACTGAGACCCGTGTTGAAAGCCATACTTCACCTCTTTATGTATACCGGTATCAATTAATCTGCTGCACGTCAGAAAGTGCAATCGATCCCATGCCGGCCAGGTTCAGCGTTACACTGCCGCCCTTGCCCAGGGAAACGCTATCGACGTTGGCGCTGACCATGGTTCCGAGTTGCTGCTGGCCATCCGGGTATGCGGCTTCCGCAACTATCCGGTAAGGTCCGGGTGGCAAACTGTTGCCGTTGCCGTCCTGACCATCCCAGCGGAAGCCGGTGACACCGGCCGGCTGGGCGCCCAGATCCAGCTGCCGCACCCGCTCTCCCACCTGATTCTCAATGGACAGTCGCAGCCCGGATGTACTGGCAGGTACCTGGATATTGCCGGATATCTCACCGGACCCCCCCAGGATACCCACCGGGGAAGGCGCAAGAACCGTCCTGCCAACCATGGCCGAGGCCTGCAGCGCCTGGGTCGAGCGGAACTGGCTGACCACATCGTCAACGCTTCCGGAAAGGCTCTGCATCTCCTCAAGTGAACTGAACTGGGCCAGCTGGGAAATGAATTCACCATTGTCCCGCGGCTCAAGCGGGTTCTGGTTCTTGAGCTGGGCAATCATCAGCTCCATGAACTCGTTCTTGCCGAGTTCTTTGTTGTTGCTGGTCTGCTCCTGATCGAGCCGGTATTTACTCAGCACGTCCGAGGCGTTAGCGGGGTTGATAACACTCATAATCAAATCCTCGTCCGATTACTGCTGACCCAGGGTCAGGATGCGCTGCATCATGGATTTTGCGCTGTTCATGATATCCACATTCATCTGGAAACTGCGCGAAGACGACATCATGTCAGCCATTTCCTCCACCACATTGACGTTGGGATAGAACACATAGCCGTCTTCATTGGCGGCCGGATGGTCAGGCTGGAACCGCATCTGCAGCTCGGCATCACTTTCCACGATGCCCTCTACCCGGACGCCGGTGCCGGGCCCCTGATCATTGGCTAAGGCCATTCCCTGCTGTTGCGGATTCAGCATGGATTGCTGAATGGCCGCAAAAACCGGCTTGCGGGCACGGTAGGTCTGGTCAATGCTGGAACTGGCGGTTTCCGCGTTGGCAATGTTGGAGGCGGTGGTGTTCAGCCGCAGTGACTGGGCCGTCATACCGGAACCTGCGATATCGAAAATGTTACCCAGTGACATCTTTGTGCTCCCTATTCAATGAGTCGCGGCCTGTTTACTGACCGGAAATAGCCTTTTTAAGACCGGTGACCTTGCCGTTCAGGAACTGAAAGCTGACCTGGTATTCCATGGCGTTACGCATGAAACGGCTCTGCTCCTGCTGGGCATCAACGGTGTTACCGTCCACCGAGGGCTGGTGCGGCACCCGATAAAGCAATTCGCTGTCCGCGGCCATGGCGCCGGTATCCAGGTGACGATCATGGGTTTTCTCCATGGCCAGGCCATCCAGGTTCTGCTGCGCCTGCTGCATCATCGCGCCGAAATCAATGTCTCTGGCCTTGTAGTTTGGCGTATCAGCGTTGGCGAGATTGTTGGCCAGCACTTCTGCCCGCTTTATCCGGGCTTCCAGTGCGGGCTGGTGAATCCCCAGAGCGCCATCGAGGGAAATAGGCATAATTCCTCCAGATCCTGAACGTACCGACCCATTAGTGATTGCCGGTTACCTGTCTTGAACAGCTTTAAACAGGCTGAAGCAAGCACAGTGCCAGTTTGCTCGGGTTGGTTAAAAAACTGGTGCGGGCGGGCGCAGAGCCCCGACTGGTGGGATAATGCGTGATTAAAGCGGATGGTTAGCGCAGGTAAATGCGGCAGCAGGCGGCAAAAGCTTTCCCTATTACCAGGGCGGGAGTCTGGCCCGTGGCCGGGCCGGACCTCAGAACGGCCACTGGCTGACAAAAGATGACGGTTCCGGGCGCGGCACCCGGGGTTTTTCACTGACCACGGTACCGGTATAAAGGAAACCGGTAATCAGCTCATGGCTGGCCAGTCCCAGCCCCTCAATCACAGCAGGATGGCTTGCCATGGGGCCGCTGCGCCACATGGCGCCAAAACCGGCAGACTGCAGCGCCAGAATCAGGTATCCCATGCCCACGGCGGCCGACATGGTCTGCTCCTGTTCCGGCACTTTCGGGTGGGGCTGATGACAGGCAATGCCCACAATGATCATGGGCGCCCGCAGCGGTGCCCCCAGCAGTTTGTCCCGCGCCTTTGCGGTCGCTTCGGCCCCCAGGGTTGAAGCAAAAAGCTCACCCAGCTTTGCCAGCCCGTCGCCGCTGACCACCAGATAGCGCCAGGGTCTGAGCAGCGCATGGTCAGGTGCTCTGGCAGCGCAGGCAAAAGCCTTGTCGAGCGTGTGCTGATCCGGAGCCGGGCTCTGCAGCCTCGGCTCAGAGGAGCGCTCAAGAAGCGCCTCGATAACTGGTGTCATAACAATTCTCTGCTGGTCTCTGGTGAATGGTAACCATGGGGCCTTGCTGTCAGGCTCCGGACCACCGTCGACGGCGGCGCGGCGGTAACCACACTGCTTACTGCCTGATCAGCCTGGGCCCGAATCCGCCATCCGGCGCGGTGCTTCGCAGCGGATTGATGTCCAGCCCGCCCCGGCGGGTGTAGCGCGCGCAGACCGTGAGATGTTCAGGCTGGCACCTGGCCATCAGATCGGTAAAAATCGTTTCCACGCAGTGCTCATGAAAATCCCGGGTCTGGCGGAAGCCCACTATATACCGCAGCAAGGCAGCCCTGTCGATGGCCGGCCCGGTGTAGCTCACCAGCAGGGTTGCCCAGTCAGGCTGACCGGTCACCGGACAGTTGCTTTTCAGCAGATGGGAACACAAGCGCTCGGTGACCGGTCCCGGCGAAGCAATCGCCAGAGCGTCCGGCTGATATTCATAGGTCACGCCTTCCAGGGGCTCATCATCAATCAGCACAAAACCTTCCGGCCGGCCCGCAAGCCGCACGTCCTCGTCAACACTGTGCAACTCTACTGCAACCACAGCGCCACTGACACTGGACAGATCCCGGGCAATCACCTCACCAACCCGTTCAGCCGATGAAAACATCACCTGATTAAGGGAATTGAGGTACAGCTTCATGGATTTCGATTCAACGATGGCCGGCGACGCCGCGGGTACGAGAATTTCCGCCCAGGCCACGGCCGGAACCCCGTCAGGCCTTAGCCAGGAAATCTCCCAGCCCTGCCACAGGTCTTCCCCGAACCAGGGCCAGCGGCCATCATCAAGACCGATTCGCCGGCGGTTGTGGTCCCGGGGGACCGGAAACAGCAGAGCCGGGTCGTAGCTGTCCGGGTATTCACTGGACCTGCCCAGCGGTCCATCAATCAAAGCCATAGTCAGTGCCCGTCAGCTGCGAATACCTTTGCCACGTTCGAGCATGCGCAGCGCGACCGCAGACAGGATGGTAATAAACACGACAATCATCCCCAGGGCAATAAACGGATTGACGTCCGATACCCCCAGAATGCCATAGCGGAATCCGTTTACCATATACAGGATCGGATTGATCATCGACACCCCCTGCCAGAACGCCGGCAGCAGATCGATGGAATAGAATACGCCTCCCAGGTAGGTCAGCGGCGTCAGCACGAAGGTGGGGACAATGGAAATATCATCAAACTTGGTCGCCAGCATGGCATTGATAAACCCGCCAACCGCAAACAGTGCCGAGGTCAGAAACACCGTGATCACCACCATTGGCAGATTGTGAATAGACAGCCGGGTGAACGCCAGCGACAGCAGCGTCACGATCAGACCGATGCCCAGACCCCGCGCCATACCACCGGCCACGTAACCGGCCAGGATGATCCAGTTCGGTACCGGCGACACCAGCAACTCTTCGATACTGCGCTGGAATTTCATCGAAAAGAAGGAGGACACCACGTTGGCATAGGAACTGGTAATAACCGCCATCATGATCAGGCCGGGAAC
>NZ_DATFKH010000051.1:0-11870 GCF_035268745.1 Marinobacter sp.
CTTCCCGCACGGCGTTGTAGAAGCGCTCGTAGGCTTCGGCAAAGTCGGTTTCCATGCGTACCAGAAACACCGCCATGCCGGGAATGATCGACAGGTAGGCCAGGAAGATGGGCAGGTCGTAGATCACTGAGGCGCGCAGGCTCGCGATGATGGGCTGGGAAGTCTCCGGGTGGAACCAGAAAATAAACTTGTCAGCCCACACCGCCGCGTTGAACAGCAGCCCGGTCAGGATCAGTGCCGGAAAGATCTGGCTTCGGCGAGCAAAGTCGAAACGGATGAGGTGATCGCCCGGGTACTGGCGGATAATGGTGTAAAAAAAACTGAAGAACAGCAGGCTGTGACCCAGTAGGAGGCCCGTCAGAAGGCCCTCGAGGCCGAACCGGGCCAGCATCATCGCTCCGACCACGGCAGTGGTATAACCCAGAGTAAACACCACCACGATGCGACGGTAGGACTTCATGCTCGACAGGAAGATGGTGACCGGCCAGAGGTTACAGAGTACGACGAAATTGGCCAGCATAAGCAAACGATAGAGTACCGATGTGGCGCTGAAAAAAAAGATCATAGCGATCAGGCCAAGAACCAGCGAAAGCACTGTGGTTACCCAGATCAGCCCCATCAGGTTAGGCAGGATAAGGTCGCTTCGTCTGGCGTACAGGCGGTCCGCAACCCAGCGGGTAAACACATGCTGAAACAGGCCGGACAGGATCAGGGAGACGGCCATCAGGTAGGTGACCGATACCAGGAACTGCACCACTTCGGTATCCGACACCGCCAGGGTAAAGCTGATAATGCCGATCAGCATGACCCCCAGAACCGATAACACCCAGGGTCCGGAACTGATAATGCCCGCCAGTCCGTAAGCCTCGAACAGGTTCAGGAAGCTGTCGCGCTTGAGGATGCGGCGTATTTCGAAACCTATGCCGGCCATGGGTTAACGGGCCCCCGATTTATCGATGGAATGGTAAATGGAGCGGTAGGACTCGAACATGCTGTCCAGCGTGTAGTACCTCCGCACCCGCTCAAGGCCGGCTTTTTGCGCCCGGTACCATTGCTCCGGGTTGGCCAGCAGCCGCAGGGCCTCCCTCGCCGTGGCCTCCGGGTCGGCAATGGGCACCACGGCACCGCTGGCACCGAGGGCGCGATCTTCCTCACTGACTCCCTGCAGCAATTCGCGGCAGGCGCCCACGTCCGTGGCCAGGCAGGGCAGACCGGCGGCGTGGGCCTCGAGAATGACCAGTGGCAGCGCCTCGGAAATGGAGGTCAGCACCATCAGGCCCAGTTGCGGCAGTATGTCGTTAATGTTCTGGAAGCCCAGAAACTTCACTCGCCCGCTCATGCCCAGACTGTCCACGAGCTCCTTGCATTCGTGCACGTATGCCTCATCTTCGTCTTCCGGGCCGACAATCCAGCCCTCTACGTCAGGAACGACTTCGCTGACGGAGCGCATGGCACGAATAAAGGTCTTGACGTCCTTGATCGGCACCACGCGCCCGACCAACCCCAGGACTTTCGGAATGCCATCAGGTCTTGCCTGTCGGGCCGCCTCGAAGCGTGCCGGGTCAATGCCATTGGGGATAATGCGGGTGCGGTTCGCTGCGGCGCCGTCCTGTAACTGACGCTGTCGGTTGCCCTGATACAGGGAAACAATCGGGTCGGCTTGTTGGTAGGCCAGACGGCCGAGGGTCTCGAAAAAGCGGATCCAGAGCCTGCGGATATAGCCCAGCTGTTCGTTGAGTGTTCCCCCGACCTGATCTGTCGGATCGTGAATCCACTGGGCCTGGGACAGGTCTATTTTGCGTTCTTTGGTATAAATGCCGTGCTCGCTCAATGCAAAGGGAATGCCCCGCTGCTCACTGGCGATGGCACCCAACAAACCGGCGTATCCGGTGGAGATAGAGTGCAGCATTCGCACCGCCGGCATTCTGCGGGCCACTTCGACAAGCTGGAACAGGGGCGCATGCATGATGCGTATCGACCAGAAATAGTCGACAAAGGATGGCTCGGTGCAGTATTTGCGGTAGTTCTCGTCAATCATCTGCCAGCTTTCTTCGCTGTAGAGAAAGTCCTCGCGGCTGATTCCGCGCTTCTTACCCAGATCGGAAAACACTTCGTGAAGAATTTCCGGTGGTACTTCGGCTCCGGACTTGAACTGTTCGTGAAGCCGTTTCTGGGCTTCGAACGCCGAGCTGTTGCCACGCCTCGGGCGGGGTTTGCCCACGGCGTCAGTGTCCATCAGATAATGACACTCAAGGTGGGTGACATTGTCCGGCAGGACGTACTGCTTTTCGCCGTAGTGCTTGCGGTCGCCACCAAGGAAGATCAGCGCAAAGGTGTATTCCGGCAGTCCGGTGATGATCTGGTGGACCCACGATGACACACCGCCCCGAATAAACGGGTAAGTGCCCTCAAGCAGCAGGGCAATGTCGGCTTTTGGCTCTGTCTCCGGATTTTTCAGTATCATAGCCAGGCCTCGATGATCGGCCGGTTGGCCGGGTGAAAGCGCTCCGGGGGGCAGGCAGAGAGGTGTTGACGCACCTGTCTGAAATCCCGACGTAAAAAAGCCACTTCTCCCAGGTAGGGCAGGATCAGTTCTGGTGCCGAGCCCTCCGATAAAGCCATACGGAAAGCCTGGTCGGCGCCATCGACGTTTTCCAGCGCCAGCTCCACCCGGCCCAGCAGGCGCCAGTCATTTTGCCGGGAGTGGGCGCTTACCAGCTCCAGCAACAAGGTCCTGGCGCTGTTGAGATAGTACTGCCGCAGGCCACCCTGGGCCAGACCAAGGTAGGCCATCTCCCACCAGGTCTGGGCCAGGCGCCGTTGCCGGACGATCTGCTTTTTGCTGTCCTCTTTCTGCAGGGCCTGCTGCAGCACTCCCGCCCGATGGGCGAGGGTTTTCTCTTTCTGTTCAAGCATCGAATAGGCCAATAGCCGGACATCGTCAGCCGGGTCTTTAAGGGCTTCGCGCAGGATATCGATGGCATCACGGTCATTCATCTGGCGGGTGGCCATAAGTGCCGTGAGTCGTTTGTCGGTATTGCTTGCTTCCCGCAGGACCTGCCTCAGCCCGCCCTGGCTGTAGATTACCTGCAGGTCCATATCGATGGGCTGAAACGGGAGCTCCGGGATAGCCACTTCCTGCCAGGGAATTTCCCGCCGCGAACGTGGCAGGTAGAGCGCCAGCAAAATACCGACCAGCACCCCGGCACTGCCGATAAAGGGAATGGCAAACTGGACTGTGAACAGGAAAAAGGCCGCGGTGACCGGCTGGCCACGATACCGGCGTGGCAGTAACGACAGAAGAACGGCCGCCAGTATTGCACAGGCGATGGCGTGAGCCAGCAGGTAGGCAATCAGATGGACGTTGCCCGGCTCCGGTGACAGCAGACCTGCAACACCGCCGGCTTCCAAAGTCAGGGCAAGCAATACCAGCCAGTTACTGCTCATGGTTATCGCCCGTCCGGTTGTCAAACAGGAAAGTCTGTACCCACCTGTCAGCCTGGGCGCGACTGCTTATCTGCAGGGTCCGGGGGGTAACCAGATCACTGGTTCTGTGCCCAATCTGTTCCCTCAGTCCATCGTCCAGTCGATGTAGATAACCGGCCAGTCCCAGCTCATCGGTCAATGGCATAAGTACAACAAGGTATCGTTTGCCGCTGGCATGATGCTCGGCAACAACGTCCAGACCGCGACGGATGTTTTGCACGTAATCGGCGATAGCTTGGCCGGTCTGTCCTTCCGGTAACCGCAGACCCACCAGGGCACCAGGCAAAGAGAACCGCTCGGCGTCACGACCGACCCTTGCCAGATGGCGCCGGAATGAACGCCATTCCAGCGAGCCGCCAGCAGCCACCTCCGTCTGTTCATGGGCCACATCCGCCATGTGTCCCGCCAGAATGGCAAGAAGGCGCAGCGATCTTGGTTCAAAACTGAAAAACGGCATGGCCTCAATCACGCAGATGCCGACAAACCGGTCCTCTGAATCAATCAGCGGGATCGCCGCGAGAAGATCAGTGTCGAGCTCGTCAATGCGCTGGCGGAATTCGGTCTGCACGGAAACCAGTTTGCGCTCCTTCAGGGCGTGTTGCAGCAAGGGGTCCCGGGGGTCGATATCGTGAAAGCGGCCCACGGTTGCCAGCGGCTTGTCGCCCGGACGGCCGTCGGTCAGCGAATAAAGGCCGGCAACCTGCAGTTGGCCATAGCGCATCAGCAGTTGCAGCATCAGTGTGGCGCTTTGTTGATTCAGCCCGGTCAGCCCGGTGTCACTGACCTGGGAGTAAAACCGTCTGAGCGCTTCGCGCAGACTGCTGGAGCTTCCCGCCAGTTGTTGTTCAAGCCGGTCGTGGGATACCTTAAGCAGGTAATAGTTGCGAGTGAATTCTTCCAGGCGGGAGCCCCGGTAGTCGTTGCTGGCTTCCAGCTTTTGCCGCTGGCGCTCCCAATAGTCACGAAATTCACCGGCTACCAGGCTGATGCCGAGCACGCCGATGGCCCATACATAGGGAAACGCTTGTGGTGCTATACCGGTCGTGCGCAGCTGGAATCCCAGCGCCGCAATCAGGATCAGTGCTGACACCAGCGCCATGAAAAAGCCGTACCGTAACCCCACCAGCAGAGGCGCCAGCGCCGGCCAGGGGAAACTGCCGTCAAGATAGAACGGATCCTCCGGGCGGTGCCAAAGGCTGAAAGCCAGGAAAAAACCGGTAATCAGAAGCGTCTCCAGCCACTTCAGAGCCGGAGGCACCCTGGTCTTTGCGTCGGTTATCTGCTGTGTTTCGTCCATTGTGAGCCCTGTCAGTTCGCCGCTGTCATCGGCTTTCGGTCAGCGCCATGGCGTCGACGAGTTCGTCCAGCACTTTATGCGCCGCCACGCTAAGGCTTTCACGGCCCCAGCCGGTCCTGGCTGCGGTGCCGGACCAGAGCACACGATTGTCGTTCGCGCGTCGGATTTCCAGGGTGATCCCGACCGCAGGCTCCCCATCGAGCCCGCTTTTATAGCGCCATTCTTCGACTGTGCCGGTGAACAGATACTCGGCGCCCTCGTTGCGGGCGGTGTTCAGGGCGTCCTGCTGACGTTCGCTGCTTTCGTACAGTAACGGGTTGCGGTCGTCCGGAAGGTAGAGGGTAACATCGTTACTGCCCCCGGCCCGCAGCAGGGCGGCCAGCACGCTGGCGGCGCGGTCGCCTGCCTGGGGGGTCTGGGACAGGTTAACCAGTGGTAGCACGGCAATCCGGGCATCGCGGGCAACTGTCGATCCTGGCTGGCTCTGCATGACCGAGCAGCCTGCCAGAAGCAGAAGTGTGAGCCACAGGCTATGGCGTATTGTTTTCATAACGGTCTCCTTTAGCGACCCAGGTATATCGTGTAGGTAAGATTGAATTCGGTCCGGCCATTGCCATCAAGCCCCTCTGACGACCAGCGGCCGGACAGGGCCAGTTCGTCATCGCCCAGTACTCGCCAACCCAGCCCCAGGTCCACGCCCACTTCCGGGGTCGAGGTAGATAGTACATAACCGGCCTCCAGTCCGAGAAATGCCCGTGGCGACGGGGTGGAGCGATAGAGTGCATGGGGTTCGCCGTGGAACCAGCGGGTGGCGAAGCCCACGTGCTCATACTCTTCGGTCAGCACAGCGGACGCAGCGAGCGGCTGATCCAGTGCTGCCAGCGTTGAGGCCGGCAGCGTGTCAGTCAATGACAGTTGCTGATTGCGGTAACCGGCGCTCATGGTCCAGGCGGGGTCATTCCGGAACAGGGTGTAAGTGGCATTCAGGTCCAGCACATAGCCATCGGCCAGGCTCTCGCTGTTCAGGTTCTCGATGGTCAGATGTTCTGCCTGAAGGTTCAGGTTGAGCCGTGAAAACGGTGTGTAGCCGGTGTTGATGAAACCACGATTGCGTCGGGTCAGCCACCAGGCCTCGGCGCTGTCCGGGGTGCGTTCCCGAAACTGATAGCCTGCCCCCAGAACCAGCCGGTCGCTCCACTGAGAGTCATAGCGCGCGGCCAGCGCAAGGTCACCACCCTGATATCGTGGCAGCTGACTGGCGGTTAACGACCAGATAGCGTTGCCGGAACGCCGGTCCAGGGTAAGGGCGGCCTCAATGTTGCCACCGGGCGTGTCCTGGAGCCGCCCGGAGGTATTGGCGGTGACTTCATGGGCCGAGAGCTGCCAGCGCAGCTCGTCATGACTGGACTGGCCGGTAATGCCTGCGCGCTGCACGGTGAAGTTGCCCAGGTCCTGCCAGCGGGCGCCAAGCTGAATCGCACGATTGAAACTCTGGTGAAGGTTCACCGTGTCCCGTGTTGTATCCTGCCGTTGAGTTGCGGCCATGGGTTTGTCTAGCTGATCGATCTGGCGGATATAACGGTTGGCGCTTTGCTGGCGGTTTTCCGGGGTCGGGTAAAGTCGCTGCTCGATGCGCTGGTAGGAATTCTGGCTACGGGAAGAAGCAATGGGCAAAAGTGCCTCGGCGACCCCGGCATCACCCTGATCGGCTGCGAAATAGGCAAAGGCTTCGTGCAGATTTCCATCGGCTGTTGTCCCCTCTGGTGTGCGATGCGAGCCTGCAAGCGCCTGCCAGGCCAGTCGCAACAGCCCTTCCTCGCGGTAGATGGCGAAGCGGTTTGCCGGGGTAGAGGCGTCTTCACGCAGCTGCACGGCGGCTTTCTGGCGCAGGTTGGTTGCGGCGCCCGGTTGACCGGTCTGCGTCATGACGCTGGCAGTGCCCAGTAGCCAGTCAATATCATCGGTCCGGGTGGTCATGCCGCGGCGAAACCAGTGCAGTGCCTGCCCGGGCTTGCCCAGAGCAACGTAGCCATAGGCCAGCACCGGATAGGCGGCGGTGGACGGTGAATCACCGATCTGCGTCAGCAGAGCCTGAAGCAGATCGGCAAACTCCCCGGCATTGGCGAGCGTCAGCCAGGCCCAGTTGATCATCAGATTTTCATCGTCAGGCGTTAGTTGCCAGGCGGTGCGATAGGCTTCGTTGGCAGCCTTGATATTGTTGTTGCGCTGATGAACCAGGGCAAGAAGGGACCAGTAACGCGGGTTCTGTCGCGCCCCGGGGTCCAGATCCCGCCAGCGGTCCAGGGTTGTTGCAAGTGCCGACCAGCGCTCGAGGACGGCCTGATATTCCGCCATTGCAGCCAGCAGACGCGGTTCGCCCGTGGCCTCGAAACGGCGCTGGCTCAGTCGCAGGGCTTGCGGGTAGTCTTTGAACAGTACGGCGAGACCCAGCAGGCGTTCTTCCAGGACCGGTGTCAGTTCATCGTCGCCCCGGGCTGACAGCCGATCGTACTCTTTTCTGAGAATGTCGGTCCTGCCCAGATAGGTGGCCAGGTCGAGGCGGATGATTTGCGCGTTTTCCGCCAGTTCCGGGTCGTCTATTCCGACATTGAGCAGCGCCAGTGCCCGCTCGGGTTGTCTTGTCCGCCAGAGTAGTGAAGCAAGTTGCACACGATCAGATTCGGACAGCGTCGGCTGGCCCTCGAGCAGCGTGATGGCGGCGGGAAAATCCCGCAGGTTGAGGTGTAACGTCAGCAGTCTTTCTGTCAGCCGGGCGGCATCCGGATATAATAACCGGCCTTCCGAGAGCGTGGCGATGGCAGCATCAAGGCGTCCGGTCCGGATCTGCGCTTCCGCCAGTCCGATATAGTCCTCAGGCTGGAGGCGTCCACGGCTGGCCGCCTGCTCCAGCACCCCAAGCAGGGTTTCCCACTGGAACAGCCCCCGTGCCAGATCGGTGGCGCGGCGAAAAGCCAATGGCGAACCTGTATCCCGGTAAAGCGACACCCAAACCGGCAATGCCTCTGCGGGCAGATTGTTCCATTCCAGAACTTCGGCAATGGTTTTACGGTCGGCCGGGGTCAGCCTGGCGGGCTGTTGCTGAAGCCGCCGCAGCGCCGTGATCGCCGCAAGCGGTCTGCCTGCGGCCAGTTGGGAGGCCAGCAGTTGCCTCTGGTAATTCAGATTTCCGGGGTTGGCATTGGCCCTTTGCCGTATCCAGGCGGCTTCGTCGGCGCTGGCCCCCGCCAGCCGGGCCAGTCGAATGCCCTCGCTCAGGGTCTTCTCGGCCATGCTTTGCGCCGGCTGTCGCCGTTTGAACAGTTCAAGCGCCGCTTTCGGGTCGCCGCTGGCCAGCTCCAGCCGGATCATGTTGTCGATGAACTCAGCACGGTCAGCGGGGCTGACGCTGCCCAGGTGTGGCTTCAGAGTGGCGGCCGCGGCACCCGGCCGGGACTGGGCCTCCTCCAGACGGGCGACCTCCCGTGCCAGTTGCAGCTGTTGATCGGGGGTGATCATGCGTTCCTGCGCGCTTTGCAGTAACGACAGGTAGCGCGGATCGCTGATCCAGTTGCGTAATGGCCGCAGCAGCTCAAGCAGGCGTTGTGGCTGGTAAGGCTGGCGCAGCAATTTCTGGGCGGCTGCGTACAGTTCATCCTGGCGGGCACGGCGGGTCGGCCCTTCCGGTACCGCAAATATCCGTTGTCCCTGCAGTTCGAGGTAGTCAGCAAATGCCTGTTCCACCACCGGATGGTGGCTCAACAATGGTTGCAGGATTTTGTCCGCTTGCTCCAGCTGGCCAGTTGCAACAAGCATCCCGGCCAGGCTCAGGCGCAATGGGACGTTGTCCGAATCGGACTTCAGCAGTGCCGTCAGATAAGCGATGGGAACGCCATCGGGCTTTTCGAGATAGTCCGGATCCTCGAACAGCCACTGGCGGGGGAACAAAAGATACAGAACCAGAGCGATCAGCGCCCCCATCAGGATCAGCGCCGGCAGGCTGAAAAATGATTCCCGCTGCCGACGCATACGCTTACCGGCACTCCAGAGACAGGGCTCCGGTTTGCTGAGCGGGCAGCGTTATCCACAGCTCACTGCCCTCGCGGCTCATTTTCGCGGACGCATTGTCGGCCGTGCACTGCCGTGCGCCTGCCAGCGAGAATGTTACCGGCTGGTGGCTGCGCAAGTTCAGGGTGATGCGCCAGCGGCCATCACTCCGTTGCCGTTGCCAACGGGTCAATACGCCGTTGGCCTGCGACAGCAAAGGGCCGTCCGGTGTCCTGTCGGTCAGGACCAGGCGCGGCGAATCCCCGGTCAGGTGTACGTAGCGGTTTCCGGCGTCATCGCGGTAACCGGCGACACCGGTGCTGAGGTCAAGATCAGGGAACCGGTCGGGGCTGATTGTTACGGTCCTGGGCTGACCGATTCCCCGCCACTGCCAGCCGCCATCATCATCCTCAAGCAACGCCGAGTAGTAGAATGTCTGCACCCGCCTGGCATATTCGCTGAGGTACAATGGCGTCACCGGCTGGCTTAGGGCGTATCGGTACACCTCGTGCAGGGCACTCAAGGCTTCGGGCTTGGTGCCCGAGTAGAAGTGGTAATAAATCCCCATGGGTTTGAGGCGGCCGTTACTTTCGAGAATGCGAAAAGTGTCTGTTACGTTGCGGAAACCATAGAAAGGCCCGCTCCACTGGTTGGTATAGACGTTCTCATTCATCACCGGGGCGTAGACCTGCAGTTCATCGCCAACCGGCCGCGCATCCGGCCAGGTGCCCGCCAGCTGGGAGGCATAGGGCAGAGGTTTGGTATTGCCGCCATTGACGTTGGCCAGGCCGGCTTCCCGAACCTGCTTTAATGCCTCCGCGCCGGGTCGTGCGTCGCCTGTCCACAGGAACACGGAAACCGGTTTTGCCGGCGGTGCCAGGCGCTGGTTGACGTACGCAATCGAACCGTCGATTTCCCGCGCCAGTGATGGCTGATAACCCGGGATCTTCATAAAATAGCCATACAATGTGCTTTCCAGGGGAGGCACCTGAACTCCTTCCATTGACTGCCAGAAGTACGGATGGCTGTAGGTATGGGATGCAACTTCTACCGAATCCATCCTGAAGATGTCTCTGGCGATTACCTCGGCGGCTTTGCTGGCGCCGGGGTAGAGGCCCCGGGGCGAGACCTCGGCTTCTATTACCGAGACTGTGTGGGGAATGCCATAGCGTGACAGAATTTCGTCCTGAATGACCTCGGCGCTCAGGGGGCTGCCGGGAAATTCACCACGGGAAACGAAACCGTCGCCGTCAATATGGGCGGTCAGAATGCGTCTTCCATTTTCGGTGGTTGTATCAATCGCCGGAGCGGATGGCAGGTCAAAGGCCTGACTGAAAAACGCAAAGGGATCAAACAGCCAATAGACCTCTTCATTCGGACCCACTTCGAAAATATAGGGATCGGTTGCCACGCCCCCTGTCTGATGGGTATATACCGGATCAAATGTCTGGCCCAGCGCATCCGTGATGGTGAGCCAGGGCCTGTGCCCCTCGGTTACCGGAATCGGACCGGTCGTTATCGAGGGCAGACGCCTGCCCTCGTATTTAGCCACCGAGGGATGGTGTTGGTCATAATTCAGTGGTACCGCTGGTGTCTCATAACGCTTTGCGGCGAGAACCCGACGACAGGCGGGGCTATCGGGTATCAGGCCCATCAGCAGGACGGGTACGCCCTGTTCCTGCTGCTGATGAAGCCAGTTGCAGAGGCGGTTGTCACGGTCGCCGGTCTGCCACCAGACCAGAATGCCGGCGTAGCGGTCGGCTGTGGGTTCCTGTGGCAATGGCTGTTGGCTGGAGCGGTAGTGCGGGACCAGGCCGGAACGCTCAAGGATGATGCCGCCGTAACGATGCGCCGCACTCTGGTCCATGTTCCGTTCGGATAAATCATGAACCACCAGAACGTGGCGCTTGACCTGCCGCGGTTTGGTGGGACTCAGTCGGGTCAGCTCGGAATTCGCGACCCAGGGAATGAAGCCCTCGTTGCGCAAGCGGGCAGCGACCTCAGCGCCACGGAAGGCATCTTCCGAATAATCGATGGCAATCAGGGGCATATCCGGTCGGGCCTGGCGCCACGGTTCCAGCTGTGCCGCCAGCCACTTCCGGTGCTCGTCCGGAACCTCGAAATAACTTTTGGTTCCGGCGTTGTAGCCGTTGCGCCAGGACTCCAGGGCCAGCGCATCCACCTGTGTCATGATACTGTCTGGCAAGTGGAAACCCCGATTCAGAATAATCTTGCTGTCAGGGTAACGTTCGCGGATCGCCTCAATCAGTTTTTGCTGGGCGCCTGCGAATGCCGGTGTCTGCTGATCACCGTCCGGAGACAGCCGAAAGCTGTCGAGCGTATCCAGAAAGACGCCCTGAAAACCCCTTTCGAAGGCGGGGTCAACCAGTCTGTCTAACAGGAACTCGCGAACTTCAGGAAGTCGAAGGTCCAAGACCACGCTTGACCAGGCGGGATTTTTGCCAATCAGCCAGTTCTGCTCAAGATCGTTGAAAAACCGATGACTGCGAGCCATCTCGCCCACGCCTATATAGGCAAGAGGGCGGGTGCCGGCTCTGGCCAGCAGGTCAATCCGTGCATCGCCGGCCTGCTCCTGCTGCAATACCACCCAGTCGTAAGCCATCAGGCTGCCGATTGGTGCCTCATTACCATAATAAAAAGCAACGTTGACGGGCTTTGTATCAGCAGCGATGGCCACGCCTGCAAACAGCAATAACGTCAGTGCAACAATCAGATACTGTATTTTTGTCATCAGAAGCCAGAAGAAAATAAAGCAACCACTGGGGTATGCAGGCGGATTCTTTTGCAGCAAGAAATACGTTTTCGAACCATTATAGATGACTTTTGGCAGGGTTATACGGTGAATCAAAGCGATATAACCCCACGAACCAGAGCAGCCGTGCCGGCAACCGCGGCAATGGCCAGAATGATCGGTCGCAGCCCGTCAAACGGCATGCGATGGACCAGTTTTCCGGAAAGCCAGAAGCCGGCGAGCACCCCCGGGAAAGTCACCGCAAAGAGTTGCAGTTCTGTTTGACCCAGG
>NZ_DATFKH010000052.1:0-37436 GCF_035268745.1 Marinobacter sp.
CCTTCCCACCTGGCGGACAGCTCGCTTTACGATTTCCGGCAGGGAGAGCGTAAGACTGGCGGATCGGTGGAGGCTGTTGGTAAAGCGGAGCCAGAGCACATTGACTATGGCCGGCTTGACGTTCTGAACGTATAACTATTAATCCGTGCGCAGTAAGCGAACAGGTCTTTGCAAACCACGCTGTTAATACTTCCGTGTACGCTTACTAATGAGTAGGAAAGTAGGCGGACATGTCCGCCTACTTTCTTTCAGCTAGGTACTTTGTTGTTCTTTAGTTAATAATGCCCGGCCATGTGGGTGACCGGAAGCGTCCAGAGTCCGAAGCCGACCAGTAACACGCCGGCAAACTGGCGAAAATAACGGTTGCCTTTGAGCCGGTTGATCCAGCTTGCGGCGTAGCCGGTGGCGAACATTGAGGGCAGTGTTCCCAGGCCGAAGAACAGCATGGTTGCGGCCGCGCTTCCGACCGTTGGCTGGAGCGCGGCCCAGCCCAGTGTGCTGTATACCAGCCCGCAGGGCAGCCAGCCCCAGAGGCCACCAAGAACCAGGGCCTTCCAGGTCCGGTCTACCGGCATGACTCGTCGGGTGAGTGGTGAGATACGCCGCCAGACCGGCGCGCCAAGCCGTTCCACATAGCGGATTCCCTGCCACCACTGGCCCATGGAAAGCCCCATCAGGATCAACAGGCCACCGGCGATGGTGCGCAGCAGCGGACCAACGCTGACGTACTGGTCGGCTGCCCGGGTGCTCAGCAAGGCAACCAGCGAGGCAATGGCCACATAGCTGGCAACGCGCCCGCCATTAAAGGCCAGCAGCATCAGGGTCTGGCGGCCCCGGTATCCTCTGCCAACGGGGAGCGCCATCGAGAGAGAGGCACTGATGCCCCCGCACATGCCGATACAGTGGGCGCTGCCCATCAGACCAATCAGGAAGGCGCTGGAATAACCGAGAACGAGTTCGCCTGTCATCAGGTCTGCTGACTGTCCTTGTCGTTCTCGTCTGTTTTATCCGGGGCCGCCTGCTGATGAGGCTGGCGGGCGTCTTCGGGGATACGGTCTTCATCATCGTCGTAAAGAATCCGGTGGGCGGGGCCCTTGAGATCGTCATACTGGCCGCTTTTCACCGCCCAGGAAAACAGCCATATCCCCAGGGCGACCAGAATCAGCATTACCGGAACCAGGATCATCACGATTTTCATAGACTGGCCTGTATGGTTGCGGAGGTGGGTGAATCAGCGTTGTGCTGATGAGGCCGGGAGCGTTCCTGCCTGCTTAATCTCAGGGCGTTCAGAACCACCACCAGCGAACTTAACGACATACCGATAGCTGCCAGCCACGGCGGCACAAAACCGGCTGCAGCCAATGGCAGGGCCAGAACATTGTACCCCAGAGCCCAGACCATGTTCTGGCGAATGATCCGCCGCATGTGACGGCTGGTATTCATGGCTTCCGGCAGTTCCGTCAGCTTCCCGTTAAGCAAAATAGCATCGGCGTTAAGCTGTGTCAGGTCAGCTGCGCTGCCCATGGCAACAGACACTCTGGCTCCAGCCATGGAGGGCAGATCATTCAGCCCGTCGCCAACCATCATAACCGTGTGACCCTCGGCGATTAACCCCCTGAGCACTGCAAGCTTGTCCTCTGGCGAGGCCTCGCCGATCGCCTTGCCGATGCCGAGCTGGTCGCCGATTCTGGCAACGTGGGCGGAATGGTCCCCGCTGAGTAGCAGGGTACGTAAACCGTTTTCATGCAGCGTCTGAATGGCCTGAGCCGCGTCAGGGCGCACTTCATCATCCAGGGTAAAGCGGGCCAGCCAGCGATCCGCACTGGCGAGCCAGACCTCGACGCCGGCGGATTTCCCGGCGGCGGGAGGCGGCGAAGATACCCGGCCTGCCACAAACTCCCGGTGCCCGATGCAAAGTTTTCTGCCCTCAACCTCGCCGGATAGCCCGCCTCCCAGGTGATTGCTGATGGCGCTTGCGCGGGCGCCGGGACAGACCCTGAAAGCCCGGGCAATCGGGTGCTCTGATGCCTGCTCAAGGCTGGCCGCCAGGCGCAGGCAGTCCTGCGCCGAAAGCTCTGCAAATGTCTCGGTCTGGTTCAGGCTCAGCTCGCCCCGGGTCAGGGTGCCGGTTTTATCAAACACCACCGTGTCGATGTCATCCATGGCTTCCAGGGTGTGGCCGCGGGTCGGCAGAAATCCCTGTTTGCGAAGCCGCAAGGTTGCCGAGGTAATGGCGGTTGGGGTGGCAAGGGAAAGGGCACAGGGGCAGGTGACAACCAGCACGGCAAGCATGATATCGAAGGCATTGCTGGCGCCCGCCAGCCACCAGCCCAGTCCGATCAACGGGGTGATCATCAGTACCTGACCAACAAATCGCCCTGCCAGACGATCCGCCATTTGTGCCACCGGGGGTTTGTCAGCCTGCACCCGGTCGAGGATGCGCAGAATGCCGGACAGCCGGGTGCGGCCACCGGCTCTGGTGACTCTCATCTCGAAGGGATATTCACCATTGACGCTGCCGCCATGCACCTGATCGCCCGGTTGTCGGGTTTCAGGCAGGTATTCCCCGGTCAGTGCGGCTTCATCAATCGTGGTCTGTCCGCGGGTGATAATGCCGTCCGCCGGAAGTGTGTCCCCGGGCCTGATCAGCAGGATGTCATCGGTCTGTAACTGGTGAATGGGCACCAGCTCGGTTTGGCTATCGGTGAGCCGGTTGGCGACCGCGGGCTGAAATCCTGCCAGGCTGTTGCCGTTGAGCCCGGCCCGGTAGCGGGCCCGGCTTTCGATAAAGCGGCCAAGCAGAAGAAAAAAGGTAAACATGCAGACCGATTCAAAATAGACTTCCTCGCCGCCGAATGCGGTGACCCAGGCGCTGGCCGCGTACGCCAGGCCAATGGCGGTAGCGACGGGAACATCCATGGTGAGGTGTTTGCTCCGGAGGTCCCTCACGGCGTTGGCAAAAAACGGCCGGGCACTGTAGAAAACCACCGGCGTGGCTACCAGCAGGCTGAACCAGCGGAAAAAATCGATAAAGTCCGGGGAAATATCGCTCACCAGCTCGAAATAGAGCGGGAACGCGAGCATCATGCTCTGCAATGAACCAATGCCGGCGACAGCAAGCCGGATCAGCATCGACCGGTGCTCCGCTTTCAGTTCCTGTTCGGCTTCATCGGCAAGGTAGGGTCGGGCGGTGTAACCGAGTTGATGGACAGCCATTAACAGGTCACTGAGCCGCGCCTGACTGGCATCCCAGACCAGTCGCGCCCGGCAGGTGGAATGATTGACTGAGAACGAGATAACCCCGGGCTGTTTCGCCAGGTGATGTTCCAGAAGCCAGATGCAGGCAGCGCAGGTGATCCCGCCCACCAGCAGCGTGGCTTCCTGCCCGCCTTTGACGGGTGCAACGAAGGATGCCTGCACCTGCGGGTGGTCGAGTTCCCGCAGCCGGTTGATTTCCGCTTCCGTCAGTTTTTTCGGGGTGACCGCCGGCTCGGTCCGGAAACTGTAGAACCCGCCCAGGCCCTCAGCCTGAATGGTCTGGCAGACCGCCTTGCAACCCTCGCAACAGAAATAGCGGGACTGCCCTTGCAGTCTGAGAGTGATCGGTGGCGAGCCGCCGGCGGGCTCCCCGCAGTGAAAACACTCCAGGGAACTCACCCGCGGTCGTCAGTCCGGCTATCAAGCACAATTGCAGAGCGCGGAAAGCTGGCTTCGCCTTTCAGGCGCCAGTCATTGTCCGGGCCCCGAAGATCGAAGTACCAGCGGCCGTCAATTGGCTGGTTCAGGTTGGCAATGTACTCACCCTGGCCGTTGGGACGAAACTGAATCGTACGATCGTATTCCGCCAGGGTGGGATGAAACAGGTTAAGCACCAGGTAGGGGAAGCTGGCGGTGCCATTTTCGGCACGCATGGTCAGATCCACGGACTTCTCTGCAAACGCGAAGCTGGCCTGAAGGCCCATGGCACTTGCGGTTTCATCCCTGGCCCTTTCCATGGCAATGCCGCGGCCCTGTTTCGAGTAGTCGTCCGTGACCATTGAACTGTCAATGCTGAGGGCGACGGTGATCATGGAAATGCACCAGATAATGGCTGCGCCGGGAAATATCAGCAGGAACCAGAACCAGGGCTGTCGGTACCAGGGGCTGATGGACTCGTCGTTATTCATAAGCGGTTCCAGAATTGGTTCAGCGATTAGGACCGACAAATCGGCTTTCAGTTTCCAGAACCAGTGACGGATCGGTTTCCGAGGTCATTGTGAATTCAATGGTATTACTGGCGCTGGAAATTACCTCCGGATCAACATCAACGACCGTCGGCAGAGTGCGGTATTCGCTGCTGTCCACTGTAATGACCTTATCCGTCAGGATCTGGATACTCTCCAAGCCCGACACCGAGATCGTGAAAGTCTGGGGAACCTCGGTCATGTTCCCGATTCTCAGAGTGTAGGTGTTCTCTATCCGTCCCTGGCCGTTGAACTTGAACAGGGCGCCGCGGTCGCGTTCAGCGTCCAGGGTTGCCGGTACCCGGGTTGCAATGGTGTAGCCCATGGCCAGCACCATAAGCGCCAGTGCCAGACCATAACCCACGGTGCGGGGCCGGATCAGCTTTGAAGGTTTACCTTCCAGCTCGTTCTCGGTGGTATAGCGAATCAGCCCGCGTGGGTAATTCATCTTGTCCATCACCTCATCACAGGCATCAATGCACAGAGCACAGCCAATGCACTCGTACTGCAGGCCATCGCGGATATCGATACCGGTCGGACAGACCTGAACGCATTGTCCGCAGTCAATGCAGTCTCCCAGTCCAAGTTCTGCGGGGTCGACACCTTTTTTGCGGCTGCCCCTTGGTTCCCCACGGTTCGGGTCATAGGAAACCACCATGGTGTTGGGGTCAAACATGACCGACTGGAAGCGGGCATAGGGGCACATGTACAGGCATACCTGTTCACGCATCCAGCCGGCATTCAGATAGGTGGCAACGGTAAAAAAGCCTACCCAGAAATAGGCCCAGCCATTGGCATTCAGGGTGAAAAGATCCGCGATCAGGTCATATATCGGATAAAAATAACCGACAAAGGTGAGGCCGGTGGCGAGTGCAATCAGCAGCCAGGCCGCATGCTTCGCGGATTTTTTGGCGATTTTCGATCTGGAGCTGGGTGCCTTGTCCAGTCTCATGCGTTTGGTGCGGCTGCCCTCGATTCGTTCCTCGACCCACATGAAGATAAAGGTCCAGACGGTTTGTGGACAGGTGTAGCCACACCAGACCCGACCGAACAGCGTGGTAATGAAAAACAGTCCAAATGCGCAGATTATCAGCGAGCCGGACAGCAGGATCAGATCCTGGGGAAAGAAAGTGATGCCGAACAGATGGAATTCGCGATCGGGAAGATTGAAATAGATCAGCGGCTGGCCATCTACCGATATCCAGACGAACAGAAAATACATACCCATCAGTGCCGTCAGGCTGACATTACGTATGCGCTGAAAGAAGCCCCTGACCTCTCTCACATAGATCTTTTTTCGGCTGGCGTAAAGATCTGTTGTTCCGGTGTTTTTTTTATTGTCGGAGGCGCCAGAGGACGGGTCAACCTGTTTGACCGGTATCTCATTGCTCATCGTTACCTCCCGATGATGTCCACTCAAGCGTCTGGAGTGGTTATCAGCCCTGCCCGGAACCGGGCAGGGACTGGGCAGTCCGGTACCACCACGACTCCAGCGATTTCCCGGTTACCTGGAAAGGCCGTACACGTAGGCGGCCAGTATCTGAATCTGGTCGTCAGACAGACGTCCACTCTGGGCAGGCATCATGTTCTCGCGGCCATTAACAACGGTTTCCTTGATCCAGTCATAGTTCGAGCCATAAATCCAGGCGTCGTCTGTAAGGTTGGGAGCGCCAATGGCCTGATTGCCTTTGCCGTCCGGCCCGTGACAGGCGGCACAGGCCTGAGCGTATACCTGCTCGCCTTTTTTGGCTGCTTCCGGGTCTTCGGCGCGGTCGCTATAACTCAGGACATGGTTGACCACCTGATCCACCTGTTCCGTGGTCATGTTGGGCATGGTGCCCATGGCGGGCATGGCGCCCTGCCGACCGTTACGAAGAGTGGAAAGGATGGAGTCCGGGTCGCCACCGTACTGCCAGGCGTCGTCAGTCAGATTGGGAAAACCGATATTACCGCGACCTGCCGAACCATGGCACACAGAACAGTTGTTGGCAAAAAGCCTCTGCCCCATCTGCATGGCTTCCTTATTCTGATACAGCTCTTCTACCGGAGTGTCACCGAACCGGGCGTAAAGCTCACCGTAACGGTCCTCCGCCTGTTGCTGTTCTTCCTGCCACTGGTTGTGCTGCGACCAGCCCAGCAGCCCCTGGTAGTTGCCCAGTCCTGGATAGAGGACCAGGTAAATGAGGCCGAATATGCAGGTTGCGACGAAAAGGTAAAACCACCATTTGGGTAGCGGGTTGTCCAGTTCCTCAATACCATCGTAGGAATGGCCGGTGGTGCGGTCGGTTTCAGTGTCGGATGTCTGTCCTTTGCGGGTGGCGTGAAGCAACCACCAGCAGCCAAAAACGGTACCGAGCGTGATCACCGTGACCCATATGCTCCAGAAGGTACTCATCGCTTGTTCTCCGTTTTTTCCTGTTCAAGAGTACGTTTTTCGACCTCATCGTCGTCAAACGGAAGGTGAGCTGCCTCTTCGTTTGCCCGTTTACGACGGGCACTGAAAGCCCACCAGACGATGCCGAGGAACATGGCCATAATGACCAGGCTGTGTATGCCGCGTAAATCGTTTACATCCATAGAATTACCGTCTCTCCGAAATCACGGTACCAAGCTGCTGAAGGTAGGCCACCAACGCCTCGATCTCGAACATGCCTTCCACCTGTTCAGATGCTTCTGCAATTTGCTCGTCGGAGTAGGGAACACCCAGGGACTGCAGCGTTTTCAGCTTGTTCGCGGTCGCGGTGTGATCAATCCGGTCTTCGAACAGCCAGGGAAAAGCCGGCATGTTGGATTCCGGTACCACACTGCGGGGGTCGTACAGATGCTGGCGCTGCCAGGCATCGGAGTAACGGCCGCCAACGCGGGCCAGATCCGGACCAGTACGCTTTGAGCCCCACAGGAACGGACGGTCGTAGACGAATTCTCCTGCCACCGAATAATGCCCATAACGTTCGGTTTCACTCCGGAAGGGACGAACCTGCTGGGTGTGGCAGACATGGCAGCCCTCGCGGATATAGATATCCCGACCTTCAAGCTCGACCGCTGATAGCGGTTCAAGGCCATCGACAGGGGTATTGGTTTCTTTGTTGAAAAACAGCGGAAGTACTTCGGCGAGAAAACCGCCACTGATGGTCAGCACAATCAGAACGATCATCAGACCAATATTCTTTTCGATAATGTCGTGTTTCATCTGAGTCGTCTCCGGTTACGCCGCCTGGACTGTTGCACTTTGGTTGGTAACAGCCTCTTTCCGGCGTACGGTCATAACGCAGTTGTAGGCCATGATAAACATGCCCAGCAGGAAGATAACGCCGCCGATAAATCGCACCAGATAGCCACCGTAGGATGCTTCCAGAGACTCGACAAAGCTATAGGTGAGGGTGCCGTCTTCGTTGACGGCCCGCCACATCAGACCCTGGGTGATGCCGTTAACCCACATCGCCACGATGTAGAGAACGGTGCCCACGGTTGCCAGCCAGAAATGGGTGTTGATCATGTTGGTGCTGTACATCTCTTTTACGCCCCAGAGTTTTGGCACCAGGTGATAAATGGCACCGATACTGATCATCGCAACCCAGCCAAGGGCACCGGAGTGAACGTGGCCGATGGTCCAGTCGGTGTTATGGGACAGCGCGTTCACGGTCTTGATGGACATCATCGGACCTTCGAAGGTGGACATGCCGTAGAACGACAGTGAAACCACAAGGAAACGCAGGATCGGGTCAGTGCGGAGTTTGTGCCAGGCACCTGACAGGGTCATCATGCCGTTGATCATGCCGCCCCAGGAAGGAGCCAGCAGAATCAGGGACATCACCATGCCCACCGTCTGCGCCCAGTCCGGGAGTGCCGAGTAATGCAGGTGGTGGCCACCGGCCCAGACATAGGTTGCGATCAGTGCCCAGAAATGCACGATGGACAGTCTGTAGGAGTAGACCGGCCGCTCGGCCTGCTTCGGCACAAAATAGTACATCATGCCCAGAAAGCCGGCCGTCAGGTAAAAGCCAACGGCATTGTGGCCATACCACCACTGCATCATGGCATCGGTGACGCCGGCGTAGGCAGAGTAGGATTTGAACGCGCTTGCGGGCAGTGCCATGCTGTTGCCGATGTGAAGCACGGCGACTGTAATAATGAAAGCACCATAGAACCAGTTGGCCACATAGATGTGCGGTGTGCTGCGCTTCATGATGGTGCCGAAGAACACCAGGGCGTAGCAGACCCAGACCACGGTGATGGCAATGTCGATCGGCCATTCCAGTTCGGCATATTCTTTGGAAGTGGTAAAACCCAGCGGCAATGTAATGGCAGCCGCCACGATAATTGCCTGCCATCCCCAGAAGGTAAAGGCTGCAAGCCCGTCAGAAAAAAGCCGCGCCTGGCAGGTACGCTGCACCACATAGTAAGCAGTTGCAAACAGCGCGCTGCCGCCGAAACCGAAGATGACGGCGTTGGTGTGAAGCGGCCTCAGGCGACCGAAGTGAAACCAGGGCAAGTCAAAGTTGAGGGCGGGCCAGTAAAGTTGCGCCGCAAGCAGCACACCAACTGCCATGCCCACAATGCCCCAGACTACCGTCATGATAGCGAACTGCTTCACCACCTTATAGTTATACGTCAGGTTTGCATTTGCTGTGGTCATAGCCTTACCAAGTGGGTCCAGAGTGAAAAAAGCTGCGGTGAATTATGGACAACAGCACCGCTGTTTACAACGGAGTAATCGACTCCGGGCGTTGTTCAGAGGCTCCTTGGGTCAAATAGGTCTTAATCCCTGACTTTGAACCTAGTATAGAATATTCATTTGCGCCCATTCGACCTTCTGGGACAAAAATATCCGCAGATGTCATGGTTTCTTGATAGATCTCAAGAGGGAACGCATTGACGGCCATAAAACTGATCGAGAACAAGCCTGCACACAGGAATCGCAATGAGAAAAAAAGTTGCCTGGTGCTGGCGCATGGGGCGGGTTCACCTGCGGATTCTGCGTTCATGGAGCAGTTGTCCGGCTGTCTGGCTTCAGCGGGTATTGCTACCGCCCGATTCGAATTTCCCTATATGCAGCTGACGAGGCAGGATGGCCGTAAACGGCCGCCGGATCGACAGCCAGTACTGTTGGCACATTTTCGCGATGTCATCCGGCAGGTTGCCGGCAATGGCCCGGTTTTTATTGGCGGCAAATCCATGGGCGGTCGAATGGCCAGCCTTCTGGCTGCAGAGGACGGCCTGGCCGGGATTCTGAACGGCTGCATCTGCTTTGGTTATCCCTTCCATGCTGCGGGAAAACCGGATCGCTGGCGGGTGGAACATTTTGACAGTTTTCGCTGTCCTGTCATGATTGTTCAGGGAACCCGGGACCCGTTTGGCAAACAGGAAGAGCTCGAGAATTTAAACTTGCTGTCCACTTCAAGTTGCCGTATCCATTGGCTGAAGGGCGCCAATCACGACTTCAGGCCGCTGGTCAGGCAGCCTGAAACCCAGTATCAGCTGATTGAAAGCGCGGCGCAGGTTGCCGCAGAATTCATGGCAGAGGTTTGCTGAACATTGTTGAGAGAGATTGTCTTGTTAGCCAGTGTCAGATCTGCCCGGGCCAGCGGCGGCGTTACCGGGGATTCCTGTTAATGCAGCAGATGGTCGCCTTTTGCCGCCCCGGCTTTGAAGCCGATGCTGGCCGTGAACTGACAGATGCTGCTGCAATGGCTGGTGTATTCGGCTATTTTGAGCCCGGGCCGGAGCCGGGCTTGCTGACGTTTAACCTTTCCGGGCCGGCGACCGCAAAGGATCTTGTGGGCAGTGTGGCAATTGCTGAGCTGGTCTTTGTCAGGGACTGGTTTGTGACGGTTGCCGATATTCCGCTGCCCCGGGCAGACCGGGTAGGCGCGGTTATCGCGGCGCTGCGAGATGCGGACACGGTCCTGCCTTCCTGCAGTCGGGTAGATATCCGGCTGGCTGAGACCAACGACGATCATGATCTGGGGAATTTCGCCCGCAAATGGATGTCTCCCCTGTCCAGGGCGCTCAGGAGCGCTGGCTGGCTTGAGCAGAATCCGCAAGCGGAAACGCCGGGCAGGCTGGAGCTGTTGTTACTGTCTTTTGAGCGGGTGATTCTGGGTGTCAGCCTTGCCAGTAATCGGGCTGAATATCTCAGCGGGATTGTCAGGCTGCGCCTGCCTGATGAAGCGCCAAGCCGGTCTGCCCTGAAACTGGAGGAAGCCTGGAAAGTGTTCCTGCCGCAGGAGAGGGCGCTGGATTATCTGGGGGGTGGCAAGCAGGCGGTGGATCTGGGTGCTGCCCCTGGTGGCTGGACCTGGCAACTGGTGAAACAGGGAATGCTGGTGACTGCGGTTGATAACGGGCCTATGGATTCGCAGCTGATGGCTTCCGGCCAGGTCACCCATGTGCGGGCTGATGGTTACCACTGGCTGCCGAAACGTCGCGTTGACTGGATGGTCTGCGATATCGTCGACCATCCACGGCGCACTGCGACCATGGTGGTTCAGTGGCTGTCAGATGATCTGTGTCGCTATGCGATTTTCAATCTCAAGCTGCCGATGAAAAAGCGTTATGACGAATGGCTGATTTGCCGTGATATTCTGGAAACCGGCCTGGCAAACAGTGACAAAAGGTTCCGGATAAAGGCACGACACCTTTATCACGACCGTGAAGAAATCACCTGTTTCATCGAAAGGCTGGACTGAGTGCGGTTTAATGAAAGTGTTTCATGACCGTAATGACTTCATCCTGGTCCATCATCGGAATCAGTTCCGCCATCAGGGCTCTGCGCTCCTCAGACCGCTTCCAGCGCAGCCAGTCTGTTTCAGAGCGCCACGTGGAGAGGGTAAAACGGTGATTCTGATCACGGGAATCAACCAGGGTTTCGCCGGAGACAAAGCCCGGTGCACTGACCGCGTGTTGAATATACTTGCGGGCTCTTTCTTCGTAAGCGAGTTCCAGAGACTCAGCAATATGGCGTTCAATCAGCACCCGGATCATTGTTCACCTCAATGTAATCAGACAAATATAAACAATAATTTAGCACGTATTTTTTAAAAGTCAGCCAGATTTAAGGAGGTCTGTGTGGGCGAAAATACAGGTAGTGGTCAGGTCAGTGGCGCAGCTGAGCGAAAATGGGATAGCGAAATGGATGCCAGGGGGCTGTTCTGTCCGGAACCGGTAATGCTGCTTCATAACCGGATTGCAGACCTGGCCGCGGGACAGGTTCTCAAGGTGATTGCTACTGATCCTTCAACCACCAGGGATATCCCGCGATTCTGCCAGTTTCTGAACCACGTGCTACTTGAGAGCGAGGAACAGGGCGAGGAATTCATCTACTTCATACGCCGGGGGGAGTAACTCGCCCAAGATGGTCGAGGAACTGGTTCCGGCCCATCTCGCCCAGCACCCGGGCACTGGTGAATTCTTCGCCATCGGCACCAAAGAAAAGTATTGCCGGTGGGCCGAACAAGCCGAGCTCGTCGAGTATCGCCTGCTGTTCCGGGGTGTTATCCGTCATGTCCAGCTGCAACAGCCGGAAGGGACTCAGGGCCTCTGCCACCTGGGCATCACTGAATACGTTGCGTTCCATAACCTTGCAGGAGATACACCAGTCGGCATAGAAATCCAGTACCACCGGCGTATTGCTCTGGCTCGCACGTTGCAAATGCTCGCGAATCTCAGCCGGCGATTCGATTCTCAGAAATCCGGCATGCTCGACCGGTGCCGTGGCCGCCCCGGGCCCGCCGGCAGATGGCGTCGCAATCAGCGGGTCCAGAGGTCTTAACGGATCGCTGGCGCCGGTGACCGCCCCCGCCAGAAGGGCAATTCCGTAGGCGAACATGACCAGACCAAAGCCTTTTCGCGTGCGCTCCCATCCAGCCCTGGCCGCGTCAAACGCTCCTAACTGGACGCCGGTAACGGCAATCAACAGCGCCCACAGGGTAAGCGCCAGCCAGGCCGGCACCAGGCGCTCGACCAGCCAGATGGCAACAGCCAGCAGCATGACGCCGTAAAATGCCTTGACCACGTTCATCCAGGGGCCGGTGGTTGGCAGGAATTTGCGCCCACCCACAGCGACCAGTATCAGCGGGACGCCCATGCCCAGGCCAAGCGCAAACAGCGCAACACCACCCACCACAGCATCCTGGGTGGTGCTGATGTAAAGCAGGCTTCCGGCCAGCGGCGCGGACACGCAGGGCGAGACAATCAGTGCAGACAGTGATCCGATACCAAAAATACTGAATACCCGGGTACCGGTAAGCTTATGGCTGGCGTCGTTCAGTGGTTCCCGTATAAAGCGGGGTAACTGAATCTCAAACAGGTTGAACATGGACAGGGCGAACAGCACAAACAAACCGGCAAAAATGCTGAGAACCCAGGGCGACTGCAAATGGGCCTGCAGATTGAAACTGGCGCCCAACAGCCCGGTTATCACTCCGGCTGCAGCGTAGGTCAATGCCATACCCAGAACATAACTCAAGGACAACAGCACGGCATGGGTGGTAGAGCCGGTGTTCTTGCCTGAGACCAGCGAGGCAATAATCGGCACCATGGGCAGGACACAGGGAGTAAAAGTGAGTCCCAGACCCAGCAGCAAAAACAGACCGGCTATAACCAGGGTTGATTGCTCCGCCAGAAATCCCGCGAGCCCAGTTGCGGTGGACGTGTCCTGTGGTGCTCCGGTTATCATGCCTGCGCTGTCTGCAGAGCTTCCGGATCCGGAGGCAGCGCCAGCGTAAAAAAGCACATCCCGTGTCTGCGGCGGATAGCACAGGCCAGCTTCCGCGCAGCCCTGGTACGTCACTTCAAGTTCCGCTTCGGTGATTCCCGGGGGCAGAGTGACGGGCACTCTGGCCTGCACCGGATCATAAAACACCGTGACCGTGCCAAAATAGTCGTCTTCAGTATCGGTGCCGCGGTAAGAGAATTCCGGTTCGCCGGTAATAACACCGTCAGTCAGGCTGGTTACCGTGACTCTTCCCTGATAAAGATAATGCTCAGGCGCGATTTTCCAGCTCAGGACCACGCCGTCGGCTTCATTGGTATAGGAAAACGGCAGGGCCTCGTCTACCGGAAGAAAATCGTTGCCACCGCCAAACAGGTTGCCGGTTCCCTGACCGTGGCCGGGTGCAGAAAAAACCAGTAGGGCAGCGAGCAGCAGGCAGCCTGTAACAGTATTTTTACCAGACATTTTCAGCGCTGGAAATTTGCCTTTCTTCATTAGTAAGGTTCCGATTCCGGACATCTGTGGATCCCGTATTAACCGCTGCCATTTTACACCCGGGGCTGCTCCGGGCAATTTGTGGACACCCCTTGTCCCCTGAAGTTCCCTCTGGTATTACCAGCGTGAAAGTCGCACAATGTCGGTCCCATGATGCACGACCCGAATGATCTTATCACTTTGTTCAATGACCTGTTCCGGGAGTCCCTCAGGACAACTCTGGTCAAGGGCGGCGCAGAGCCCGAGTATGTGCCTGCAGGTCACGCTGATGGTTACGCTCGGATCATCTTCGCCCATGACTATTATGCCAGCGCCCTGCACGAAATCAGCCACTGGTGTATTGCGGGGCCGGCACGGCGAGCACTGCCGGACTACGGCTACTGGTACTGTCCCGACGGGCGTAGCCGTGACCAGCAGCACGCTTTTGAAGCAGTGGAAGTGAAGCCGCAGGCCCTGGAGTGGTTATTTTCCATGGCCGCCGGTTCCCCGTTTAACATCAGCCTGGACAACCTCTCGGGTGACGGAACGATTAACGCAGCGGAATTTTATCATAATGTCCGGAGCCAGGCCGAACACTATCTGACTCATGGCATGCCCGAGCGCGCCGAAACCTTCGTGCAGGCGCTCAAGACATTTTACGGAACATCCGATCAGACATTGAGGTAAATTGAGCCCCCTATGACATCTGACGCACCAGAAGCAGGCAAAATGCTGTTCAAGGATCTTAACCTTGACCAGCGAGTGCTTGACGCCATTACTGATATTGGTTTCAGGTACTGTACACCGATCCAGGCAGAGACGCTTCCCGTCACACTGGCGTGTCAGGACCTGATCGGCCAGGCGCAGACCGGCACAGGCAAAACCGCTGCCTTTCTGATCACCGCGATCCAGAGCATGCTGGAAACGCCGATTCCGGACCAGGAGCGCTTTGCCTCCGAGCCCCGCATACTTGCGCTGGCACCTACCCGGGAACTGGCCATGCAGATCGCCGAAGACGCCGAACAGCTCTGTGGTTATACCGGCCACACTGTGGTGGCGGTGGTCGGGGGCATGAACTACGACAAACAGCGGGATCAGCTGCAGAACGGAATCGTGGATATTCTGGTCGCGACGCCGGGCCGGCTGATTGATTTTCTGGGTTCCCAGGATGTATTTCTGGACCAGCTCGATATCCTGATTCTGGATGAGGCTGACCGGATGCTGGACATGGGATTTATCCCCGATGTAAAGCGGATCATCCGCAAATGTACACCCAAGGAAGAACGGCAGACACTGCTGTTCAGCGCAACGTTCAATCAGGACGTACTGAACCTTGCCTCCATGTGGACCCGCAATGCCGAATTTGTGGAGATTGAACCCGAGCAGAAAACTGCGGAACGGGTGGAGCAGACCGTTTTTCTGGTGGGTGAAGAGGAAAAGCTGCCGGTTCTGGTGAACTATCTGAAAAAGCCGGAAGTCGAGAAAGCCCTGGTCTTCGCCAATCGGCGTGATCAGTGTCGGGATCTGGAAGAGGATCTTCGTAACCAGGGGGTAAAGGTTTCCCTGATGTCCGGTGAGATAGCCCAGAACAAACGGCTGAAAACGCTGGAGCAGTTCAAAGCCGGGAGCATTCAGGTGTTGGTTGCCACCGACGTCGCCGGACGCGGCATTCACGTTGACGGCGTGACCCACGTGTTCAACTATAATCTTCCTGATAACGCTGAAGATTACGTGCACCGGATCGGCCGCACGGGGCGCGCCGGCAAGACCGGGGTGTCGATAAGTTTTGCCAGTGAAGATGACGCGTTTTCGCTACCGGCGATTGAATCCTATATCAGCCAGAAGCTGAAAACCGCCGTGCCGGATGAGGACCTGATGGCAACGCTGGACAAGCCGCCGATCACCCGTAAGCGTGGAGGACGACGCCCGCCACCGGGTAACCGCAGCCAGGGCGGACGCTCTGGTGGTCAGCGTCAGCGCAGATAAATCTCAGCCAGCAGCGCCAGGATATTAGCTGAAAGAAAGTAGGCGGACGTGTCCGGCTACTTTCCTGCTTATTAGTAATTTGCAAAGATAACGACGGGTTGGAATCTAGCACTATGCTGATTGTAGCGGACGAGAACATTCCCCTGCTGGACTCATTTTTTGGCGACATCGGCGATCTGCGGCAGATGCCGGGTCGCTCCATGTCGGCCGCAGACGTCAGAGACGCCGACATCCTGCTGGTGCGGTCAGTGACCCGGGTCAATGAGCAGTTGCTGGCAGACAGCCGCGTTCGTTTCGTTGGCACCTGCACCATCGGCACTGACCACATTGACCAGGAATGGCTGAAGTCAGCCGGAATTGCCTTTTCGGCGGCGCCTGGCTGTAACGCCAACAGTGTGGTCGAGTATGTTCTCGCGGTTATTGCGCTGCGGGCGGAAAAACTCTGTATTGATGACTGGACCGATCTCAGCGTCGGTGTTGTCGGGGCTGGCAACGTGGGTGGCGAACTGACCCGCAAACTGGAGCGCCTGGGATTTGATGTGGTGGTCTGTGACCCGCCGAAGGCAGAAGCCACTGACGAGGATGACGGTACCTTTTCCGACCTTGACGAAGCGCTGAAATGCGACGTCATTACCCTGCATACGCCGCTGATCAGTGACGGCAAATACCCGACCTGCCATATGCTTGCTGCAGCCCACCTGGCTGACCTGAATGCCGACCAGCTGCTGATCAATACCAGCCGGGGTGAAGTGATTGACACTGCAGCGCTTGTAAAGCGACTGGCGGAGCCTGACGCGCCGACTGTCACCCTGGATGTCTGGGAAAATGAGCCGCGAATCAATGCTGGGTTGGCGGAACAGGCCTGGATAGCGACGCCTCATGTGGCCGGCTACAGCCTCGAAGGGAAAGTCCAGGGCAGCGAGATGATCTATCGGGCCCTGAGCCGGTTCATGGGATTGCCGGTGAGGAAACAGGCCGGTCAGTTTCTGCCGGAGGCGGCGCTGAGCAAGCTTTCATTTACCAGCGCTGCCGACGTGATGGACGCGGCCAATATAGCCATACTGTGCTGTTGTGATCCCCGGCGGGATGACGCCAGGCTGAGGCGTACGCTCAGTCTTCCTCCCGAGGAGCGGGGCAGGGCGTTTGATCGCCTGAGGCGTGAATATCCTGTCCGCCGTGAGTTTTCCAGCCTTAAGATCCAGCTCAAAGGCACCAGTAGATCGGCCCAGGAAACATTCCGTGCCCTGGGCTTCAAACTCAAGCTCTGATTCTGACCGGTGCCAGACCGGACCTGCTTTACAGCTGTGCCGCAGTCAGCGCCGCGATCCGGTCTTCCAGCGGGGGATGGGTCATGAACAGGGCACTGAGACCGGCCCTTGCCCCTCGGTTGATACCGAATGCCTGCAGTGTGTCGGGCATCTGATCCGGCATTTCACTTTCCTGTTTCAGACGCTGAAGGGCGTTGATCATGGCTCCGCGCCCGGCCAGTTGCGCGCCGGCAATATCCGCCCTGAATTCCCGTCGGCGGGAGAACCAGAACACGATGGTGCTGGCCAGAATGCCAAGAACGAGTTCCGCGGCAATACTGACCACAAAAAACCCGATGCCGTGGCCGCTTTCATTGCGGAATACCACCCGGTCCACCAGTGAGCCGATAACCCGTGACGCAAAGATCACAAAGGTGTTCACTACCCCCTGAATCAATGCCAGCGTCACCATGTCACCGTTCGCAACATGGCCGATTTCATGGCCCAGTACCGCCCGGATCTCGTCTTTGCTGAAGCGGGACAGCAGGCCTTCGCTGACAGCCACCAGGGCGTCATTCCGGTTCCAGCCGGTGGCGAAAGCGTTGGACTGGCTGGCCGGGAAAATGGCGACTTCCGGCATGCCAATGCCGGCGTTTTCTGCAAGCTGGGCTACCGTCTCTACCAGCCACCGTTCGGCGGGCGTTCTGGGCGACTCGATCACCTTTGCGCGGGTGCTCCATTTCGCCATCTTCTTTGAGATCAGCAGGGAAATAATGGAACCCGCGAAACCGAAAACCGCAGCGAATGCCAGCAGCGAGCCATACTGAATGCCATTCTGGGCGAGATAAGAATCAACACCCAGTAACCTGAGTGTGACACTGGCGATCAGAATGACCGCAAGGTTGGTTCCAAAAAACAGTAAAAGTCTCATGGTCTGCCTCGGTATTCCCGGACCGGGGGGCCGGTCCGGTGATGATTTCCCCAGGTTTTATGGTGGCTGGGAAAGAAGGATCAAGAGGCTTACTCCGATTTAATGATCCTGGAAGAAGGTAGCCTGCATAACACTGCTGATTCTTGCTGAGCTCCGGCTTTTCAGGGCGTCGCGGATCAACTGAATGTGGGTGGAAAGATCATCACGCACGGCGGCGGGGAGGGAGGGGTCCGGCTGATTCTGAACGGATTCTGTTGGCGACCCCGCTGGCGCGCTCAGGCGTACAAAGGCTCGCTGGGTGAGTACCGCCTGATCCAGCGCCTCCTGACGAATGGTGTCCACGTACCGCAGAAAACCCTCTTCGGCCAGCCATAACAAGGCGCCAAAGCAGGCCATATGCCGCTTGCTGTGCAGGCCGAATTCGTCGGGGTCATCGGTTCCGGCAATATCCTCGACAAACAGGTTCACCCGCCTGGGAAAAGCACTGTACAGCTGAACCAGAGCAATAGCGGTGTCTTTGTAGAAATCTTCGATATGAATGTCGGCCAAAACGCTTCTCTTTATACCCGGTATGAGGCCAGAAAATGTGCCAGACGTTTCATGGCATCTTCCAGAGCGTCCTCCCTCGGAAGAAATACCACCCGAAGGTGCTGTTTGTCGTCGATGTTGAATGCCGAGCCCTGGACCAGAAGAATACGCTCCTGCAACAGCAGGTCCAGCACCAGCTTTTCGTCGTTTTCGATCGGGAAACGCTTGGGGTCAAGGCGCGGGAACATATAGAGCGCGCCACTGGGCTTCACGCAGCTTATGCCGGGAATGTCATTCAGCAGGTTGAACGCGGTTTCGCGCTGTTCGTAGAGTCGGCCGCCGGGTAAAACCAGGTCTTTTATCGACTGATAGCCGCCCAGAGCGGTCTGGATCGCTAACTGTGCCGGGACATTGGCGCACAGGCGCATGTTGGACAGCATTTCAATGCCTTCCACCAGGTCCCGCCCCCGGTGCTTGGCACCGCTGACGATCATCCACCCGGACCGGTAACCTGCCGCGCGATAGTTTTTTGACAGCCCATTGAAGGTAAAGAACAACACGTCATCGGCCAGGGAGGCGGTCGGGATATGCTCGATGCCGTCGTACAGAATCTTGTCGTAGATCTCGTCCGACAGGATGATCAGGTTGTGCTGGCGGGCCAGTTCAACAATCTGCTCCAGCAGTTCCCTGGAATAGACAGCGCCGGTGGGATTATTCGGGTTGATAACCACAATCGCCCGGGTCCGGCGGGTGATTTTCTTCCTGATGTCGTCAATGTCCGGGAACCAGTCCTGCTGTTCGTCGCAGCGGTAGTGCACCGGCTTGCCGCTCGAGAGCGTGACGGCGGCAGTCCAGAGTGGATAATCCGGGGCGGGTATCAGCACCTCATCGCCGGTGTTGAGCATCGCCTGCATCGACATTACGATCATTTCGCTGACGCCGTTGCCCAGGAAAATATCGTCGATATCGACCTTGTCAATGCCGATCTGCTGGCAATAATGCATCACCGCCTTGCGGGCCGAGAACAGCCCCTTGGATTCCACATAGCCCTGGGCCAGCGGCATGTTGTAGATCACGTCCTGCTGGATTTCCTCGGGGACGTCCAGTTCAAATGCTGCAGGGTTGCCGATATTCAGTTTCAGAACCCGGTGACCTTCTTCTTCAAGCCGGCGGGCTTCACGCAGAACCACGCCACGGATTTCGTAGCACACGTTGTCCAGCTTGGCGGATTTCAGGTAATTCTGCATAAGCCCGGGGATTCCTTGAAACGGTGTACTAAGATGAAAGAAAGTAGGTGGACGTGTCCGCCTGCTTTCCTGCTCACTAGTAAGTCGCTGATCTCGCAATTTGTCATTAAGTTTGTATTCTAGCGGAGCAAGGGCATCTCACAACAGGCCAATTATGATGAATTGTGGCATTGATGCCCGAAATTCAGGGTTTTAACGGACAAAAGGGCGGGATATGGCTGAACAGAGTATTTATGATTTTACTGCAACCACCATTCGAGGCGAGGAGCAGTCGCTGGAGGCGTTCCGGGGCAAGGTGCTGCTGATCGTCAATACCGCCAGCAAGTGCGGCTTTACACCCCAGTTCGAAGGGCTTCAGGGGCTCTATGCGGAGCTGAAAGACAGGGGGCTGGAAGTGCTGGGTTTTCCCTGTAACCAGTTCAACAACCAGGACCCCGCCGACGACCAGGCGATCAACGAATTCTGCAGCCTGAACTATGGTGTGGATTTTCCCATGTTTTCGAAAATTGACGTTAACGGCCCTGATGCGCACCCGTTGTTTCAGTATCTGAAACGGGAAGCCAGGGGTTTGCTGGGGTCAGAAGCAGTAAAATGGAATTTCACCAAGTTTCTGGTGAACCAGAACGGTGAGGTGGTGGACCGCTATCCGCCGACCACCAGGCCGGAAGCCATCCGTGCCGATATTGAAAAGCTGCTGGACTGAGCCCGCTCCGGTCGAAACAGGCTTCATCACTGTGAGGGTGCCCAGCGCTCGATAATCGCTTTGAGATCCCTGCGGTTGTAGGGTTTGGTGATGTAATCATTCATTCCGGACTCCAGGCATTCGTCACGGTCACCCTGCATCACGTTGGCTGTCGTGGCAATAATGGGGAGATGCTTCCAGGCCGGGTTCTGGCGAATGATCCGGGTGGTTTCACAGCCATCCAGCACCGGCATCTGGCAATCCATGAGTACCATGTCGAACTCGTCGTCAGAAGCCAGAATTTCCAGAGCCTGACGGCCCTCGTCGGCAATCACCACCTCATGCCCCAGTCTCGTGAGCATGCTGCTGGCGACCAGCTGGTTAACGTGGTTGTCTTCAACCAGCAGTAACCGCATGGCGGGGACCGCCGGTGAACCGGCAGCAGCAGATGACGGGTCATGGCCTTCGGCAGTTTTCTGAACGTCTCCGTGAATACTTTCCCGAACGTTGTCCTGCAGGCCTCCCATCGCCAGCCCGGCAGCATGGCACAGAGCGTACAGGAACGGCTCCCGGCACAGGGGCATGGTCAGAGTTGGGTGATCAGTGGCAGTTGTGAGTTTGCCAGAGCGAATGATCAACAGCACTCCCGCGCCGGCCCAGGTATCTGGGTCGATACCACCGGTGCTGTCGTTGTCGTGGTAAGCCGTAATGAGAATGCCGCGGCCTTCCGGTGAGGCCTCTCTTACCGGTATGCCCCAGGCTTCAAGCTGGGAGCGGATCGGCCCGGCGTGCTGATGGCTGTCAGCCAGGTCAAGATCAACACCCAGCTGTCTCAGCCGGTCCGGAATCCTGGAATCAGATACCTCGCCCGGATCCTGTTCTGCCACCGGCAGCGGCAGGAACACGCTAAAACGCGTGCCCTGATCCGGCTCTGACGTCACCGTTATCTGGCCATGCATGTGTTCTACCAACTGTTGGCAAAGCGTCAGTCCCAGCCCGGTTCCGCCGTATAGTCGAGTGGTGTCGGCGTCGGCCTGGGAAAAGGGGGAAAAGATCCGGTCGAGGGCCTGATTCGACATGCCAATGCCGGTATCGACGATATCAAAACGCAGATAGCCGGTGGATCGGGTTACTTCGAGTCGGACATGGCCGTGGTTGGTAAACTTGACAGCGTTGCTCAGCAGATTGTTGAGTATCTGGCGGGTACGGGTAGGGTCGCCAAGAAAGGTCTCCGGCAGGCGACCCTCGATATCCGTTACCACATCGATCTGTTTGCGGCGGGCCTGTTGGGCATGGAGTGTGGCGCATTCCTCGGCGATTCTGCGAACACTGAACGGAATGGTCTCCAGGCTGAGCTTGCCGGCTTCCACCTTGGAAATATCAAGAATATCGTTCAATAGCCCGAGAAGGCTCTGGCCGGCGCTCAGGGCTGTCCCCAGACGGTTCCGCTGTTCCGGCTGGGCTTCATTTTCGAGGGCCAGGCTGAGCATGCCCAGCACACCGTTCAGTGGTGTCCGTATCTCATGGCTCATGCTGGCCAGAAAGTTTGCCCGGGCGCGGGCGCGCCGCACTGCATCCTCTTTGGCCGTGACCAGTGCCTTGTTACCTCTCTGCAACGCCTTGTTCTTTTCTGAAATTTCCCGGGTGCGGTCTTCAACTTCATGTTCAAGTTTGCCCGAATAGTTCTTCATGGCGGCTTCGGCATCGCGAAGCTGCGCCAGGGCCTGATCAATGGTTTCCAGGTGGCGGTTGATAATCCTCACCATCGAACCGATCTCGTCTTCCTCGTGGTTCTGTGGCACCGGTAGCCTGGCTTTCTCGGGTTTTTCGGCCTTTACCCGGCCCAGAGCACTGATAACATTGAGCATTGGCCGGGTGAGCGAAAGGTAGAAAATGCCAAGCAGTGCGAGCGTTAGCACCAGGCTCTTGAGCAGGCCGCTGATCAGGGTATACCCGGCCCGCTGCAGAAACAGAAGGCCATAATGATAGGTATCGATGGTAATGGCGAGATGCCCCAGGGAGCGATCGCCCAGTTGCGGCACCGACAGTTTACCCTGGAAACTTGTGCTGGCCCCGAACATCAGGTCACTTATCCATCGATAACCGGATTCAGGGCTGCTCTGGCTGGCCGCTGCCATGGTCTCGCCGTTGTTATCGATAATACGGGCGTCGACGATGGCGGGGTGCTGAAGAAGGCCTTCCAGTAATTCTTTGGCCAGACGGTTGTCAATGTTATAGGCAATCTGCGAAGCAGGACTGTGGCTGATGTCGATCAGCGCTTCGATTTCCTGCTCCATGGATTCACGGGCACTGAAGAAATCCAGGGTTACCTGAGCGACATTCAGCACCAGGCCAAGCAGCATGGCAACCAGAACCGTGTCGCGGGTAAGCCGGAAGGAAAGCCGTTTTCTGAATGGTGTGGTCATGCTCCCGGCTCAGTCATCATAATCGGCTTTTTTACGCCACTCGTCATCGCCCCCGAAGTTATCCCATTCGCGGCCGAGTGTTGTCGGAGCTCCGGCCTCTGGCTTGTCAGTGTCGATATCCTTTTCCATCGCTTCAAGCTCTTTGATACGGATGCGATAACTCTTTACCGCTTTGGCGGCCATCGGATTGTCTCCGGATTTACCCATTTCCGTGCTGGCCAGATGATAGGCGTTTATGGCCTGGCGAATCTGATTCTGCCGGGCATGAACCCGGGCCTGGAAGACATGCATGTCGGCACGGGTCTTGTGGACCAGAAACAACACCAGTCGGAGATTCTTTTTGGCAGTGGGACCGTCAATCTGTCCAGCCTTGTGCATGCCTTCGATCAGTTTGAAGAGATTCTGTAACAGCTCCTGCACGTAAGCGGATTTCTCGGCGGAATCAATTTTTACCGGCGGCCGCTGATCATCATCATTTTCCACTTTCTGGCGAAGCTCCCGAACCGACGCCTGCCAGGAATCAAGGGACGAGCCGGGTCTGAGCGCGACCAGTGCCTTGCAGGAAGCCTCCATGTTGCGAATCAGCAGCAGCTTCAGATCGCTGGTAAGATACTGACCGGGCAGCTCGGACATCAGGCGGCTGGACCGCTTGAACTGATCCTCCAGGGCGGTAATTCTTCGCGCCCGCTCAATACGGGCACGTTCCCGCATCTGGGTGAATGCCACAAGGATAATTGATACGGTCACGATTGCTGCAAGAAGCAGCACAATCATTGCGGTATCCATGACAGCGCAAACACTCCGAAAGGTGAGCAAGTGGCCAGATGGCCCGGACAAAATCCCGAAAATCCGGTATTTAATCTGAAGGTTAGCAGAAAACACCCGGGGAGTCTGAAGTGGTTATCATGATTTTCACTTCGTATCAGTTTTCTGAATTGTTAGACTCCACTGTATAATTTTCATGAATCCAGGAGTTGTTCAGCGGCTCCCTGAACGCCGATTCTGTCGGCTGCACTGGTGATATGTCATGGATATTTCGCGCGTCGACCTTAATCTGCTGGTGTACCTTGACGTACTGCTCAGGGAACGGAATGTGACCAAAGCGGCCAATCACCTGGGCATTACCCAGCCAGCCATGAGCAACGGGCTGCGAAGGTTACGCGACCTTTTTGGCGATCCTTTGCTGGTCAGAACCAGCGAGGGGATGACGGCAACGGAACGTGCCACTGAATTGCAGCCGCTGGTCCGCAGTATTCTTTCCGACATTGAACAGGCGGTCCACGAGAAAACCGCCTTTGCCGCCCTGGAGAGCCAGCGGGTTTTCCGGATCATGGCCAGTGACTATGCCGAGTCCTGTCTGATGCCGCGGGTGCTGCGCCGGATCCGCCAGCAAGCGCCCCAGGTCACTCTGGATGTACTCACACCCAGTGACGTCAGTTTCCTGGATCTGGAACAGGGCCGTCTGGATATGGCCATCAACCGTTTTGACAAGATTCCCCAGTCGTTCCACCAGAAAACCCTCTGGACCGAATATTTCGCCTGCCTGATGAATGCCCGAAATCCGGTATTGCGGGAGCCCTTCACCCTGGATAGCTATCTGGTTGCAAGCCATATCTGGGTCAGTAAAACCGGCTTTGGTGTGGGTGTGGGGGTCAACCCCAAGGACATACAGCGGCTGGGATGGGTGGATGAAGCCCTGTCACTGATGGGCCGCAAGCGGCAGATATCGGTGTTTACCCGCCACTACCAGGTGGCGATGTTGTTGGCGGAACAGCACGATCTGATCGCCACCCTGCCTTCCCGCGCCGCCTGGCTGCAGCGAGACAACCCGAACCTGGTGGTAAAGGTACCACCCTTCGCAATCCCGCCGTTTGAGTTGAAAATGGCCTGGAGTCCATTGCTGCAGCACAACACTGACCACCAGTGGTTACGTCGGTTGATTGCAGAGGTGGCTGAGGAAGTGGACGCCGAGTTCGTTCCTTTCGGTGCCCGCTTTGAATCCGCCGAAGCGACCCGGGTTCCGCACTCAGAGCGGTAGCTGGCGCAGCTCGACAGAAGGTCTGCCAAGGTCCCACATGCGCTGGAATGCTTCTTCAAGTAGCCTGACCCGCCCGCCGTCGGCGAATTGGGCAAAGCCGGCGGGTTTGTCGAAATCATGGCGACAGATAACGCCTTCCCGGTCGGCCAGCAGGAATGGCCGGTCTTCCGCCGGGACTTTCTCGTTGATAAGGCGGATGGATACATGACTTGGCAAACGGCGCATCAGCTCGACCAGCCGATGGCGGCGTCCAACCAGTGGTTTGTCATCGTGAATCAGAATCCTCACTTCACTGAGCCGGTGCTGGCGGGCCAGGGCCGATAGCAATTCCCGCAAACGGGCACGGTCATAAAGCTCATAGTCAAGAAACCGATCATACAACCATACCCGCTGACGGGCCTGGCCCACAATCGAGTCCATCAGGCCAATGAGTGGAGCTTCGGAGTCGAACAGCCAGGCTTTGGTGTCTTCCCCGTAAATCAGGGGCAGGGTATGATCTGCAAGGCCTTTCAGCGCAAGCTCGGGTGCATAACAGCGCATGTCGAAGTGAGGGATGCCCGCATCCTCGTAGGCTTCGGAGCAGAGATGAAAACCCAGAGCCTGGTAGAAAGGAACCGCGTGTTCCTGGGCCCGCAGCCGCAGCTCGCCGGCCTCCGGGCCAGTCTCCTGCATCAGGTGCTGAAGCAATTGCCGGCCATAGCCCTGACCGCGAAAGCCGGGCAGTATGGCCATCCGCCCGATATGGGCGACCTCATCCAGCGCCGAAAACACCCGGGCAACACCAACCGGAGTATTGTCCGCCAGTACCAACAGGTAGTGGTCCGCGATCTCGTCGCTGCTGTCCCACTCAAGCTCCGGCGGCACCCGTTGTTCATCGATAAACACCTTCTGGCGAATATCCCTGATCGCGCCGGGGGCGAGCTGCCAGCTGTATTTTCCTATCCGCATAGTCATTCGAAGTACAGCGAACCCTGATTAGCCAGTGTACAAAGCAGTCCGCAGATGGCGTCGTCAGTGGCGAAACCGGCCAGCCTCTCGATATCGGGTCTGGTTCCGGCACATAACAGCCCGGCAATCGGTCCGGCATCGCCACGAAGCAGATACTGCTCACCATCAACGAACAGTGCCGTCTCTTCATCGAATTCATAATAGGCGAAGCGGGAGCCTTCATTCCAGCGGATCTGGTGAAGGCCTGCAATAAGTTGGCCCATGAATTCGGGCGTCAGTGGGTGTTCCGGCGGCACCACGATGCCGAGACTTTTGGGCGCGGTCGAGTACTGCCCGAACCAGAGCGCCAGTTGCCTGCGGTCATGGAGTTTCTCGCGCAGTTTGGCGTCCAGTCGGTCGATCACGTCCGGGCTGATGGTGCCGGGATTGTCCTGGACTTCAAGGTCCGGGTCGGACAGGTGTTCACTGGTGTCGGAGCGGCTGCACAGGAAGTCGGTGAATCCGGTCAGCAGATCGTCAACGGTGGGTGCCCGGAAACCTATTGAAAGGGTGATACAGTCGTTGTCGGCGATACCATGATGGCCGGTGCCCGGTGGCAGGTACAGCATATCCCCGGGGTTGAGGGTCACGGTTTGCTCGGGCGCCCAGTCTTTCAGGATCCGCAGGGGTGTACCAGCCACTCTTGGCGACGACTCGTCGCAATGGCCGCCGAACTGCCAGGTACGCTGACCTTCAGCCTGAAGCAGAAACACATCGTATTGGTCGAAGTGGGGGCCGACACTGCCGCCTCTCGGGGCAAAGCTTGCCATGATGTCGTCCAGCCGCCAGTTGGGGACAAAGCGGAATTCGTCCAGCAGATCGGCGATCTCCGGCACCCAGTGATCCAGGCCCTGCACCAGCAGGGTCCAGTGGGTTTCCGGAAGTTCGCTGAAACGTTCGGGCTGAAAGGGGCCGTTGTGAAGCTGCCAGGGTTTGCCGTTCTCGTTTGCAATGACAATTCGGGACTCGACGGCTTCCTCGCAGGCCAGACCCGCCAGTTCATCAGCCGAGACCGGGCACTGAAAACCGGGAAAAGCCTGGCGAATGACCCTTGGCTGCTTCTGCCAGTTTTCCCGCAGGAAATCTTCCGCTGCCACGCCGCCCGGGAGTTTCATGGTTCAGATATCCCGTGCCTGATCTGCCGCGTTGCCAAGGTAGGTGTCCGGGGTCAGTTCCATGAGCTGCGTTTTAGCCGAGTCCGGAATATCCAGGGATTCTACAAAACCCTTGATCAGAGCTGGTGTCATGGTCTTGCCACGGGTCAGGTCTTTCAGTTTTTCGTAGGGTTTTTCAACATTGTAGCGGCGCATAACCGTCTGGATGGGTTCCGCCAGAACTTCCCAGGCATGATTCAGATCGTCATCCAGTTTTACAGCGTTGAGTTCGAGTTTGCCCAGGCCTTTCAGGCTTGCCTCATAGGCAATCAGGCTGTGGGCGAACCCGACGCCGAGATTTCGAAGTACGGTAGAGTCTGTCAGGTCACGTTGCCAGCGGGAGATGGGCAGTTTTGCCGACAGGTGGGAAAACAGGGCATTGGCTATGCCCAGATTACCCTCGGAGTTTTCGAAATCAATCGGATTGACCTTGTGGGGCATGGTCGAAGAGCCAACTTCGCCTGCCACCGTTTTCTGTTTGAAATACCCCAGGGAAATATAGCCCCAGATATCCCGGTCCAGGTCGATCAGGATGGTGTTGAAGCGGGCAATTGCATCGTAGAGTTCGGCAATGTAATCGTGGGGCTCGATCTGGGTGGTGTAGGGGTTCCAGTCCAGGCCCAGGCTCTCGATGAATTCCCTGGCAAAGCTCGCCCAGTCAACTGACGGATAAGCACACAGGTGGGCGTTGTAGTTGCCCACGGCGCCGTTGATCTTGCCCATTAACTCGACCGCGCCGACCTGCTTTATCTGACGCCTCAGCCGGTGCACGACGTTAGCGAACTCCTTGCCCACGGTTGACGGCGATGCGGTCTGGCCGTGAGTGCGGGAAAGCATTGGCTGTGCCGCGTGCTCATGGGCGAGGCTGGCGAGCCGGTCAACCAGACGGTTCATCGCCGGAACCAGGCCAAGGTCGAGGCCTTCACGCAGCATCAGAGCGTGGGACAGGTTGTTGATGTCCTCGGAGGTGCAGGCAAAGTGGACAAATTCGGTGACCGCGTGGAGCTCCGGCACCTGCTCGATTTTTTCCTTGATGAAATACTCAACGGCTTTGACATCGTGGTTGGTGGTGCTTTCGATGGCCTTGATGCGTTCGGCGTCGGCAACACTGAACCCGGAGACTATTCCGTCCAGGAAACTGCCGGCATGCGCCGAGAAAGCTGGAACCTCGGGGATCAGGGAGTGAGAGGCCAGTTTCTGCAGCCAGCGGATTTCTACCGTCACCCGGTTTCTGATCAGGCCATATTCGCTGAAAATATCGCGAAAAACACTGACTTTATTGCTATAGCGACCGTCAACCGGGGAAATGGCTGTCAGCGTGGAAAGCGCGGTGTGTTCCATCGAAAACCTCTTAAATCATCAAGAATCGTAAACGGACCGATTGGCCTGCTCTGCCAGTTCGGTGGCAATATCAATAACCTTGCGGCGGTTGAAAATCAGTTGCCAGCGCCGCCCGCCGCACTGGTGCCACAATACCGCAGAGCGGATGCCGGCCAGCAGAAGGGCTCTGACCCTGGCAGCATTTTCCTCTTGCTGCAGAATGCTGGGCTGACCACTGACCTGAATTCGTAAACGAAAGGTACTGATGGTGTCGGTATAGACCGATCCCAGGTTGGCAATCAGGTTAGGGTGGGTGTAGCCAAAGTGGCTGGCAGTGTGCCTGGCCTGGTCAATCCGGCTACCGATAACGTCCAGCATGGTTTTGTCGCGACGCAGTTTGGCCTCCAGGTTGATCAGGTTCAGCGCATACCGTAGCACTTCGATATCCCGCTGGCGGGTCTGCTTGCTGAGAACGCCGGAGAGGGTGGAAAGACCCTCGCGAAGATCTTTCAACTCGCCGCCGTAGACATCAAGGGTGCTGGCCGGGTCTGTGGCAAAAAGCGAACGTATGCAGGTCGCGAGACTGGAATCGGCGCACTGGCCGGAGTGGGCAACCTGCTGGACAAGGGCGGCGGCCTGGAATATGCCTGCCAGTGCCAGGGTCTGATCATGGAGCGATCGGCTCATGCACCGGTTTCCTCATGTTCTGGATTGCCGGAACGGTTGACAGTGCTGACGGCGCAGGGCCCGGGCTCATCATCCCGCCAGGTCTGTTCGATGACGCCACCGCCAAGGCAGATATCACCGTCATAGAATACGACGGACTGGCCGGGTGTAACCGCACGCTGGGCGTCGTCAAATACAACCCGCATGCCGTCCCCAGATTCGGTGATTGTGCAGGTCTGGTCTGGCTGGCGGTAACGGGTTTTTGCCCGGCAGCGAAATTCCGCATTCCCTGCCCTTGCCGATCCTCTGGAGGTAACGGGCGAGCAACCGGCAACCCAGTCAACGGCACCGCTGATCAGTCCACGGGAGAACAGTAATGGATGCTGTTTGCCCTGCACCACTGTCAGCACATTACGGGACAGGTCTTTTTCCGCGACATACCACGGTTCGTCACCGTAATTGCTGAGACCGCCAATACCAAGGCCCTGGCGCTGGCCGATGGTGTGGTACATCAGACCCTGGTGGCGGCCGATGACCTCGCCATCCGCGGTTTCGATATTTCCCGGCCGGGCCGGAAGATACTGCTTCAGAAAGTCGCTGAACTTGCGCTCACCGATGAAGCAGATACCGGTGGAATCTTTCTTGTCGTGGGTTACAAAACCCTGTTCGGCAGCAATGCGGCGGACTTCGGGTTTTTCCAGCTCTCCCACCGGAAACAGCGTACGGGCAATGCGGCTGCCGGATACGGCATGCAGGAAGTAGCTCTGATCCTTGTTCGGATCCAGGCCCTTGAGCAGTTGCGCCTGGCCTTCACCGGTTGCGCGGCGGCGGGTGTAATGGCCGGTGGCGATGTAATCGGCGCCCAGGGTGACAGCGTAGTCCAGAAAAGCCCGGAATTTTACTTCCTTGTTGCAAAGGATATCCGGATTCGGCGTGCGGCCGGCCTGATACTCGGACAGAAAATGCTCGAACACCCGATCCCAGTACTCCGCGGCAAAGCTTGCGGTATGCAGGGTAATACCAATGTGATCGGCCACCGCCCGGGCGTCGGCGAGGTCGGTCATGGCAGTGCAGTATTCGGTACCGTCGTCTTCATCCCAGTTCTTCATGAACAGGCCTTCGACCTGGTAGCCCTGATTTTTAAGCAACCAGGCTGCAACGGAGGAATCCACGCCCCCGGACATTCCGACAATGACTCGCGTCTGTGATGGTGCTTTGCTCATGTCAGGCTGAAACGACCCTTCCGAAAAAGAGCCGATGGTAGCATTTCACGCTGGCGGCGTCTGCGCCTCGACAATGATATCCAGAGGGAACCTGCGTCCATTACGGTAATCTTCTATACATTGCAGGACCAGCGGGCTGCGCAGCTGCTGTTGGCGGGCTTTCAGCTCTGCCAACGTTAACCAGTGGGCGGCAATAATATCTTCGTCAAGCCTTTCCCTGGCTCTGGACAGCGCGGTAGCGGTAAAACAGAAGCGGTAGTAGGTCACGCCATTGGCCGGCGCAGTATAGGTATAGAGCCCGAGAAAATGGTCAGGCCTGACTTCCCAGCCGGTTTCCTCCAGAGCTTCCCTCCGCGCGGCATCAATGATTCGCTCATTCTCTTCGACGTGGCCGGCCGGCTGGTTGAAAACAATCTGGCCATTGCTGTGTTCTTCCACCATCAGGAATCGTCCGCGATCATCCTCGACCACAACGGCGACAGTTGCATGGGGGGTCCAGGTCATGACCTTTGTTTCCTCTGCTTTGGCTTGCGGGCCGGCGGGTGAACGGTCAGGGTGCGGTACCGGCCCGGCGCCATGCCATTGATTGTCCACTCACCCACAGCGTAGCGGACCAGACGCAGGGTAGGAAAGCCTGCGGCAGCCGTCATCCGTCTAACCTGCCGGTTGCGGCCCTCGGTGATGGTTATGCTGATCCAGCTGGTAGGTATGGTTTGCCGATGGCGGACCGGCGGGTCACGGGGCCAGAGATCCGGTGGCTGCAGATGTTCAGCCAGAGCAGGGCGGGTTTTGCCATCTTTAAGCATGATGCCCTGCCGCAGTGACTGCAGGGCGTTTTCATTAATCTGTCCCTCTACCTGTACCCAATAGGTTTTGGGCATCTTGTTGTCCGGTGCGGCAATGCGGTGTTGCAGGGGCCCGCTGTCGGTCAGCAGGAGCAGTCCTTCAGAGTCATAATCCAGCCTGCCCGCGGGGTAGACCGACGGCAGCGATATCCAGTCAGCGAGCGTGGCGCGTTTACCGGTAGGGCTTTCCCGTGCCTGGTCCGTGAACTGGGACAGAACCTGGAAAGGCTTGTTGAAAAGAATCAGGGATGCCATGTTTTCGGACAGAGAAATCTGGCAGAACGCGCTCGGAGGGTAGCGTTCCGGAAAGAGTAGGTAGCTTCAGGCGTCGGAGATCAGCTGTTTACAACGCGCTGCCGGTCCTGAAAAGTGTCTTCGCTGGCTTCTGGCTCGCTTTCTGCGGTGGCTTCCTGCCCTTGTCTCTGCGGCATTGCCTGGGGAACAATGTTGACCGCGTGGACGCCTTTGTCGCTCGGCTTTTTCTCAAAGCTGACCGGCTGACCCGCCTTGAGGGTTTTGTAGCCGTCCATCTGCACCGAAGAAAAATGCGCAAACAGGTCGTCTGTGCAGCCTTCCTCGATTATGAAGCCGTATCCCTTGGCGTTGTTAAACCATTTGACCTTGCCTTGAGGCATGATGAACTCCCCTGTTCTGTCATTGTCGGACACCTGTCGTTGTGTTGGTCTTGTTATTCGACGGTTCCGGCCCTTATGGTGGTGGCGCGCGTGGCACCTGCGCAACGGCGCCCCGTTACAGACTGATCACCTCAGTTAACATGATTTTACATTGGTTTTTTGCCGATAGCCAACATTCGTTCGGGTCAGATTGAAAAACGGTACGTATATCCTGTGACTGTATGGTTGGATGACGGTCACAGCCTGTATAGTTACGATAACGAAATAAACGCTCTTGAGCCGCGATCAGTGCTTGAAAACGGCGAGAGTGATAACCATCTTAATGAAGAGGCACCGATTTCCGGTAAAGAATCATGCGGACTATCCAGAATTCTCTACTAGTATTTAATCAGGGTAATGAAGAAGAGCCCGGCCGCCAGGATGACGTCAGTACCGCGACGGCAAAACCGGCATTGAAGCGGCCTGCACGCTTCCGGGTGATGCTTCTCAACGATGACTACACGCCCATGGATTTTGTGGTGGAAGTATTGATGACATTCTTCGGGATGAATGAGGAAAAGGCGACGCAGGTGATGCTGCTCGTCCATACTCAGGGAAAGGCGGTATGCGGAGTATATTCCCGGGACATTGCAGAGACCAAGGCGGAACAGGTGAATCAGTATTCTTCGGAATGCGACCATCCGCTGCTCTGCGAGATTGAACGCGCTGACTGATAGACTTTGGGGTTGCCCATGCTGAGCAAAGATCTTGAAATTACATTGAATTCGGCTTTCAAAAGTGCGCGCGACAAGCGTCATGAGTTCATGACCGTCGAGCACCTTTTGCTGGCTTTGCTCGATAACGAATCGGCGGTGGGCGTGCTGAAAGCCTGTGGTGCGGATCTGGCCCAGCTTCAGGAAGAACTGGCCGAATTTGTTGACTCAACCACGCCACTGATCCCCAGCAGCGACAGCGAACGTGAGACCCAGCCAACGCTCGGTTTCCAGCGGGTGTTGCAGCGCGCCGTTTTTCATGTCCAGTCTTCCGGCAAGAAAGAGGTGACGGGGGCAAACGTCCTGGTCGCCATATTCAGTGAGCAGGAAAGCCAGGCCGTCTATGTTCTGAAGAAACAGAGCATTGCCCGGATTGATGTGGTGAATTTTGTTTCCCACGGTATTTCCCGGGTGCAGGGCGCCGATGATGAGGGGCAGGACCAGGCATCGCAGGAAGAAATAGGCGAAGAGGGATCCGGTTCCAGTCCGCTTGAAAGTTATGCCACCAATCTCAACGAACAGGCTCGCCAGGGCCGGATTGATCCGCTTATCGGCCGTGAGCATGAGGTCGAGCGGGTTGTCCAGATCCTGGTTCGGCGACGGAAGAACAATCCGCTGCTGGTAGGCGAGGCCGGTGTTGGTAAAACCGCGATTGCGGAAGGACTTGCCAGGCGGATTGTGGATGGCCAGGTGCCAGACATTATCTCCGATGGCGTTGTTTACTCACTGGATCTGGGGGCATTGCTGGCGGGTACCAAGTATCGCGGCGATTTCGAGAAACGCCTGAAAGGCCTGCTTGCAGACCTCAAGAAAGAGGACCACGCGATCCTGTTTATTGATGAGATCCACACCATCATTGGTGCCGGTTCCGCATCCGGTGGTGTTATGGATGCGTCCAATCTTCTGAAGCCGATGCTCAGTTCCGGCGAGATTCGCTGCATCGGTTCGACGACGTTCCAGGAATTCCGCGGTATTTTCGAGAAAGACAGCGCCCTGGCGCGTCGTTTCCAGAAAATTGATGTCAACGAACCAAGTGTCGAGGATACCTATCAGATTCTCAGGGGACTCAAGTCTCATTTCGAGAAGCACCATGATCTGAAGTACACCGACCAGGCCCTCAAGGTTGCCGCGGAGCTCTCCGAGCGCTATATCACCGACCGCCACCTGCCGGACAAGGCCATCGATGTTATTGACGAGGCGGGCGCTCACCAGCGTCTGGTAGACGCGCCCAAGCGGAAAGGCACCATTGATGTCTCGGAAATCGAGGATATTGTAGCCAATATTGCCCGGATTCCGCCGAAGAATGTATCCACCAGTGACAAGGACCTGCTGCGCAATCTCGAGCGGGATCTGAAGATGGTGGTGTTCGGACAGGACCCGGCCATCGAGTCCCTGTCGACTTCAATCAAGCTGGCCCGTGCCGGACTGAAAGCCCCGGAGAAACCGGAGGGTGCCTTCCTATTCGCCGGGCCGACGGGTGTCGGCAAGACCGAAGTCACCAAACAGCTTGCCAAGGTCCTCGGCATCGAACTGGTTCGCTTCGACATGTCCGAGTACATGGAGCGGCACACTGTGTCGCGGCTGATTGGCGCGCCGCCCGGCTATGTCGGATATGATCAGGGCGGTTTGTTAACGGAGTCTGTCAGCAAGCATCCCCATTGTGTTCTGTTGCTGGACGAGATCGAAAAGGCACATCCGGAAGTGTTCAATCTGCTGCTGCAGGTTATGGATCATGGCACCTTGACTGATAACAATGGTCGCAAGGCGGATTTCCGTCACGTTATTCTGGTAATGACTACCAACGCCGGTGCAGAGAGCATGGCCAGGCGGTCCATTGGCTTCAGTGAGCAGGACCACAGCAGTGATGGTATGGAGATTATCTCCAAAACCTTCACACCCGAGTTCCGCAACCGTCTGGATGGCATCATCCAGTTTGGCGATCTCCAGCCGGCAACCATCACCCATGTGGTCGACAAGTTCCTCACCGAACTGCAGGCCCAGCTTGATGAGAAACATGTGGTATTGCATGTGGATGAGGATGCGAAGGTGTGGCTGGCAGAGAAAGGCTATGACGTCACCATGGGTGCCCGCCCGATGGCGCGGTTGATCCAGGACAAGATCAAGCGGCCACTGGCTGAGCAGATCCTGTTCGGCAGCCTGTCAGAGAAGGGCGGCGATGTGTTCATCCAGCTCAAGGATGACGAGCTTGTCTTTGACTATGAGGATGAGCCCGCGGAAGCGCTCTGACGGCATCCCGGAGTCTGCCGGTCCGGTGCCTGAACGCCTGGCAAACAAAAAGACCACACTCGACAGTGTGGTCTTTTTCGTTCATTCCTGGATCGAGAAAATCAGCGGGCGCGGTAAACGATGCGGCCCTTGCTGAGATCGTAGGGAGTCAGCTCGACCTTCACTTTGTCGCCCGTCAGGATGCGAATGTAGTTCTTGCGCATTTTTCCTGAAATATGGGCGGTCACAACGTGACCGTTTTCAAGTTCGACACGGAACATGGTGTTTGGAAGCGTGTCCAGAATAACGCCTTCCATTTCAATAGCATCTGCCTTCGGCATTCAGTAGAAACCTCGTAAATAAGCTAGCGATAATTTTAAACTGCGCAATTCTGCCCTATTTCAGGCGATATGGCAAAAATCAGTAAGCATTCATGGTTTGCCAGTGACCGTCTCGCAGCGCTTCAATGGGGCGAAAGCGCGTTTTGTAGTTCATTTTACTGCATTCGGCTATCCAGTACCCCAGATAGAGGTAGGGTAGATCCAGGCGCCGGGCTTCTTCAATCTGCCAGAGCACAGCGAAAGTGCCCAGGCTGCGATGCTCGTAGGCGGCGTCGAATACGGTATAGATCGCCGAGAGCCCTTCATCCAGCTGGTCAATGGCGGCCAGACCCACCAGTCGTCCCTGGTCGAGAATCTCGAGGAACCAGGAGTCCGTGGCACCGTCAACAAGAAATGATGCAAATTGCTCCCGGGACGGGGGGTACATATCGCCATCGGCATGCCGCTCTTCGATGTATTGCGCATACAGCTCATAATAACGTTCGGTATAGCTGGCCCGCACCATGCGGCAGCTCAGGTCGGCATTTTTCTTCAGAACCCGGCGCTGGCTGCGGTCCGGTCTGAACTGGTCGACTCTGAGCCTTACCGGTATACAGGCGTTACAGTTCTCGCAGTGCGGGCGGTAGTAGTGGGATCCGCTGCGACGAAAACCAAGCACGGTCAGTTGGCTGTACAGGCGCCTGTCGATGTTGGCCCTTGGGTCGACAAACATGGTGGTGGCCTGCCGGTCTGGCAGGTAGCTACAGTCATGAGCAGGTGTGGCGAAGAAGACCAGGGTTCTGAGATTGCTCATTTATCCCTCCGCTACTTTATTCAAGGGCGCTCTACCGGCCTTTCCGGTCCGGGCCAGCGCCATGTCATGTCCCACTGGTCATGGCCGGGGCGTGCGCTGACTGCTTTTCTGAGTATAGATAAAAACCTGCGGCGTGGAATCGTCCGGGCGCCCATTCTGAGCAGGTGCCCGCTTTCTACCTGGCAATCCATGATGGCATATTCCCAAATTTCAAGCTGTCTGGCGAGGTGGACCATGAGTACTCTCGAGGCGTTGGTTTCGAGGGAGAACATGGATTCGCCGAAAAAGCAGCGGCCCAGGGCTACGCCATACATACCGCCAACCAGCTCACCGGCGGGATTCCACGCTTCTATCGAGTGGGCAATGCCCTGTCTGTGCAGGTGGCTGTAGCTGGCCATCATGTCTTTGGTAATCCAGGTGCCTTCAGCGCGGGTCTGGGCGCACAGGCGGATGACCCGGGTAAACGCCTGGTCAGCGGTGATGGTGAAATACTGGCTGTTGAGGGTGCGGCGCAGGCTTCTGGCGATGTGGATTTCAGGCGGAAACAGGACGCATCTCGGGTCGGGGGACCACCAGAGGATGGGCTGGTCGTCGCTGAACCAGGGGAATATGCCGCTCTGGTAGGCCAGTATCAGGCGCTCTGTGGACAGGTCACCACCGATGGCCAGCAGGCCGTCGGGGTCGTCCAGGGCCTCGTTCGGGTCCGGGAACCAGAGGTGCTTCTGATCTAGCCAGGGAAGTGATGTCATTGTACTCCGGCTTGCTCTGATGACTCTGTGCATGCGGCCAGAGGAAAGGGAGTCCCGAAACACGCTGTAAATACGTCCGTGTACGCTTGGGCTCCGCCCCTCAGTGCTTATTGCTCCTGCGTCGCACTGAGGGTCCAGGGCAGGCCATCCTTGGCCAGCCCGTGAAGAGCTCGCGCTCTTCACCCATGGCTCCGCACAGTTTCGGGATTCCCTCCCGACCGCCTTTCCGAGCTTCTGAGTTGCCTGCTCTTGGTCAGCATATTAAATGCTTTGTGGTCAGTCCTGATCCAGGAATTTCTCGGCATCCAGCGCCGCCATGCAACCAAAACCGGCAGAGGTGACCGCCTGGCGGTAGACGTGGTCGGCGACGTCGCCGGCGGCAAACACGCCCGGCACGCTGCTCTGGGTGGCCATGCCGCCAAGGCCGGAGCGGATTCTGATGTAGCCGTTTTCCATGTCCAGTTGGCCCTGGAACAGGTCGGTGTTGGGCTTGTGGCCGATGGCGATGAAGACGCCCGCCAGTTCCTTGTCCTGGGTGGAGCCGTCTTTCATGCTTTTGATGCGCATGCCGGTGACGCCGGTGCCGTCGCCCAGGACTTCGGCCAGGGTGTGGTCCCAGACGATTCTGACGTTGCCGTTCCTGGCTTTCTCGAACAGTTTGTCCTGCAGGATTTTCTCGGCACGGAGGCTGTCGCGGCGGTGGACCAGGGTGACTTCGTCGGCGATGTTGGAGAGGTAGAGTGCCTCTTCAACGGCGGTGTTACCGCCGCCGATTACAGCGACTTTCTGTTTTTTATAGAAGAAGCCATCGCAGGTGGCGCAGGCGGATACGCCCTGGCCTTTGAATTTCTCTTCGGATTCCAGGCCCAGGTACATGGCGGAGGCCCCGGTGGCGATGATCAGGGCGTCGCAGGTATATTCGCCGTTATCACCCTTGAGGCGGAACGGGCGATTGTTCAGGTCGGCTTCGTTGATGGTGTCGTAAACCACCCGGGTTTCGAAGCGTTCTGCGTGTTTGAGCATCCGTTGCATCAGTTCCGGGCCCTGGACGCCATCGTTGTCGCCGGGCCAGTTATCAACATCGGTGGTTGTGGTCAGCTGGCCGCCGACTTCGACGCCGGTGATCAGGGTCGGGTTGAGGTTTGCCCGGGCTGCGTATACCGCAGCGGTGTATCCGGCGGGGCCCGACCCCAGAATGATCAGTTTTGAATGACTGGTCTCGCTCATGGATGTTGCTCGCTTACAGATTG
>NZ_DATFKH010000053.1:0-138126 GCF_035268745.1 Marinobacter sp.
ACAATTTACAGGCTACAAAGAGCCTAACTCCGAGCCTCAACCACCCGAACCATAGGATCATGGCGGCTCTGGGGAATGGCCAGGCGGCCATAGAAATCGGCCGGATTGTGGACGGTTACTGCGGGGAAGCCGCAGGATGAGAAGTGTTCGGCGGCCTGCTGGTCATCCCGGAAGTGGAAGCTGACGTCACTGCGGGTGATCGCGCCAAGCAGGCCGCCGAAGAATTTCAGATTGCTACGGAGCAAGAGCTGGGTTGGCATCAGGTAGCTTTCCGACAGATACACCGAGCCGGGGCGTTCTTTCAGTACACTGGCCAGGCGTTGCCAGAAGCCGGAGATGACCGGTAGTGAGAAATAGCTGGTCAGTCCCTCCGTGATGACCACCACTGGCTCGCGATTGTCGAAGGTTCGCGCCACCACGGTTTCCAGTGAATGATCTCCCGCCGGCGCCAGGATATCTACCGGCATGACCTGGTGACGGGGGCCAAGGTTACCCGTGACCAACAGGCGTGAGGCCTTGCGGGTGGCCATCGCCGGCAGGTCGGCTTCGGCCATGTGGAGCTGCGGGAATTTCTGGCGCAGGCGAATCCCCCTGGGTGACATACCGCAGGCGATTTCCAGGACCTGGGTGACGCCGCGGTTGACCGCCTGCTCGACCAGATGATCAATAATCAGATGGCGCTGCAGCAGAAAGATGCGGAGGTTGGCGCCGAGCACCGCCATGCCGGTAGCCTCGAGGGGCGTCATCAGGTGGTATAGCCACTGCCCCGGGGCGGTCGCCAGGGCATCATCGGACAGGCCGTGGCGGTGCCAGACGGCACCGGTGTACAGCGCCGTGAAGCTGATGCCGGTGCTGTCTGGCGGTGAGCCGTGTTCAGGCGCTTGGCGTTTCATCGATATTTCCCCAGGCCTCGCCCTTGCCGGGCAGAACCAGGTTGAGGGCGATGGCTGCAATGGCGCACAGGGCAATGCCTTCGATCTGACCCAGGGCCATGCCGCCAATGCCAAATACCAGGGTGATGGCCACGATCACAAGGTTGCGCGACTGGGACAGGTCTACCTGATGTCGTATCAGCGTGTTCAGGCCGATAACGGCAATCGAGCCGAACAGCAGGCACAGTATGCCCCCCATTACCGGTACCGGAATGGTCTGCAGAGTCGCACCGAACTTGCCGACAAACGCCAGAACAATGGCAATGACAGCGGCCCAGATCATCACTCTGGGGTTGAAGTTGCGGGTCAGTACCACCGCGCCGGTGACTTCGGAATAGGTGGTGTTGGGCGGACCACCGAATGCAGCGGCGGCGCTGGTGGCCAGGCCGTCGCCCAGCAGCGTGCGGTGCAGACCGGGTTTTTTCAGGTAGTTTTTATGGGTCACGTTGCCAATGGCCAGGATGTCGCCGATGTGTTCGATGGCGGGTGCAATGGCCACCGGAACCATGAACAGGATGGCGTTGAAACTGAATGCAGGCGCGACAAAATCGGGAATTGCCAGCCAGGACGCATTGGTTATGGGGGCGAAGTCGACAATACCGGCAAAAAACGAGCTGAGGTAGCCGACGATAATACCAAACATGATCGGAATCAGGCGCAGGAAGCCTTTAGCCCATATTGACATGACGATCGTGACCAGCAGGGAAATCATGGCTATCCAGATCGCGGTGTCGTAGGGGATAAGCTGGGTGGAACCGTCACCGGTGCGACCGGAGGCCATGTGCACCGCCACTGGCGCAAGGCTCAGCCCGATCACCATGATTACCGGGCCGATTACCACCGGTGGCAGCAGCCGGGTGATAAAACCGGTGCCTCTGGCCCGGACCAGACCGCTGAGAATGATGTAAAGAATGCCCGCTGCCATCAGCCCACCAAGGGTTTCGGCCATTCCGAAGCGCCCTTTGGCGGCAATGATGGGCGCGATAAAGGCAAAGGAGGATGCCAGGAAAATGGGAATCTGGCCGCCGGTCACCAGGTGGAAGATCAGGGTGCCGATGCCGGCGGTAAACAGCGCCACGTTCGGATCCATCCCGGTAATCAGGGGCATCAGAACCAGGGCGCCGAAAGCGACCAGCAGCATCTGGGAACCGCCGATCGCCTGTTTCCAGGTCGGGTCGTTGGTGTGGTCCTGCATCATCAGATGTCCTTCTGCTTGGTGCCGAAAATTTTGTCGCCGGCGTCGCCAAGACCCGGAAGAATGTAGCCCTTGTCATTCAGGCCATCGTCTATTGCAGCGGTGTAGATGGATACGTCCGGGTGTTTCTCCAGCACCTTTTTTACGCCTTCGGGAGCCGCAACCAGAATCAGGGCGCGGATTTCCGTACTGCCCGCCTGCTTTAGAAGGTCGATGGTGGAGATAAGGGAACCGCCGGTGGCGAGCATGGGATCAACGATCATGGACATCCGCTGGTCGAGTTCACCTACCAGTTTTTCAAAATAGGTACTGGCTTGCAGGGTATCTTCATTGCGGACCTGGCCGACCACGCTTACCCGGGCGCCGGGGATCAGGCTCAATACACCATCCAGCATTCCCAGGCCGGCCCGGAGGATTGGAACGATGGTGATTTTCTTGCCCTGAATCTGCTCGATATCGACGGGCCCGGCCCAGCCCTCAATGGTCTTGGGCTGGAGCGAAAAGTCTTTGGTGGCTTCGTAGGTGAGAAGCGCTGCCACTTCCTGCGCCAGTTCCCGGAAATTCTTGGTGCTGATTTCGGCCCGGCGCATCAGGCCTAGTTTGTGGCGGATCAGCGGATGTTTTACCTCGTGGATTGGCATGAGCTTACCTTCATTTTATTCAGTGGCGGACAGGGTCAGGGCGTCAGGACGCCCGGGAAAGCGCAAGGATACCGCATCTTAAAAGTAGCGTCAGGCCGGGCCGGAACAAATTGGTTCAGTAGTGGTACGGATATTGCGAGAGTCTGTGGAAACGAGCCTCTGGCGTCAAAAAACCGACCGGCGCTATCCCGCAACTGACCAGAAATCGGAGAATTTTCCGGCATGGACCGAGCGTTAGTCCTAGATAATGTCAAATCCCTGACGCAGGGTAATATCGGTATCCCGGTGATGCTGATGGGCCTGCTGGGCATGATGATTCTGCCGATGCCCACGTTTTTGCTGGACGTGTTTTTCACGTTCAACATTACGCTGTCCATTATCATTGTGATGGTCTGCGTCTATGCCCTGCGGCCCGTCGATTTTGCCGCCTTCCCCACGGTTCTGCTGGTTGCCACTCTGTTCCGTCTCGCCCTGAATGTTGCCTCTACCCGGGTTGTGCTGTTGAACGGTCAGGAGGGTGGAGACGCGGCCGGCAAGGTCATTGAGGCCTTTGGTGCCGTGCTGATTGGCGGTAACTACGCGGTTGGTCTGATTGTGTTCGCGATTCTGATGATCATCAACTTCCTGGTGGTGACCAAGGGCGCCGGCCGGGTATCAGAGGTCAGCGCACGCTTTACTCTGGATGCCATGCCGGGCAAACAGATGGCAATCGATGCCGACCTGAACGCGGGGTTGATCAATCAGGATGAGGCCAAGTTCCGTCGCGCGGAAATAGCCCAGGAAGCTGACTTTTACGGCTCCATGGATGGCGCCAGCAAGTTCGTAAAAGGCGACGCCATCGCCGGCCTGCTGATACTTGCCATCAATATTATCGGCGGCGTGGCCATTGGCATGATCCAGCATGATCTGGAATTTGCCACGGCGATGCAGAACTACGCGCTGCTGACCATTGGTGACGGCCTCGCCGCCCAGATTCCCTCGCTCCTGCTGGCTACTTCCGCAGCCATCATGGTAACCCGGGTTACCTCCAGCCAGGACATGGGCGGCCAGATCCTGGAGCAGATGTTTACGGCCCCGAAGGCGATCGGAATTGCGGCTATGATTCTGATTATTCTGGGGCTTATCCCGGGCATGCCGCATCTGGCTTTTCTGGGGCTGGGCGGTGTTGCAGCGGCTATTGCCTGGTACATATGGCAGAAAGACCGACAGACCATAGAGGAAGAGTCGGTATTCCCGGCCCGGGCCGGCGCCCGTTCCGCGGGCCGGGATATGCCTGCCGGCGGCGAGACCACCGAGCAGGGCGGTCAGTTGCCGGCCCCGCCTGAAACCCGGGAACTGGGCTGGGACGATGTGTCTACCGTCGACATTGTCGGCCTGGAAGTGGGTTACCGGTTGATTCCGCTGGTGGACAAGTCCCAGGGTGGCCAGTTGCTCAGCCGGATCAAGGGCGTGCGCAAGAAGCTGTCCCAGGATCTGGGCTTTCTCATGCCGTCAGTGCACATCCGCGACAACCTGGACCTGATGCCCAACGTTTATCGCATTACTCTCATGGGCGTGACCATCGCCGAGGCGGACATTCATCCGGATCGTGAACTGGCTATCGATCCCGGGCAGGTTTTTGGCAGGATTGAAGGTATTGAGGGCAAGGACCCAGCCTTTGGTCTGGATGCCAGTTGGATCGAGCCGGAAAAGAAGGACCAGGCCCAGACCCTGGGTTACACCGTGGTGGATGCGAGCACGGTGGTGGCCACCCATCTGAACCAGGTTCTGCAGAAACATGCCCATGAGTTACTGGGCCATGAAGAAGTCCAGAAATGGCTTGATCAGCTGGAAAAGATTTCGCCCAAGCTGGCGGAGGAACTGGTGCCAACCACCGTGTCCCTGAGCCTGCTGTTGAAAGTCCTGCAGAACCTGCTGCGGGAAGAGGTGCCGATCCGGGATATGCGATCCATTGCCGAAGCCATTGTTAACGTCCATCCCCGGAGCCAGGACCCGAAAACCCTGACGACCATGGCCCGGCAGGCGTTGCGCAGGATGATTATCCAGAGCATCTGCGGTAACGAGAGTGAAATTCCTGTTATTACACTCGATCCCGACCTGGAACAGTTATTGCTGAAGTCGGTGCAACAGAGTCAACAATCTGGCGGCCAGGATGACATCGGGCTGGTGCTGGAACCGAATATGGTTGAAAAGCTGCAGCGGTCACTGAGGGACAGCGTGCAGCGGCAGGAAATGCTGGGCAAACCGGCCATTCTTCTGGTATCCGGACCTCTCCGGCCAGTGCTCGCACGCTTTGCAAGCTATGGCGTCGAGCGCCTGCACGTGTTGTCTTACCAGGAAGTTCCCGATAACAAACAGATAACGATTGTGGCATCCGTTGGTCAGTGATAGCTGCGGTTCACAGAGCGGCCGGCGACCAGATCTGCCGGCCCCGGAGGAAAGTTGATCATGAAAGTGAAGCGGTTTTTTGCCAAAAGCATGTCGGAAGCTCTGCGTCAGGTCCGGGATCAGATGGGACAGGATGCGGTGATTCTGTCGAACCGGCGGGTGGATGGCGGCGTTGAAATCGTGACCGCTCTGGACTACGACGAGAATATGGCGCGTCAACGCCTGGGTGACGCGGCGAAAGCGGCAACCAACGGATCACATCTTGCACAGCTCCAGGCGGAGCAGCACTGCAAGCTTGAGGCGGAGCTTGACCGTTCGCGGAACCGTATCCGGGAAGTGCGGGATGGCCAGGCGGAAAACCACGACCCGGAAACGCCGCGACAGGCCGCCACTGGTGAATCTGCCGGAGCCTGCCCGGTATCCGGTGCTGAGGCTGCTAACGGGTTTGCTGAAAGTGCCTATTCCGGGGAACTGGCCTGGATGCGCGCCGAAATCAGCTCACTGCGTGATATGATGAGCGCCCAGCGCGATGAAACTCCCCCCGGACCCGCCACAAACGCGGTTCAGCAGCGGCTGTCAGAGCGGCTTCAGGAGTTCGGTCTGGGCATGGAGCTGGCAGACAGTCTGGCCCGGCGTCATCGTGATGGCCGGCTGGAAGATGGCTGGAAGCACAGCCTGAAAATGTTGACTGCAGGTCTGAAAACATCCCGCGACGAATGGTGCAGTGAGGGCGGTGTCTATGCGCTGGTGGGCCCGACCGGTTGTGGCAAGACCACCACCATCGGCAAGCTTGCCGCCCACTATGTTCTGCGCCATGGTCCGGAATCCCTGGCGCTGGTGACCACAGATCGATACCGGGTTGCCGCCCATGAACAACTGTTCGTGTTCGGTCGTATCCTGAACGTTCCGGTGCGGGTGGTTGATGAACGCCACTCAATCGATGATATTCTCGACGAACTGTCTGACCGGCATCTGGTGCTGATTGATACCGCCGGGCTGACCAGTTCAGACAAGGGTTATGACGAGCAGCTCGGGGAACTGGCCCGAAGCCAACATAATATCCAGACTCACCTGGTTGCTTCTGCCACCAGCCAGCCGCGGATTATGAAATCCGTCTGGCATTGCTATAAGATGGCAGGGCTGTCCGGTTGTGTGGTAACCAAAACCGATGAGGCGCTGACTCTCGGAGAAGTTCTCGGGTTCGTCATGGAAACGGGCCTGCCCGTGGCTTACTACACGAACGGGCAGAGAATTCCGGAGGACCTGCACCGTGCCGAGTCTGTTCCGATGGTGCGCATGGCGATAGACAGGCTGAAAAAACTTCAGCAGCAACCGGCAGTTGCAGTCTGAAAACATAATTCCAACGACAAAACATGGCCCTCGGCTTTCAGAGGCAAGAGAGAGTATGAGCAAACCACACCCGGTTCAGGTGATTGCGGTAACAGGTGGCAAAGGGGGCGTTGGCAAAAGCAATGTGTCAGTGAACCTGGGTATTGCGCTGTCCCAGATGGGGCGTCGGGTGGTGCTGCTGGATGCAGACCTGGGTCTGGCCAATATTGATGTGCTTCTTGGCATTAGCGCCAACCGTAACCTCCAGGACGTTATTTCCGGTGAGTGCGACCTGCGTGATGTGCTGGTCAAGGGTCCCGGCGGGATCATGATTGTACCAGCCTCCTCCGGCACCCAGAGAATGACCCAGCTTTCCAATCTTGAGCATGCCGGTCTGATCAATGCATTCAGCGAAATCGGTGATCAGATTGATGTGTTGATTGTGGATACCGCCGCCGGTATTTCAGAATCCGTGGTGAGCTTCCTGCGGGCATCGCAGGAACTGCTGCTGGTGGTCTGTGATGAACCCACCTCGATTACCGATGCATACGCCTTGATCAAACTGATGAACCGGGATTACGGCACCGATCGTTTCCGGATACTTGCCAATCAGGTCCGCAACGAGCAGGAAGGCCGTCATTTGTTCGAGAAATTAACGCGGGTGACCGAGCGATTCCTGGATGTGGCACTACAATACGTGGGTATTGTTCCTTACGATGAAGCGGTCAGGAAAGCGGTCCAGAGACAAAAAGCGGTCCTGGATGCGTATCCCCGGGCCAAGGCGTCACTGGCTATCAAAGCGCTTGCCGAAAAAGTCGACAAGTGGCCGTTGCCGACTTCCCCCCGGGGTCACCTGGAATTCTTTGTCGAGCGGCTCGTCGAAGTCTGATTCCGATCCAGACACTGAGTAACCGGATACACGAGATTGGCGAAAGAACTAGGAATCTACACGATAACCGGCGCTGGTGGTCCTTCAGCACTTGTTGAAGAACATGCGCCGCTGGTCAAGAAAATCGCACTCCACCTTATGGCCCGTCTGCCGCCTTCCGTTCAGCTTGAAGATCTTATGCAGGCCGGGATGATGGGGCTACTGGAGGCCTCCTCCCGTTATACCCCCGGCAGAGGTGCCACGTTTGAAACCTACGCCGGCATTCGCATTCGCGGGGCCATGGTTGACGAAATCCGCAAGGGCGACTGGGTACCGCGCTCGGTTCACCGCAACGCCCGCAGGATTTCCAGTGCCATCAAGGTCGTGGAAGATCGCATGGGTCGCGAGGCCCAGGACTGGGAAGTGGCTGAAGAAATGGGCCTCGAATTGGATGAATATTATGCAGGACTGAACGATGCCAACAGCGGACGACTTTTCAGTCTGGATGAACTCAATGAATCCGGCGATCTGCCGATAGACGAACAGGACGCGGGAGATAACCCGCTGGAAGGCCTGGCTACCGACAATTTCAAAGCCAGTCTGGCGGCTGCGATCGACGAATTACCCGAGCGCGAGAAACTGGTGTTGAGCCTTTATTATCAGGACGAACTGAATCTGAAGGAAATCGGTGCTGTACTGGGCGTCAGTGAAAGCCGGGTCAGCCAGATTCACAGTCAGGCGGCGTTACGCCTCAGAGGCCGCCTGTCAGACTGGCATCAGTAACTCGGTGGCGCAGACAATGGCCAGCCAGAGGGCGCGCCGGGATGGCAATAAAGATTTCAAGCTGGCGCTAACGACGAATTTCGGGCATTGCTAAAGGGAGGTCCCATTGGACAAGAACATGAACATCCTGATCGTGGATGACTTTTCCACCATGAGGCGGATTATCAAGAATCTTCTCAGAGATCTGGGCTTTACCAACACCGATGAGGCCGATGATGGCAACACGGCATTGCCCCTGCTCAAGAGTGGCAAATACGACTTCCTGATCACCGACTGGAACATGCCGGGCATGTCCGGCCTGGACTTGCTGAAAGAAGTGCGGAAAGACGAAAAGCTGAAAACACTGCCCGTTCTGATGGTGACCGCCGAGGCCAAGCGCGACCAGATAGTTGCGGCAGCAACAGCAGGCGTCAACGGCTATGTTGTAAAACCTTTTACAGCCGCGGTGCTGAAAGAAAAGATCGAGAAAATTTTCGAGCGAATCGAGTAACCAGAGGCCGGGTGGGCTCCATGAGCAAGCACGAGACAGACCATCAAGGCCTCGACTCCGAGGTTACCGACAAGCTTCATAGCCAGGCGGCGGCACTGGTTGAACAGTTAAACGCTGGCGACTATGCCGCGGCGATGACCGTGATTAACGATCTGAGCGAAGTGAGGGACCGCAGCCTTTACCGGGAAGTGGGTCGGCTGACCCGAAGCCTTCATGAAGCGATACGTAATTTTCAGATAGACCCGCGTAATGACGAGCAGTCGGAAGCGCTGTCAAAGATGACCGACGCTTCTGACCGGCTGAAATACGTGGTGAAGATGACCGGCAAGGCGGCCAATCGCACCATGGATCTGGTGGAGGAAGCCATGCCACTGGCCAGCTCGATGCGTGATGAGGCTGCGGAACTGCGGGATGAATGGCAAAGGCTGCGCCGGCGGGAAATGAAGCCTGCTGAATTCCGGGCCCTGTATGCTCGCATTGATACGTTTTTCGTCACCCTTAATCACGACGCCAATGCCACTTACGAGAATCTCTCGGAAATACTGATGGCCCAGGATTTTCAGGATCTGACCGGTCAGGTTATCGAGAAGGTAACGACCCTGGTCAAGGAGGTGGAAGAGCACCTGTTAAGCCTGGTAATGATGGCAAGCCATGTCGATAAGATCACCGGAACCGTTTATGAACCGGTCGACGAGGAGCGCAAAACCGAGTCCGCCGAACAGGGCGTGGGTCCGCAGATAAAAGCGGATGAACTGGGCAATGTTATGTCCGGACAGGACGATGTGGACGATCTGCTGTCCAGTCTTGGTTTTTGAGTTGAGAGGATAGCCCATGGCGCTGGATGCTGATGACGAGATTCTGCAGGACTTTCTGATTGAGGCTGGTGAGATTATCGAAAAACTGTCTGAAGAACTGGTCGAGCTCGAGCAGCGACCGGATGACAGTGAGCTGTTGAACTCGATCTTTCGCGGGTTTCACACAGTCAAAGGCGGTGCCGGATTTCTTCAGCTTGATGCATTGGTAAACTGCTGTCATTCAGCGGAAAACGTGTTCGACACCCTCAGAAACCACAAACGCAAGGTCGATTCCGACCTGATGGATGTCGTTCTTCAGGCTCTGGATCATGTCAATACCATGTTCGAACAGGTTCGTCATCAGGAGCAACCGACGCCCGCCCCGGACGAACTCATCAAGGCTCTCGACAGGCTGGCGATACCCGCCAGCGAGGACACTGCGGCGACTGATGAGAGCGACCACGATGCAGACGATACCGTTGATGAACATTCGGCAAGCACGCAAGCGCAAGGTGGTGATATCACCGATGAAGAATTTGAACAGCTTCTGGATGCGCTGGAAGGTAAAAATGGCGACTCGGGTCAAACCTCAGAGCCCGGATCTGGGGGCCGATCTGAATCTGGTGGCCAGGATTCCGACAACGAAATTTCTGATGACGAGTTTGAAAGTCTGCTGGACGAACTTCACGGCAAAGGCAGGTTTACCGGGCCACCAGCGTCAGAAAAGCCGTCGACGGACCCTGAGCTGATCAGTGATGATGAATTCGAAAGCCTGCTGGATGACCTGCACGGCAAGGGGGGTAGCCCCACCGGAGGTTATGGCGCCACGGCGACTGACAAAAAGCCGGCCGCGGCCGGCAATTCCGCAAGTGCAGACAAGGTAACGGCGGACAGGACCGCAAAAACCTCTGCTACAGCGGCTTCCGGCTCCGAGTCGAAAGACGGGGCCGCCTCTGCTGCCGCTGCCATGCCACCACGGGAAGCCGGTGCGCCAGTGGCAGAAACCTCTGTGAGGGTCGATACCCGCCGCCTGGATGACATCATGAATATGGTGGGTGAACTGGTGCTTGTGCGGAACCGCCTGCAGCGACTGGGTGCTGACAGTGAAGACGAGCATATGCACAAGGCGGTCTCCAATCTGGATGTAGTCACCACCGATCTTCAGTCCGCCGTGATGGCGACAAGGATGCAGCCGATCAAGAAGGTATTCGGCCGCTTCCCGCGGGTTGTGCGGGACCTTGCCCGCAGCCTCGGCAAGGAAATCAGTCTCGAGATGCACGGTGAGGAGACCGACCTTGATAAAAACCTGGTTGAGGCATTGTCTGATCCCCTGGTTCATCTGGTCCGCAATTCGGTAGACCACGGCATTGAAATGCCCGATGTCCGCGAGCGGGCCGGCAAGCCCAGGCAGGGTCAGGTGGTATTGTCGGCAGAACAGGAAGGGGATCATATCCTGTTGTCCATCAGTGATGACGGCGCCGGTATGGATCCGGACGTGCTCAGGCGCAAGGCGGTCGAGAAGGGTATCTACGAGCAGGATGTCGCTGACCGGTTATCGGACAATGAGTGTTACCACCTGATTTTTGCCGCTGGTTTCTCGACCAAGGATCAGATATCCGATGTGTCCGGCCGCGGTGTGGGCATGGACGTTGTCAAAACCAAGATCAGCCAGCTCAATGGCCAGATCAGGGTGGAATCCGAACTGGGCAAAGGCTCCCAGGTCATCATCAAGGTCCCCCTGACCCTGGCTATCATGCCCACGCTGATGATCAAGCTGGACGATCAGTCATTCGCCCTGCCACTGGTCAATGTGGTGGAAATTTTTCACCTGGACCTGAGCAAGAAGAATGTGGTCGACGGCCGCGAGTGTATCGTGGTCAGAGACAAGGTGTTCCCGATATTTCACATCAAGCGCTGGCTGGTCCGGGGTGGCGGCGCAGCGGAACCCCGCAACGGTCACGTGGTGATTGTTGCGGTGGGCACTCACCGTGTGGGCTTCGTGGTTGACCAGCTGGTTGGTCAGGAAGAAGTAGTGATCAAACCCCTGGGCCATGCCTTGCAGGGCACGCCCGGGATGGCCGGGGCAACGATTACCGGCGATGGCCGCATCGCCCTCATTATTGATGTTCCAAGCTTGCTGCAGCATTACGGCTAGTACGTCAGGTTCTGAAGCAGACGCAGCATGCCAGGGCTTAGGAGAAATGAATGACGGTTTCGGTCCTGGTCGTTGACGATTCAGGGTTTTTCCGCAGACGACTGACGGAAATCCTCACGGTATCTGGTCAGATCAAGGTAGTTGGTGCTGCCACCAACGGCCGTGAAGGTGTGGAGATGGCCGAAAAACTCCGCCCTGATGTGATTACCATGGATTACGAAATGCCGGTTATGGACGGTATTTCTGCGGTACGGGAAATCATGACCCGACACCCGGTTCCGGTGCTGATGTTCTCCTCACTGACCTATGAAGGCGCCCGCGTTACCCTGGACGCCCTGGAAGCCGGGGCTGTGGATTTCCTGCCCAAGAACTTTGAAGAAATCGCCCGCGATACCAGTGAGCTGCAGAAAATTCTGATCGAGCGCATTCTGGATGTGGCTCGCAGCAGCCCGGGCAAAAAGTCACCAGCACCGACAGCTACCCCGGCCGGTTCCGCCGCGGCGGGGGGCGCTGACCGGCCCCGCGAACGGCCGGTCAGACCACGGCCGCCGGTGATGACGCCTGAGGAAAAGCCTGCGCCGGTCAGTGCCGCGCGCCGCATTCTTCGTCGCGGCGCAGCAAAACACTACAGTGTCGTTGCCATCGGTACGTCAACGGGTGGGCCGGTGGCCCTGCAAAAGGTCCTGAGCGGCTTGCCCGCGTCCTTTCCGGCGCCTCTGGTGCTGGTTCAGCATATGCCCGCCAGCTTTACCCCCGCGTTCGCGGAGCGTTTGAACAAGATGTGTCAAATAGAAGTAAGGCAGGCCGAGGAGGGTGATTTGCTCAAACCCGGGCTGGCGTTACTGGCGCCCGGTGGCAAGCAGATGATCATTGAAAACCGGGGTGGCCAGGCCCGTATCCGGATTCTGCCCGGCGACAATCGTCTGCATTACCGACCCTGCGTGGATTTGACATTCGGGTCTCTGGCGAGGGCATTCCCCGGTAAGACACTGGGTGTGATCCTGACGGGTATGGGCGCCGACGGCAAAGAAGGCTGTCGTCTGATGAAGGAGAGTGGCTCTGATATCTGGTCCCAGGATGAGAAGTCGTCAGTGATTTACGGCATGCCCATGGCAGTTGCCAAGGCCGGGCTGACCGATGAGGTTCTTGCTTTACAGGACATAGGGCCCCGACTGCAGGAAGGGGTCAGCTGATGGATATTCTCAGTCTGCTAGGGATAATTCTTGCCTTTGTGGCGATTCTGGGCGGTAACCTGTTGGAGGGTGGTGCGCTTGACTCGCTTTTTAACGGGCCCGCCGCCCTGATTGTGATCGGCGGTACCCTGGCAGCAACCATTCTGCAGACTTCCTGGCCGCTGTTGAAGCGCGCATTCGGCCAGTCACGCTGGATCCTTTTCCCGCCCTATATGAGCCTGGAAGACGGCATTGGCAAGGTTATCGACTGGAGTGTGAAAGCCCGGAAGCAGGGATTGCTCGGACTCGAGGGCCTGGCGGAAAAGGAGCCGGAGCGCTTTGCCCGGAAAGGCCTGCAATTGCTGGTCGATGGCTCAGAGCCGGAAACCATTCGCAGCATCATGGAAGTGGAGCTGGACTCCCGTGAACAGCGGGACATGGAATCCGCCCGGGTGTTTGAAGCCATGGGGGGCTATTCCCCCACCATCGGAATTATCGGCGCGGTGATGGGGCTGATCCAGGTGATGACCAACCTGGAGAACCCTGAATCCCTGGGCAGCGGCATTGCCACGGCCTTTGTCGCGACCATCTATGGTGTTGCGCTGGCTAATCTGCTGTTCTTCCCCGTGGCCAACAAGCTGCGAGGTATCCTCAGAGAACGCAGCCGTTATGAGGACATGATGATTGATGGCATCATCGCCATTGCCGAAGGGGAAAACCCGAAGTCCATAGAGCTCAGGCTGCGGGGCTTCCTACAGTGATCCGGCGGCGCAGAATTGAGGAAGACGATCAGCACAACAAGGAGCGCTGGCTGGTTTCCTATGCGGATTTCATTACCCTGCTTTTTGCTTTCTTCGTGGTCATGTACTCGGTGTCTTCGGTCAACGAAGGCAAATACAAGGTACTGTCGGAAACACTGACCGGCGTTTTCAACGCGCCCCAGCGTTCTGTCCGGCCCATCGAGGCCGGCGACCAGCCAGCGGTTGACGTTCCCGGCTCTGCAGACGATGTCATTCAGCCGCAGGTCAGGGCAGCGCCCCGTAACCCGGCGATCAGTGAAGAGGGCCGGACGGAAGCCCTGAGGGCGATGGCTGACAAGCTGACACTGGCATTTGATGAGCTCATCAGCCAGGGTGTGATCACCGTCGAAAGCAACGAAGCCTGGCTGGAGCTCAGCCTTCGCAACAGCCTGTTGTTCGGCAGTGGTGACGCTGAGCCTCACTACGATGCTTTTCCGGTTGTGGAAACCATTGCATCGGTTCTGGTCAACCGCGATAACGCGATCCGGGTGGAAGGTTTTACCGATAACCAGCCGATTCGCACCAGTGCCTTCCCGTCCAACTGGGAGCTGTCGGCGGCCAGAGCCGCTGCTGTGGTGCGCATGCTGACGATGGAAGGAATCGAGGCCGAGCGCCTGGCGGCGGTCGGCTATGGCCAACACCAGCCGGTTGCCCGTAACGACACCGAGGAAGGGCGCCGCCGGAACCGCCGGGTGGTCCTGCTGGTTTCCCGTGATGCCAGTATCCGTGGCGCCCTGCGATAGCGCGGTTGCATCTGGCCGGAGGGGTCCGGGAGGCTGGCACAATATCAGTATATGCATCTGTGCTCCGGAAATCCTGTTTCGGCAAATGCTTGCCAAAAATGCTTCAAGTCAGGCCGATGACGGCCGACAATCCTTTATGGCAGCCGGTGATTCCGGGCCAGTCAAACCGGGGGAACACAGCGTGCGGATATGGGCAGTCGCCAATCAGAAAGGTGGGGTGGGAAAGACAACCTCTGTGGTCACGCTCGGTGGATTGCTTGCCGAGCGCGGCAAGCGGGTGCTCGTTGTGGATCTGGACCCACATGGGTCTCTGACCAGCTGGTTTGGTTATGACCCGGACACCCTGAATCGTAGTGTGTTTGACCTGTTCCAGCATCAGGGTAAGGTTCCGGACGGCCTCCCGGCTCAGCTGATTACCGGAACCAGCTGTGAGGGCATGTCGTTGCTGCCCGCCAGCACGGCACTGGCCACACTCGAGCGCAAACTGGTCGGTGTCGAAGGCATGGGCCGGATCATTTCCCGTACCCTGGCCCTGCTCTGGGATGATTTCGATTATGTACTGCTGGATACTACGCCATCGCTGGGGGTGTTGATGGTGAATGCGCTGGCGGCTGCACAGCACCTGATCATACCGGTGCAGACGGAATTTCTTGCGATCAAGGGTCTGGAGAGAATGCTGCACACCCTGGGAATGATCATGCGCTCCCAGAAAAACGCTCCATCCTACACCATTATGCCGACGATGTTTGATCGTCGCACCCAGGCATCGGTCAGAAGCCTGAATCATTTGCGCAGAAGCTACCCCGATACGCTCTGGAAATCGGCCATTCCGGTGGATACAAAATTTCGGGACGCCAGTCAGGCAGGGCTGACGCCTTCGGCGCTTGCTGCCGAAACCCGCGGGGTTCGGGCCTACGCCCACCTGCTCAGGGATCTGCCGGAAATGGCCAGCGCGGCGGTGGAGCGGCGCAATGGCTGATAACAGGGTCGGGAGAACGACTGACAAAACATTGACACAGGTGGCCAGTCCCGCCTCAGCCATTGTCAGTTATTTTGACGAGCTGCTTCATACCGCCACCGTTAGCGCCGAAGAAGAACCTGCGGACGGGTCTGCCGTTGCGGAACCTGAACGACAGCCAGAAACAGAAACGGAGCCGGAGCCAAGGGCTACCCCGGAAAACGGGCAGGCTTGCAAGCAGGGGGTTGCGGTTGAGCACAGCGAAGCACCTGTGCAGGAGGAACAGCAGCCACCGGGCCGTCCGGAGTGGTCCTACAAACCGTTTGAGTGTCTGATTTTCTCGGTCGCGGGGTTAAAACTGGCGGTCCCACTGATACTGTTGGGAGCCATTCACCGTATTGATCGGCCGGTAAAGTCGATACCGGGCAGTCCGCGATGGTACATGGGTATAAGACCGGATCCCGTGCAGAATCTGCGGGTGGTGGATTCCGCCGAGTGGATCATGGCGGGGCGCGCCCCGGCGGATGCGCGTGATCACTATAAATTCATTATCCGGCTGGACCGAAGCGAGTGGGGTCTGGCCTGTGATCACGTTGCCGAATCTTTTACCCTCAGGCCGGAGGCGGTGCGCTGGCGCTCGGCCCGCAGCAAACGACCATGGCTGGCTGGTACGGTGATTGAGCAGATGTGTGCGCTGGTGGATGTCCGGTCAATGGCCGACCTGCTGGTCCGGGCCGAACGCGAACACCATCTGGATCTGAGCTGACGCGATGCGGTTCTTTATGTGGTAACGCCTTGCGTTACTGGCACGGTTTGTGCTCCCGACTATAGTAAGGGGCACTGATGATGATTTTTTGACGATCTGGTTGCCCGCCGGGCGGCCGAAAAGGAGAGACAGGGTTATGGCATCCCCCAGCGGACAACAGAAACAGGCTCATGACGATCAGGTACTGCAGTACGTGACCTTCAGGCTGGATGAGGAAACCTACGGCATTGATGTAATGCACATCCAGGAAGTGTTGCGCTATACCGAAATTGCTCCTGTGCCGGGGGCGCCGGATTATGTGCTTGGCATCATTAACCTGCGGGGCAGTGTTGTCACAGTGATCGATACCCGTCGCCGCTTCGGGTTGTCCGACGCGGAAGTGACCGACTCCTCACGGATTGTGGTCATGGAGACCTCCAGTCAGGTGATGGGAATTCTGGTGGATTCAGTGGCCGAGGTGGTTTACCTCAAGGCCAGTGAAATCGAGACAGCACCGAATGTCGGTAACGAGGAAAGCGCCAGGTTTATACAGGGCGTGTGCAATAAAAATGGCGAACTGATCATTCTGGTCGAGTTCGAAAAGATGTTGTCAGATACCGAGTGGGCTGAAATTTCCGGACTGTAAAGGCAGCTTAACAGCCTTGCACAGGAAGGACGCCCGCGTCACATCAACGAGGACGTTCGTAATGACCGAAATTTTTGCTGCTCAGGCCCCGTGGTTCCTGACTGTTGCCATTCTTTGCCTGATGTTTGCTCAGGGTATTGCCTGCCGCCGCCAGATTCGCGCAGTGCGCGTCGAGTTAAAGACACGCAGTGAAGATCTGGGGCGCGAGATTCATGCCACGGCAAGCGGAAGCATGGGAGTTGGCCAGCGGATTGTGAGCTGCGAGCGGCAACTGCACGAATTGCGCGGCACTGTGGATGAAATGCGCCAGAATGATCCCCTGCGGATTTCCTATGATGAAGCGTCGCGGCTGGTCGATCTCGGCGCCGATATTGAAGATCTGATGAACACCTGTGGCATTTCCCGACCGGAAGCAGAGCTGGTCTCGGCGTTACGCAAACGTCAGGCTGCCTGAGCTGACAGATTAACCGCGGCCGGGAGGCTGGCCGGCGTCTTCGGGTGTCCGTCCCTCCAGATTGAAGGCGAACGCCAGGATCTCGGCAATGACCCGGTAAAGGGTTTCAGGGATTTCCTCATTCAGATCCAGCCGTGCCAGAATTCCGGCAAGCTCTGCGTTCTCGTAGAGTGGCACACCGTGTTCACGGGCTATCCGGATAATCTCTTCCGCCAGCTCAAAGTTGCCGGTCGCGGCAATAGTTGGCGCGGATTTGCCGTCGTATTTCAGGGCTACAGCTGCCGGAGTCGATGGTTTCTGGTTATTGTCGGTCATGCGCGGGTATCCACCAGGCGATGTTCAAGCTGGGTTGTTGCGCCCTGAGGAATCCCTTTGCAGCATTCCAGATCTGTGACTTCCAGGCCGATATCGACCAGACTCCTGCGAAGCCCGGGCAACAGGCCCCGGGCCTGATGCAGTGTCGACTGTTTTTCGGCCCACACCCGGGCCGAGACTCGCCCGAAGCCGAGAACGACGTCAAAATGCATTGGCCCGGCCTGATCAAGGTTCATGGCCAGTGACAGTTTCCACTCTGTTTTTCCCGACGGGTTTTTCTTTGCTGCCTCATTCTGTCCGGCCTTTTCTTCGACGCGTAATTGCATCAGGCGCGGTTCGTTGTTCTGGTTCAGCCAAGGCAGGTCAATCAGCAGCGTACTGTTGGGTGCAGGAGCGTCGGCAGTGGTTCTGCCAGACAGCACCTGGCTGTGAAGCTGGTTGACGGTAATCCGGTTTAATACCCCGGCCAGCAATCTGAGCATCTGCCCCACGCTGACCGGTTCGGCGGTGACTTGTGGCGTACGGCCGGTGACCGCCGCACCCGGAAACTGCAGCGGCGACTGAACCAGCTCCGGGCTGGGGATCGGGGTCAGGCGATTGAAGCCGTTTGGCGCCTGCCCCTGATATTCCAGCAGTTGATGGATCACTCTTCCCACCGCGAGTTTGAGATCTGCCGGCGGAGCATCGGTTGCACGGGCCGTGCGGGATTCGGCAAACAGGCCGCTCTGGCTGATCCACTGGCGCACCTGCTCCGCCGCTTGTGCTCCAGATGCGGTGGCAGGCGTTGGTGCTGCGGTAGCCGGAGTCGTGAGAGGCTGACCCCCGGCTGCCGCTGATGCCAGGCTAGCGAGTGTCTGGCGACCCGGCAGCAGCGTCACCAGTTGTTCGATGGCCTGCCTGACTCCCGGCGGCAACGGCCGGGCTGCGCCGGAAAGCGCACTCCCGGCGCTGGTGCTGGCGTCGGCTTTCAACCCGGCTGTCAGCGTGGCGAAAGCTCTCATCAGGCCTGCGTCGACAGACTGTTGCCACGGCAGGCGCTGGGCCAGGGCCCTGGCGATGGTTGATTCCGCGGCTGGCGCGAGTTTGCCCAGCAGTTGCAGTTCATTGTCCGCGCGCATGATTTTGACCCAGTCGCCGGTCGCCAGTGCGGTTTCACCAATGCTGGCGTTAACGGCGATGCTCTGGCCGCGGACATCCAGCAACAGGCGGCTGGCGCCCGGGGCCTGCTGATTGCTGATTTCCGCCACCCGTGCCAGGACGGTTTCGCGATTGGCGAGCTTGAGCTCTGCAAGCTGGGCACTGGCTGGTATCGCCGGATTCACGGCTGACGAGCCTGTAGCCGGGGCGACCCCGGCCGGGCGGACCGCTTTGAGTTGAGCGTCCGGATTCTGCGGGGCTGGGGGATTACCGTTGGGTACTTTCATCGCATCTGAATGGCTGCCTGATCAACGTATTCTGGTCGCGCTTTTGTTCCCATACTGCCCGCTACCCCGATCCGTGTCGAGGGGGCACTGGTTTGCCATGAACAGCCTGTGGTCGTGCATTCACGGCTCAGCAATTGCCCGGCCTAACGGGCGCTGAGCTCATCCGGGTAGAGCGGAGGCAGTGGATTTCTGGCGCCCGGCTCCGACTTCAGCCGTTCCCGGCAGCGGGTCAGGGCGTCAACCAGCGGCTTCCCCTGCCAGCTTTCTGCGGCTCCCGCCTGCGGGCTGTAAATTCTGGCCTGCAGTTCACGGATTCTGCGATCAACCAGATCATTACCGAGCGCCCTGTAGGCGTCCTCAAGGCTGAGGATCGAGCGCTGTGGCTCAAGCTGCTGCACCCACCGGATGAGGTGGTCGGGGGTTTCCGGTGCCCCCGCCATAGCGGATTCGCAGAGCGTCGAGAACAGGGCCTTTTCGGTGTTCCCGGGTTTCTGAGCGGGTGTTCTGACGCCGGTATGCTGGCGTCGTGAATACCACAAACCGAACCCGGTGATGAGCCATGCGGCCAGTAGCACAAGCGCGACTGTTTGCCAGAACCAGGGCCCTGTTGATTCTGATTGCAGCGCATTTTCTTCCGGGGCAGAGGGCGGTGTCGTTGGCGCTGGCTGGTCAGCGTTCTTTGCCGGGCTGCCGGTTGATGCCGGCTGGCCGGGCATGGCCTGGACCTGAAACTTCCGGGCCGGGATAACCGCCACTTTTTCGGAATCGGTAGTGGTGTCCCACCAGGGGATGCGGATTGCCGGCAGTGTCAGTTCGCCCGCTGTCACAGGGACCAGGGCCGCGGTCTGGGTCAGCCTGCCGGTGAGCCCCTGTTGGGTGGGGACCGTCTTGCGCTCCGGACTCTCCGGGTAAGCCCGGATGCCATCCGGCAGCTCATAAGTAAATGGTGGCAGGGCCTCCGCCGGCAGTCCTGCAGCAACCAGCTCGAGGCTGCGGGACAGATTCTGTCCCGTGCTGATGTCCGCGTCGCCGGGAAGCCCCGACTCGGACAGCGTCAGTTCTTTGGCAGGCAGCCAGGTCTTGCCGGTAAAGCTGGCGGGAACATCCTTCACTGGTACGGTGAACAGCTGTTTGCTGCCGCGCAGGACTTTCAGCCGGCCCGACGGGTCCCGGGCCTGGCCCTCGAAACGTATCGGCGGCAGGCGGAGCTCGCCCGGCTGCTGCGGGAAAACCCCGTAGCGGCGCTCCACCACCCGATAACGCTCACCATCCCGGAAGCGCGTGTACTGAATCTGTCTGCCCAGGCTTTCTATAATCGCGTCGGGGTGCGACGGCTCGGACAGCTCGCCCCGGATCAGGTTGCCCTTGAAAAACAGCTTTACCGAAAGTACCAGTTGCTCCTGGACGTAGACCCTGTCTGTGTCGGTCGACAGTTCGATAAAACTGTCACGGGCGCTGCCGGTCTGTTCCGGCGGACGGCCATCAATCATTTCGATGGTGATCGGCATGGATGTCGCATCCCGGAATTGCAGGGCGGGAATGGTCAGTTGACCTGATCTCCGCGGGGCAAGCTGGTAGGTCCAGGTTACCCTTGCCTTCGTCTGGTTGTTGATCGTCTGGATCGAGTACCGCTGCTTGCGCTCCAGAATTTCGAAATCGTCCTCAACTTTTTCAATATCCGGTGTTGGCAGGCTGGAGCCGTCGAATTCAATCATATTACCGAGGTTGATTTCGATCTCCGTGGAGCCTTTAACCGTCAGGGTCAGCACTTCACCCTGGTAAAGGCGCTCGCGATCAGGCTCAACCGACAGGGTCCCGGCGGCCGTGACGCCGGGCACCAGGGCCCACAGAACAGGTATCAGTATGAATGCAAAAACCAGACGGTTTACCATGGTGTGTCGCCCTTGTCGGTCCGGGTGTCCCGTTGCTGATACTGCTGGAGGAATTTTCGTCGGAGCAGACCGCCGGGATCATCGGGAACCCGCCGTAGCCATTGCTCCTGACCCTGGGAAAGGGCAGACGGGTCCAGTTCGGCCGGAACCGGAGCCTGCTGTTTGCCGGTGGTCTGTTCCGGTTCCTTACCGGCCTGCTGCCGTTCCTCATCCTGCAATGACGGCTGCTGCTGTGGCTGCTGACCATTCTGGCCATTTTGCTGCTGATTCTGCGCCTGTTCACGCTCGCTGCGGTTCTCTCCGGACTCGCCCTGATTGCCCGACTGGTCCTGATTGCCGGACCGGGTATCAGGCTGGCTTTCGGAATCCCCCTGTTCACTGCCTTGCTGTTGATCGGACTGATCCCCGGAGTCGCCGCGCTCCTGCCCCGACTGATTCTGCTGCTGTTCCAGCAACTGTTGAACCAGCTGACGGTTGAACCGGGCGTCCTCATGATCTGGTTGCCCGGCGAGGACCTGATCGTAGGTGCTCAGCGCTTCCTCCAGTTCGCCGGCCCTCGCCAGCGCATTGGCCCGATTATAAACGGCAGAGGAAGCGTCACCCCGGGAAAAAGCCTCGGCGGCACGTTTATAGTCGCCGGCACGATAGAGCGCGCTGCCCCGAAGATCCGGGTCCTGAAGATCCTGCGCCGCCTGTTCCGGGTTGTTGCGGATCATTGCTGGCGCTCGCTGGTCCTCGCGCAGCCACAGGCTTTCCCAGGACTGGGCCTGGGCAGGGCGGGGCGTCAGTGGTAATAAGGCGAATGCCACCACAAGCACTGCGCCCCGGCGCCAGCCCAGCCATGCCAGGGGGATAACAAGCCACAGCAGCCAGTAGCCATCGTCCTGCCAGCGATTGACGGTTAGTTCCCGGTCACTTTCCTGCCAGTCGTCCGAGTCCTGCGCGCGCAGCTCCAGAGCCCGGATGTCGGCATCGGAAAGGGTCAGGGCCCGGCTGCTGCCGCCGCCTGCTTCGGCCAGGACCTGAAGGGATTCGGGGTCGGCGCGGGAAATAACGATGTCGCCGCCGTCACGGATAAAGCCCTGGTCGGCAAGCGGTATCGGGCTGCCCCCGGTGGTTCCAACCACCAGCGTGCTGAGGGAGAAACGGCTATCGGCCAGGGCGGATCGGATGTTCTCCTGGTATCGGTCGGCTACGCTATCGGTAATCAGCAACAATCTTCCCTTGCCGGGCGCGCCCTGTTCCAGCAGGTCCAGCCCACGGCGTATACCCGCGTCCGCGCGGTTACCGGCGGCCGGCATGATAACCGGGTCCAGCACATCCAGCATGCCCTTGATGGTCTGGCTGTCGTCGGTCAGCGGGGTTACCACGTGGGCGTCGGCGGAGTAGACCAAGAGGGCCGTGAGGCTGCCTTCGCGGGCATCGAGAATGTCGCGGATCTTGCGTTTGGCGACGGTCAGGCGATCCGGTTCTGCATCGGTTGCCAGCATGGACAGTGACAGGTCCAGCACTATTACCAGGCTGTCGTTCTGTTGCTGGAGGGGTGTTGGGGCCTCGCGCCAGGACGGACCGGCGAGAGCAATTGCCAGCACTGCGAGCGCCAGAGCGAGGGGGAGGATGGGAGAGCGGGCACCGGCGCCAACGGCCCTGGAAGCACGGATCAGCGGAGTCAGGAGTTTTGCCGGGATGATCCGGTTCCAGCCACTGTTGACGCTGCGGAATCTGCGGAGAACCAGAGGCATAACCAGTGCGGCAATCAGCAGCAGCAACCACAGTGGGCGAATAAAGTGGAAATCATCCATTGTCGGCCTCCTCGCGCCGGGCCCCGTTTGCCCTGGCAAGAATCAGCGCCCGGCCGAGTTGCCATGCAAGCCAGATCAGCACGGCCAGACCGGCTGGCCAGACATAGAGTTCGGTGACTGGACGGTAGCGCTTGCCTTCGAGCTCAATGGGCTCAAGCTGGTCAATGCTTTGATAGATCTGCTCCAGTTCCGGCAGGCTGCGGGCGCGGAAGTACTGGCCGCCGGTCTGCTGGGCCATGCGGGTCAGCAGACCCTCGTCCAGGTCCCTGGATGGATTGACCCGTCGTGAACCCAGAAGCCCCCGCTGGATCATCGATTCAGCGCCGATGCCAATGGTATAGATACGGACCCCGGCGGCTTTGGCAATCTCGGCCGCTTTGTCGGGAGGGATTTCGCCGGCGGTGTTGGCACCGTCAGTCAGCAGGATGACGACTCGCTGCTGCTGCGGCCGGTCGCGAAGACGTTTGATCGCCAGGCCAATGGCATCACCGATGGCCGTCGCACGGCCGGCCATGCCAATGCCGGATTCATCCAGCAGGGTGCGGACCGTGTTCAGGTCAAAGGTCAGCGGCGCCTGAATATAGGGCTCGGTGCCGAATAACAGCAGCCCCAGGCGGTCACCTTGCCGGCGTTCGATAAAATCGTGGAGCACCCGCTTTACCGCCTGTAGCCGGTTTATACTCCGGCCCTGAACCACCATGTCCTGTTCATCCATGCTGGGTGAGATATCCACCGCCAGCAGCAGATCCCGGCCGGTGACCGGTAGCTGGACCTGTTCACCAACATACTGGGGGCGGGCCAGCGCCGTTACCAGCAGAATCCAGATCAGCAGCAGCAAGAGTTGCTTCAGCAGTGAATTGCGGCTACCGCTGCGACTGACGCCAGGCAGGTCCGAAAGCCAGTGTCCGGTCGGCAGTACCGGCGCTTCCACAGCGGGTGCAGGCCGCTTACGGGCGTTTGCCAGCAGCGGCAGGGCAATGAGGGCCAGCACCCAGGGATAGGCAAAACTCAACATTTCTGCCCTCCGATCCACACCCGGGCAAACCGGATGGCGTCGTCTGTTGGGCAGGTGGGCGAGGGCTGGTAACAGCTTGCAACCATCGCCGAGACAACCGGCCGCGAGGCGGCAGGGTCTGCAGGACTGGTTTCCAGCAGAAAATCCACCCAGCCGGATCCGCTCAGGGATTGCGGTTGCCGGTCCGGGTAGCGGGCAAGCGCGGACTGTTTCAGCAGTGAATTGAGTTCGTTGAACCACCGACTGGTCCCGGCGGCGCCCTCGGCCAGCCGGTCGAGTCGGCGCCGGGCTATTCGATACCATGCGTTTTTTTGTCGGCGACGGCGGAGCCATACCGTGATAGCGATGGCCAGCCCGATCACCAGCAACAGCACAAACCACCAGCCGGGGGCAGGGGGCCAGAAGCCTTCCGGCGGCGGGATATGAATGTCTCTGAGCTGGCTCAGCGGGTCCTGTTCCATAATCATTCCGCAGGTAATCGGTTAACCAATTCGGCCCCGAGGGCCAAGCAGTGCCTGGAGCGCAACCGCGGGCTCGTCAGCGGTCATGACCGTTGCCGGACTTACCCCGGCCGTGCGGAAGCATTCTTGCAGTTGCGCCTGGTGGCGGGCCACTTTCTCCCCGTACGCCCGCTGGAACCTCGGGTTGCTGCCGTCGAACCAGACTGGCCCGTCGTCTCCGGCAATCGCGAATCGGCCGCTGTCCGGCAGCTTCAGTTCCAGTGGGTCCACGATCTGCAGTGCGCTGACGGTATTATGCTTTGCCAATGCCCCCAGCAGACGCGAGGTGTCGTCACTCAGGTGGATGAAATCGCTGATGACAAAGATCCGGCTGCCGGTATGGGCCACGCGTCTGGCCTCACCGAGGGCGGTGTCGAGACCTGCCCCCGGCCGGTCTGACGATAATGCCTCCTGGCGCTGACCACGGATGCGCTGAAGGCTTGCCAGGGTGTCCAGCAGCTGCAACACCGATTTTTTGCGGCGGGCCGGGCGCTGGACCGTCAGGGTCTGGCCATCAAATACGATGCCCCCCACCTGATCGCCGGCCCAGAGCGCCAGCCATGCAAGTATGGCCGCCAGTTGCGCACAGCGAACCTGCTTGTAGGCGCCAGTGCTGGCGAAAAACAGCGATGGCCCGAGATCACACAGCAGCAGGACCGGCCGCTCCCGTTCCTCCTCATATAATTTGGTGTGGGGCGACTGCCGTCTTGCGGTGACCCGCCAGTCAATGCTGCGAATGTCATCCCCCGGCTGATACTGTCGCACTTCCGCAAAGGCCATGCCCCGGCCACGCCGGGGTGATCGCTGCAGTCCCGCCTGGCGTGACCGGACCTGCTTTGCGGCCGGCAGCTTCAGAGCGCGGGCGTCCGCCTGCAGGCGGATAAGCTGCGGCAGCGCAATATGGGTGGTGGCGGGTTCAAGGGAGCTCATGGTCACGACGGTCAGGCGGTTACCGGAACATTTTCAATCAGGCGCCTGATAATCGCGTCCGCTGTCAGACCTTCTGCTTCTGCTTCGAAGGTCAACAGTATCCGGTGCCTGAGCACGTCAAAGGCGATGGTGCGAATGTCGTCCGGGCTGACGTAATCACGGCCATCGAGCCAGGCATAGGCGCGGGCGCACCGGTCAAGTGCGATGGTGCCGCGGGGGCTGGCGCCGAAGGCTGTCCAGCGGGCCAGTTCAGGGTCTACAGAAACCGGTGAACGGGTAGCCAGCACCAGCGCCAGCAGGTATTGCTCGACAGCTTCTGACATGTAGATATCCGACACCTCATTGCGGGCCTCGAAGATCTGCTCTGCGGAAACTTTGTTTTCCACTTCGGTCTGACCCCGACGGAAGTCATCCCGGGCCAGGTGCAGAATCGCCTTTTCCGCTGTTGCTGATGGATAGTCAATCACTACATGCATCAGGAAACGGTCAAGCTGGGCTTCGGGCAGCGGATAAGTGCCCTCCTGCTCAATGGGGTTCTGGGTGGCCATGACCATGAACAGACGAGCAAGCGGAAAGGTCTGCATGCCGACGCTGACCTGCCGTTCGCCCATCGCTTCCAGCAGCGCCGACTGAACCTTGGCAGGTGCCCGGTTGATTTCATCCGCCAGTACCAGGTTGTGGAAAATCGGCCCGTGCTGGAATTCGAATTTTCCGGTCGCTGCGCGGTAGATTTCACTGCCGGTGACATCGGAGGGAAGCAGGTCCGGGGTGAACTGGATGCGGTGGAAGTCGCCCTCAATGTGATCTGCCAGAGCCTTGATGGCTGTCGTCTTGGCAAGACCGGGTGCGCCCTCCACCAGCAGATGACCATCTGCCAGCAGCGCTATCAGGAGACGGTCAACGAGCTTTTCCTGGCCGATTATCCTTTTCGCTAACTGAGTTCTCAGGTCGCCGAACGTATCCTGCAATGCCATGGGTATGAGTCACTCCGGTTCCGGGAAGATTTGCGTAAGTAGATGCCGCAGTTTTCGCATCTGTGCGGCAAAAATCAAGGGTTTGACTATGCTTAAGTGGCAACCGGACGGTTACGTTTATTTCACATTCTCAGAGGTTGACTATGAATGCGCTGACGATTGCCAGCAAGGAACAGTTTTTCGAAAAGCTGGCCGATGCCTTTGCTGAGAAGATTCCAGAGACAGAAGCGAAGAAAATCACGGATTTTGCCAAGCAGCACTTCGCCCATATCCCTCTTGAAGAACTGGCCAACCGACGATTTTCCGATACCTATGGCGGTATTCTCTCGGCCTGGCAGTTTTTGCAGAAGCGCGAACCTTATGAGTCGCCGGTGTCGGTATTCAACCCGGACCTCGAGAGCGACGGCTGGCAGTCGACCCATACCGTGATTTTCATCCTGCATCCGAATATGCCGTTTATTATCGATTCCTTGCGGATCGCCATCAATCAGCGGGAAATCGGGACCCATTCCATCCAGCACTCGGTTCTCCAGGTTCAGCGCGACAGCGAAGGCAGACTGGTAAATGTGTATCCGCCCAAAAAGAAAGCCAGCGAGACCCATTACGAGGCTTTGATTGCCCTTGAGATTGATCGTCACAGTAGCATGGAGGACCTGCGTGCACTGGAAGAGGTCTTCCAGAATACGCTTCATGAAGTACGGATTGCGGTAAACGATTTCCCGATCGTGAAAGAAAAAGTAACCGAGATCAGTAAAGAACTGGACAGCACTGCAGCCCGCATTGACGACGATGACAAGCAGGAGGCCATGGCCTTTCTGGAGTGGCTGGTGAAAGAGCATTTCACGTTTCTTGGTTACGATGAGTACGACTTTGTCAAAGACAAGAAAGGCCTGGTCGTGCGCAGGGTCGAGAACTCGGAACTGGGCATTCTCAGGGTTAATAATGAGCGGGCCGACATGGTCAGGCTTAACGAGCTGCCCAAGCGAACCCGGCATGAAATGACCCGCACTGATGACATCTTCATTTTTGCCAAATCCGCTCAGCGCTCCCGCGTGCACAGGCCGGCATACCCGGATTACATTGCGGTGAAAAAGTTTGACAGCAAGGGCGAAGTCGTCGGTGAGAGGCGTTTTCTTGGCCTCTACACCGCAAGGGTATACAACGAACGCCCTGACGAAATTCCGTTACTCCGGAAAAAGTTTCAGACCGTCATGCGGCGCTCCGGGTTCATGCGGGATGACTATGCCGGCAAGGAGCTGGACCAGATTCTGACGGTCTACCCAAGGGACGAGCTTTTCGAGATTGAGTCCTCTGACCTGCTAGCGGTGGCCAAGAATATCCTGTATATCCAGGAGCGCCGCCGTATTGAGCTGTTCATGCGCGAGGATGTCTATGGTCAGTTTGTGACCTGCCTGGCTTTCTTTCCACGGGATATTTACAACACTGAACTGCGGCTGAAAGTTGAGCGGGTGCTGGAAGATACCCTGGGCGCAGAAGATATCGAGTTCGTTACGCATTTCTCTGAGTCGGTGCTGGCCCGGGTGCAGTTTACTATCCGGGTCCCCCAGATGGAAAACCGCCAGATTCCGTATCAGGAAATCCGTGAAAAGGTCTTTGCCCTCGCCCAGTCCTGGCGTGACGGACTGCTGGAGGCGTTGAACGAGGCTTATGGCGAGGAGCCGGGCAACGAGATGTACCGTCTCTATTCCTCAGCGTTTCCCGCCAGTTACAAGGATATGTTCTCGCCTCGTCGGGCCGCCATCGATCTGGACCACATTGCCAGGAGTACCAGCGAAAAGACGCTCACCATGAGCTTCTACCGGGCACTGGAAGAAGATGAGAGCACGCTTCATTTCAAGCTGTTCTATCCGGACGTTACCCTGCCGCTGTCGGATGTCATGCCGATTTTCGACAACCTGGGTTTCCGGGTGATTGGCGAGCATCCATTTGAAGTGACTGACCGCCGCGGGGCCGTTGTCTGGATACATGATTTTACGCTCAAGACCACTGGCGAAACAGTGGTGGATATTCACCGGATTCGCCCGATTTTTGAGGACCTTTTCACCCGGGTCTGGTATGGCGATGCCGAAAACGACGCGTTCAACCGTCTGTTGCTGTCGTCTTACATGAGCTGGCGGCAAATTGCCCTGCTCCGGACCTTTGCCCGCTACATGCGTCAGATCCGGGTGTCCAACAGTCAGACTTTCATCTCCAACACCCTGGTTCATCATGTGGATCTGGCACGCCTGCTGTTGGAGTTCTTTGAGGTTCGCTTCAACCCGGAGCGCTACCAGAGCCCGGGCAAGAGCAAGGCCGCGCAGCAAAAGCTGGAGATCGAATTCAATGCCGGTCTTGATGCGGTCGAAAACCTCAGCGAAGACCGGGTGTTGCGGCTGTATATCGAGTTGATGCAGGCCACGCTCCGTACCAACTACTACCAGCCTGACGAAAACGGCAAAAACAAACCCTACATCAGCGTGAAACTCAACCCCCACAAGATTCCGGATATGCCGCTGCCGCTACCCATGTTCGAGATTTTCGTTTACTCGCCACGGGTGGAGGGGGTTCACCTGCGGGGCGGCAAGGTGGCCCGGGGTGGCCTGCGCTGGTCGGATCGTTTCGAGGACTACCGCACCGAGATTCTGGGACTGGTAAAAGCCCAGCAGGTCAAAAACGCAGTCATTGTGCCGGTGGGCGCCAAAGGTGGTTTTGTTGCCAAGCGGCTGCCGGACATATCGGACCGTGAGGCTTTCCAGGCCGAGGGCATAGCTGCCTACAAAACCTTTATCCGTGGTCTGCTGGATATTACCGATAACCTGGCGGAGGCTGGTGGAATCAAGCCACCGGAGGCGGTGGTACGTCACGATGGAGATGATCACTATCTGGTGGTGGCTGCCGATAAAGGCACGGCGACGTTCTCCGATATTGCCAACGGCCTGGCAGCGGAGTACGGCTTCTGGATGGGGGATGCGTTCGCCTCGGGCGGCAGTAACGGCTACGATCACAAGAAAATGGGCATCACCGCCCGTGGTGCATGGGTAGCGGTGGAACGCCACTTCCGCGAGCTGGGGATAAACCCGGCACTGGACGAGTTCACCGCCATCGGTATTGGCGATATGGCTGGCGATGTTTTTGGTAACGGCCTGCTGTCATCGGAAAAAACCAAGCTTGTGGCGGCTTTCAACCATATGCACATCTTTATTGATCCGTCGCCTGACGCGGAGGCGAGCTATAAAGAGCGTAAGCGGCTGTTCGGGCTGCCCCGGTCGTCCTGGACAGATTACGACGCCAAGCTGATCTCCAAGGGCGGTGGTGTTTTCAACCGCAGTGCCAAGTCGATACCGGTCAGTCCCGAAATGAAGAAGTTGCTGGGCATCAAGTCGGATCGTGTGCCGCCGAATATGCTGATCAGCCATATTCTCAGATCCCAGGTGGATCTGTTGTGGTTCGGCGGTATTGGCACTTACGTGAAAGCGAAAAGCGAGTCCCACGGCGATGTCGGCGACAAGGCCAATGACGCACTTCGTATCAATGGTTCCGAACTGCGCTGCAAGATCATCGGCGAGGGTGGCAATCTGGGCATGACCCAGCTTGGCCGTATCGAATTTGCCTTGCGCGGTGGACGCCTGAATACCGATTTCATTGACAATTCCGGTGGTGTGGATTGTTCAGACCACGAAGTGAACATGAAGATTCTGCTGAATCAGGCCGTTGCCATGGGCGATCTGACGCATAAGCAGCGCAATGTGATGCTGGTGGAAATGACTGATGATGTCGCCAGACTGGTTCTGAAAAACAGCTACCGGCAGGTTCAGGCGATCAGCATCGCCAGCGTGGGTGCTGCTACCCGGATGGAGGAATATCGCCGGCTGATGAACACCATGGAGAGTGAAGGCAAACTCAATCGCAGCCTTGAGTTCCTGCCAGATGACGAGACGCTCACTGAACGCAAACTCGACAGGAAAGGCCTGACACGGCCGGAGCTTTCGGTGCTCATTTCCTATGTCAAGGGCGATCTCAAACAGACGCTTATTGCCAGCAACCTGCCGGACGACCCGATGCTGGCCAGCGAGATGTACAAGGTATTTCCCCGGGAACTCACCCGTAAGTTCGTCAAGGAGTTGAACGAGCACCAGTTGCGCCGCGAAATCATTTCGACCCAGATCGCCAATGACATGGTGAACCATATGGGCATTACTTTTGTGGAGCGGCTGAAACAGTCCACCGGGGCAGATGCGGCCTCCGTGGCGCTGGCCTGGATCATTGCCCGTGACGTGTTCCGCCTGGACACCTGGTGGGACAAGATCGAGTATCTGGATTACTTTATTCCGGCCAAACTTCAGATGGAGCTGATGAACGATCTGATGCGGTTGATTCGCCGCGCCGTGCGCTGGCTGTTGCGGAACCGCCGAGCCGAGCTCAGCATCCAGAGCCACCTGGAGCGGTTTGCAGATAACGTATGGATGATCACCTCTGATCTGCCAGAGTATCTGGGTGATCGGGCTCGCGAAGAATGGAAGAAGCGCCACGATGAACTGGTTGACGCAGGGGTTCCTGAGGATCTGGCGTCAGTAGTCTCGGGGACCAACTATCTCTATTCTTCACTGGGCATCATCGAGGCCCATGAGGCAACCGGCATGCCGCTGAAAACCGTCGCGAAACTGTATTATGATCTGGGCGACAAGCTGGATCTGAACTGGTTTGCCAACGCCATCGCAAACCTGGTACCGGCCTCACACTGGCAGGCTCTTGCCAGGGAGAGTTTCCGGGAAGACCTGGACTGGCAGCAGCGTGCACTGACGACGGGTGTTCTGCGCATCGCCGGCAAACCCGAGGAAGTCGGTCCTTGTGTTGACGGCTGGATGCAGCGGTATGAACCGCTGATACAGCGCTGGGAATCCATGCTCAATGAACTCAAAGGCGTCCGTGAACCGGAATATGCGATGTTTTCTGTGGCATTGCGGGAGTTGCTGGACCTTGCCGAGACCACCATGCACACCCAGCATGAGGAAGTGATCAACCCGGTCCAGTAGTTTTCGGGTCGCGGCATTGCCAGCGTTCAATGTCGCCCTGACTGGCAGGTTTTGAAACCTTCTGAACAAGAGATAAGCGACATGGGACAACTCGACACCTTAATGGACAAAAACAGAGCCTGGGCAGCGGGTATCAAGGAGCAGAATCCGGAATTCTTCAGCAAGCTCTCCGATCAGCAGGCTCCGGAGTACCTCTGGATCGGGTGTGCGGACAGCCGTGTGCCGGCCAATCAGATTGTTGATCTGATGCCCGGTGAGTTGTTTGTGCACCGCAATGTTGCCAACGTGGTGGTTCATACAGATTTCAACTGCCTGTCGGTGCTCCAGTTCGCCGTTGATGTGCTGAAAGTGAAGCACGTTCTGGTTGTTGGCCATTACGGGTGCGGGGGTGTCAAGGCGGCACTTTATAATGAAGGCTTCGGGCTGATTGCCAACTGGCTGCGCCATGTGCAGGACGTCAGGGATAAATATCAGGACGTACTGGCCGGCGTTGCCGGAGAGCAGGACCGGGTCGACCGCCTGTGTGAACTGAACGTTGTCGAGCAGGTCACCCATGTGTGTCAGAACAACATCGTGCAGGAAGCCTGGCGGCGGGGTCAGGCGCTGACTGTTCACGGTTTTGTCTATGACCTCAGGGATGGCCTGCTGCGGGATATGGGCTTGCATATTGGCTCTGATGATGAAAAAGATGTGATAAAACAGAGCAGTATCAAGGAACTGGTGTCGCGCCCGGTTCGCTCCGGGCGGCAAAGACAGTGACGAATCGATTGTCAAACTTTGTCAAAAATTCGTGACAAGCGTCACTTGGTGACCCTCGGCGTCATCACAGTTATCGGTTCTTCCGGTTGTTACACTGCGGGTGTAGTAATTCAGGAGATGAACCATGAGAGAAATGATGCAGAAAGCTCTGAGTGCCATGAATGCGCGCAGGGGGACAAAAGCGTCAGGCCGCAGGACCCGCTATGTGGGTGCGGATCGATCACAACCGGCATCCTCTGAAGACTGGGGGATGTCCCCGGAAGATGCCCTGAAAGCCACCATGGTCTCGGGTTACAAGTAAATTCCTGCTTCGCGCCGCCGCTCTGCGGGCAGGATCTGGCAGAGTACGGCGTTTACCTCCTGCTTCACTTCGGTTTAAAGTAGCTTCCCGCTTTTGCCTGAGGCTGCTTTAATCCATGTCTGCTATGCCCAATTCCCATCAGGCCCTGTTGAAAAACCGGGAATGTGTGTCCGGTCGTCTGGCTCTGATCGGCCCGACTGACCCGGGACTGCTGCAACAGATTGCCGGTGATGGACTGGCGATGACTGAAAACATGGGCATTTTCGGGCTTCTGCAGGCCAATGAACCATGGACCGTCAGCTTCGGGTATGACCACCCGGCTCTGGTCCCTGACTGTGCCGACACAGTTGTTATCTTTGTGCCGAAATCACGGGCTGAAATGTCAATGCGTCTTGCCCTGGCCCGTTCGCTGACCAGAAAGAACGGTCGTGTAATTGTGGTGGGCGAAAAAAAAGAAGGAATTGCCGGGGCCGTGCGGCAACTGCGTGAGCTTTTCCCGCAATCGGAAAAGATAGACAGCGTACGCCACTGTCAGGTGTGGCAGGCGGATACCCTGCCGCCATCCCCGGCTTTCTGGGTTTCAGACTGGCTGCAGTGGCATGGGGTCGAACATGGCAGCATACGCCTTGACGTCGCCGCCTTACCCGGAATTTTCAGTGACGGCGAGCTGGATGCCGGAACCGCCATGCTGCTCGATACCCTGGGCCGGATTCCGCTGGATTCGGGAAGAATTCTGGATTTTGGCTGCGGTGCCGGGGTGATTGGTTGCTGGTGGCAGCGGCTGCAGGCCCAGCGGGGCGATCCCATTTCGTCGGTGGACGGGGTGGACGCCCAGTTCCAGGCAGTGGCATGCGCCCGGGCGACCTATAACCGGGCGGGTGCGGAGGGTAACATCATCGCTTCCGACGGCCTTGCAAATGTTGAAGGCCAGTATCAGTCGGTGGTGACCAATCCGCCCTTCCATTCCGGGATTCGCACCGACACATCTGTGACCGAACGTTTTTTGCAGGGCATCAATCGTCACCTGGTAAAAGGCGGGGAGCTGCGGCTGGTTGCTAACCGGTTCTTGCCCTATCAGGCGTTGATCCGGCAGCACCTTGGCCCGGTCAAAGTCCTGGCGGAAGACCACAGGTTTACGGTCTGGTCCGCCAGAAAAGGCTGATTTCGAGGCAAAAAAAAGCCCCTGGGGTGAGGGGCAAAAGTTTGTGTCCCGACAAAAGGACCAAACGGTAAACCGGGAAAATTTCTGGCCGGATCCGGGCGCAACATCTGTTGCAAGAATGCTTCGTTTAAAACCAGTGTTGCCAAGGTTAAAGTGAATTTCTAGAGTAATCAGCCTAGAACGTCGTCTGACGTGCCGGATTCCGCAAATACTGATAAAAAAAGTAAACGAAGGGGAAATACTGACGACCATGGCAGCTGAAACCCTTCAGATTAATGGCATTGAGCTGTGTATCCGCAGGCCGGGAAATCATGCATCCGGACTACGTGGCTGGGATGCGGCCGATGAATTGCTGCTCGGGCACGGGCTGGACACTCTTGCGGGCCTGAAATCGGAGGGCCGCGGAAGTCCCCGGGTACTGATCCTTGATGATCAGTTCGGCGCTCTTACGCTGGGATTCAGCGAGTTTTCGCCCGTCACCCTGGCAGAAAGCGCCACCCTGGCCTCTGCGTTGCGCGCCAATCACCGGCTCAACCCCACTCGCGACACCCGCCTGTCAGCGTCTTTTGCTGAGCCTGTGAGCTGGATCAACCCGCCGAAGAACGGGTTCGACCTGGTGATCATGCGAATTCCCAGACAGACCGATTACCTGGCCTGGCTGCTGCGATGGATCAATCAGGTGCTGGATCCGTCGGGACTGATCATCGCCGGCGGAATGATCAAACATCTGCCGGCCAGCAGCGCCGAGGTTTTCGATGAACTGGTAAACCCCCGGACGGTTACCCGGGCCCGTAAAAAGGCACGGGTAATCGTCTCGGAACCCGGAGCAAAGACGCTTGCGGGCTGGAGTGATCAGTGGCAGGGATACCATCTTCCGGAACCCGGCCTGCGGGTGGACGCCTTGCCCGCCGTGTTTTCCCGCCGCAAACTGGATATCGGCACGCGGGAACTGCTGCCTTTCGTGCGCCAGCAGGCGGGACTCCTGGCCCCGGGCAGTCGCGTACTGGATCTGGCCTGTGGCAATGGTGTTCTTGGTCTGGTGGCCCTGGCGCAGCGTCAGGACCTTGACGTTACTTTCTCTGATGTGTCCAGTCAGGCCGTAATCAGCACCCGTTACAACGTCGAGCGGAGATTCCCCGGCGCAACAGTACATTTTGCCCATAGTGACGGGTTGCCCGCCGCGGCGTCCGGGTTTGATCTGATTCTGCTCAACCCGCCCTTTCATGAGGGCGGTGTGGTCGGTGATCACATCGCGCTGACACTGTTCGAACAGTCCGCTGGAATGCTGGCGCCCGGGGGCCGCCTGTTGCTGGTCGGCAATCGCCACCTGGGGTATCACCACACCCTGAAACATTCCTTCCGCCGGGTGCATCAGCTGGCTTCAACCCCGAAATTTGTGGTGTTCGAGGCTGCCCATCAGGAGGCGGGGGGAGTGTAACCCAGACGGGCCAGAATGGGGCCGAGAGAATCAACAATGGTCTGGGTCTGGCTGTCTATTTCAATATTGACCCTGTCACCCACGGCAATATCCGCAAAGGTGGTGGCACGAAGGGTCTCCGGTATCAGATGAATACTGAACCGGTTTTCGGTGACCTCACCGATAGTCAGGCTGGCCCCGTTTATTGCGATATAACCTTTGGGAAAAATATAATGGGCCCAATGACCGGGCACTTCGAAGGTCAGGGTGCAATTGTTTTCAGGCCTGTCGATGGCAACGGTATCAGCTGTGGTATGGATGTGCCCTGACAGCAGGTGCCCGCCGATTTCATCACCAATGCGGGCCGCCCGCTCGAAATTTATCCGGTCACCGGGCTTCAGTGTCCCCAGGGTTGTCAGCCCGAGGGTTTCCTGCATGGCGTCAAAGAACAGCAGATCGGTTTCCTGCCGGGTCACCGTCAGGCAGGTGCCGTTGATGGCAACTGAAGCGCCGATGGTGACGCCCTGAACCTTGTCTGAGGGAAACCGGATGGCAAAACTGCTCAGCCCCGGGGCCGCTTTTACATCTTCAACGACGGCGACACCCTGAACGATACCTGTAAACATGACAACCCTTATACTGGTTCCGGCGCCGGTACTGGTCTGCCGGGCCCGTAGTCCGCAAAGGATACCGGCAAGGCAAGGCTCTGCCAAGCTATTGGACACTCAAGAAATGGCAGCCCTGGCCGATACACCTTCATGGCTGAAAACACGCGTTACCAACCCGGAAAATCCGAAACGCCCCCGGAGGAGCCCTTGCTCCGCCAGGGGCGACAGGCTGATCCCGTGCCTGTGGTAACAGCGGCCCCACCAGACCATCAACAAGATCCTGACCATGGGAAAGAGCCAGCCATTGAAGCGTCGGGATCGGGCGCCGGTAATGAGAAAACCCGGTCCGAATCGCGCCAGAGAAAGCTCCGGCTGATGTTGCGGCAGTGCGATCGGGTGGTGCTGATGGATTTCGAGATTCTAGCCATGGCCGACTGGCCAGGCAATTATACCATGACTCTGGCACGCCGGCGCCGGGATCTCTGGCTGTTCGGTTCGTTGCTGGCAGGTCTTGTGTTTCTGAGTGGTATGACTGGCCTGGTACCGGCCTGGATCGCAGGTGGCGGCTTTGGCGTTTTTGTCATTCTGCTGGTTTCCGGACTGCCTTCTGTTCGTGGCCTGCTGACGCGCAAGCCTTCCTTTCTGGACCTGCTCATCAAGCGCAGGCGAATGCTGCAGGATGCACGCAAACACATCCGCCACCTTGAGGGTAGTGATGGGCTGCTCTGGCAGTGCGCGCGCCTGGCAGAGTTCAATAACACCCTGCGCGACGCCCGTTTCAGCGAGCTGCTGGCGCTATCAGAGCGGCGGGTACTGGCAAACAGCCTGAAACGTCGGGAACATATTCGGCTCTATCTGATCTATCTGCTGGAAGCAGAAAAAGCTTATGGGCGCGCGGAAAAGGCCTTTTTTGCAGGCCACCAGCAGGCTCTTGATAACGGCTGGGAGTCGGCTGCGGCAAGCTCCGGGGGGGCGCGCTTGACAGGACGTCGGATCAAACGTATGTTTAAAACAGACGTGTGGTAGAGGCGCTGAAACTGTTATGGCTCAGACTGATACGGTTGACCGGATTCTGGATGCGGCAGAGGAGCTTTTTGCAGAACGCGGATTCTCCGAAACTTCTCTTCGTATGATTACCAGTAAGGCTAAGGTAAATCTGGCCGCTGTCAATTATCATTTTGGTTCCAAGAATGCGCTGATTCATGCCGTATTCGCCCGTTTCCTGACACCATTTTCCGCCACCCTGGAAACCGCGTTCGACGATCTCGAGGCCCGGTGTGACGGGCAGCCGCCGACACTTAACCAGACCCTCTGGGCGCTTACCGAAAGCGCGATTCGCATGCCCCAGCGTAATGAAAAAGGTATCTCTATATTCATGCGGCTTCTGGGTCTGGCCTATACCCAGTCCCAGGGACATTTACGCAGGTTTCTGGAGCAGGAATACAGTCAGCCTTTCAGCCGTTTCATGAGGCTGCTCAAGGAATCCACGCCGCAATTGTCGGCCGTTGACCGCTACTGGCGCATTCAGTTCATGCTCGGTGCGACCGCGTTCACCATGTCCAGCAGCGATGCGCTGAGGGGTATTCTCCAGAACAAGCTTGGTATCGATACCACTGTGCAGGAAATCGCCGCTCGCCTGGTGCCATTTCTTGCGGCTGGCATGCAGGCAGAAGATCCGATGCTGATGATGCCCCATGCCGGTAAATCCTCAGTTGCCTGAGCGCCGCTCACTCGGTTAGTCTTCGTCTCTGGTTTTTACCGAGAGGCCAATTGCGCATGCCACAGGCTCCCGCCCGGGACAGCTATCCAAAGATCGAGGTCTGTCTGGACGATCAGACTTTGCTGCTCTGGAAAACGGCAAATACCCGGCCCTTACGCTACTCGGTATCGACCGCATTGAATGGTTCCGGAGAGCGCAACGGCAGTGGCTGTACGCCTCGCGGCAAACACTATGTCAGAGCCATGATTGGCACCGGCCGGCCGCTGAATACGGTGTTTGTCGGGCGACGCCCTACCGGGGAAATTCTCACCCCGGAGCTTGCCGCCCGTTACCCCGAGCGGGACTGGATTCTGACCCGTATCCTTTGGCTTTGCGGGCTCGAGCCGGGGAAAAACCGGTTGGGGTCAGTCGATAGTTTTCGTCGGTTCATCTACATTCACGGCACGCCGGATACCGAACCGATGGGCGTCCCGCAATCCCACGGCTGTATCCGGATGCGAAATGACCAGGTTGTGGAACTGTTCCGTCAGGTCCGGCCCGGTACTCCCGTTGACATCACCTGAGCGCATGGCCGAGGCTGCTGATGATTGAAGAAACTCCCCCCATTATCGCAAGCCTGGTTCAGGACTGGAGCCTGCTATCCGAAAGCTGGCGGGTCAGCCTTGTGGTCTTTGGCCTGGTATTTGCCACAGCCACCGTTGCCTATCTGGCCAGCAGAGTGGTCTATGTGCTGGAGAAGCGGTTTCAGCGCACCGGCAACCTCTGGGACGATGCACTGCTTCATGCCGCAAGAAAACCGATTGTCGCTTTCGTATGGCTTCAGGGCGTTTACTGGGCCGCAGAAGTTGCCCACCGGTTTTCCCAGGCGGAGATTTTCAAAGTAAATGACACCGTACTCCAGCTGGGTTTTGTCTGGATTCTGGTCTGGACCATCCTGCGTCTGATCAAGGAAGGTGAGGGTATCCTGTCTTCGCCGACGAAGATGACAACACCGATGGATTACACCACGGTGACGGCGGTCAGCAAACTTGCCCGGGCGGTGGTCATCATCACCGCAGCGCTGATTGCCATGCAGTCGCTGGGGTATTCGATTTCCGGTGCGCTGGCCTTCGGTGGTGTGGGTGGTATTGCTGTTGGTTTTGCGGCAAAAGACCTGCTTGCCAACTTTTTCGGGGGGTTCATTATCCATCTGGACAGACCCTTCAAGGTCGGTGACTGGGTGCGCTCACCGGACCGGAACATTGAGGGTACGGTTGAACACATTGGCTGGCGGCTGACCACCGTTCGCACCTTCGACAAGCGCCCGCTTTACGTTCCGAATTCGGTATTCACCACCATTGCCGTTGAAAACCCGTCGCGGATGTTCAATCGCCGGATCTATGAGAACATCGGTATCCGCTACGCAGACGTCAGCCAGATGGCCACAATTGTTGCCGATATCAAGGATATGCTTGAGAACCACGAAGAGATTGATGCAAACCAGACGCTGATTGTGAATTTCGAGACTTTCAGTGCGTCCTCCCTCGATATAATGGTCTACACCTTTACCAAAACCATAAACTGGGTGAACTTCCACGAGGTAAAACAGGACGTCCTGTTGAAAATCAGCCAGATCATCGAAGACCACGGAGCGGAAGTTGCGTTTCCGACGCGGACGCTGCACCTTGCCGGCAATGCCGAGCCGGACCTGGATCTCGCCCCTTCCGCGCATTCGGAGAAGCAGGGGCGATCCGGCAGCAGGCAAACTGCCGCCCCGGCAACGTCCGGTGAAAGTGAGGGCGCCCAGGATGACTGAGCCCGGGACCGTTGCACCGGTCGGTGTTATTGGTGGCACCGGCCTGACCACGCTTGCCGGGCTGGAAATCAGCCGTCGGTATGAGGTCAAGAACGCCTGGGGATCGCCTTCATCAGCGCTTGCAGAGGGTGCTATCCGGCACCAGCCGGTGGTTTTTATCGCCCGGCACGGCGACCCGCACCGGATACCCCCGCACCGGGTAAACTACCGGGCCAACCTGCAGGCGCTATACGATGCGGGCGTTCGCACGGTTGTCGGTGTCAATGCCGTGGGTGGCATTCATCCGGAAATGGGCCCGGCCCGGATTGTAATACCGGACCAGCTGATTGATTACACCTGGGGCAGGGCGAGCACCTTTTTTGAAGACGACCTTGACCGTACCACCCACATCGACTTTACCAACCCCTATTCAGAGCGCGCGCGCCAGCTACTGATCCGTGCCGCAGTCGATGAATCCATGTCAGTTTCTGACTTTGGCGTATACGCGGCCACCCAGGGTCCACGCCTGGAGACGGCGGCGGAAGTCTGCAGGCTGGAGCGCGATGGCTGCGACCTGGTCGGGATGACCGGTATGCCTGAGGCCGCGCTGGCCGCTGAACTGGGCATGAATTATGTCTGCCTGGCGCTGGTCGTTAACTGGGCAGCGGGAAAAACCGATCAGGTCATCACCATGGCGGACATTGAAGCGGCCATTGCTACCGGCATGTCCGGTGTCCGGAAACTGCTGGAGGTTGCTATGGCGCCTCTTGGGACTCTTCCGGCTCCTGATCGCCCGTAAGGCCCAGTTTCCGGATCAGTGGGGCGGCATCCTCCGGCTCGATCTTTTTGAAGAAAATCAGCACCCCCAGGGTAGGGGCGTCGAGAAAATGCACCTCTTCACTGCGCATACGGCGGGTTTCCCGTATCCAGGTCAGCAGTTCTGCACGGGGCCAGTTGAGGCCCGCGATCAGTGCCCGTGGTTGCCCGGTCTCTGCGTTATCCGGCGTTAAATCAGCTGTACCGGCTTGTGCTTCCGCTGGGTCAATAGCGGTCTCATCTTCCGGGGGAGTGTCTTTCAGGCCTGCCGGTTCGATTGCGATCCTTGGCGGGTGGGGCCGGGTCGGGGTTTCGGCATTGAGGTCAATGCCCAGAAGGCTTTCCGTCGGGGCTTCAGGCACCCAGTGATTGAGCCGGACATCAACGTGCAGATAGCGCTGCCGGTCGATGGTGATCATGCCCTGAACGTCGGTGTGCTCCGCGCCTGGCAACCAGTCCCCGATCGTTACCCACAGCGGTTTACCCGTGAAATCCGGTGGAAATGCCTGGTACCAGCCCTCAGCCAGTAAAACGCGGTAGCGGCCACTGCGTTCCAGACGTTCTGCTGCGCTGTTCAGGTGTAGCTCGGCGCGAGGGACCAGCTCCAGCGTGGTCTGAACGTCTCCGTTGTGATCGGTATGACGCAGGACTTTTTCGGCTTCCAGATCCGGTGGCTCTGGCACTCTATTGGCCATCTTTTCGTCAACGGCGGAGGGCTCTATCATGCGCTCGAGAATAATGAACTCTGCCCGATAGAAATCCTCGGCAAGGGCCTGTTGTTCCGGCGTCAATTCAGGCGCTGGCGGCATAACGCCGGGAACCTCGGCCGGGGCCGGAGTTGCAGCCGTCTCCTGGGCCCGGGATGTCGGTGCAAACACCAGGGTGACGGCAATCGCGGCAATCGTCAGAACCAGAGTTCTGGATGTTGGTCTACCGGGTGTCTGCAAGGGTCTGGACTCACTTTGGCTGTTGTTCATCGGCGCTTCTTTTTACCGGGGGCAGGCTGCTGGCTCATTGCCGGTGCTAACTGCCCGAGCATGTTGGAAATGCCCTCAAGCTTACCACTGGTTGAAGTATCGTTCAGCCGGAAACGGAAACTGTTGGCACCTTCCAACCGATAGTCATCGGGCGCGGATTGCACTTTTTTAACCAGAACCAGCGGGTCAACCGGCGTTGAGCTGCCGAACTCAAATCCTGCCCATTCCCCGCCGGCATCGACTTTGGTGATGCCGAGGGCTTCTGCCCGGATTCTCAGTTCCGACTGGTGCATCAGGTTCCTCGCCGGTTCCGGCAGTAATCCGAAGCGGTCGATCATTTCTACCTGAAGTTCTTTTAATCCTTCGCTGTTATCCACGCTGGCAATGCGTTTATAAAGCATCAGCCGGTTATGGACATCCGGCAGATAGTCTTCCGGAATCAGGGCCGGAATTCTGAGATTCATTTCGGTGCCGTGGCTCAGTGGCAAATCGGCGTTGGGGGTACGTCCTTCGCGGATCGCCTCGACAGCTTCATCCAGCAACTGCATGTATAGCGTGAAGCCGATGCTTTCGATCTGTCCGCTCTGTTCCTCCCCGAGCAATTCTCCGGCACCGCGGATTTCGAGATCGTGGGTGGCCAGCATGAACCCGGCACCCAGGTCCTGGGCCTCGGCAATGGCTTCCAGCCGTTTTCTGGCATCGGCGGTGATAGCCCTGGGTGGCGGAGTCAGCAAATAGGCGTAGGCCTGATGGTGCGAACGGCCGACCCGGCCCCGCAACTGGTGTAGCTGTGCCAGTCCGAACTTGTCCGCCCGCTCGATCACGATGGTGTTGGCGCTGGGAATATCGATGCCGGTCTCGATGATGGTGGTGCACACCAGCACGTTGAAGCGTTTGTGGTAGAAGTCCGACATGATCTGCTCCAGCTCACGCTCGCGCATCTGACCATGGGCGACCCCGACCCGCGCTTCCGGAATCAGCCGGCGCAGGTCCTCTGCGGTTTTTTCTATCGTTGCCACGTTGTTGTGCAGGAAGTACACCTGACCGCCACGCAACACTTCCCGCAGGATGGCTTCTTTCACCATGGCCTCGTCACGCTGGCGCACGAAGGTCTTCACTGACAGGCGGCGGGCGGGTGGCGTGGCGATGATCGACAGATCCCGCAGGTGACCCATGGCCATATTCAGGGTTCGGGGAATCGGAGTTGCGGTCAGGTTCAGCATGTCCACTTCTGCCCGCAGCGCTTTCAGCTTTTCTTTCTGCTGGACGCCGAAACGGTGTTCCTCGTCAATAATCACCAGGCCGAGATTCCTGAACTTCACATCCCCCTGCAGCAGCTTGTGGGTGCCGATCACGATGTCGGCCTTGCCTTCCTCGATGGCTTGCACCGCTTTGCTGGTCTGGCTACCGCTGCGGAAGCGGCTCAGCAGCTCAATGCTGACCGCAGTATCGGAAAAGCGGTCGCGGAAGGATTCGTAGTGCTGCTGCGCCAGCAGGGTTGTGGGTACCAGCACGGCTACCTGTTTGCCAGAATATGTCGCCATGAAGGCCGCGCGCATGGCCACCTCGGTCTTGCCAAAACCAACATCGCCACAAACCAGCCGGTCCATGGGTTTTTCGCTGATCATGTCGGCAAACACGGACTCGATGGCCAGTTGCTGGTCCGGGGTCTCTTCAAAGGGAAACCCTGCTGCGAAGGCGCGATAGGCTTCTTTCGGATCCTCGAACGCGAAGCCTTTGCGGGCCTCGCGACGGGCGTAGACGTCCAGCAGTTCGGCCGCGGTGTCGCGAATTTTTTCCAGAGCCTTCTGCTTGGCGTTGCTCCAGCGCTCGGTGCCCAGTTTATGCAGCGGCGCATGATCAATGTCGGAGCCGGTATAACGGGAGATCAGGTGCAGGCTGGACACCGGAACATAGAGCTTCGAGCCGCCGGCGTACTCGAGCATCAGAAATTCGTTGGCATCGCCGTCCAGGGTAATGGTTTCCAGCCCACGGTAACGACCGACCCCGTGATCGATGTGGACCACCGGCGCGCCGATACGCAGTTCGGAAAGGTCACGGTAACCGGCATCGTCAGCTTCCGTTGGCTTCTGCCGGCGCCTGCGCTGCAGCACACGCTCGCCGAACAATGCAGTTTCAGTAATCAGTGCCAGGTGCTGTGCGGGCAACACCAGCCCGAGTTCCATGGGTGCAATGGTAATGCCCAGCGAGCAATCCGGCTCTGACAGGAAAGACTGCCAGCTGTCCAGGGTGTCCGGGGACAGGCCATGATCCGCCAGGGTGCTGATCAGTGCTTCCCGACGGCCGGAGGATTCAGCGCCAATCAGCACCCGGCCATGAAATTCCCTGATATAACGTTTGAGCCGGCCGGCAGGGTCAGCGGCTCGCCCGTCCATGGCAATATCCGGTAGCGGTTCGGTCTGGCAGTTTACGGCTCCCGCGCCTTGTGCCGGCTGATCGCTGGTGGTGATTCGCGGGTAGTGCTTGAGTCGGGCGAACAGTTCCTCGTCTCTCAGGAACAGCCGGGAGGGCGGCAGGATAGGCCGCATGCGGTCATGGCGGCGCTCCTCGTAACGGGCTGCAGTGTCAGCTGTAAACTGTTCGGCCGCCGTGGTTAGCCCGGCGGCGGTGAATACCAGCGTTTCTTCGGGCAGGTAGTCAAACAGCGTGGCTGTCTCGTCAAAAAACAGGGGCAGATAGTATTCAATGCCGGGCGGCGTAATCGCCCGGGTTACGTCCTGATATATCGGAGCGTCTTTATCCGCATGGGGAAAGGCTTCAAACCAGCGGTTGCGGAATCCTGACCGGGCTTCTTTATGCCAGGGAAATTCATTGGCGGGCAGAAGCTCGACTTTCCCGATCCTGTCGATGGAGCGCTGGGTTTCAGGATCGAAGGTGCGCAGGGTTTCAATCTCGTCATCAAAAAGGTCGATGCGGAACGGTCGGGTGGCGCCCATCGGGAAAATATCGAGGATAGCGCCGCGGATGGCGTACTCCCCATGCTCATAGACGTTCTCGGTGTGGCGGTAGCCCGCCGCTTCCAGTTGCCGGCGCCAGTTGCTGATGTCCAGCGGCTGACCGACTTCCAGCAGCAGTGTATTGCCCTGCAGGAAACTGACCGGTGGCAACCGGTGCATCAGGGTTCTGGCAGGTACTACCAGAACGCCATGACGGGTAGCCGGTAGCCGGTGCAGCGCGCGGATACGCCTGGATGTAATGTCCTGATGGGGTGAAAACAGATCGTAGGGCAGGGTTTCCCAATCGGGCAGGGACAACAGTTCCAGCCCTTCTGCCGTAACAGCGGGCTGGTCTTCGTCAGTGGGCAGCCCCAGGTAGAACCGCATCGCCTGCTCAAGGCGGATAGCTTCGTCGGTGTTGCGGGTGATGACCAGGGTCAGGCCATGATGCTCCCGGGCGCTTTCGCAAATGGCCAGGGCGTCACTGCTGCCATGAAGCTGTCCCCAGTGCCGGTGATCTGAGGGCTTGACCGGAGCCGGTGGCGATACCAGTCTGAGCTGTGAGCTGGGCTGTTTTTCAGCATTAATCATGGCCGATCTGGAACTCCCGGGATGGCTGTCCGAGCTCGATGTGGATGTCGGAAACCGGGTATTCTAACCGCCCATAAAGCTACTGTCATGGCAGGCAAGCGAGTGTCCTTTTACTCAGGAGCATTGCGTATTTGCCGTGGGGGCAATTCCGTTGGATAATGTGCGCCCACTTTTCCAGGTTCAAAAAAACGTAGGGGTTAAAGCGTGAGTCACGAGCAGATCAATCAGCACCTGTCCAACTGGACGGAGAGGGAATCGACAGCGGAAGCAATGATTCCGCTCATAGGCCGGCTCTACCGCAAGAACAATGTGGTGACCTCCGTTTACGGCCGAAAACTGATCAACCAGTCGGTGATCGACATCATCCGTGCGCATCGTTTTGTGCGTCAGGTTGAGGATCGCGGGCTGTCCGTTCATGACACGCTACCTATTCTGCAGGCCATGGACAGCATGGAGCTGGGCCGCGGCCATGTGGACATCGGCAAATTGGCGGTGAAGTTCAAGGAAACTGGTGGTTCGCTTGAGGATTTTCTCAGGCAGGAAATCGGGCCGATTGTCGGGCATTATCATGCCCAGTCCGCCGAGGATGCAGAGCGTGATACCAAGGACGTCGTGCTGTATGGGTTCGGCCGTATTGGCCGGCTGATTGCGCGCATTTTGATCGAGAAAGCCGGTGGCGGTAACAACCTGCGCCTGCGTGCCATTGTGGTCCGCCCCGGCGGCGCAGCCAACGATCTGCAGAAGCGGGCGAGCCTGCTGCGGCGGGATTCGGTTCACGGGCCGTTCAACGGCACCATCACCGCGGACGAGGAAAATTCGGCGCTGATTGCCAATGGCAACTTTATCAAGGTGATCTACTCGCCGGGCCCGGATCAGGTGGATTACACCGAGTATGGCATCAATAATGCCATCGTGATCGATAACACCGGTATCTGGCGTGATGATGCAGGTCTCGGGTTGCACCTGAAATCCAGGGGTGTGAGCCGGGTCATACTCACAGCGCCGGGCAAAGGCGAGATCAAGAATATTGTCTATGGCATCAACAACGACTGGATTACCGAGGAGGACCGGATCCTCTCGGCCGCTTCCTGCACCACCAACGCCATTACGCCGGTGCTCAAGGCCATTGTCGATGAGTATGGTCTGGAAGATGGTCATGTAGAGACAGTCCATTCCTACACCAACGACCAGAACCTGATTGATAATTATCACAAGGGCAGCCGCCGCGGCCGCAGCGCGGTTCTCAATATGGTCATTACCGAGACCGGCGCCGCCAAGGCAGTTGCCAAGGCGTTGCCGGAACTCAAGGGCAAGCTGTCTGGTAACGCTATCCGGGTACCGACGCCGAACGTGTCGCTGGCGATTCTCAATCTGAATCTTTCAAAAGAGGTGACAGTTGAGGGTGTGAATGATTATCTCCGGGATATGGCCCTGCACTCCGAGCTGCAGAAGCAGATTGATTTTGTAAACTCTCCGGAAGTGGTTTCCACCGACTTTGTGGGTTCCCGCCATGCAGGCATCGTGGATGCGCAGGCAACCATTGCTAACGGCAAACGTCTGATCCTTTACGTCTGGTATGACAACGAGGCAGGTTACAGCGCGCAGGTGATTCGCGTTGTCAGTCAGATGGCCGGCGTGGATTATGCGATTTTTCCCAAGCGGGTTCGCGGCTGACTCCCGGGCTGACTCATGCTCCAGAATAAAACCCCGGCCTTTCAGCGTTCGGGGTTTTTTTATGGTGGGAATATGCTGCCACCGGAACACTCGACCGGGTTTTCAGTGGAAATAGTGTTCCTTAGACCCTATAATTGCGATGATTTTAGGTACCTCCGGCACGCAGCCACCGAAGTTTCCGACAGGCGATTGGCACGGGAAGCCGGACGGTCAAATCCATCGAACAGTTCTGATGATTGGATAGGCTAATGATCAAAATCAAAAAAGGCCTGGATCTTCCCATCAGCGGCGCTCCTGAGCAGACCATCACAGATAGCAATCCCGTTCGCCATGTGGCATTGATCGGTTTTGACTACATCGGTATGAAACCGACCATGGCTGTATCAGAAGGAGACCGCGTCAAGCGCGGCACGTTGCTGTTTACGGACAAGAAGACCGAGGGCGTTCGCTACACCTCACCGGCTGCCGGTGTGGTAAAAGAAATCAACCGCGGCGAACGCCGCGTGTTCCAGTCCATTGTGATCGAAGTCGAAGGCGACGAAGCAGAATCATTTGCCCGTTACAGCGAGTCTGATCTTGCCTCTCTGGAGCGACAGCAAGTAGTTGATAATCTGGTGGAATCTGGCTTGTGGACAACGTTCAAGACGCGGCCTTACAGCAAGGTCCCGGCGATTGACTCTGCACCCCATTCGATATTTGTCTCGGTCATGGATACCAATCCGCTTGCCGCAGACCCGACGGTCATCATTGGCGAAAACAAGTCAGCGTTCGAGCATGGCCTGGAAATTCTCACCCGACTGACGAATGGCAAGGTATTCGTGACAGGCAGGCCCGGATCTGATGTTCCGGTGCCCAAGTCGGACTCGGTGGAAGTTCATCAGTTTGATGGAAAGCACCCGGCCGGTAACGTCGGAACGCATATTCATCACCTTGATCCGATTGTGGGGGACAAGGTGGTCTGGAGTATTGGTTATCAGGACGTCATTGATATAGCCAGGCTGTTTGAAACCGGTGAATTGCCGGTTGACCGGATTGTCGCCGTCGGTGGACCGATGGCAACCAGGCCCCGCCTGCTTCGCACCCGTATCGGTGCAAGCCTGACTGAACTGCTGGAAGGTGAAATTGCCACTGACTGCGAAGTGCGCACGATTTCCGGGTCTGTTTTCGGTGGTCGTCGGGGCGATGACGCCTGTGCCTATCTGGGGCGGTTTGCCAATCAGATCTCCGTGCTTGAAGAGGGCACCAAACGCGAATTCATGGGCTGGCTGTCACCAGGGTCCAATCGCTTCTCGGTGCTGAACATCTACCTGTCCAGTCTGACCAAGGGCCGATTGTTCAACTTCACCACCACCACCAACGGCAGCGAAAGGGCCATGGTTCCGGTCGGGTCATACGAAAAAGTGATGCCACTGGACATTCTGCCAACCCAGTTGTTGCGCTCGCTGATTGTAGGCGACACCGAAATGGCGCAGAAACTGGGTGCGCTTGAACTGGCTGAAGAAGATCTGGCGCTCTGCACCTTCGTGTGCCCGGGTAAATATGAATACGGTCCGATTCTCCGTGAGAATCTGACCCGAATCGAGATCGAGGGCTAACAGATGGCAATTCGGCAGTTTCTCGATGGCATCGAGCACCACTTTGAGAAGGGTGGCAAGTACGAGCGCTGGTACGCGCTCTTCGAAGCGGTCGATACAATTTTCTATACACCTGGCAAGGTGACATCGACGACCTCTCATGTCCGCGATGGCGTGGACCTGAAGCGCATCATGATCACGGTGTGGATATGTACCTTTCCGGCCATGTTCTTCGGCATGTGGAATATCGGCTTTCAGGCCAACAGTTTCCTGGCCGAAAACCCCGACGCAATGATGGCTGATGGCGGGCTGAGAACGGCTTTCATCAGCGCACTGGCCGGAAACGACGCGGCCAGCATCTGGGATAACTTCGTTTACGGCCTGGCGTATTTTGTGCCGATTTACGCAGTAACGTTTATTGTTGGTGGTTTCTGGGAAGTTCTGTTTGCAACAGTTCGCCGTCACGAAGTAAACGAAGGTTTCTTCGTCACCTCGGTTCTGTTTGCACTTATCTGTCCGCCGGACCTTCCGTTATGGCAGGCTGCGCTGGGCATCACCTTTGGTGTGGTGATCGGTAAGGAAGTGTTCGGTGGTACCGGCAAGAACTTTCTTAACCCGGCGCTTACCGGCCGTGCTTTCCTGTATTTTGCCTACCCGGCACAGATTTCAGGGGATGCGGTCTGGACTGCGGTGGATGGGTTCAGTGGGGCAACGGCCCTGAGCTGGGCTGCCAGCGGCGGCCTTGAAGCCCTTGAAACCCAGATTGGCTGGATGTCCGCGTTCATGGGCTCGATCCAGGGCTCGATCGGTGAAACCTCCACGCTGGCCATACTGCTCGGCGGCATAGTACTGGTGGTGATGCGAATTGCTTCCTACCGTATCGTCGGCGGCGTGCTGATTGGCATGATCGGCATGACGCTGCTTCTGAACATCGTCGGATCCGAAACCAATCCGATGTTCGATGTGCCCGCGCACTGGCATCTGGTTATGGGAGGTTTTGCCTTCGGCATGATGTTCATGGCCACGGACCCAGTGTCTGCCGCCATGACCAATACCGGCCGCTGGGGCTTCGGTATCCTGGTGGGCGTAATGACGGTGCTGATTCGCGTGGTTAACCCGGCATTTCCTGAAGGCATCATGCTGGCAATTCTGTTTGCCAACCTATTTGCACCGCTGATGGATCATTATGTGGTCCAGGCCAACATCAAACGGAGGCTTGCACGTGGCTAAAGCTAAAGAAACTGTCTCCAGAACGCTGATGGTAGCGTTGGTGCTGAGTATTGCATTTTCTGTTGTGGTCTCAACGGCTGCGGTTTTGCTGCGGCCAGCCCAGATCAAGAACCAGAATCTTGATATCCGTACGAACATTCTGGCGGCTGCCGGGATGCTCGAGCCGGGCGCAAGTCCGGAAGAGATTGAGCAGGCGTTCTCCCGCTTTGATGTTCGTCTACTGGATCTGGATTCCGGTGAGTATGTCGATCCGAGTGCAGTAGGCGTTGATGACCCGATGAAGTACGACATGTACAAAGCAGCATCGGACCCGGAAATGTCCACCAGAATTCTGTCTGCGGCGGAGGACCCGGCCGGTATCAAAAGCCGTCCCGACGTAGCCAAGATTTTCACTCTGTCGGAGAATGGCGAGCTGGTTCGGGTTGTACTTCCGGTTCACGGTTATGGTCTCTGGTCCACGCTTTATGGTTTTGTTTCGTTGAAAGGCGATGCCAATACCATTGAGGGACTCGGGTTTTATGACCATGCCGAGACCCCCGGTCTGGGCGGCGAGGTTGATAACCCTCGCTGGAAAAGGCAATGGGTCGGCAAGGAAGTGTATGGTGATCAACTGCAGGAGCCCAAAATCAGGCTGGTCAAAGGTGGCGTAAGCGCTGATGCGGCTGACAAGGAACACAAGGTTGATTCGCTTTCCGGCGCTACACTGACAAGCCGGGGCGTTGAGAATCTGGTCAACTACTGGATGGGTGACCGGGGCTACCAAACCTACCTGAAAAAACTTCGCCAAGGGGAGGTCTGACCATGGCAGACGCAACCGCCAAACAGGTTCTCTTCGAACCGATTTTCAGTAATAACCCCATCGCTCTGCAGATTCTCGGAATCTGTTCCGCGCTGGCGGTAACCACCAGCATGAACGTGACGCTGGTCATGTGTGCAGCCGTTATTGCGGTTACAGCTTTCTCCAACCTTGCAGTTTCGCTGGTTCGGGCACAGATTCCCGGAAGTATCCGGATCATCGTTCAGATGACGATCATCGCTTCACTGGTTATCGTGGTTGATGAACTACTCAAGGCTTATGCCTATGAAATCAGCAAGCAGCTTTCGGTGTTCGTTGGCCTGATCATTACCAACTGCATTGTTATGGGTCGGGCTGAAGGCTTTGCGATGCAGAATGGCCCCTGGCTGAGCTTCCTCGACGGCGTCGGTAACGGCCTGGGCTATTCGGTCCTGCTGATCTTTGTGGCGTTCTTCCGCGAACTGTTGGGCGCGGGCTCGCTGTTCGGGGTTTCCATCATGCCGGTTGTCAACGAAGGCGGATGGTACATTCCCAATGGTCTGTTGCTGCTGCCGCCGAGTGCGTTCTTTATTATCGGCCTGGCAATCTGGGGACTGCGGGTCTGGAAGCCTGAGCAGGTTGAAGAGGCTGACTTCAAGATGTCACGCCATACCGTCAAGGAGGCATTCTGATGGAACATTATATCAGTCTGATTCTGAAGGCTATTTTTGTCGAAAACATGGCGCTGGCCTTCTTCCTGGGAATGTGTACATTCCTGGCGATCTCCAAGAAGATTGAAGCGGCAACGGGTCTCGGTATCGCGGTTATTGTAGTACTGACGATTACCGTGCCGGTGAATAACCTGCTCTATAACACCATCCTTAGAGAAGGCGCACTGGACTGGGCAGGTTTGCCCAATGTCGATCTGAGCTTTCTGGGCCTGCTCACGTATATCGGGGTAATAGCCGCTCTTATCCAGATCATGGAAATGATCATGGATAAGTATATTCCGGCTCTCTACGCTGCTTTGGGCGTGTTCCTGCCATTGATCACAGTGAACTGCGCCATTCTGGGTGCCTCACTGTTCATGGTTGAACGTGATTACACCTTCAGCGAAAGCCTGGTTTACGGATTCGGTGCCGGTGTTGGCTGGGCGCTTGCCATTATTGCCCTTGCCGGTATCCGTGAAAAACTCAAGTACAGCGATGTACCCGAAGGGCTGCGGGGCCTCGGCATCACCTTCATCACGGTTGGGCTGATGTCCCTTGGCTTTATGTCATTCTCAGGTATTTCACTGTAACAACCCGGTGATTGGGTTTAACGAAAAGGCGAGACCATGAATACAGAAATTATTCTCGGCGTGGTCATGTTCACCGTTATCGTGCTGGCCCTTGTCGCAGTCATCCTCGCGGCAAGATCCAGGCTCGTTAGCACTGGTGACGTGACGATTGAAATAAACGACGACCCGGAACATACGGTAACAACCGAAGCCGGTGGCAAGCTGTTGGGTACGCTTGCCGGCAGCGGTATCTTCCTGTCCTCTGCCTGTGGTGGCGGCGGGACCTGTGCCCAGTGTAAGTGCAAGGTTCTGGAAGGTGGCGGTGCCATGCTGGCCACGGAAAAGACTCATTTCACCAACCGCGAAGAAAAGGAGGGCTGGCGTCTTTCCTGTCAGGTTCCGGTGAAGCAGGATATGAAAGTAGAGGTTCCGGAAGAATTCTTCGGTGTGCAGAAGTGGGAATGCGTTGTAGAGTCTAACCACAACGTGGCCACCTTCATCAAGGAGCTGGTGCTCAAGCTGCCGGAAGGAGAGGAAGTGGATTTCCGGGCAGGAGGTTATGTCCAGCTGGAATGTCCTCCCTACGAAATCGAGTTCAAGGATTTCGATATCGAAGAGGATTTCCGGGGAGACTGGGACAAGCTCGATATCTGGCGTTACAAGGCGGTCAACAAGGAAGAGACCATTCGTGCCTATTCCATGGCCAACTATCCGGAAGAGAAGGGCGTTCTCAAGTTCAATATCCGTATAGCAACGCCGCCCCCGGGCACAGATCATCCGCCGGGTATCATGTCCTCCTATGTGTTCGCTCTTAAACCGGGCGACAAGATCACCGTTATGGGTCCATTCGGCGAGTTCTTCGCCAAGAAGACCGATGCGGAAATGATTTTCATCGGTGGTGGTGCCGGTATGGCACCCATGCGCTCACACATTTTTGACCAGCTCAAGCGCCTGAATACGAATCGTAAGATCAGTTTCTGGTACGGCGCCCGCAGTGTACGCGAGATGTTCTATGTCGAGGATTTCGACATGCTGCAGGAAGAAAATGACAACTTTGAGTGGCATGTGGCCCTGTCCGATGCCTTGCCTTCCGATAACTGGCAGGGTCCGACCGGGTTCATCCACAATGTGTTGTATGAAAATTACCTGAAGGACCACCCGGCTCCTGAAGACTGTGAGTATTACATGTGCGGGCCACCCATCATGAATGCTTCCTGCATCAAGATGCTGAAGGATCTGGGTGTCGAGGACGAAAGCATCATGCTGGATGACTTCGGGGGTTAAGCAACTCGCATGGCGTGCTGCATGACCGGGCCCGTCAGGGTAGCAGTGGCCAGAACCTTGGGGGTTCTGGCCCTGGTTGTGCTGGCGGGTTGCTCGTTCGAGGCAGAGGAAAAAGTCTGGGAAATATCCGGCCCTGTGTTCGGGACCGGGTATCACGTCAACGTGGTCATGGAAGACGATCAGGCAAGGCTGGAATCCGTCGCCAGGGGGATTGGAGAGGTCCTCAAGGATGTGGATGGGGCCATGTCCACGTGGCGCGACGACTCGGAACTGTCGCGCTTCAACCAGTTGCCAGATCAGAGTCAGTGGACAACCATCTCACCCGGGCTTTACCGGGTACTGGCCAGAAGCCGCCAGATCTCGGATCTAACCGAAGGAGCTTTTGATGTTACCATCGGTCCGGTAGTCAACCTCTGGGGTTTTGGTCCGGAGGCAAGGCCGGAAGACGTCCCCACAGAAGAGCAACTGGCGTTATTACTGTCGCGGATCGGGTATCAGAAGCTGGATCTCAGAGCTGAACCACCAGCATTACGGGCGGAGCCACGGCAGTATGTGGATCTGTCTGCCATTGCCAAGGGTTATGCGGTGGATGAGGTTGCCCGTTACCTGGAGTCGGAGGGTTTGTCGGCATTTCTGGTTGAAATTGGTGGCGAAGTCAGCGTTCAGGGCCGCAAGCCCGACGGCAATGCCTGGCGTCTTGCCATTGAGGAGCCAGCGGCTCTGTCTGCTCAGCGTCAGGTCAACCGGGTGGTTGTGATCGGTGACAGGGCCATGGCAACATCGGGTGACTATCGTAACTATTACGAATCGGATGGAAAGCGCTTTTCCCATACAATTGACCCCGTTGATGGCAGGCCGATCGATCATGATCTGGCGTCCGTGACTGTTATTGCCGAGGATTGCATGACGGCAGATTCGCTGGCAACGGCGTTCAATGTGATGGGTTCTGACAAAGCGATAGCGTTGGCGACACGGGAGAATATCGCCGCTTACTTTATTGTTCGTGGAGAAGACGGTTTTGAAACGGATTATTCGCCGGCTTTTTCCTCGTTTCTGACTCAATGATGGGGAGGGTGCTATGGGTACTTTTCTGCTGGTTTTGATGATTGTGATGTTTCTGGTCGCTGCCATGTCCGTTGGCGTCATGATGGGGCGCAAGCCCATTAGTGGCTCCTGCGGCGGTCTCGGCGCCATGGGCATCAGTAAAACGTGTGATATCTGCGGCGGTAGCCCCCAGAAATGCGAAGAAGAAAATGAACGCAGGTCCGCAGGGGGGCAGTCTGCAGACGAGCTTACCTATGATGCATCAAAATCCGGAAAATGAATTATTTCATTAACCCGACGTTTAACTATCCGTTGATGGCGGAAGCCTGCCGGCTCGCGGCGCTGAACGGTCTGAATCGTATTTTCTGATCAGGCGGTGGTTGCGGATTCGCGGCTGGTGCCGGTCGCCAGCGGTAACGGGTTACGAGCGCGGTTATCGAAGTATATGCGGGTACTGGTCGGGTAGTCGGTGATAATGCTGTCCACGCCCATGTCCTCAAGATAAAGCATGTCGTGAATCCGGTTGACGGTCCATGTTGACACTTTCATGTCTCGACGGTGGGCCTCGTCAACAAGTCCCCTGCTGCAGATTCTCCAGCCCAGACACAAATAGTCGCAATGCATTCTTGCAGCTACCTTGGTTGGTCGCGGAAATTTCCGGTTGCTGACCAGGCCTGTTTTCACCTTCCGGTCCCGCCGTCGGACCTCGCGCAGGAAGCGGGTGTCGGAGGAGGTGACTACGACCTGCCCATAGAGTCCGCGACGTTGTATGACCTCTATTATCCGGTTGCAAAGCACGTTAAGGCGCTGGCGGGCATCCTTCTTTACCTCAAGCTGCAGGTGCTCGATTTCCGGAAACTCGTTCAGAAGGTCCTCCAGGCCTGGTACCCCGACACTTGAGGGCCACGCCGTGGTGTTGCGACGGGCGTCCATGCCCGCCAGCTCTGAGGCTGTGTATTTATACACCTCGCCGGTCTGGTCGGTGGTGCGATCAACGGTCAGGTCGTGAATAATTACCGGTTTGCCGTCTTTTGACAGCACCAGGTCCAGCTCGAAATGACGTATGCCGTGGCGAAAGGCATGCCTGAATCCCGCCAGGGAGTTCTCCGGCGCTTCACCTTTTGCGCCACGGTGTCCGTAAACAATCATTCTGCCCGGGCATCCTTCATTCTGCGGTAGATCTGCTGACGTTTCTTCCAGGTCTCGTGGCACAGATGGATGTCTTCCAGATAAGCCGGAAGCTCGTCCATCAGCAGTGCCTGGGGTCCGTCGACCAGCGCTTTTTCGGGTTTGGGGTGGAAGTCTGCAAGTACCATGTTGGCGCCGGCAATCACGCCCTGGGCGGTGGCATGCATGACATCAAGGATGCCATCGGGCGATTTTTCACGACTGCCGACAGAGTGCGACGGGTCAACGCAGACCGGCATGCGGGTCAGCCGTTTGACGGCCGGCACATGAGCGAAGTCCACCATGTTCCGGTGCGGCTGGCCGGCCTCTGTCTTCATACCGCGCAGGCAGAAAATAACGTTGGCATTACCCTCGCTGGCGAGGTATTCAGCCGCGTTCAATGATTCGTTGAGGGTAATCCCGAAGCCTCTTTTCAGCAGCACCGGGTAGGTGTTCTGGCGGCCGATGGCTTTCAACAGCTCGAAATTCTGGGTGTTGCGGGTACCCACCTGCAGCATGACACCAGTGGGCCGCCCCAGTTTTTCGAGGCATTCATCAATCTCTTCAATATGGCTTTCATGGGTGATTTCCATGGCGATCACCTTGATGCCATGCTTGCCGGCTTTATCGAAAACCCAGGGCAGACAGCCTTTGCCGTGGCCCTGAAACGAATAGGGATTGGTCCGGGGCTTGTAAGCGCCCATGCGGGTGCAGACTTCGCCATGCTGTTGCAGTGCCTGCATCATCTGTTCAACGTGTTCCGGTACATCAACCGCGCAAAGGCCGGCAAAGACATTGAGATTGCTCTGGTCAAAAGTGACGCCGTTGTAGGTAAAGCCACTCTGGCGAAGGTCGTCCTTGTGGCGGCCAAGTATGCGGTAGTCATCGGAAATGCGGATAGCGCGTTCAACCGCAGGCAGCGCCTCAATCTCTTCCTTGTTCAGGCCCTTGGTGTCGCCCAGAAGATAAATTTCGGTCAGGCGCTGCCTTTCGCCCTGAATTTCATGCACCCGCACCGACACGCCCGGCAGGTTTTCGAGAAAGTGCATGGTCTGTCGATAGGCTTCGCTGTCCCTGGCCGTATCAGGATGGAGTATCGCTAACATGGTGTCTCCTCAGGCGCTCTTGAACTTGCATGGTTGATCTGCCGGTCTCAGCTTTGGCCTTCAGCCCGGTGGCGGGCCTGCATGTATTCCCGGTGGTTAAGGTGAAGCAGGTCCGCCATGCGCCGGATCAGGTGCTCTTCATACTTGTCAATGCGTCCGTCAGCAAAGGCAACCCGCCAGATGCTCTCCAGCAAAGCCTGTTTCTCCTGCTGATCGAGATGCTCATTGATCAGTCCGGTAAACTCGTAGAGAGAGGTGGAATCGTCGGCCTGACTCAGCGCGTCTTCCAGTATCTCTTCGGCTTCCTCACGGGTAACTTCGTGGCTGCGCACAGCACAGTCGACAATGGTTTTCAGCTCGGCCTGGTCTTCATCGTTATCTACCCGCGAAAGCTGAACCATCAGCGCTGTTGCGGCCACGGTCAGCTGATGGGCGTCAGGCTTTCCGGGCTTCTGGTCAGCGGTTGAGAACAGCTGCTTCAGGCGCTCTATCATGTTGCTCCTCGCGTTCGGCAGAGTCAGGCTGCGTTGGACAGACGTCTGACCCGGTTTTCCAGTTCGATCTGGTCGCTGGTAAAGCGGCGAATACCCTCCGCAAGCTTCTCGGTCGCCATGGCGTCTTCGTTGGATTCCCAGCGGAACAGTTTTTCATCGATCCGGCCGGGGTCGTCATGGCTCCTGGCAGTGTCCGGAGAGAGCCGGCGTGTCAGTTCGCCGGAGTCATCATCAAGCTTTTCCAGCAGGGCCGGGCTGATGGTCAGCCGGTCACAACCTGCCAGCATTTCAATCTCGCCGGCATTGCGGAAGCTGGCGCCCATAACCACGGTTTTGTAGCCATTGGCCTTGTAATAATTGTAGATGCGCGCGACCGACCGAACTCCCGGGTCTTCATCGGCAGGGAAGCTGTCCCGTCCGGAGGCGGCCAGGTGCCAGTCCAGTATACGGCCAACAAAAGGCGAGATCAGGAAGGCACCGGCATCGGCGCAGGCGGCTGCCTGAATAAAGGAAAACAGCAGAGTAAGGTTGCAGTTGATGCCCTCCCGCTGAAGTTGCTCGGCAGCGCGGATGCCTTCCCAGGTCGAGGCAATCTTGATCAGCACGCGGCTGGTGTCCATGCCAAGCTTGTCATAAAGCTCTATCAGACGGCGAGCCCTTGCCAGAGTGGCGTCGGTGTCAAAAGACAGGCGGGCATCCACTTCTGTGGAAACCACGCCGGGCACCCGCCCAAGGATTTCCCGCCCCGCCAGCACGGCCAGCATGTCGGTGGCATGGGTCAGTTGCTCTGCGTCAGACCCGCCCTGTGTCCGCGCGGCCGCGACGGCTTCGTCCAGCATCGGCCGATAGGCGTCCGATGCGGCGGCTTTCAGCAACAGCGACGGGTTGGTGGTGGCGTCCTGAGGCTGCCATTGGGCAATGGCATCGAGGTCGCCGGTGTCGGCGACGACCGAGGTCATGGTTTTCAGTTGTTCGAGCTTGCTGGTCATTCGTCCTCGCATCCTGATATTTTATTAGTAGAGACCAAGAAAGTAGGCGGACAAGTCCATTCAGGACCGTATGCAGCAGGGATGCTGCATCCGAGCCTACATGGATGTATTCACGGCGTGTCCTGAATGGACTTGTCCGCCTACTTTCTTTCAGCTTAGTAAGCTTGGCCGGTCTGCCGACGCTTTCATATTACGCCTACAATAACGGCCTGATACTGCGGTAACAAGATGGCAAAAGGTGTCATGCGGGGATTGGGGCCCTGACTCCCGGCTCCGGGACTTTCGCCATGGCCGCCTCAATCACCTCAATACCTGAGCCCGGCCGGTGCGCATTTTCACTGATGTAACGCCGGAACTGGCGGCCGCCGGGCTGGCCATGAAACAGGCCCATCAGGTGACGGGTTATGTGACCGAGATAAACACCCCGGTCCAGTTCTTCCTGAATAAAGGGTAATACCTGGCGAAGCGCATTGTGGCGCGAACCGACCTGAGCTGGCTGGTCGAAGAACTCGGCATCGACCCCGGCCAGTAGCCAGGGGTTATGGTAAGCCTCGCGCCCCAGCATCACACCATCCGTGTGTTGCAGGTGCTGATGACACTCATCAAAGGTTTTGATGCCACCGTTAATGATGATTTCCAGGTGTGGATAGCGTGCTTTCAGATCGTAAACCCAGGCGTATTTCAGCGGCGGGATGTCCCGGTTCTCCTTCGGGCTCAGGCCTTCAAGCACGGCGATTCGGGCATGAACAATAAAGGTCCGGCAGCCAGCGGCGGAGACCTTTTCGACGAACTCACAGAGATTCGCCCAGGATTCGTGACCGTCAATGCCAATCCGGTGTTTTACCGTGACCGGCAGACTGGTGGCCGCGATCATCGCCGCTACCCCTTCAGCAACCCGGTCCGGATGTTCCATCAGGCAGGCGCCCATCATATTGTTCTGCACCCGGTCACTGGGGCAGCCGACGTTAAGATTCACTTCATCAAAGCCATATTGCTCTGCCAGTTGCGCACACTGGGCCAGTTCTTCCGGGACACTGCCGCCCAGTTGCAGGGCCAGCGGGTATTCTTCCGGGTTGTGTCTCAGCAAGCGGGCAGTATCACCGTGAATCAGCGCGCCGGTGGTGACCATCTCGGTGTAGAGCAGGGCGCGACGACTGAGCACACGGGCGAAAAAGCGATAGTGGCTGGTGGTCCAGTCCATCATCGGGGCCACGCAGAAGCGGCGTGAGGGCGAAGGTACCGGGCCTCCCGGGGCTGGATCTGTTCCGGGGCAGCTTTTGCGGAATATCTGGTTACTCATGTACTGCTCTTTGGCCTCAAATAAGGGTATTTTATCAGGAAATGCCGGTTTTTGGCTCCCGGTGGTAGGCAGATCCACCATTTATCGGCATTATTTCGTTGGCTTGGGGCCTGCGATCGGGAAACTTGCGGTGAGCCTTTTGCTAACCGTGTTCACCGCCGTCAAGGAAAGTCTTATGAAGGAATCCATCTTCATCACGGGTGCGGGCGCCGGCATCGGCCGGGAAACCGCGCGCTTGTTTGCCTCCCGGGGCTGGTTTGTGGGTGCGGCGGATCGGGACGAGCCAGCCCTGATGTCGCTGGCGGAAGAGCTGGGCGCGGATCACTGCAGTATCCATGTCATGGATGTCGTGGATGAACTCTCAGTAAGCCAGGGGTTGGCCGATTTCGCCAGACGGACGGACGGCCAGTTGCGGCTTCTGCATAATAATGCCGGTATCCTGAAGGTCGGGCGATTCGAAGAAATCAATATGGCGTCACACCGGGACATTGTCGAGATTAATGTGATCGGGCTGATGACTGTGCTTCATGCCGCATTTCCCTACCTCAAAGCCACCCCTGGCGCTCAGGTGATCAATATGAGCTCGGCCTCGGCCTCCTTCGGCATTCCGGATTTTGCTTCATACTCGGCCAGCAAGCACGCGGTGCGGGCGATGACCGAAGCCCTCAGCATAGAATGGGAGCACCATGATATTCAGGTCGGAGATCTGATGCCGCCGTTTGTAAACACCGGGATGGTGCGGTCCAATACGGGGAAATCCGCCTTGTTTGGTAATCTGGGTATCAATCTCGGGCCAGAGGGAGTGGCAGCAGCGGTCTGGAATCAGGCCCGCCATCCCCGGTTGCACCGCCCGTTGTCGGTCCAGTTCTCATTGCTGTGGCTCATGATCAGGTCTGCGCCCTCCGCAGTAACCCGGACAGTGATAAGGCGCCTCTGGCAATGATGACTCAGGCACTTGCGCCGGTCTTTATTCTTATTCTGACCGGTTACCTGTTCAGGCGCTTCCAGTTTCCCGGTGACAGCTTCTGGCTGCAGGCCGAGCGGTTTTCCTATTACGTGCTGTTTCCGGCCATGCTGATCTTCAAGCTGGGGCAGGCCCGGGTTCCGGTTTCAGCCTATGGTGACGTGTTTGTGCTGGTGCTGGCGATGCTGGCGGCAATGACTCTGGCACTGCTCGCTGTGCAGTGGTTGTTCCGCTGGTCCGGCCCGGTTTTTTCCTCGGTCTATCAGGGTGGTATACGGTTCAACTCGTTTGTAGCCATTGCCACTGCCGGGATGCTTCTGGGCGATGATGGTCTGTCTACCATGGCCATTGTGATTGCAGTAAAAATCCCGTTGATCAATCTGCTGTGCATCCTGATGTTTTCGCTGGCGGTCGGGCAGGATGGTGGGGTGCGCTGGCGACCCGTCGCCCGGGCAATCATGACCAACCCGCTGATCATCGGCTCGGTTATCGGTGCCCTCTGGGGTTATTTCAGGGTCGGATTTCATCCTTTGCTGGCGGGAGTGCTCGAACCTTTAAGTGATCTCGCCCTGCCACTGGGGCTGATGACGGTAGGAGCCGGTCTGCAGTTGAAAGCACTGCGGGGCACATCGTTGCCGTTGCTGGTGTCGTCGGGTCTGAAACTGGTCGGATTTCCATTAATGACAATGGGACTGGCGCTGGCGCTTGGCCTGGACGGAATACTTGTCCAGGCAGGCATTCTGCTCGCAACGCTACCCACGGCAACGTCTTCCTATATTCTGGCGCGCCAGCTGGGCGGTGATGCGCCACTGATGGCGGCTATCATCAGTGGCCAGACCCTGCTGGCGATCGTCACTATTCCGCTGATCCTGGAGTTGCTCTGGTAACAACCGAGTGTCCCGTCTGGTTAATTCGTTGACCTACTGCTTGCCGCTCGGGCCTCTGGCCGAGGCGCCAGTCCGCAGGTGTAGTGGTTCTACATCAAGGGCTGGCAACACAGGTCCAGAGGCCCGAGCGACTAGCCCTTCGGGAGCCTCTGAAAGCCTTGAGAGCGGTGTTGCGTCGGCTCGATTTGGAACCACCAAACCTTCGCCACCGCGCCTTGCTCTCAAGGCTTTCAGGGGCTCAGTAGAGCAGCGAATTAACCAGACGGGACACTAAAGACAGTCCAGAACCGACTGTGCCAGCGATTTCTGAAACGCCACATACCCGTCGGCGGAGGCTTCTATATCTGAAGCCAGCGGGTCCCAGCGACTGAAGGTAACCTTGGTATTGCCGACAATCGAATCCCAGCTCTGCTCATCAAAGGGCTCTTCGGTCATCAGGCAGGGCCGCTGGGCATTGCGCAGTGTGTCCTGAACTTCGGCAATGTGGCGGGCGCCGGGAGCCAGTTCCGGGTTGAGGGAGAGCACGCCTGCCACCGCCAGGTCATAGTGTTCGGCAAAATGTGTAAAGGCGTTGTGATAGGTGAACAGGGAAATCGCCCGGGTTGGTTCCAGTTGCTTTTTTATCTCAGCCTCGGCCGCACTCAGGGACTGCTCGAATCCTGCAAGGTTCCTGTCCAGAGCGGCTTTTTCCGCTTGCGGCTGCGCCGCCAGGACAGCGTGGATTCTGCGGGCAATGTCGCCGGCGATGGCGGGATCCAGCCAGATGTGGGGGTCAGCTCCTGTCGCGTCACCATCGTGGCTGTGGCCGTGGTCATGGTCGTGATGGTGACCGTGAGCTTCATCATTTTTCCGGTCATCAGAGTCATGCTTGCCGGAGTCTTCAATGGTCATCATGGCGTGGGAGCGGGAACGGAAGTCTTCGCCATTGAGCAGTCGGGTCAGAAAGGTTTCCATTTCCGGCCCGATCCAGAAGATGGCGTCGGCTTCGCCGAGAGCCCTGCGTTGTGAGGGTTTCAACGAATAGTTGTGTGGATTACCGCCGGGCTCAATCAGCGTGGTCACGATCGTGTCCTCAGTGGCAACGGCCCGAACCAGCAGCTCCAGCGGTTTGAGAGACACCACGACCCTTGGCGCTGCCAGCAGGGAAACAGGCAGTAAAGCCAGCGCCAGGACGGCAGCGCGGAAGGCGAAACGGGAAGACCTTGTACGGTGCATATTGCAGGTTCCTTGTCAGTGGTACGTTATAATATAACATTAACAAGTCCTGATTAAACCACCGTGACCACTTTCATGCGAATCTGCTCTGAGCCCGTTATAATGCCGGTTTTTCAGAGCAAGGCCTGTTTCAGGCGAACACGCTTTCAGGCCTAAACCATCAGGATGCCTTCATGACAGTACGTACCCGAATTGCACCGTCACCCACCGGTGATCCTCACGTTGGCACCGCTTTCGTGGCGCTTTTCAATCTGTGTTTCGCACGCCAGCACGGGGGCCAGTTCATTCTGCGAATCGAGGACACCGATCAGGCCCGCAGCACCGGCGAATCAGAAAACGACATTCTGGGCGCACTGCGCTGGCTTGGCCTGGAATGGGACGAAGGCCCGGATGTGGGAGGCCCTTATGGGCCCTATCGGCAATCAGAGCGCAAGGACTCCTATCGTCAGTATGCCGAAGATCTGGTAACGAACGGCCACGCCTTCTATTGCTTCCGCACACCGGAGGAGCTGGATGCAATTCGGGAGGAGCGCAAGGCACAGGGCCTGAACCCGGGGATTAAAGGCGATCTGGAGTTGTCGCCGGAAGAAGTGGATCGCCGCCTCGCGGCCGGGGATCCCCATGTGATCCGGATGAAGGTGCCGGAGCATGGCGTTTGTGAGATTGAAGACATGCTGCGGGGCACCATTGAAATTGACTGGGGGCAGGTCGATTGCCAGATTCTGCTGAAATCCGACGGTATGCCCACCTACCACCTGGCCAACGTGGTAGACGACCACGAGATGAGGATAACCCATGTTCTGCGGGGTGAGGAATGGATCAACTCAGCGCCCAAGCACAAGTTGCTTTACGAGTATTTTGGCTGGCAGATGCCGGTGCTGTGTCATCTTCCGCTGCTTCGCAATCCGGACAAGAGCAAATTGTCCAAGCGCAAGAATCCAACCAGCATCAATTTCTATGAGCGCATGGGGTTTCTGCCTGAAGCCGTCACCAACTACCTTGGAAGAATGGGCTGGTCGATGCCCGATGAACGGGAAAAATTCACGCTGTCTGAAATGATTGCTGATTTCGATATCCAGCGCATGTCGCTGGGTGGTCCGGTGTTTGACGTCGAAAAACTGCGCTGGCTCAACGGTCAGTGGATCCGGGACGAGCTCAGTGAGGAGCAGTTTATCGAGCGCATGCGTCAGTGGTGGTTCAATGAGCAGGCCCTGAAAAATCTGGTCCCCCATATCAAGGGTCGTGCCGAGGTCTTCACCGACGTGGCTCCCATGGCGTCTTTCATGTTCTCCGGCATGCTGGATCTGAGCCCGGAAGATTTTGCCCACAACAAGCTGGATGAAGGGCAGATCAGACGCATACTGCAGTTCACGCTCTGGAAACTGGAAGCGCAGCGGCACTGGAGCAAGGAAAATATCTTCGCCGACATCAAATTCCTGGCCAACGCCATGGATCTGAAGATGGGGGATTTCATGTTCGCCATTTTCATTGCTATCGCTGGTACCCCCAATTCCTGGTCGGTAATGGACTCGATGGCGATGATCGGGCCGGATATGACCCGTTCCCGTCTTCGCCATGCGCTTGCAGTGATGGGCGGTTTCTCCAAGAAGGAAACCAAGCGGGTGGAGAAAGAGTTCGCGGCTCTGGCGGGGCAATAGGGTCGCGGCAACAGCGTCTGGTCAACAGGCCAGGCAGCCTGCTGGCAGAATCCGGAAAATTCCTGGGAAAAAGGTTGACCTGCCATGGAGCGATCCTTAATATACGCAGCCGTTGTGGGGCCATAGCTCAGCTGGGAGAGCGCAACACTGGCAGTGTTGAGGTCGGCGGTTCGATCCCGCCTGGCTCCACCAAGTTTTCAGTCCCCTTCGTCTAGTGGCCTAGGACTCCGCCCTTTCACGGCGGCAACACCGGTTCGAACCCGGTAGGGGACGCCAATACGGCCAGCCGGTACAGCCCACCGGCTGGCCAGCAAAAAAACCGCCTTCCGGCGGTTTTTTTGTTCTGGGGTCAGACCCCTTTCAGACCCCTTTCAGCGATAGAGCCTTTGCCCACGCCCTCGTAGGCCCTGACCACAATAGCGTCGGCGGGGAAATCGGTTTTCAGACGATCGGCGATATGGGCCGCAATCAGTTCAACGGTGGTGTCCGAGTCGAGCATGTAGACCCGCTTTTCCGGCAGGGTCAGTGAAAACTCGCCCTGCTCCGCCTCGTACTCGAAGCGGATGTAGCCAGTGCCGTCCTCGGCAACCCAGCGGCGGGTGATGTCTTCCCGGGTTCCCACGTAAATGTCCTGCCATAACCCGGCCCAGTGATGTTCCAGGTGCCGGTCACGCTGGCCATTGCGATCAATCCGTATCGACGAGCGGTGGCCGTGGGCAATGCGCTGGCAGTTGCCCCGGTGCTTTTTGAGCCCGTGCACGTAGTGATAGTAGGCGCCTTCAATGACTTCCTCGCGCAGGCGGATGGCGATATCCGTGACATTGCCGGGCAGCACCGCCCGCAACTCCTGCTGCAGAAGGTCCGCCACAGCGGATGGAACCAGCTGCTCGGACGACAGCCAGACGACGGCTTCATCCGGCGAACGGTGGCTGATAACCGTGCCGTCGGTGAGGGTCCAGGCAAAGGCCTGAGGGTCGGTCTGGTCCCACTGCAGCCCACTGTAGCCGCGGGGAATGACCAGGCGATGATCCACGCGTTCGTCGATCACCCGTTTGATCGTGCGTTTGACGTTGCCGAAGTCGAAGACCATGCCCTGTTCATCCAGCTCGCCGCCCAGGATTACATCCACAATCCAGCTTTCGCCGACCAGACCCCGGGAGGCATCAAGGTAGGCGAAATCAATCACGGTGAGATTGTCGATAAACAGATGGTTCATTGAACGGGTCCACACGGGTGGCTTGAATGATGGGCGGATTCTAGCAAAAATCGGGAGTCGCGAGCAGCCTTGCGCATTCGACGCTGTGTTGCGCGATGACAGAACTTTCTTTCCACCCCGGGGCGCCATAATGCGCAAGAAGTTATATCGGGACCATGAGGCGTTTCCCGTACTGGTACTGGCGGCCGGCGCATCCCGACGTCTGGGACGCCCCAAGGCTATGCTGCCAATAGGCAATGGCATCATGCTGGACCGGGCTATTGATCAGGCCAGACATCTCGGCACACGGATCACGGTGGTCACGGGTGGCGGGTATCCGCTGATCCGTTTTCGTTGTCAGCGGTCGGTGTCGGCCTGGCATTACGCATCACACTGGGAAGAGGGCATGGCCGCTTCCCTGCGCTCGGGCATTGAGTCGCTCAGGCCCCGGGCCAGGGGTGTTTTCATTGTGTTGCTGGACCAGCCGCTGATCACCGGCGACGATCTGGCGCATCTGGCCAGGGCAGCGAGAAAGGCGCCGGGGGTTCCGGTCGCTGCGGACATTCATGGCCGGCCTGCCGCTCCAGCCTATATTCCGCGATATCTGTGGCCTGAAGTCCTGCAGCTAGAGGGCGATCGCGGTGCTGCCGGCGTACTCGCACGTCATGGTGCAATCACACTTCCGGTCGCCGGCGCAGTCAGTGATGTTGATACACCGGATGACTGGCGCCGGTTAGCGGTGCGTTATCAGAACCAGTTCAGGTAACCGGGAGTCGGGCCTGCCGGCAATGCCGGACAAGTCACACCCGGTCCGGGAGCTGATCATGGTTAAGCTGCTCCCACGACCGCATATAGACATCCGCTTCGTACTCGTAAGGTGATTTGAAGGGCGTCAGTACGAAGTCGAACACCAGAAAGAAGAAGCCGATGGAGGCCCAGGCAATGGCGACCGTACTCAGAGCGTTGGCCTGCTCCTCGGGATTGGCCTGCACGAATTCCTGCAGGATCGGGATCAGATCGCTGGCCATGACCACCGGGTTGAAGCTGGAAAGCACAAACGGCAGCCAGAAAGCGATGAACACCGGAAAAAAGCCGAACGACCAGAGCACCCGCCGCAGCAGATAAATGCCCATCTCCCGCCAGAAGCGTTGACGAATCTCTGGCACTTTGCGGATTTTCTCCAGGTAATGTCTCCGTTCGGCCCAGTAAGCGGCCACTTCCGGTGCATGCAGCTTCTCGTGCCGGCTTGCTGCAGCGGACGTATTGGCTGCGGCCGGGGTTGATCCGGATGATTCGTCTGGCGTAATACTTGTCATGGCATCTGGCACCAGTGTGTTGCTTCGCGTTTGTGCATGATAGTTGAAACTACGTGTTACTCTACAAATCCTTTTTCAGTAAAGACAGGACATCAATAAATGGCTGCAGTTATCGGGAGTACCGTCGGGGGTAGTGGTAGTGTCGAGCATAAGGTCCACCCGGCCTTTGAACAACTCCGGAGCCACCGTATAGAGACACTGAATATCACTGTCGAAGAGTATCGTCACAGAAAAACCGGTGCCCGCCACCTTCATCTCGCCGCCGACAACGATGAAAACGTGTTCTTTGTTGCGTTGCGCACTTTCCCGATGGATTCCACCGGCGTTGCTCACATTCTGGAGCACACGGCGCTTTGCGGCAGTGAACGGTTTCCGGTTCGTGATCCGTTTTTCATGATGATTCACCGGTCTCTCAATACCTTCATGAACGCATTTACCAGCAGTGACTGGACGGCCTATCCGTTTGCCAGCATGAACCGCAAGGACTTCGATAATCTGCTGACGGTCTACCTGGATTCGGTGTTCTTTTCGACGCTCGACCCCCTGGATTTTGCCCAGGAGGGTCACCGGCTGGAGTTTGATACCCCGACGGATCCGGCGACCGATCTGGTCTACCGCGGTGTGGTGTACAATGAAATGAAAGGAGCCATGAGCTCGCCCACGTCCCAGTTGTGGCAGAACCTCTCGAGTCATCTGTTTCCGACCACCACCTATCACTACAACAGTGGCGGCGAGCCTGACCAGATTGTGGATCTGAGCTACCAGGACATGCTCAGCTTCTATCGTCATCATTACCATCCCAGCAATGCCACCTTTGCAACTTACGGCAATATTCCGGCCCATGAGCACCATGCGCGTTTTGAAGAGCTGGCCCTGAAACGCTTTGACCGCCTTGAAATCGAGCTGCCGGTGCACGATGAAAAACGACTGTTTTCGCCGGTACGGGTAGAGCAGGGGTATGCCATCAGCGAACAGGAAGACACGGCCGGCAAAACCCATATCGTAATGGGCTGGCTGCTGGGCCACAGCTTTGACCTGCAGGAAAATCTGGAAGCTCAGCTGCTGGCCAGCGTGCTGCTGGAAAACAGTGCATCGCCGTTGATGAGGGCGCTCGAAACCACCGATATAGGCCACGCGCCATCACCTATGTGTGGCATCGAGGATTCCAACCGGGAAATGACCTTTGTCTGCGGTATAGAGGGCAGCGAACCCGGTCAACAGGGCGCCCTGGAGACGCTGATTGAAGAAACCCTGGCACGGGTAGTGAGTGAGGGTGTCAGCGAGGAACGTCTGGAGGCCATCCTGCATCAGCTCGAACTGCAGCAGCGGGAGATCGCCGGTGATCAGTTTCCCTACGGTCTGCAACTGATCATGAGCGCTATCTCGCCGATGATTCACGGTGGCGACCCGGTCGAGCTTCTGGACCTGGAGCCCGTGCTGGAAAAAATGCGTGAGAAAATCCGCGACCCTGGCTATGTGCCAGATCTCATCCGCCGCAAAATACTGGAAAATCCCCACCGGGTAACGCTGACTCTGCGTCCCGACGACAAACTCGAACCCCGGCGTCAGCAAGCCATCCGCGAGGCGCTTGCCCGTCGCAAAGCGGCCCTGACCGAACAGGAAACGCAGGAAATCATTGACCGGGCCAGGGCTCTGGAAGATCGTCAGGCCCGCAAGGATGATGATTCCATGCTGCCGAAAGTGGATCTGAGCGATGTACCCCTGCAGCTGCCAGAACCGGAATGTCGCTACGATGGCGACTCGTCGACATCACTCTATGCCCGTGGCACCAACGGACTGGTCTATGAACAGATCATAGTGCCGGTGCCGGACCTTTCCCAGGACGATCTGGTGCTGCTGCCATACTACACCACCCTGATTACCGAGGTTGGCTGTGGCGACCTGGATTATCTGGGGATGCAGGACCGCATTTCTGCCGAGTCTGGTGGTATCAGTGTGTCATTTTCCGCCAAGGGCGGGATTGATGATGCCCAGAACCTCAGTGGCTATCTGGTATTCAGCGGTAAAGCCCTGGCCCGTAACAGGGCGGAGCTGACCCGGCTGCTGGCCGATGTGTTCAACAGCGCACGCTTTGATGAACAGGAGCGAATCCGGGAACTGGTTGCCCAGGTACGTACCCGTCGTGATCAGGCCGTCACCGGAAGCGGCCACAGCCTGGCCATGGGCGCAGCATCCCAGGGTATAAGTCCGGGTGCATGGCTCGCATTCCGCCTTGGCGGGCTGGAAGCAATCCGTGGCGCAAGGGTGCTGGACAAGTCACTGGACGACCCCGAGGATCTGGCGACATTCTGTGACAGTCTGGCCAGGCTCCATGGCAGAATCAGGCAGCAGAGCCGTCAGTTTCTGCTGGTCGCGGAAGACGAGCAGCTTGAGCCCATGCTGGATGACGTCAAAGAGCTCTGGAGCGGCCAGCCAGCCGCCACCGGTGAGCAGTGGAGACTGAGCCACAGGCCCTATCAGGTGCACCAGGCCTGGCTGACCTCGACCCAGGTCAACTTCTGTTCAAGAGCGTTTCCGACCGTTGCCGTGGATCATCCCGATGCGGCGCCACTGAGCGTTCTTGGCGGTTTCCTGCGCAATGGCTACCTGCATCGCGCCATTCGGGAGAAGGGTGGTGCCTATGGTGGTGGCGCAGGTCAGGACAGTGTAAACGGCACCTTCCGGTTCTTCTCCTATCGCGACCCGAGGCTCAGCGAGACCCTGGATGACTTCGATCAGTCACTGCGCTGGCTGGAGGAAGAAAATCATGAAGCGCAGGACCTGGAGGAATCCATTCTGGGGGTTATCGGCCAGCTCGACAGACCCCGATCCCCGGCTGGCGCCGCCCGCCACGCGTTCCACAACCGCCTGTTCGGTCGTACGCCGGAGCAGCGTTCGCGTTTCCGTGAGCGGGTGCTGGCTGTGACCATTGCCGACATGCAACGGGTGGCCCGCACCTGGCTGGCCCCGGAGAACGCCAGTACAGCGGTCGTCACCAGCCATGACAACCGGGAACTGGCCCAGAAGCTGGGGCTTGAGCTCAGGGAGCTGTAAGCGCCGAAGCTATCGGTTTCGTTTCAGCCCGGCGCTCATCATGATCCGGGTTGAAATTTCTTCCACTGAGTAGTCAGTGGTGTTCAGGTAGGGAATCCGCTCGCGCCGGTACATCAGCTCGATTTCCTCAATCTCGTGCATACACTGCTTGGCGGATGAATAGCGGGAGTTGGGTTTGCGCTCATTGCGGATGGTTGCCAGCCGCTCCGGATCAATGGTCAGCCCGAAGATTTTCTGTTTGTGGGGGCGCAGTACTCCCGGAATACTCTGGTCATTCAGGTCCTCTTCCGTTATCGGGTAGTTGGCCGCCTTGACACCGTATTGCAGCGCAAGATACAGGCAGGTAGGGGTTTTGCCACTGCGGGAGGCACCGACAAGAATCAGGTCTGCTTCATCGTAATGGCGGGTCCGCGCACCGTCATCATTATCAAGGGCAAAATTAACGGCGTGGATGCGCTGTTCATAGCGTCCTGCATTGTTGATGGCATGGGATTTCCCAACCGAGTAGGACGAAGACGACTGCAGCTCCTGCTCCAGCGGACTCAGAAAAGTGCCGAAAATGTCCACCATGAAGCCGTTTGCACCGGCAATGACCTCCCGGATATCACTGTTGACGATGGTATCGAATACCAGTGGCCGGGCGCCGTCAGTTGCCTCGGCCTGATTGATGCGTTTGGCCATTTCCGTGGCCTTGGTGGTGTCGTCAATATACGGCACGGTGATCCGCTCGAAATCGATTTTCTCGAATTGGGCAAGAAGGCTGTGTCCGAGCGCTTCGGCGGTGAGGCCAGTGCCGTCGGAAATGAAAAAGGCGGTACGTTTCATGGTGTCTGTTGAGCCTCCGTAATTGCCGGGTTCCCCTAGGTAATTTTCACAGGTTACAGTATCATGCTGGCGAAGTCCGATAGCTCGCACTGCAATGAATCAAGGGAGACCTGCTTTGGAAGATTACATTATCTGGTTTGATCACCTGGGAATGTCTGACGTGGACCGGGTTGGCGGTAAAAATGCCTCTCTCGGCGAGATGATCAGTAATCTTGCCAATGCGGGTGTGACAGTGCCCGGCGGTTTTGCCACCACTGCCCATGCCTACCGGGAATTTCTGGAAAAGGATGGGCTCAGGGAGAAGATCGATGCGACCCTCGACGAGCTTGATGTAAACGACGTCAATGAGTTGGCAAGGGTTGGTGCCCAGATCCGTCAATGGATAATCGATATGCCATTCCCGGAGGCGCTGGCAAAGCCGCTGGAAGATGCCTATATGGCGCTCAGGGCCGGCAACGACAACATGGCCGTTGCCGTGCGTTCGTCCGCCACAGCCGAGGACCTGCCTGATGCGTCGTTTGCCGGTCAGCAGGAAACCTTTCTGAACGTTGTCGGCCTAGAGCAGGTACGCACTTCGGTGAAAGAGGTATTTGCCTCACTGTTCAATGACCGCGCTATTTCCTACCGGGTTCATCATGGTTTTGACCACAAACTGGTGGCGCTTTCCGCCGGCATCCAGAAGATGGTCCGCAGTGAAACTGCAGCCTCCGGCGTGATGTTCACCCTGGACACCGAGTCAGGTTTCCGGGAAGTGGTGTTTGTCACTGGCTCCTACGGACTCGGTGAAACAGTCGTCCAGGGCGCGGTCAATCCCGACGAATTCTATGTCCACAAGCCGACACTGGCAGCCGGGCGTCCATCAGTGCTGCGCCGCAATCTCGGTAGTAAAGCCATCAAGATGGTTTACCAGACGGACCCCTCGGCGGGGCAGTTTGTGGAAACGGTGAAGGTTGATCAGGAAGACAGAAATCGCTTCTGCATCAGCGATGCAGAGGTGGAAGAGTTGTCCCGGCAGGCAGTTATCATTGAAAAACACTACCAGCGTCCGATGGATATCGAGTGGGCAAAGGACGGTGACGATGGTCGTATCTATATCGTGCAGGCCCGCCCGGAAACGGTTAAAAGCCGGACCAGCGCCAATGTCATGGAACGCTATCTGCTGAAAGAAACCGGCAAGGTGCTGGTGGAAGGGCGAAGCATCGGCCATAAAATCGGCAGTGGACCGGTGAAAATCGTCACCAGTATCAAGGAAATGGACCGGGTCCAGGCTGGCGATGTACTGGTTACCGACATGACCGACCCGGACTGGGAGCCGGTCATGAAACGGTCGTCCGCCATTGTGACCGATCGCGGCGGGCGCACCTGTCATGCCGCCATTATTGCCAGAGAGCTTGGTATTCCCGCGGTGGTTGGCTGTGGCGATGCAAGTGAACTGCTGAAAGACGGTCAGGAAGTTACGGTATCCTGCGCCGAGGGTGATACCGGCCTGATCTACGAAGGCAATCTTGATTTTGAACTGAAAGAAAACACCGTTGAATCCATGCCCGCGATTCCGTTCAAGATCATGATGAACGTGGGCAACCCGGACCGGGCATTTGATTTCCAGAGCCTGCCGAACGAGGGTGTGGGCCTTGCCCGGCTTGAATTCATTATTAACCGGATGATCGGAGTGCACCCGAAAGCGCTGCTGAACTTCGAGGGCTTGCCGCGGGATGTCCGCCAGACCGTTGAAAAGCGCATTGCCGGTTACAGCTCGCCGGTCGATTTTTATGTCGACAAGCTGGTCGAGGGCATCTCCACGCTGGCCGCCGCTTTCTGGCCGAAGAAGGTGATCGTCCGGCTGTCCGACTTTAAATCCAATGAATACGCCAATCTGATTGGCGGTACTCTTTACGAGCCGGACGAAGAAAACCCGATGCTCGGGTTCCGCGGCGCTTCACGCTATATCTCCGAGACTTTCCGTGACTGTTTCGAGCTTGAATGTCGTGCCCTGAGGAAGGTCCGTAACGACATGGGCCTGACCAACGTCGAGATCATGGTGCCGTTTGTTCGCACCGTGGGTGAGGCTGCACAGGTTGTGGAGCTGCTGGCGGAGAATGGCCTGAAGCGGGGCGATAACGGGCTGCGGGTGATCATGATGTGCGAGCTGCCGGCCAACGCCCTGCTGGCGGAGCAGTTCCTTGAACATTTTGACGGCTTCTCGATCGGGTCCAACGATCTGACCCAGCTTACTCTGGGGCTGGACCGGGATTCCGGCATTATTGCGCACCTGTTCGACGAGCGGAATGAGGCCGTTAAAGCACTGCTTGCCAGTGCGATTCAGGCCTGCAGGAAAGCCGGAAAGTACATTGGCATCTGTGGCCAGGGGCCTTCTGATCATCCGGACCTGGCCAAATGGCTGATGGATCAGGGTATTGATACTGTCTCGCTCAATCCGGATTCGGTGCTGGATACCTGGTTTTTCCTGGCGGACGAAAAAATTGATTAATCACAGACCCGTAGGAGGGCCGCTATCGTGCCTGTCGTAACTCCCGACCTTTGTGATGAGTATCCTGAAATACTGGCTGTCGATCCCGGATTCCAGAACTTTGGCGGCATCGACAACTTTGGCGGTGAAATAGTTACCGTCAAGTGCTTCGAAGACAATTCTGTGGTCAAAGAGCAGGTGGCACTCCCGGGCCAGGGCAGGGTCATGGTTGTCGATGGTGGTGGGTCAAAGCGTGCCGCTCTGCTGGGTGATATGCTGGCGGAGCAGGCGGCCAGTAATGGCTGGGCGGGCTTGATTATCTACGGCTGCATTCGCGACGTTGATGTTATCGGCAGGACGGCGCTTGGCGTGCAGGCGCTGGGCACTCACCCCAGAAAAACCGAAAAACATGGTGTAGGCCAGTTGAACGTGCCGGTCACGTTTGGTGGGGTGACCTTTTACCCGGGCCATTACGTTTATGCCGACAATAACGGCATCGTCGTTGCCGGCAAACCTCTTGAAACTGATTAAGCCGGCTTCAGGGGCCGGTCAGCGCTTGATTTCCACAATTTCAACGCCCAGCAGATAACCTTCGGGTTCCGGGTCGCACCTCAGAACCCGGCACAGGGCGTCGAAAGGCAGACACTGGTCACTGCCTGAGGGCAGATGGGCATGAATTTCGTCGCCCTGTGCAAACTCCCGTTCAACGAAAATCCGCATGCCGGTGCCACTGAGGTCGCGGCAAACGCCGGCGAACGTGACGCTGTCGCTGTCCGTCAGCTCCATCTCGGAGTTCATTCGCATCCGATGGAAATCCCGTTTCTCTGAGTAGTCCTTCATCGTGGCTAGTGTCCCGCCCGCTGTTTTGATATTTATAAAACGTCCGGGCCCGGTCGTCAAAGAATTAATCAGGCCCAGTTGTCTGTTTTTCTGGTTGGTTTCAGCGCCGGAACGACCAGTGCGAGAATGATGCCCAACAGCACCAGGCCTGCGCCGATAAGCATGAAATCGGATTCCTTGTTGGCTTCAAGCCTTTCCTTCTCCGCAGTAAGCACTTCCAGGTCATTCCGGAGCTTCTGGTTCTCGTTGTTCAATTCCTCATTACGCCGTTTAAGGTTGAGGGCATCAGCCGCAACAGCCTTGATCTCTCTGAGCTCCTCGCTCAATCTTCCGGCTCTGGCCTCAAGATTTGCTTCCGAACTGCGCAGGGTGTTCCGCTCTTCAGTGAGTTCCGCCACCTGGCTGCGGAGCCCGGAAACTGTCTCTTTGGCCTGAGCAAGCTGGCGAGTGGCACTTTCAAGTCGCTGTCGGGCGATCGGGGTATCGGTCAAATAGCGGGAGACCATCCATCCCTCTATGCCGTCCGGCGTCCGCACCCGGGAATAGCCGGATTCGGAGCGTTCGATCAGCTCCAGTGCGGTACCACTGCGGACACCAGAATGGAGTATACGGTACTGTGTGCCTTCGCCACTGCGGATGGGCGCATACAGGACATCGTCCACGTAAACAGTTTCCGCAGACGCGGATGCAGCGGTTAAGACCAGAAGTACCCCACCAAGTAATAATCGAAAATACAGCACCGGTATTATTCCCTTAAACAATATTTTAGCGCGCAATTCTGTCACAGTTGCCTGTCTATACAAGGCTGGTTTCATTACAAAACTCTCATTCAGCGATATGGTTTCAGCCACGGCGGTAAAGGTCAGGGAAGTACCGCCTTGAAGGGCTTTACGGTCACCTTCCGGTAGACACCGGCTTCCACGTATGGGTCAGCATCCGCCCACGCCTGTGCCGCGTCCAGCGAATCGAATTCGGCAATGACCAGGCTGCCGGTAAAGCCGGCGTCGCCCGGCTCCGGGGTATCAAGCGCAGGGTGTGGTCCGGCCACCAGTAGCCGGCCTTCATCCTTTAACCGGTTGAGTCTGTCAATGTGCGCGGGGCGCGCCTGTGCCCGCAGTGGCAGGCTGTTTTCGATGTCTTCACTGATGATGGCGTAGTACATCCTGTTCTCCGTCTGGCATTCGTGTGGAAAGGCGCCGACTGGTATGATTGAACGTGTATTTGCCGAGCTTCCGGAATCCTCGTGACTATAACCCAAGAAACCGATTTCTGCATTGATCTGCACTGCCACAGTACGGCTTCGGACGGTGCGCTCTCGCCACAGGAACTCGTGGAGCGCGCCGCGACCCAGGGTGTCACCCATCTGGCTCTGACCGACCACGATACCGTGGCGGGCTTGTCAGCCGCCGCGCTTTCGGCCGCGCAGAAGGGGGTTACCCTGATTACCGGAACAGAGCTGTCCTGTGTCTGGCGCAGCCATACCATTCACATCGTGGGTCTGGATTTTGATCCTGAGAACCGGGATTTCCGGGACGCTCTTGCGGTGCAGAATGCCAATCGCTGGGCAAGGGCCAGAGCCATAGCAGACAAGCTGGGTAAAACGGGTGTTGATGACCTGCTGGGCAAGGCCACCGCAAAAGCAGACGGGGATGTTCCAGGGCGGCCACATTTCGCCCGTGTGCTCATGGATGAAGGTGTGGTCAGGGACTCGGCACAGGCATTCAAGCGCTATCTGGGGCAGGGCAAGCCCGGCGATGTCAGGGCCTATTGGCCCGGGCTTGGGGAGGTCGTCCAGTGGATTCTGGGCGCCGGTGGTGTGGCCGTGCTGGCCCATCCGCGAAAGTATAAAATGACAGCCAGCAGGCTGAGAGCACTGGTGTCGGACTTCAAGCAGGCGGGCGGTAAGGCCATGGAAGTTTCAACCTCCGGCCAGTCCAGTGGTGATCTGGGATTTCTTGCCGAGTTGTGCCGTCGGGAGAAGTTGCTGGCTTCCCAGGGCAGTGATTTTCACTTCCCGGGCGCGCCCTGGTGTGAGCTGGGCCGTATTGCAAAGATGCCAGACGGTATCGAACCTGTCTGGCATCATTTCAAAAGCCCGGTGGGACACTAGTCTGCTGAATGGAACAGCAGGTAAAGATCGGTCAGGGAATCGGGAATGGCGGCGGCCATCTGGCCGGCCAGCGTCTCGTCATTCCGCACTTTCTGAAAGTCTTCGTCCTCGAACAGTCCGGACAGTGTCAGCATGGGAACGAGGAGGTCTGCCGCTTCTTGCTCGTCGACTGCCAGCCAGGCATCTTCATGTTCGATGAAGGTGTCCACGAAACCCGCGCACCAGTTTTCCAGTGCGCTCATCGGATCGCCGTCTTCGGGCTCGGGAAGTTCCAGGGCCTGGCCCATATCCAGTGCCCGGGCCATTTTCCGGGCCAGTTGGTCCACTGATGCCCTGAAGGCTTCTGGCGTTTTCACCGCGGATGTCGGTTCAACCCCAGTCGCCAGGGCGAAAATATCATCCGCATCAAGTGCAACCGGGCCAACCACGCTGGCGCAGACAATCCCGTGGAAGCCGAAGAAATCAACGGCCTCATCACCCCAGGGCTCCGCAAACAGAATGTCTTCGAGTGCCTCAATATCCGGATCGGAAAGCATTAGTTAATTGCTCCCGGCGGTTTTCTGGGCCTCTTCCGCCGCTCGCTGACGTTTGCGAACCTCGCGCGGATCATTATAGGCCCGGCCTGGCGTTACCGGCGCTTCGGTTGGCTCGGCTGTTTCTGTTTGCTCCGGCGCCACTGGTTGAGCACTGGCTCCCTCCCTCGCCGGTGCCTCCCGGGCAGACTGCTCGGGCTCGGGCTGAGGCTGAGGCGTCTCCGGTTCCGGCTTTGCTGGCTCCGGGATGGATTCCTCAACTGCTGACGGCGTCGCCTCTGCTGGCGCAGCCGACTCTTCGGGCTCCGGCTTTTCTGGCTGCTGCTGCAGTTCCCGGGTCTCCGGCGTTTGTTCTGCCGCAGGCTGATCGGGTGCTGTCTGCGGTGCTTTGCGGGCCGATGTCCGGCGAGGTCTGGAGGGTCGACGCTCGTCGGTGGAGGGTACAGGCTCTGGCCGGTTTCCGGCATTCTCTGTAGCCTCTGCTGTCTCTGCAGGCTCCGCAATCTCCGGATTCTCTGCAGTCCCGGTATCCTCTGTACTTTCCGGACTTCCTGCTGCTTCGCCTTTTTCCACGTTGCCGTCGTTCTCAGCGCGCTCGGAAACTGCCGGCGATGACACCACGGGCGTGGGCTCTGGCGAATGGCCGTCGACGGACTCCGACTCTTCCGGAGATGGTGAGGCTTCCGGCAGGATATCCGACGCTTTTACCCGTGGCTTTGCCGGTTCGCTGCCGGCTTCGGCCGTTGCCTCTGCCTTTGGCTCAGTCGTTGCCTCTGCCTTTGGCTCAGGCGCTGCTTCAGGCTCCCGGGTCGCCGCCACTCCGGGCCCTTCTTCAGCGGCGACAGCCGTTACTGACCGGGCAGAGGTCCCGGCACTTTCTTCCGGCTGGGTATCTTTCTGGTGGCGCTCGCTGCGGGCATCTTTCCTGCCTGCAGGTGTTGTGGTCGGTGTTTCGGCAGCAGATCCGTCACGGTTGCGGCTGCGCCGGGGTTTGCGGCGTTTTTCGCCGCCACTGGTTCTGTCCTGGGTAGTATCGGATTTTTCCGGGCTGCTGACGCCGCTTTCCCGGGCTGGCGCTTTCTCTGCAGTCTGCGGCTTATCGGCACTCTTTTCAGCGCTCTTTCCCCCAGCCTTCGATTGCGTTACATCGCTATCGTCCCTGGCATCGCCGGTTTGCGGTCTGCCGCGTCCCCGTGCCGGTGTCTGGCCTTCTTTCCTGCCATTTTCCCTGCGGTTGTCGGTTCCGGCACCGGACTTCTGGCCGCCATCAGCCGTTTCGCTGTTGCGGTTGCGGTTGCGATTGTCACCGCGGTTACGCCCGCGATTATCGTCTTTGCGGGCCTGGCCGCCGCCCTGGCGCCGATCATTGCCGGAACGGTTTCCGCCATCGTCCGGGCTGTTATCGTCCCGCGCGCCATTGGCTTTGCGACGATCCTGCGCCCGGCGCTGGTCATTCCGTTGCGGGCGTTCGGGGCCCTGCTGATAGGGTGTGGGGTCGCCGATGATTTCTTCGCCACTGAAGAACTCGGCAATTTTGCGACCAAGTCTGCTGAACAGGCCCTCAGTCTGCTCTTTCGGGGTGTCATCTGCCTGCACTGCCGGCCCCTGAGCGGGGACCGGAGCCGGCGCCGGGGCAACCGGACGAATGGCTTTCACCGCGGCCTGTTCCCGGGCCGGTGGCGGTGTTGCGGGAGCCTCCAGGATTTCCTCCTCGCGCTCGCTATATTCCTGGGCAACCTGATAGCTCGAGACATGTTCAGCGCCGGTTTCATCGTCACGCATGCGGACGATTTCAAAATGCGGCGTTTCCATATGCGGCGCCGGTACAACCACTACCTGAACTTCCTGGCGGGCTTCGATGTCTGCAAGCTGCTTGCGTTTTTCGTTAAGCAGGAAAGTGGCGACCGCGACCGGCACGATTGCCCGAACTTCGCCGGTTTTTTCCTTGGAACACTCCTCGAAGATCAGGCGCATAATACTGAGCGCCAGCGATTCGATACCACGGATGGTGCCCTGCCCCTCACAGCGGGGGCAGACTTCGCTGCGGGTCTCGCCCAGCGACGGACGCAGGCGCTGACGTGACATTTCCAGCAGTCCGAAGCGGGAAATTTTCCCGACCTGCACCCTGGCCCGGTCTATTTCCAGCGCTTCGCGAACTTTCTGTTCAACTTCCCGCTGGTGTTTTGCCGGTGTCATATCGATGAAGTCGATGACAATCAGGCCGCCCATATCCCGGAGGCGAAGCTGGCGGGCGATTTCCTCTGCCGCTTCCAGGTTGGTCTGGCGTGCGGTTTCCTCGATATCCTGGCCCTTGGTTGCCCGGGAAGAGTTGATATCAATGGATACCAGCGCCTCGGTGGGGTCGATCACAATGGAACCGCCAGACGGCAGCTTCACTTCACGCTGAAATGCTGTCTCGATCTGCGCTTCGATCTGATAACGGCTGAACAGGGGGATTTCGTCCTTGTAAACCTTGATTTTGTTCTCAAACGTGGGCATGACCGCCCGCACAAAATTGAGGACATCTTCATAAACCGTGTCTGCATCTATCAGCACTTCGCCGATGTCCTGACGCAGGTAGTCCCGAACGGCCCGGATGATGACGTTACTTTCCTGATGAATCAGGAAAGGTGCCTTGCGCTCACCGGCGGCCTGGGAGATGGCTTCCCAGAACTGGACCAGATAATCGAGATCCCATTGCAGTTCTTCAGTGGAGCGGCCGATCCCCGCGGTACGCACGATGATTCCCATGGATTTCGGGACATGGACATCGCTCATGGCTTCCTTCAGGTGGGCGCGCTCGTCACCTTCGATGCGGCGGGAAATACCACCTGCGCGCGGATTGTTGGGCATCAGTACCAGATAACGACCCGCCAGCGAGATAAAGGTTGTAAGCGCAGCCCCTTTATTGCCGCGCTCTTCTTTATCCACCTGGATGATGACCTCCTGACCCTCGGCGATCACATCCCGGATGTTGACCTTGCCTTCAATCTGGCCGGGGGACTTCTTGAAGTATTCCTTGGAAATTTCTTTCAGGGGCAGGAAGCCATGACGCTCGGCGCCGAAGTCAACAAAAGCGGCTTCAAGGCTGGGTTCAACGCGAGTGATACGGCCTTTGTAGATGTTGGCTTTTTTCTGTTCCCGCGAGCTGGACTCGATATCCAGATCAAACAGTCGCTGTCCGTCGACCAGAGCTACGCGCAACTCTTCGGGGTGAGTTGCATTTATCAACATTCTTTTCATGGGAAAAAAAGGTTCCTGTCGTTTTGTGATGACAGAAAACACGGGGGAACTACATCAACGAAGATCAGCGAAGCAGAACGTGCGTGCCGTGGGGCTCCCTGTTGAGAAGCAGGCCGACGGCCAGACAGATCAGATCCTGACAGGTAAACTTCCTGTCAGTCCGGGTCTACCGCCAACGCTTCGACTGCGATAAGTGCAGGGAAGGGTCGGAAGAGGTCGATGTCTGTAGACGCATGTTATCCGTTTTCAGGTTCACGCTGGCGCCTTGGGTCTCACGTCGTATTCGTAAGCTGGACGGCCTGGCCCTGCGTGCTGGCAAAGGTTTTTCGCGATGTCGCCCTACGGTTTTCCGTACGGTTTCAAGTCCCGACTGGCTCTGGCAATCGTTTATGAGGCAATTCCCCTGAGCCCGCCAGGTTATTTTCAATCGCCGTGCCCGGTTAATGTTCGGGCCAGCGGCGTTCAAACTGTTCAATAGTGTCGGTATACTTCTGTCGCTCCGGCTGCTGGCATGTTGGCCAGGCCGTAGACAAACGGCAGAGCGTCGGAATATAACAGTATTGCTCCAGCCGTTCAATCCCGCATGTTATTCAGCACCAGAGGCAGTATATGTCACGGTCTTCAGGACACAGGCGTTCTTCTGCAACCGGGCCCGACTCGCCCGCTGCACCGGCCGCCAATTCAGGATCAGCAGCCGGGGTACGGCAAGGGGTCCGGAAGGTGGTTGTGGATGAAGACAACGCCGGACAGCGAGTGGATAACTATCTGATGGCCCAGGTTCGCGACCTGCCGCGCAGTATTGTCTACCGCATCATCCGCAAGGGCGAGGTGCGCGTAAACAAGGGCAGGGTCAGGCCGGACACCCGGCTGAGAGCTGGCGATGAAGTTCGTATTCCGCCGGTTACCCGGAAGCCAAAGCCGGATCAGGTGGTTCCCGGGTCCCGTGTTCAGAGCGTAATGGAAAATGCGGTTGTGTTTGAGAATGACCAGATGATGGTGGTTAACAAACCTTCGGGTATTGCAGTTCACGGTGGCAGTGGTCTGAATTTCGGTCTGATTGAGGTGCTTCGTGCCGCGCGACCGCAGGCAAGGTTTCTGGAGCTGGTGCATCGGCTGGACCGCGATACGTCGGGTCTGATCATGGTGGCCAAAAAGCGGTCGGCGCTCAGGTTCCTGCAGGATGAATTGCGCCACAAGCGGATACGCAAGCACTATCATGCGCTGGTTTCCGGCCAGTGGAGTCAGGAACTTGTCAGGGTCAAGGAGCCGCTGCTGCGGTTTGAGCTCAGGTCCGGCGAGCGGAGAGTCAGGGTGGATGCGGCCGGCAAGGAGTCGCTGACCCTGTTCCGCTGCCTCCGGCAGTTCGGCGGTTACAGTCTGGTTGAGGCCTCACCCGTGACTGGCCGCACCCACCAGATAAGGGTTCACAGTTGCTGGGCCGGTCATCCGATTGCGGGTGATGACAAGTATATGGATGATGTCAGCCTCAAGGCGTTCCGCTCCGTGGGCGGTGACAGGTTGATGTTGCACGCCCGGGCGCTGGACTTCACCCTGCCGTCGACGGGAGAGGCGATGCACCTTGAGGCACCTTATGATGAAGCCTTCGCCAGGATTGTGGCGAAACTGAGCGCCAGGCTCGAGACTTCCGGCTAACCGGTGAGTGTTTACAGGCCACCCGGGCGTGGGTGGCGACCATCTGTCAGGACCAATTCCATGGACATAAAGGTAGTGATTTTTGACTGGGACGGAACACTGATCGATTCGGTGGAGCATATCGCTGAAAGCCTGCATCAGGCAGCCACTGATCTGGGTTACCCCCGGCTTGAGCGGGAAGCTTACCGGGACATTATCGGCCTCGGGATGGTAGAGGCGCTGGACAAACTCTACCCGGGAATCAGTCACGACGAGATGACGCGGATTCGTGAGGGTTACGCCAGCTACTTCTTTGCCAAAACAACCACGCCCCAGAACGTGTTTGCGGGAATGGCGGATGTAATAACGGACCTCCGCGGCGCTGATCGCGGCTGTTCGGTGGCCACCGGCAAAAGCCGCAGGGGTCTTGATGGCGCTCTGGTTTCCAGTGGGCTGGGTCCGCATTTTGATACCACCCGTTGCGCCGATGAAACCCGGTCAAAGCCGGACCCGCGCATGCTTTGTGAAATTATCGAGTATTACCGGATCCGGCCGGATCAGGCGGTGATGATCGGCGACACCCGTTATGATCTGGAGATGGCGCAGCGGATCGGCATGCCTGCCATCGGAGTCGAGTGGGGGGTGCATCAGCGCGACGTGCTCCGGCATTATGATCCTCATGCCATTGTCGACACGGTGGCGGACCTTCGCGATGTTCTCGGTATCTGATTTTTCCGACCCCGCATCCAGTTAACAAGAGGCAGGACGTTTTAATGAGTGAATGGGATCCAGATCAGCAACCGCAGTGGGGCGATGAGCCGGTCAAACGTGGTGAAGCGCCGAAAGCCGGACGCCGATCACCGGCTATGCCGCCCGAGTCCTCCCGGGACTGGAAGCTCATCGAAAAACTGGTCATGTCGATGCAGTCGGAGCAGCGCAAAAGCCGCCGCTGGGGCATTTTTTTCAAACTTCTGACATTCACCTATCTTTTCGCCCTGTTTTTCATGATCCAGTTTCCGATTTCATCCGGCCTTGAAGGTGCTACCGGTAAACATACCGCAGTGGTTGAGGTGAGGGGCACCATTGCCGCGGACGAACTGGCCAGTGCCGATAACATTGTCGGGTCGCTGCGCCGTGCATTCGAGGACGATAATTCTGTTGCTGTGATCATGAGAATCAACAGTTCCGGTGGCAGTCCCGTCCAGTCCGGTTATGTGTATGACGAGATGCTGCGGTTGAGAGACAAGCACCCGGACAAAAAGCTGTACGCGGTGATCTCCGATGTCGGAGCCTCGGGTGCCTACTATATTGCCGCCGCTGCCGATGAAATATACGCGGACAAGGCCAGTCTTGTGGGTTCGATTGGCGTTGTGGCCGGTGGCTTCGGGTTTACCGGTGCCATGGAAAAACTCGGCATTGACCGACGCCTTTATACCGCTGGCGAAAACAAGGCCTTTCTCGATCCTTTCTCCCCCGAGGAAGAGCAGGAGGTGCAATTCTGGGAGGATGTGCTGGAAACCACCCACCGCCAGTTCATCGAAAGTGTTCGCGAGGGTCGGGGTGATCGCCTTGCGGATGACGAGCAGCTGTTTTCGGGTCTGGTCTGGAGCGGAGAGCAGGCACTGGAGTTGGGTCTGATCGATGGACTGGGCAGCACGTCCCACGTTGCCCGGCAGATTGTCGGTCAGGAGGAACTGGTAGACTACAGCCACCGCAGGTCAGCGTTCGAGAACATTGTTGACCAGTTTGGTGTTTCGGTTGGCAGTGGTATCGCCGATTACCTGATGGAATCACGACTGCAACTTCGTTAAGGGACACTAGCAACTCCTGAATCGCCTCTGCGCGAGCTGCACGTTGCATCTGCGGCGTTGCCGCGCGCCTTGAGTCAGCAGCCCGCTTTTGCGGCCAGCAGCGGGTTCAGGCCCCAGTTGCGCAGCATGTCGGTCAGCGCAATCATTGGCAGACCGACCAGGCTGTCGGGGTCTCTGCCCTCAAGAAAATCGAACAGGGCTATGCCCAGACCTTCCATTTTAAAGCTGCCAGCGCAATCGAAGGGCTTGTCGGCTCTCAGATAGTGGTCAATTTCCTCCACTGACAGTTCGCGGAAATGGGCATTGAAGATCTCGCAGTGAGTCTGGAGCTGGCCGGTGTCCGCATTCAGCAGCGCCAGGCCGGTAAAAAATGTAACGGTCCCGCCACTGCTGCGGGATAGCTGGTCAAAGGCCGTGGCGTAATTGCCGGGTTTGGACAGGTTTTCGCCATCTGCCAGGCTTGCGACCTGATCAGAGCCGATAATCCAGTGGCCGGGCCAGGCAGCTGCAAGCGCTGTTGCTTTTTCCCGGGCAAGCCGCAAGGCCAGCTCCCGGGCGGTTTCCCCCGGGGCCGGGGACTCATCGATATCGGGCGATGCCATTCTGAAAGGCAGGCCAAGCTTTGCCAGCAGTGTCTGTCGATAGGGTGATGATGAGGCCAGTAATATGGGTGGATGTACCATTGTCGGCTCCTGCTGTTGGGCTGTTGCAGGATACACCGGTTGGTGTGTCTGAATCAGCCCAAAAAGCCGAGGAAATCTTTGACAGTGGCGGGCCGGGCCCCTAGAATTGCGCGCCTATGTCAAAAGCGCCGATTGCCGAACTACCCAGATCCGTCGATCCGTTTAAGCTGGCGGCGCAAGCCGTCGTTCTGGAGGGAGAAGTTCCTCTGATGGCGTTGTCCCGGTTCAGGGATGCAGTGCATGCTTTGGAAGAGACCAGCCGGTGCCGGGTAAAGTTGTCGTTCTCGCTGGACAGTGAACGGCGTCGGATGGTGGCCGGCGAGCTTGAAGCACCGGTTATTCTGGAATGTCAGCGGTGCATGGGCCCGATGCCTTACACTCTGGTGTCCCGGTTTGCCCTGGGGCTGGTGACCAGTGACCGTCAGGCCCAGCAGTTGCCAAAAGAGCTTGAGCCGTTTCTGACCGATGACTTCAGCGCTGATCTGTGGTCAATGACGGAAGATGAACTGCTGCTGGTTCTGCCGCCGTTCCCGTTGCATGACAGGAGTGAGTGCGTCGCCTCGGAGATTCTGGCAAGTCTGGAATCCGGGGATGAGGTCGAAGAGCCGGCACAGGCACCCGGGGATAATCCGTTCAGTGTGCTGGCGGACCTCAAAAAAAAGAAACACTAAACCGACGTGGCCAGAAACTGGCAGGCCACGTGTTTTTCGAATATACGAAGACCAGGTCAGGAGCAAAACCATGGCTGTACAGAAAAACCGAAAGACCCGCTCAAAGCGCGGTATGCGTCGTTCACACGATGCCCTGAGCACGGCGGCACTGTCCACCGATACCACCACCGGTGAAGTTCACCGCCGTCATCATGTTTCGCCTGACGGTTTTTACCGTGGCAAGCAGGTGATTGAAGCAGGCGACGAATAAACGTCAGCGAGCGAGGTCCCCGTGAGAGTCCGATAATGTCCGATCAGGATGGCGGAGCGGTGCAACCGGTCACCATCGCGATTGATGCCATGAGCGGGGATCGCGGGCCTTCTGTGGTTGTCCCGGCGGCACTGTCTGCGGTGAATGAAAACGAAGCCTTGACGATCGTTCTGGTGGGTATCCGGAGCGAAATCGAGGCTTTGTTGCGCCAGGGCCATGAGCGCATCCGTATTGTTGAAGCGGCGGATGTGGTCGGTATGCATGAGCGCCCGTCCCACGCACTCCGTCACAAACGTAACTGCTCCATGGCGATTGCGCTGGGGCTGGTGCGGGACCAGGTCGCACAGGGCTGTGTAAGCGCGGGTAATACCGGAGCGCTGATGGCCTTCGGGCGTTCCGTTATTCGTATGTATCCCGGCATTGAACGTCCGGCCATCGCCAAGCTGATTCCCTCTCTGCGAGGTCGCTGTCACGTTCTTGATCTCGGCGCGAACGTTGATTCCTCGGCAGAAAATCTTTACCAGTATGCGCTTATGGGTTCGTTGATGGCCTCGGCCATCTGCGATCAGGCCGAGCCCAGGGTGGCGCTGCTGAATGTGGGGGAAGAGGAAATCAAGGGCAATGAGCAGGTGCGACTGGCATCTCACCTGCTGGCCCAGTGCGACATCATTAATTACATTGGCTACGTTGAGGGCAGTGACCTGTTCCGGGACGTGGCAGATGTCGTGGTCTGCGACGGATTTGTGGGGAATATTGCGCTCAAGACCGGCGAGGGTGTGGCGGGGCTGTTAATCGAGCTGCTGGAACAGGAGTTCACCAGAACCTTGTACGGCAGGGCCATCGGTTTTCTGGCACGGCCGATCATGGGGCGGCTGTTACGTCTCATGGATCCTTCACGTCATAACGGGGCCAGTTTGCTGGGGTTGCAGGGGGTTGTTATCAAAAGCCACGGTAACGCCAATGAGCGGGCCATGCTCGCGGCTATCCGGCAGGCCGTGTGCGAAGTTCAGCGGCAAGTTCCGGGGCGGATTAACGAGCGCCTCGATGATCTGACGTACTGACATGGTTCGGGGCGGCAAATAATTGCACAACCCGCTGCCATCAGGTGGCAGGAACATCAATTTCCGACTAGAGTCGGCACCATACTGAAGTTCGTGATTGGCCCCCAACCAGGGCGGGTTGTACTATTGGCTAATCTCAAGTCATCCGGTTAAACGGTAAGCTCTTTGCTATGAAAACAGCGTTCATTTTCCCTGGCCAGGGTTCCCAGTCTGTTGGCATGCTTGCGAAAGCGGCTGAGAGCTGGCCGATGATCGAAAAAACCTTCGCAGAGGCCTCGGCATTGCTGGGCTATGATCTCTGGCATCTGTGTCAGCAGGGTCCGGCGGAAGAACTTAACCAGACTACGGTAACCCAGCCCGCAATGCTGACGGCCAGCGTGGCGCTCTGGCGCCAGTGGTTCCAGGAAGGTGGAAGCGCACCGGATTTTCTGGCTGGCCATAGCCTGGGTGAATACAGCGCACTGGTGGCGGCCGAGAGTCTGAACTTTTTCGATGCGATCAGACTGGTCAGGTTGCGCGGTGAGCTGATGCAGACCGCCGTGCCGGCGGGTTCTGGCAAAATGGCCGCAATCATTGGCCTGGAAGACGCCCAGGTCATAGCAGCCTGCGAGGAAGCCGCCGAATCCGATGTGGTATCGGCTGTCAACTTTAACGCGCCAGGCCAGGTTGTGATCGCGGGTTCCACTGCCGCGGTCGATCGCGCTATTGAGGCCTGCAAGTCAAAAGGCGCGCGCAAGGCCATGCCTTTGCCGGTCAGCGTGCCGTCTCATTGCGCATTGATGAAGCATGCCGCTGAAGAACTGGCAAAAGAGCTGGATGAGGTTGGGTTTGGCGATGCGGTCATCCCGGTCGTTCAGAATGTCACGGCGCAGCCGGAAACTGACAGCGCCAGACTGAAGGCAAATCTGGTCAGGCAGTTATATTCGCCGGTGTTGTGGACAGATTCAGTGCGCACGATGTCCGGGAAATCAGTAACCGTGGCAGTGGAGTGTGGCGCAGGCAAGGTACTTGCTGGTCTGGTCAAGCGTATTGATCGTGACCTTCAGGTCTATGGTCTGGAAGATCCTGAAGCGCTGGCAAAGGCTCTTGGTGCCTTCTAGTATGAAATGGCCGACTGTGATAGCTGCAACTGCATCGGGTACCCATATTTTCCGCAAGATCAGGGGAGTGAAACATGTCGCTTTCAGGTAAGACTGCGTTAGTTACCGGGGCCACGCGAGGAATTGGCAAAGCGATTGCCATCGCCCTGGCAGATCAGGGTGCGACGGTTTTCGGCACGGCCACCAGTGAACAGGGTGCCGAATCGATTGCGGCAGACCTGAAGCCATCCGGCGGCTTCGGGCTGGTTATGGACGTTTCCGATCCGGCCAGCATCGAGGCCGGTCTCAAGCAGGTTGCCGAGCAGTCGGAAGCGCCGGTCATCCTGGTCAATAATGCCGGCATCACCAGGGATAACCTGCTGATGCGTCTGAAAGATGATGACTGGGAATCGGTTATCGAAACCAATCTGTCCAGCGTTTACCGCACCAGTAAGGCGGTGTTGCGTGGCATGGCCAAGGCCCGGTGGGGACGGATTATCAATATCAGTTCAGTGGTGGCCGGAATGGGGAACCCCGGCCAGGCCAATTACTGTGCTGCAAAGGCTGGCATTGAAGGATTTACCCGGAGTCTGGCCAAAGAGATGTCAAACCGGGGTATTACGGCTAACTGCGTAGCTCCAGGTTTTATTGACACGGATATGACCCGAAAACTGGACGACAAGCAACGCGGGGCTATGATGGAAGTCATACCCGCGGGTCGCCTGGGTGAGCCGGAGGAAGTGGCAGCGGTTGTTGCGTTTCTGGCCTCGGATGCGGCTGCGTACGTGACAGGTGAGACAATAAACGTAAACGGCGGCATGTACATGGGCTAACCCTGTCGGGGTGGCTGATTTCCTGGGCCCTTGTTGGGCAAGGTACCAAAGGATCCCTGCTTGTTCGCAGGTTGGGTTTAAACTAGACTGGCAGCATCAAGGTTGCCTGGTTGACACAAAAAGTGAGGACATTATGAGTACAGTTGAAGAGCGCGTTAAGAAGATTGTTTGTGAGCAGTTGGGCGTTAAAGAGTCCGAAGTTCAGAATTCATCTTCTTTTGTAGAGGATCTTGGCGCTGACTCACTGGACACCGTTGAGCTCGTCATGGCACTGGAAGAAGAGTTTGAAACTGAAATTCCCGACGAGGAAGCTGAAAAACTGGCCAGTGTCCAGGATGCGATTGATTACATCGTCGCGCACACCTGATACTCCGAACAGTCTGTAGACCAGGCAAAGAGCCGTCCATGTGAAAATGCACTGGGCGGCTTTTTTAATGGCTACGCTGAAACCAGTAACGCCGCTTCAGGTGAGGGACTATGGCAAAACGACGGGTTGTGATCACCGGCATGGGAATGCTTACGCCCCTTGGCAATGACGTCGTATCCTCCTGGGATGCCGTCATCAAGGGCAGCAGTGGGATAACGGCCATCGACCGTTTCGACACCACCGGATACAGCACCCGTATCGGTGGAGCTGTGCGTAATCTGGACCTGGAATCCTACCTGACTGTCAAAGATGCCAGGAAGCTGGACGCGTTTATCCATTACGGCCTGGTTGCCGCTGAACAGGCGGTTCAATCAAGTGGCCTGGGCGAGTTTTCCGAACTGGACAAGGAGCGCGTGGGTGTAGCCATCGGGTCCGGAATCGGCGGCCTGGAATTTATCGAAAAGAATATCATCAATATGGAGAATGCCGGCCCGCGAAAGGTGTCGCCCTTTTTCGTGCCTGCGTCAGTGATCAATATGATCTCTGGCAACGTGGCGATCCGGTTCGGCTATCAGGGTCCGAATATTGCGATCGTCACTGCCTGCACCACCGGCACCCATAATATTGGTTATGCCGCCCGCACCATCGCCTATGGTGACGCCGATGTGATGCTGGCGGGTGGCTCGGAAATGGCCACCACCCGCAGTTCCATTGCCGCGTTTTCCATGGCCCGGGCACTGTCTACCCGTAATGACGAACCGGAAAAAGCCAGCCGCCCCTGGGACAAAGGGCGTGATGGCTTCGTGCTGAGTGATGGTGCGGGGGTAGTGGTACTGGAGGATCTCGAGCATGCGCAGCGCCGCGGTGCGACGATATTGGGCGAGGTAGTGGGTTTCGGCATGAGTGATGACGCCTTTCACATTACCTCGCCACCTCAAGACGGTGCCGGTGCGGCCCGCTCAATGGTTAATGCCATTGCTGATGCCGGCCTTTCACCAGCGGATATTGACTACATCAATGCCCACGGGACCTCCACCCAGGTAGGTGACGTGGCCGAAGTTGCCGCCGTGAAATCGGTTTTCAGCCAGCATGCTTCCAGGCTGGCTGTCAGCAGTACCAAATCAATGACGGGGCACCTGTTGGGCGCGGCTGGCGCTGTGGAAGCAATTTTCTCAATACTGGCAATCCGTGACGGGGTTCTGCCACCCACCATTAACCTGGAAAACCCGGAAGACGGTTGCGACCTGGATTTCGTTGCTGACGGCAGCCGGAAAGCCGATATCCGTACCGTTCTGTCCAATTCCTTCGGTTTTGGTGGCACCAATGGAACGCTGATTTTCCAGCGCTTTGAGGGCTGACTGCCGCCGTGCTGAAAGTCCTTTATGCGGATCGGGAAGGTGTGCCTGCCACCGATCGTGGCCTGGCCTATGGCGACGGGCTGTTTGAAACCATCCGGATGTGTGGACCCAAGGCTGTGCTCCGCCGTTACCACCTGAATCGAATGGTGTCTGATGCGGAGCGCATTGGCATCAAGGTTGGCTACGCGGAACTTGACCAGGAGCTGACCCGGGCGACTTCCCGGCTGATGCCGGCAGGCAGGACTGATGCCTGGATCCTGAAGATGATTCTGACCCGTGGCAGCGGTGGACGTGGCTATCGCCCGCCCGGCTCGGCGCAGCAACACCTGGTTTTTGCTGCTGCCGCGATGCCTCCGATGCCCGAGCCGACTGGTGTGGTGGTGCGGCGCTCCCGCTTTCCATTAACGGTCAATCCCCGGCTTGCAGGCATCAAAACCCTGAATCGCCTGGAACAGGTTATGGCCAGTAGCGAGTTCACCGGTGAGGAGTGGGAGCTGATTATGTCCGATACCACCGGCGATCTGGTGGAAGGCACGCGTACCAACCTGCTGGCCCGGGTGGGTGATGAATGGCTAACGCCTCCGGTCAGTTCGATTGCCGTTGCCGGAGTCATGCGTCAATACGTCCTCGAGTGCCTGCAGAAGGTCGGTGAAAGGGTGGTAGAGCAGACCCTGCCCACCGCGATAGATTCTTTGCCCGGATTTCGCGGCCTGTACCTGCTGAACAGCGTTTTTGGCATCGTAGCTGTGCGCTCATTCGATGCCCACGATTTGCCAGTTGACGACGCACTTGCGACAATCTGTGACCCTATCGAAACCTTGGAATAAATCGCTTGTTCAAGAAGTTACTTGTCATTATCGCTTCGTTTGCCGTGCTGGTCGGTTCCGCTCTGGGGATCTGGCTCTGGCAGGGGCTGCAGACCCTTGAGCAGCCGGTTTCCCTGGAGGAGCCTGTGCTGTTCGTTGTGCCAGCCGGGGCAGGGTATGACCAGGTTGCGCGTTCGCTGGAGCAGACCGGATATATCGAGGACAGTCTCTGGATGCGCATTCACGGGCGGCTGAACCCGGAGCAGATGCGCCTTAAGGCTGGAGAGTACGAATTTACGGATGGTATGTCACACCTCCAGATGATTCAGCAGATGGCATCCGGCGACACCAAGCAATGGCAGATCCAGTTTATTGAAGGCTGGACATTCAGTGACATGCGGCGTGCGATCGCTGACAACCAGCGGCTGGAAAAGGTCGTTACCGCAGACTGGACGGATGCCGACATCATGGCCGCTGTGGGGGCAGAAGGCATGCACCCTGAAGGTCGTTTTTTCCCCGATACCTACCTTTACACCAGCCTCGAAACGGACCTGGATCTTTACCGGCGCGCCTTCTCGAGAATGCAGCGGGTGCTTGCGCAAGAATGGGAGAACCGATCAGAAGACCTGCCCTATGACAGCCCCTACCAGGCACTTATCATGGCTTCGATTGTCGAGCGGGAAACCGGTGCGCCCCATGAGCGCGACGAAGTGGCGGGGGTATTCGTCAGGCGACTGAACAAGGGCATGAGACTTCAGACTGATCCCACCGTTATCTATGGCATGGGCGATAAGTATAAAGGCCGCATTACGCGCCAGGATCTGCGCGCTTACACGGATTACAACACCTACAGAATCAACGGATTGCCGCCGACACCCATAGCCTTGCCGGGCCGCGAGGCTATCCATGCCTCCCTGCATCCGGCAGCGGGCGACACCCTCTACTTTGTCGCAAGGGGAGATGGCACTCACAAGTTTTCAAGGACTCTGGACGAGCATCAGCAAGCGGTTCGTGAGTTCCAGTTGAACCGGCGCCCGGATTACCGTTCATCGGTCGCGGTTCCAGAGCCCGACAGTGAACCCGGCGAGCAGGATAAACCATGAGTGCACGGGGCCAGTTCATTACCTTTGAGGGCACTGAGGGCGTTGGTAAATCCACCCAGTTGCGAAATGCCGCGATGGTGCTGCGGGAAGCGGGCGTGGAAGTCATTGTAACCCGTGAGCCCGGCGGAACTCCGATGGCCGAAGCAATCCGCGAGCTTCTGCTGGCGCCCAGAACAGAACCAGTGAACGACATTACTGAACTGTTGCTGATGTTTGCCGCAAGGGCCCAGCACCTGCACTCGCTCATTCTCCCCGAGCTGACTGCCGGGCGCTGGATACTCTGTGATCGTTTCACGGATGCAACCTTTGCCTATCAGGGCGGCGGCCGTGGTGTCCCGGCGCAGACCATTCAGACGCTGGAAACCCTGGTACAGGGGCATGTACGTCCGGATCACGTGGTTCTGCTGGATGCGCCGGTAGCGACCGGAATGGCAAGAGCAAGGCACCGGGGCGGGCTGGATCGCTTCGAGCAGGAGGCCTTGGCTTTTTTCGAGCGTGTCCGGCAGATCTACCTTGAGCGGGCCGCTGAGATGCCCGCGCGCTATCACATTGTAGATGCATCGCGAACCGAAGAGCAGGTCAGCGAAAGTGTATCAGAACTGCTCAAAACTCTGGTCGGGCGTTGACGTGCCAACAGGACTGTCTCCGCGCCCGGGGTTTGCAAAAAATCTCCGGTTTGTTGCCGGCCAAACTGGCTGCCGCAAAAATTAAATTCGTGAAATACCTGAAAAATGACGATGTTGCACTATCCTTCAGGTAATCCGATACAACGAGGCCTGATCCGTAGGTCCGGAATACCTGCTACGCTTCAGGTCATAATGAACATAGCGAACAAGACAAACGGCAGTGGGAGGCAACGCGTTTTGTTGTCTCCGGGTATGGAACACGATTAAAGCACTCAAGGCGCTGGGAATGCCGTCAAATAACACTGGAAAAGTAAGGAGGTAAATACTGAGCAGTGGGGCTGAATTTAGTGAGGTCCGAAACCTGGTGCAGGAGTCGGAAAAAGAGTCAAGAAAAACAAAGAGTGCGACCGCCGGCCATGGCGCGGTGAGCGTACCAACAGGTCGGAATCGATTCCGGCCCATAGTACTGGAGGAATTTCATGGCTATTGGTGTTTGGATTAGTCTTATTGGTTACTTTGCGCTCATGATCGCCATCGGTGTTTATGCCATGCGCACATCGACGTCGTCATCTGAAGACTATATGTTGGGTGGTCGATCTCTCAGTCCAAAAGTAGCAGCTCTGTCGGCTGGTGCTTCGGACATGAGTGGCTGGTTGCTGCTGGGCCTGCCCGGGGCAATGTTTGTATCTGGCCTGGGTTCGGCCTGGATCGGTATTGGCCTCCTGGTCGGTGCGTTCTTCAACTGGACGCTGGTCGCACCACGTCTTCGTGAACAGACCGTTCATTATGGCAACGCCATTACCATTCCGTCCTTCCTTGCGAACCGGTTCCCGACCCAGGCGCTGTCTCTGCGCACGGTGTCAGCTATCGTTATCGTGATTTTTTTCGCGGTTTACACCGCATCCGGCCTGGTTGCTGGCGGCAAGCTTTTTGAAAGCGCCTTTGCCGGTATCTTCAATTTTGGTGGCCTGAGTGACTATGCAGCAGGTATTTCCATTACTCTGGGCGTGGTTCTGATCTACACCGTTGTAGGTGGCTTCCTGGCTGTGAGCATGACGGACTTTGTCCAGGGCTGCATAATGATGCTGGCACTGGTCATCATGCCGGCGGTTGTTCTCTTTGGCGAAGGTGGTGGCGGTTACGCTCAGGCGTCACAGACCCTGAATGAAGTTGATCCCACCCTGTTGTCCTGGACGGAGGGACTGACCTTTATCGGCTGGTTGTCTGCGGTTACCTGGGGCCTGGGTTATTTCGGTCAGCCCCATATCATCGTACGATTCATGGCGATTCGTACTCTGAAAGATGTGCCTATTGCCCGTAACATCGGCATGAGCTGGATGCTGATCTCCCTGATTGGTGCTGTTTCTCTGGGCATCTTTGGCCGCGCTTACGCGGTCCGCAACGGTATGGATGTCGCGGATCCGGAAACCATCTTTATCGTTCTGTCTAACCTGCTGTTCCATCCGCTGATCACCGGTTTCCTCTACGCTGCGCTGCTTGCCGCTGTGATGAGTACCATTTCCAGTCAGCTGCTGGTGTCGTCTTCCTCACTGACCGAAGATTTCTACCGTCTGTTCCTGCGTAAGGACGCAACTGACAAGGAATGTGTGACCGTAGGCCGGGTCTGCGTAGTGTTGGTTGGCATTGTTGCAGTAATCATTGCCTCTGATCCGGACTCGCAGGTTCTGGCTCTGGTCAGTAACGCCTGGGCAGGCTTTGGTTCGGCATTCGGCCCGCTGATTATCCTGTCGCTGATGTGGCCGCGCACCAACGGCGCTGGTGCTATCGCAGGTATGGTTGTTGGTGCTGCCACAGTCATAATCTGGATTTCACTGGGCTGGAATGGTTCGTTCATGGGTGGCCCGGGAGTTTACGAGATCATTCCCGGCTTCATTCTTGCCTTCATTGCGATTGTGCTGGTAAGCAACGTGACTGCCGACGCTGGTGAGTATCAGCATATCACCCGGTAAACAGGAGCAGGAACACTGCTCTGATGAGTGACAGGGGCTCCTTCGGGAGCCCCTTTTTTTGTGCGCCCGGCACGGCCCCGGGGCAACAAAAAAGCCAGCCCTCGGGCTGGCTTTTCATTCAGGTGAACGCAGAAGGTCTGTTCTTAAGCAACGCTCGCTTCAGACGCCTTGCTGGTGTAGTTCTCCATCTGGTCGAAGTTGAGATACTTGTAGATCTCTTTCGACATGCTGTTCAGGTCCTTGGCGTACTCCATGTATTCCTCGGCGGAGGGGAGTTTGCCCAGTACCGCACCAACGGCCGCCAGCTCCGCTGAGGTCAGGTACACGTTGGCACCGTCGCCCAGACGGTTGGGGAAGTTACGGGTGGACGTGGACAGCACGGTGCTCTTGGCGGCAACACGGGCCTGGTTACCCATGCACAGGGAGCAGCCCGGCATTTCGGTGCGTACACCGGCTGTACCGTAGATGTTGAAGTAACCTTCTTCCATCAACTGGGCCTGGTCCATCTTGGTGGGCGGTGACATCCACAGCCGGGTCTTCAGCGGCTCCTTGTTCTGTGCCAGCAGCTTGCCAGCGGCACGGAAATGACCGATGTTGGTCATGCAGGATCCGATGAATACTTCGTCTACCTTGTCGCCAGCGACTTCAGACAGGGTGCGGGCATCGTCGGGGTCGTTCGGGCAGCAGACGATCGGCTCCTTGATTTCGGCGAGATCGATTTCCACCACGTGGGCATACTCGGCGTCTTTGTCGGCACGCATCAGCTTGGGATCAGCAATCCACTCTTCCATCTGCTGGGCGCGGCGCTCCAGAGTGCGCGGGTCGCCGTAACCTTCGGCAATCATCCAGCGCAGCATGGTGATGTTGGAACGCAGGTATTCAGCCACGGATTCTTCGGACAGGTTGATGGTACAGCCGGCTGCGGAACGCTCTGCGGAAGCATCAGACAGTTCGAACGCCTGCTCAACGGTGAGATGTTCGAGGCCTTCGATTTCCAGGATGCGACCCGAGAATTCGTTGATCTTGCCTTTCTTTTCAACGGTCAGCAGGCCCTGCTTGATGCCATACAGCGGGATAGCATGCACCAGGTCACGCAGGGTAATGCCTGGCTGCATTTCGCCCTTGAAGCGGACCAGGACAGATTCCGGCATATCCAGCGGCATAACACCGGTGGCAGCGGCAAAGGCCACCAGGCCGGAGCCGGCCGGGAACGAAATGCCCATGGGGAAGCGGGTGTGGGAGTCGCCACCGGTGCCGACGGTGTCGGGCAGCAGCATACGGTTCAGCCAGGAATGGATGATGCCATCGCCGGGGCGCAGGGAAACACCACCACGAGTGCGGATAAAGTCCGGCATGGTGTGCTGCATTTCCACGTCCACCGGCTTCGGGTAAGCGGCGGTGTGGCAGAATGACTGCATGACCAGGTCCGCCTGGAAGCCCAGACACGCCAGGTCTTTCAGTTCGTCACGGGTCATCGGACCGGTGGTGTCCTGGGAGCCAACGGTAGTCATGTGCGGCTCGCAGTAGGTACCGGGACGAACACCCTGGCCTTCTTCCAGGCCACAGGCCTTGCCGACCATCTTCTGACCCAGGGTAAAGCCTCTGGTACCTTCTTCCGGATCATTCGGCAACCGGAACAGGTCGGTTGCGCCCATGCCCAGTGCGGCGCGGGCCTTGGCGGTAAGACCACGGCCAATGATCAGCGGGATGCGGCCGCCGGCCTGCACTTCGTCGAGGATGACGTCGGATTTGAAATCGAATTCGGAGATGGTCTCTCCGGCTTCGTTGAGGATCTTGCCATCATAAGGGCGGACTTCAATCACGTCGCCCATGTTCATATTGTCAACTGGCGCCTCGAAGACCAGGGCGCCGGCGTCTTCCATGGTGTTGAAGAAAATCGGGGCAACCTTGTTACCGATACAGATGCCACCAGCACGCTTGTTGGGCACGCCGGGAACATCCTCGCCGAAGAACCACAGTACCGAGTTGGTGGCAGATTTACGGGAAGAGCCGGTGCCGACAACGTCACCGACAAAAGCGACCGGCAGGCCTCTGGATTTGATTTCGTCAATCTGGCTCATGGGGCCGGTTACGCCGGGCTCGTCCGGCTTCAGGCCATCACGCTCCATTTTGTAGGCCGCACGGGCGTGCAGCGGGATATCGGGGCGGGACCAGGCATCCGGTGCCGGAGACAGATCGTCGGTGTTGGTTTCACCGGTAACCTTGAACACCACCATAGTGGTGCTTTCGGGAACCTTTTTCCGGTTGGTGAACCACTCGGCGTTGGCCCAGGATTCAATGACGGATTTGGCGACCGTGTTGCCGGCATCCATTTTTTCCTTGACATCATTGAAGGCGTCAAACATCAGCAGTGTGTGCTTGAGTTCCTCGCCGGCCAGTTCCGCCAGTTCACTGTCGTCCAGAAGGTCAACCAGAGTGGCGATATTATAGCCACCCTGCATCATGCCCAGCAGCTGCACGGCCTTGTTCTTGTCGATCAGCGGGGAGGTCGCTTCACCTTTGACAATGGCAGACAGGAAGGCAGCTTTCACATAGGCGGCTTCGTCAACACCCGGCGGGATGCGGTTTTCCAGCAGATAGACCAGCGTGTCCTTTTCATCAGCCGGCGGGTTTTTCAGGAGATCGACCAGTGCGGCGGTCTGCTCGGCATTCAGAGGCTTCGGGGGGATGCCCAGAGCCTCGCGTTCTGCAACGTGTTCACGGTAGGCTTCTAACACGATATGGACCCTCGTCAGTTGGAAAGGTTCGCGCCCTCGGCATTGTTGCCTGGCGGGAAGTCTTATGGTGGAAAAGGCGTTAAGTTGGCGCTGTATACTATAGGAAACCCCACCTAAAGTTAAGCTGGACAGAAGTCGAAGGGCCGCCAGATCGTGTACACTGTCGCACCTGCATTATCGACCTGTTGTGAGCCATGACCGACGCACTGACTGCCATCCACGATTTTCTGCCCTGCCGAACTCCCCGGCGCTGGATTGAAAATGCCCTGGCCAATCAGGATCTGATGCTGATTGATCATGCCCATTGCGAGAAAAAGGCAGCCTCTACCGCGCTCAGCCTGATGTATCGCTACGTCGACAATCCTGACCTGCTGAACCGGATGTCGCGCCTGGCCCGTGAAGAGTTGCGCCATTTCGAACAGGTGCTGGCGATCATGAAAGAACGGGGTGTCACTTACGGCCATCTGGCGCCTGCCCGTTATGCGGCGGGTCTGCGTAAAGCGGTGAGGGCAGAGGACCCCGGCAGGCTGGTGGATATGTTGATTGTCGGAGCTGTGATCGAGGCCCGATCCTGTGAGCGCTTCGCCGCCCTGGCGCCACACCTTGACAACAAACTGGCGGATTTCTACCGCGGACTACTCAAATCCGAGGCACGGCATTATCGCGATTACCTGAAGCTGGCAGAACAGGCAAACGATGGCCCGGTGGACGAGCGGGTGGGGGTATTCCTGGAAATCGAACAGCGGTTGATCATCGAACCCGATACCGAGTTCCGCTTTCATAGTGGGCCGCTGCCCTGACCACTGAAAAAGGCGAAAGAAGATTTGCCACGGAAAACACGGAAGACACGGAAAATAGAACAATAAAAAGATTTTTTTTGTCCGTGCAATTCCGGGTTTTCCGTGGCTCATCAAAGTGTATCTGCCTGCCAGCTTCATGGCAGCGATTACAGCTCCCGGCAGAGCTCCATCCATCGGTCAATGCCCGCGCTTCGGTATTTCTGCCGGTGGAGAATGAAGTAGAACTGGCGGTCGAACTGCCGATGCTGAGGTACCGCCAGCGGCACCAGTGATCCCCGTCGGAATGCGTCCGCGAGGCACACCTGTGACAGGCAGCCGATGCCCAGGTTGGCTTCCACGGCTCGCTTGATTGCCTCTGTATGTTCCAGTTCAAGCAGGATGTCCAGGTCTGGCAGCAGGCCGTGCATGCCCCTCTCAAAGGTCTGGCGTGTCCCTGACCCCGGCTCTCTCATAACCCATGTGGCCGAGCGCAGATCTCTGTCGGTCAGCATTTTTCGTTGGGCAAAGGGGTGATCTGGCGAGCAGAACGCCACCAGTTCATCGCCTCGCCACGGGATGACCTCCAGCTCAGAAGACTGTAATTCCCCCTCAATCAGGCCGATATCCAGCTCAAAGTCACTGACCCGCTGGGCGATGGTGCGGGTGTTGGCCACCTCCAGGGACACCTTCGGGTGAGTAGGGGTATTCATGTATTGGGCCATAACGCCCACGGCCAGATAGTTACCGATAGTGAGAGTGGCACCGACTTTCAGGGCTCCGACTTCACTGTGCTGGCTGAAAGCCTGCTCCAGCTCGCGGGACTGGGCCAGAAGGGCCTCCGCTTTGGGCCGGTACAGACGCCCCAGCTCATTAAGCTGGAGCCGCTTTCCGACCCGGTCAAAAAGCTGGATGTCGAACTGGGTTTCCAGCTCTTTCAGGGCGCTGCTGGCGGCGGATTGGGACATGGCCAGATACTCGGCGGCTTTGGTGATGTTCTGGTAGTGAGCCGCGGCCAGAAATACTTCAAGCTGGCGAAAACTGAACTTCATAATCGGTATTTCCGAATAAGGTTATGAAAATATCCCATTTTGTCGATAGGTTACTCCCGGGTTATTATTACTTCAATCGAATTTCAATATACTTGTCGCAACACATTTTGCAGAAACCATACGGACAGCATCATGAGCAACCTCAATAAAGAGCGTGTAACAAGTGTTCGACACTGGAACGACACCCTCTTCAGTTTCACCACGACCCGGGATCCCGGGTTCCGTTTCAAGAACGGTCATTTCACCATGATCGGCCTGGAGACTGACGGCAAGCCCCTGATGCGCGCCTACAGCATCGCCAGCCCGAATTATGAGGACGAACTCGAGTTCTTCTCGATCAAGGTTCAGGACGGTCCTTTGACCTCCCGACTGCAGAAAATCGAAGTGGGCGATGAAATCATGGTCAGCCGCAAGCCGACCGGTACCCTTATTGCGGACAATCTGCTGCCGGGCAGGAACCTGTGGATGATCAGCACCGGTACCGGTCTGGCGCCATTTATCAGCATCATAAAGGACCCCGAGATTTACGAGACTTTTGATAATGTGATTTTGACCCACGGGGTGAGATACCGGTCAGAACTGGCGTACCAGACTGAAATTGAGGAACTGCCCAACAACGAATTTTTTGGTGAAATGGTTGAAGGCAAGCTCAAGTATTACCCGACGGTGACCCGTGAAGAATTCCATACCACCGGTCGCCTGACCGATGCCATGAAAAACGGCAAGCTGACCAGCGATCTGGGTCTGCCGGAATTCAGCCTCGAGGATGACCGTTTCATGGTGTGCGGCAGTCCTGCCATGTTGAAGGACACCTGTGCAATACTTGACAGCATGGGCTTTCAGGAAGCGCGTCAGGGCCATCAGGGACACTATGTGATTGAACGGGCGTTTGTGGAGAAGTAAAGTTCACAGGAACTGCTGTCCGCCATCCCCGAAACCCCGGAGCATTCACTCCGGGGTTTTTTTGTTCCCGGTGTCAGAAGAGGTTTGATCATGATTCACTGGGCCTATCTGGCCATCGCCATCCTTGCCGAGGTTCTTGGTACCTCTTTTCTCAAACAGGCGGAGGGCTTCACCCGCCTCTGGCCTTCGGTAACCGTTATCGTATCCTATATAGTTGCGTTCTATTTCCTGTCGCTTACTCTTAGAACTCTGCCGATAGGCATTGCTTATGCGGTCTGGGCGGGCGCCGGAGTGGCGCTGATTGCCCTTGTCGGGTTTGTATTTTTAGGCCAGGAGCTGGACGGGCCGGCGTTGATCGGGATCGGACTTATTGTGGCGGGTGTTGCTGTCATCAACCTCTTTTCATCAGCGGTCTGACCGGAGGAGAGCTTTGAAGAAAGCGTTCTGGATGTTCCTGTTGGCTCTGCTGGTGGCTGGTCTGGTGAGCTACCAGTCAGCGCCGGTGCCGGTGGATCACAAGCTGATTTCGATTCGGGCCCAGGAAAAATTGCCGGGCTTCAGTGGGCTGAAGCACGAACCTGTCGAGCTTCAGGCTGCATTGATTGATCTCGGAGATGATCCCCTGGTTCTTCTGAAGGCCGAGGCAGCCCTGATGGTCTATCCGGAGATGGCCCGCTCCATATTTCCCCTGTATGCCTCCGAACCTGAGTTCCGGCGCGTTCTCCGGCGCCATGGAGAGCATGCTCTGCCACCGATCTATTATTTTCTGCACAATCCTGTCAGCACTGTGGAGTGGATGAACACCGCCTGGCTGCAGTATGAGAGGGCCCTCAAGTATTTTAACGGGCTCCGTGGCCACCCGACCGAGCCGCAACTTCCGCAGCCGGGGGCGGATTCGCTGTCGCCTGCCGAGCGGGGCTGGTACGCGGTAAATTTTATCGACCGTGAGGGTGCCGACTTTCTGGGGCAGTTTCAGGTGACTCCGGGGGGAGAGACCCAGTGGATTCAGACCGAGCGAATCACCGAAGGGCTGAGCCAGTTTTTTACCGGCGGAATTCGTCAGCTTGAATCAGGCTACCGGATGTATGGCGAGGTAACCGCGAGTGATATTGGCTGGGCTTCGGTGGATGTTCTGGTGTTTGCCAGTGCGGTCAAAATTTTACGGGCAGGGCGTGCTGCCGCAAAAACTGCCCGGGGTGCCCAGGTTTCTACCCGTTCGGCGGCACTTGCGGCAAGGGTGTCCGGCAGTGCGCGTTTACTGCTTGGCAGTGCCCGTTACGCCAAATGGCCGGCCGTGATTGGCATGGGTTATCTGGTGATCACCCACCCGAGTGTTATCAATGATTTTTTTGCCTCCGCTGCGGAGGTGCTGGGGTTTCCGCCCCTGGCCGTGCAGGTGGCCGGCTGGACACTGTTACTGGTTCCCGCATTCTACGTCCTCAGCTGGCTGCTGGTGCCTCTGACGGGGCTGCTGCGAGGGCTGACGGGGTTCGTTATCTGGCTGAGAGGTTCGCGCCGACATGCAGCGCTCTGAGCCCGCCCTCCTGCTAATACTGATGCTGGTTCTGGCCGGGTGCTCGGAAAGTTCCAGCCAGGGTCCTCGTGACTTCGGACCGGCGGGGGCGGCACTTGATCAGGCGTCACTCGACTGGATTGCCGATCAGGTTTTCCGTAACGAATGCGCAGGGCGGGAAGCGTGTCTGGTGCACTGGAACGAGGGCGAAGCATTTCCGTCTCTCGGTATCGGTCACTTCATCTGGTATCCAGGGAAGAGCGATGGACCTTTCGTCGAGAGTTTTCCGGCGATGATCGACTACCTGTCTGATCAGGGTGCGGTGCTGCCGGAATGGCTCGCCGGACTGCATCCATTCAATGCCCCCTGGGCAGACCGGGAGTCGTTTCTTACAGCCGCTGATACCGGCGCTGTACAGGAATTGCGACACTTCCTTTATACCACCAGGGGCCTCCAGGCCGGATTTCTGGTACAGCGGGCAAGGGCAGCACTGGGCCGTGTCATTGCAGCTGCCCCGGAGCCGGACAGGGAAGCACTTTCACGCAGGCTGGAAGCCCTTGTCAGTACCCCCGGTGGTATCTATGCGGTGATCGACTATGTCAATTTCAAAGGTGAAGGACTCGCCGTTACCGAGCGCTACAATGGCCAGGGCTGGGGGTTGCTGCAGGTGCTTCAGGCCATGGCTGACGGCACCGGTAAACCTGCACTGGTGGCGTTTCGTGAGTCGGCCGCACAGGTGCTTGCGCGGCGTGCTGACAATGCCGACAGGCCCATTGAAAAAGAGCGCTGGCTGCCGGGATGGCTTAATCGCCTGGATAGTTATCGCGAACCCGGATAACAGAGCCCTGTTCCCTGAGGGAAACAGGGTCAGCGCAAGCAAGTGCAAAGAAAAGTTCCAGAAAACTGGTTGATTCGACTTTCGGCTTCTACTTTCTAATAAGACGTTTTCGGCGACTCGTGAGCTACAGACCAGTGCGCACCGAATTAAGGCATTCGGCGCTCCATTTTGTGGCCTGGAAGTGTCGCTGAATGCGGCTCAGAAAGAAAAGAAATTAAAAAACAATAAGTTAAATCGTTGGCTCATAATTTGCTGATTGATTCGATGTTTCTCAAACTCATGGATTTCGGAGACAAGATAATGAACAACACCAAGTCAATTGCCGTCGGTGCAGCGCTGCTGTGCGGCGTCCTTGCAGCGCCATTTACCAGCGCAGCCACTACCCTTGAAAGCGTTAAAGAAAAGGGACATTTGCAGTGTGGCGTTACCAGTGGTCTGCCGGGCTTCTCCCAGCCGGATGACAAGGGCAACTGGACCGGCATAGACGTCGATACCTGCCGCGCCGTTGCTGCTGCTATCTTCGGTGACGCACAAGCGGTTGAGTTCACTCCGTTGACCGCAAAGGAGCGTTTCACCGCACTGCAGTCCGGTGAGATCGACATGCTGTCCCGGAACACCACCTGGACACTGACCCGCGATGCATCTCTGGGTCTTAACTTTGCCGGCGTTAACTACTATGACGGTCAGGGTTTCCTGATCAACAAGGGTATCGGCGTGGATGACGCCACTCAGCTGGACGGTGCAACTGTCTGCATACAGTCTGGTACGACCACCGAACTGAACCTGTCCGACTACTTCCGTGCCAAAGGCATGGAGTACAAGCCGATTGTATTTGATACATCTGAGCAAACCGTTCAGGGCTTCTCGGCAGGTCGTTGCGACGTTCTGACTTCAGATCGCTCACAACTGGCGGCTCTGCGATCAAAGCTGTCCAACCCGGACTCAGCCAAGATTCTGCCCAATACCATTTCCAAGGAGCCCCTTGGGCCGGTTGTCCGTCAGGGCGACGACCAGTGGTTCAATATTGTCAAATGGGTGTTGTCAGTGCAGATCAACGCTGAAGAAATGGGCGTGACCAGCGCCAATGCAGACGAAATGCTGAAATCTGACAACCCGGGCATCGCACGCCTGCTGGGTACCGATGGTGACATGGGCGCCAAGCTTGGTCTGCCGGATGACTTTGGCTACCAGGCAATCAAACTGGTCGGTAACTATGGTGAAATGTACGACCGTAACGTTGGTCCGGACACCCCGCTGGGGCTGGATCGCGGCGTTAACGCACTGTGGACCGATGGCGGCGTTCTTTATGCGCCACCCGTTCGCTAAGACCTGAAAGCGTGCAGTGGCCGGTTCGGCCCAGCCGGGCCGGCCGTTGTTTTCTGTGATTTGTTTCTTCGCGGTCAAGCTTTCAGGGAACATGCATGAACAAACAGAAGATAGATTCAAGACCTGCGAGTCCTAAACCCTGGTACGACCCGAGGATTCGCGCGATCTTCTTCCAGACAGTCGTCATCGCCCTTGTTTTCTGGGGTGGCTGGACACTGGTCGACAACACGCTTTCTAACATGGAAAGCCGTGGTATCAGCACCGGCTTCGGATTCCTTGATGAAACAGCCGGGTTCGGCATCATCATGTCAATGGTGCCTTATGATGCCACCATGACTTATGGACGGACCTTCTGGGTTGGTCTTACCAATACATTATTGGTTTCTGCGATGGGTATCGTTACCGCAACGATCATCGGCTTTATTCTCGGTGTAGCACGACTGTCCAGCAACTGGCTTGTTGCAAAGGTGGCACTGGTTTACGTCGAGATCATCCGGAACATCCCGTTGCTTCTGCAGATTTTCTTCTGGTATTTCGCCGTTTTGAGCAGCTTGCCCTCACCACGGCAGAGCATTGATGTGGGCGGGGCCCTGTTCCTGAACAACCGGGGGCTTTATGTGCCCGAGCCGCTGACTCAGGACGGTTTTGGCCTGGTCTGGGGCGCACTCATCTCTGCGATTGTCGGTGTCGTTGTATTGAAAAAGTGGGCCAAGAAACGTCAGTTGGCCACCGGTCAGATTTTTCCTGTTTTTAAAGTCAGTGTCGCCGTTCTGGTGGTGTTGCCGATACTGGCTTATGTTGTGGCCGGGGGCCCACTGGAGTGGGACTTGCCTGCGCTCAAAGGCTTTAACTTTGGTGGCGGGATTTCCATCATTCCCGAGTTGGCCGCTCTGTGGATTGCTCTGTCGCTCTATACGGCAAGCTTCATTGCCGAGATAGTCCGCTCGGGTATCGTCTCGGTCAGCAAGGGCCAGACTGAGGCAGCCAAGGCATTGGGCCTGCCTAACGGCTTGACCCTGCGACTGGTTGTTATTCCCCAGGCCATGCGAGTGATTATTCCTCCGCTGACCAGCCAATACCTCAACCTTGCCAAGAACTCCTCGCTCGCGACCGCGATTGGTTATCCGGATCTTGTCGCCGTATTTATGGGCACAACCCTCAACCAGACCGGTCAGGCAGTGGAAGTGGTGGCAATTACCATGGCGGTGTATCTCACCATCAGTCTGTCAATCTCCCTGTTGATGAATATCTATAACCGGGCTGTAGCGATTAAGGAGCGATGATGGCTGAGTCAATGATGAGACCACCCAAAATAAGCATCGGGCCGGTCGCCTGGATGCGTCAGCATCTGTTTTCGAGCTGGTATAACAGTCTGCTCACGCTGGTTGTTGGCTATCTGGTTGTGACCAGCGTCGGGCCCTTGTTCAGCTGGTTATTCTTTGATGCCAGTTTTCGTGGCACCGAACCCAGTCAGTGTGATGGTGGAGGTGCCTGTTGGCTGTTCATTAATGAGCGGCTGAATTTCTTCATCTACGGGTTCTACCCGGACGAGTTGCAATGGCGCGTGAACCTTATATTCTTGCTGCTCGCTGTTGCCTTTGTTCCGCAATTCATCGAGCGCTTTCCTGCGCGCAAGTGGTTCGGCATCTTTGGTCTGACCGGCCTGCCGCTCATTGGCTATTTCCTGATTCCTGGCGGAACCTTTGGCCTGGAAGTGGTGGAAAGTACCAAGTGGGGCGGCCTGATGCTGACTCTCATTCTTGCCTATATCGGGATACTCGCGTCCCTGCCGATTGGCATCGTGCTTGCGCTTGGCCGACGGTCCGAAATGCCCATTGTCCGTGGTCTCTGTGTCGTGTTCATCGAGGTATGGCGGGCGGTTCCGTTGATTACGGTACTTTTTATGGCGTCGGTTATGCTGCCGCTGTTTCTCCCGGACGGAATGAATTTCGAGAAACTGTCGCGTGCACTGATTGGCATCACGCTCTGGCAGTCTGCCTATATGGCAGAGGTTATCCGGGGTGGCCTGCAGGCCATTCCGAGAGGGCAGTACGAAGCAGCTGATGCGCTGGGATTGGGCTACTGGAAGAAAACCGGTCTGATCATCCTGCCGCAGGCGCTGAAAATGGTTATTCCTGGCATCGTTAACACCTTTATTTCGCTGTTCAAGGATACAACCCTGGTGCTGATCATTGGCCTGTTCGACATCCTTGGCACGGTGCAGTCAACGGTAACGGACCCTGCCTGGCAAAACGTTGCTATCGAGGGCTATGTCTTCGTCGCCTTCTGCTTCTGGGTTTTCTGCTTTGGCATCTCCCGCTATAGCCAGAATCTTGAACGTAAACTAGACACCGGTCACAAGACCTGATGGGTAACACTATGACAGACCAGACCCAAGACACTGATTCGCAAGAGCCGGTTCCCAGCCAGACCGCCAACCAGCCTGACATCATCCGGGTGGAGGGGATGCATAAGTGGTACGGCGAATTTCACGTATTGAAGGACCTGAACCTGAACGTGCGTCAGGGTGAGCGGATTGTCATCTGTGGGCCCTCGGGGTCGGGCAAATCCACGTTCATTCGCTGTATCAATCGTCTGGAAGAGCATCAGCAGGGCAAGATTATTGTTGATGACATCGAGCTTACGGACGACGTTCGCCATATCGACACGGTTCGCCGTGAAGTTGGAATGGTGTTCCAGCACTTCAATCTGTTCCCGCATCTGACAGTGCTTGAAAATTGCTGTCTTTCGCCAATCTGGGTTCGTAAAACGCCGAGAAAGGAAGCCGAGGCAGATGCCATGGAATACCTGAAGCGCGTCAAGATTCCTGACCAGGCGAACAAGTATCCCGGTCAGTTATCGGGCGGCCAGCAGCAGCGTGTCGCGATTGCCCGTGCACTGTGCATGAAGCCAAAGATCATGCTGTTCGACGAGCCAACGTCGGCCCTCGACCCGGAAATGATCAAGGAAGTGCTTGATGTCATGATCGAGTTGGCAGGTAGCGGTATGACCATGATTTGCGTAACTCACGAAATGGGCTTTGCGAAAACCGTGGCAGACCGTGTGATCTTTATGGATGGTGGTGAAATTGTGGAAGAGGCTCCGCCTCACGAGTTCTTTACCAATCCTCAGGAGCCCAGAACCCAGTCCTTCCTGCAGCAGATACTGGCTCACTGATCAGCCAGGACAGAAGCAGGCGAGTGTTAAAAAGCCGGACAGCACCGGCTTTTTTTATAGCGGATACTTTTTCAGAATCGGCTTCTGATCCGGCTCTGCTTCCAGCCACCAGACATTCTCGTGCCAGTCCCCCAGCACGATGCGCCTGGCCGGTGCTCCGTTTGCCATCAGATCGTGTTCCGCCGGGCGGTGGGTGTGGCCATGAATCATGTTCTGGACTCCATGGGCCTCAAGTTCACGCACCACTTCCTCCGGCGTCACATCCATAATGGACTCTTCCTTGCCCTGATTCTTTGCCATGCTGATTTCCCGCAGCTGGCGCGCCATCTGCTTGCGGTCTTCCAGCGGTCGCTGAAGCATCATCTGCTGCCACTGGGGGTTGCGCATATTGGCGCGGAACTTCTGATATTCCACATCGGCGGTACAGAGGCTGTCGCCGTGCATCAGCAGGTAAGAGGTGCCATAAATCTCAACCACCGAGGGGTCGTCCAGCAGCACAGCGCCGGCCCGGTTGCAGTAGTCTTCGCCAATCAGGAAGTCGCGGTTGCCGTGCATGAAATAAATCGCCGTGCCACTGGCTTTCACTTCGCTCAATGCTGCGGCCACCGTTTCCTGCAAGGGCGTATGCTCGTCGTCTCCGATCCAGGCCTCAAAAAAATCACCGAGAATATAGAGGGCATCTATTCCCATGGCCCTGGCTTTTACAAAGTCCAGAAAGGCCCCGGTGATATCCGGTCGGGATTCTTCCAGGTGCAGGTCGGAAATAAACAGCGTGGTCACGCGGGCTCTCCATCCCCGGAAACTTCAGCGCTGATGATAACCACATCTTCAGCAGGCACGTCCTGATGTTCGTCCCGCATGATGGTGGGGACTGAGCGGATGGCGTTCACTGTGTCCGTGCTATCCACCACTTTTCCGAACACGCAGTAACCCCAGCCTTCAGCATTTTCGGCGGTATGGTCCAGGAAGCCGTTGTTCTCCACGTTGATGAAAAACTGGGCGGTGGCGGAATGTGGGTCCATGGTGCGGGCCATGGCAACGGTGCCCTTCATATTGCTGAGGCCATTGTTGGCTTCGTTGCGAATGGCTTCGCGGGTTTTTTTCGGTCTCATGCCTGGCTCAAAACCCCCACCCTGAATCATGAAATTGCCGATAACGCGGTGAAAAATCAGCCCGTCGTAAAAACCGTCGCGAACGTACTGTTCGAAATTTCTGGCGGTTTCCGGGGCTTTGTCGTAATCCAGTTCGATATTGATATCACCGTGCGAGGTTTTCAGCAGAATCATCTGGGCTTCCTGTCAATTTAAGGGATAGCGGTTTGACTTTATTGTACGCAAGAGTTTGCGGCTATGCATGAGCTGCAGCTGCATTTATGCGTATAATACGCGGTTTCAGAGACAACCCGACAATTGAGACTGTATGAGCGCTGAGTCCAAGAAAGCCCATAATTTTATCCAGAGCCTGATTGCCGATGCTGTTGCCAGAGGCGAGCACACAGGTCAGGTGGTGACCCGGTTTCCTCCGGAGCCTAACGGTTACCTGCACATCGGCCACGCCAAGTCGATCTGCCTGAACTTCGGCATTGCCGAAACCTTTAATGGCGTGTGCACCCTGCGGTTTGACGATACCAATCCGGAAAAGGAATCCCAGGAATATATCGACGCCATCAAAAAGGACGTCCATTGGCTGGGCTTTGAGTGGGCCGGTGAGGTGCGATATGCCTCCGATTATTTCGACAGTATTCACGACTTTGCCGTCGAACTGATCGAAAAGGGCAAGGCCTATGTGTGCGCGCTATCGGCAGACCAGATGGCCGAGTATCGCGGCACGCTGAAAGAACCGGGGCAGAACAGCCCGTACCGGGATCGGCCCGTGGAAGAAAACCTTCAGCTTTTCGCAGACATGCGTGACGGCAAGTATCACAATGGTGAGCTGGTACTGCGAGCAAAAATCGACATGGCGTCTCCGAACATCAATTTGCGGGACCCGATTCTGTACCGGATTCGCTACGCCGATCACCACCAGACCGGTGACAAGTGGTGCATCTACCCGATGTACGACTTCACCCACCCTATCTCCGATGCCATGGAAGGGATTACCCATTCCCTGTGCACCCTGGAATTTGAGGATCATCGCCCGCTCTACGACTGGGTGCTGGAAAACATATCCGCACCCTGCCAGCCACGGCAGATTGAGTTCGCCCGGTTGAACCTGAATTACACCATTACCAGCAAACGGAAACTGAAACGACTGGTGGATGAGGGTTTTGTAGACGGCTGGGACGACCCTCGTATGCCCACCATCTCGGGCATGCGCCGTCGTGGCTATACCCCGGAATCGCTCCGGACTTTTTGTGACATGATCGGTGTGAACAAGGCGGGTGGCACCGTCGATATGGGCATGCTGGAGCACGCCATCCGCGAGGATCTGAACATCCGCGCACCCCGCGCCATGTGTGTGATGCGCCCGCTGAAAGTGACGCTGACCAACTACCCGGCAGACCGGACCGAGACCCTGGTACTGCCGGTCCATCCCCAGAACCCGGATATGGGTGAGCGGGAAGTCACCTGGAGCCAGACCCTGTATATCGACCATGAAGACTTTGCGGTGGACCCGCCCCGGAAATGGAAACGCCTGGCTCCGGATCAGGCGGTGCGGCTGCGTGGTGGCTATGTGATGACCTGTCGCGAGGTTATTCGTGACGACCGCGGCGAGATCGTCGAGCTCAAGTGTGAGTATGATCCCGCCACTCTGGGGGTGAACCCCGAAGGCTACAAACCCAACGGTGTCCTGCACTGGGTGTCGGCATCGGACAGCGTTGCCACTGATATCAATCAGTATGACCGCCTGTTCAACAACGAGTCCCCGGATGGTGATAAAGACACGGATTTCGTCGAGTCGATCAATCCGCAATCGCTGGTGGTCCTCAAGGGCGCAAGAGTGGAAAAAAGCCTCGCCACTCCGAACACGGATTTGCCCTATCAGTTCGAGCGCGAGGGCTATTTTTTCTGTGATCAGGAACTGAGCCGTGCCGCCGGTCGGCCGGTGTTCAATCGCACGGTGACCCTGCGTGACTCCTGGGGCAAGGGCAAATAAAGTCAGGCAGCGGTGCAGGGTCCGGGCGGGCAGGGCCTTCCGGGACACGCCGTAGATACATCCCTGTAGGCTCGGAAAAAACATCCCTGTTTTTTACGTTCCCGGAAGACCCTGCCCGCCCGGCCCGTCATACTCCGGTGATACATTCATTTGATCTTTGAACGAGCGTAATGTGATTAAAATTTACAACACCCTCAGTCAGGAAAAGGAAGAATTCAAACCCATAGAGCCGGGAAAGGTTCGCATGTATGTGTGTGGGATGACGGTCTACGACTATTGTCATCTTGGCCACGCCAGGGTGCTGGTGGCTTTTGACGTGATCACGGGTTACCTGCGCCATCAGGGGTTTGACGTTCAATACATTCGGAACATCACCGATATTGATGACAAGATTTTGCGCAGAGCCGAGGAGAACGGAGAAGTTTATACCGATCTGACGGATCGGATGATCACGGCCATGCACGAGGACGAGGGTAAGTTGGGTGTCAGGGCGCCAACGGAAGAGCCGCGTGCGACAGCTTATATAGACGAAATGCTGGCAATGATCCAGAAGCTGGTGACTGCCGGGTATGCCTATGCGGCTGATAACGGTGATGTGTACTTCTCGGTGGACTCCTATCCCGATTACGGCAAGCTCAGCAAGAAAAAGCTCGAAGACCTTGTCGCCGGTGCCCGGGTGGATGTTCAGGAAGCCAAACGCAGCCCGGCGGATTTCGTGCTCTGGAAGGCCGCCAAGCCAGGCGAGGTGAGCTGGCCATCGCCCTGGGGAGACGGCCGGCCGGGCTGGCATATTGAATGCTCGGCGATGTCGAATTCCTGCCTGGGTGAGACCTTCGATATCCATGGGGGCGGACCGGATCTGCTGTTCCCTCATCATGAGAATGAAATTGCCCAGTCCGAGTGCGCTAACGGCTGTACCTTCGCGAATCTGTGGATGCATGCTGGCGCCATCCGCGTGAACAAGGAAAAAATGTCCAAGTCCCTGGGCAATTTCTTCACCATTCGCGAGATCTTCGAAGACTACTCGCCGGAGGTGGTTCGATATTTTCTGGTGTCCAGCCATTACCGCAGTCAGGTCGATTATTCAGAAGAGAATCTGGCGGAAGCAGGGCGCGTGCTCAACCGGCTTTACCAGGCATTGCGTGGGCTGGTTCCGGCCAAAGATGTGCCCGAGTCAGCCCATGACCGGGAATTTGCTGATGCCATGGATGATGATTTCAACACCGCAGGTGCTATGGCGGTTCTGCACAGTGCCGCCAACGAGATCAATCAGCACAGGCGCGACGGGAATGACGTGGCCGCCGCAGAAAAGGCTGCGGTTCTGGTCCGACTCGGCGGCGTTCTCGGGCTGCTTCAGCAGGACCCGGAAGCATACTTCCAGGCAGGGCTTGCCGGAGAGTTGAGTGCAGAGCACATTGAGGCGATGATCCAGGCCAGAACCGACGCCCGCAAGAACAGGGATTTCGCCGAAGCAGATCGTATCCGCGATGAACTTCTGGAAAAAGGTGTGATTCTGGACGATAGCCGGGAAGGAACCAGTTGGCGTCGCGGCTGAATGTTATGGTCGCAGCCGCTCAGGCCCGGGCACGGGAATGACCTGATTGACAATTTCTCGTACAATACTCGCTCCCAATAATAAGGGTCTGCCCGGAAATACCGGGAGCAGGTCAGCTGAAAAGTCACTTATCGAGGCACACAACAATGACAGAACGCGTACAGATCGGCAGCCTGCAGGTTGCAAAGAACCTGCTTGACTTCATTAACAACGAAGCGATTCCCGGTACCGGTGTTGACGCCGACAAATTCTGGGCGGATTTTGACAGGATCGTCCACGACCTGGCGCCCAGGAATAAAGAGCTGCTCGCCAGGCGCGACACGATTCAGGAGAAGATGGACAGCTGGAACCGTGACCACAAGGGTCAGAAGCTGGACATGACCGAGTATAAAAGCTTCCTGAAGGAGATCGGTTACCTGGTCGATGAGCCGGGCGAGTTCAAAATCTCCACCTCGAATGTCGATCCGGAAGTAGCCACTATGGCCGGTCCCCAGCTGGTTGTGCCGGTGATGAATGCCCGCTTTGCCCTGAATGCCGCCAACTCGCGCTGGGGCAGTCTTTACGATGCGCTCTACGGCACTGATGTTATCTCTGAACAAGACGGTGCGGAGAAAACCGCTGAATACAACCCGGTGCGCGGTGCCAGGGTCATTGAATTTGCCCGTGATCTGCTGGACAGCTCGGCACCACTGGCCTCCGGCAGCCATAAAGATGCGGCTCTGTACAGCGTTGCGAGTGGCAAGCTGGCAGTAAAACTGCAGAATGGCGAAACCACTGGCCTTGAAGACGAATCCGGTTTTGTCGGCTACACCGGCGATGCCGATGCGCCTACCGGTATCCTGCTGGTCAGGAACGGCATGCACTTCGAAATCCAGGTTGACGCCACCCATCCGATCGGTAAAGACGACGGTGCGCACGTGAAAGACGTGCTGATGGAATCCGCTCTGACCACCATAATGGACTGCGAAGACTCCGTCGCCGCTGTAGACGCCGATGACAAGGCACTGGCCTATCGCAACTGGCTGGGCCTGATGAAGGGCGATCTGGAAGAAAGCTTTGAAAAAGGCGGGCAGCAGATGACCCGCAAGATGCACAGCGACCGCAGCTACCACAAGCCTGAAGGCGGTGAGCTGGTCCTGAAGGGCCGCAGCCTGATGTTTGTGCGCAATGTCGGCCATCTGATGACTAACCCGGCCATCCTGCTGAAAGATGGCAGTGAAGTGCCTGAAGGCCTGATGGACGGCATCGTGACAGCGCTGGTGGCGATTCACGATCTGAAAGGCACCGGCAAGCTTCGGAACAGCACCACCGGCTCGGTCTACATTGTCAAGCCGAAGATGCATGGCCCTGACGAAGTGGCGTTTACCAACGACTTTTTCGGCCGCGTCGAGGACGCGCTCGGTCTGCCGGCATACACCCTGAAAGTGGGCATCATGGACGAAGAGCGTCGCACAACGGTTAATCTCAAGGCCTGTATCAAGGCCGCGAAAGAACGCGCTGTGTTTATCAACACCGGCTTCCTCGATCGCACTGGCGATGAAATTCATACCTCCATGGAGCTCGGGCCGTTCATGCGCAAGGGCGCTATGAAGCAGGCCACCTGGATCCAGGCCTACGAGCAATGGAATGTGGATGTCGGCCTGGAAACAGGTTTCCGTGGCGTCGCCCAGATCGGCAAGGGCATGTGGGCCATGCCGGACCTGATGGCGGACATGCTGGAAGCAAAAATCGGCCATCCCAAGGCCGGTGCCAACACCGCCTGGGTACCATCGCCGACCGCTGCTACCCTGCACGCAATCCACTATCACCAGGTCAGCGTTGCCGATCTCCAGAAACAACTGGAAAGCCGCACCCGCGCCAACCTGGATGACATCCTGGCCGTACCGGTGATGGACGATCCGAAGTCCCTGTCAGCGGAAGATATCCAGCAGGAACTGGACAACAACGCCCAGGGTATTCTTGGTTATGTGGTGCGCTGGATCGATAGTGGTGTGGGCTGTTCCAAGGTGCCGGATATCAACGATGTCGGTCTGATGGAAGATCGTGCCACCCTGCGTATCGCCTCGCAGTTGCTGACCAACTGGGTCTATCACGGTATCTGCACCGAAGCGCAGATCCACGAGACCATGAAGCGCATGGCGGCGGTTGTGGATCGTCAGAACGCGAAGGACCCGTCCTACCGCAGCATGGCACCGGACTTCGACAGCAGCATTGCCTTCCAGGCCGCCATGGATCTGGTGCTGAAAGGCCGCGAACAGCCGAATGGCTATACCGAGCCGCTTTTGCACGCCTACCGCCTTAAAGCGAAAGCGAAATTCGGCCAGTAACCTGTGGTTGGACTGCTGGAACCCCGCCCTGGTCGCGGGGTTTTTCAGTGCTGGCTCAGGCATGGCGCAGGGACGGCCCGCAAATATCTTGCGGTTGCCAGCTTGAGCGCCCTGATCTGTCAAGAAATTGGCGGAAAAATAGCGCGCCGGATGATGGGTTTCACAGCCTTCGAGTCGTAGGTTTTGTAGACTTTTACGAACTCAACGATAACTCGGTGTGGAACTACTATGAAACGCATCATTAACCTGTCAAAGGTATGGATTGCCGCGTTGGTATTCGGGATCGTCCTGACCGGATGTGGTGGCGGTTCCGATTCACCGGGGTCAGACCCCCAGGCTGGTTCCCAGGCCTCAGGCTCCCAGGCTGCCGAACGTTCGGCGGCACTGAGCTGGAATGCGCCCGGTCAGCGCCAGAATGGGGATTCGCTGGAACTTTACGATCTGACCAGTTACATCATAAGTTATGGTCAGGACCCCGCGAATCTTGACCAGACTGTCCATGTGAGCAGTGATCAGGGTAATAACTATCCCGCGACCCTGCAGTATACCGTGGAGAACCTGTCCGCGGGGACGTGGTATTTCAGCGTGCAGGCAGAGGACAACAATGGCCTGCTGAGTCCCCCGTCGGAAGTGGTCAGCAAAACCATTGAGAGCTGAGTTTCGGGGCAGGGCAGTACGGGACTCGAAAGCCAGCGGTCAGTCCGCTGGCTGTTCCGGTTATGAGTTGTTTACCCGGGTTATCATTGGCAGTCTCAGCCTGAACGCTGAGCCTTCTCCCAGCCGCGAATCGACGGCAATCACACCATGATGTTTTTCGGTCACAACAGCCACGAAAGACAGGCCGAGACCGGTGCCGTGATTGCCGGAAAGCTCGTTGCTCCTCTGACGCCAGTAAGGGCTGAACAGATGCGGTAGTTCATGTTCGGCGATCCCTTCACCCTCGTCGGCGATGGTCAGACACGCTTCGTGACCGGCACTGAATACCTGCGCCGTAACCACCGAACCGCAGGGGCTGTACTGGACGGCATTGGTAATCAGATTGATCACCGCCCGTTCCAGTAATTCCGCATTGCCTTTCAGCCACAGCTCTTCCTCGCCGCTCAGCACCAGCTGTATATCCTTTTCGGCGGCCTGCTCAATGACGCTGTCCCGGGCGTTTTCAACGATGGCCAGGAATTCGCATTCATAGAAACGTGTTTCGGTGAGTTGCTCGGCCCGGGCAAGCTGCACGAACTCCTCTGCCAGATGGTAGCTGCGGCGGGCCAGCTTGCCGAGCTGGTCCAGTTGCCCGCTTTCAATCTGGCCCTGATGGCGTTTGAGCTGTTCGATAAGCGCAAGCTGGGAGACCAGCGGAGAACGCACATCGTGGGAAATGAAGTCGATGGCCTCGCGATGCTGACGCTGTTGCTCCCAGCGTTCGGACACATCCGATACATTGGCAATAATGCCGCTCTGGTCGCTACCCGGCAGCGCGAAGGGGGCAAAATGGATAAGGAATGCCTTGCTGGCCAGTTGCAGGTCGACGGTGCGCGCCTGCGCCAGAGTAAGGGTTTCGGATACGGTTTCGTGCCAGGGCGCACTTTCCCGCGGGTCATGGCCATCCAGCAGGCGGGCCAGGGGCAGGCCGTTCAGGCTCGGTGTGGGTTCGCCGAACCATGCTTTGATGTGACTGTTGGCAAACCGGATAACCCCGAGTTCGTCGGTGATGATAATGCCGTCAGGCATGCTCTCAAAACTACGGTGGATGAACTGCTGCATCTGGCTCATCTGCGCCGTTGCCTTGCGGACCCGTTCAATCTGGGCGGACATTTTTTCCCGGGGATGGCTGTCGGGAGCCCGGGTATCGGGTTCAGCCAGGTGGAGCTTCTGCAGGTAGCGCTGGACGGCTTCGCGGTTAAGATCGTTGGCAAACCTCAGCCCCAGGGTGTAGTGCTGGCCGTCGCGGTCAATGCGGACCCAGCTTTCGTTGTTGCGGTGGACCCAGTGCCCCGGTGATTCGAGTTCCGGCGCTTCACACAGGCTCAGCCCCTCACCATGAACGGTTTGCTCATCCTTGGCCAGCAGCCAGCTCCGCGGCTGCAGCAGGGCCCGAAAATCAGACATCAGTTGCTCCGGATGTCTGGCGGCAGGTGACGGCAATGCCACCGCGGGGCCCAGGGCCAGTTCGTCGAGTTGCCGGTTCAGAAAGCGGTTGGCCATGGCAAGGCGCAGAGCGGTGGATACCGGAATGGCCAGAATGGCGATGATCACAGCGTGGGCAACCGATAGCCAGAGGTTGGCGGTAACAAGCAGAGTGGCCTGGGCCGCAAGTAGTGAAAACGCCAGCAACAGGCAGAGCCCGAACGCCTGCCCCGGCCAGACCCTGGGCAATGTCAGCACCAGAGCGACCAATGCAGCGGCCGCCAGTAACAGGGACAGGCCCAGCGGTGCCCGGCTTATCAAGGTGTTGTCGGCGAGGGCCGAGTAGGCGTTAGCATGAAACTCGACGCCGGAAAGCGGTTGCCCGGATCCCGCAAAGGGCGTTGGCAGGATATCGCCCAGGCCGGCCGCAGTGGCACCCACAAAGATGGTCTTGTTGCGGAATCGGTCCGGTGACGGCGGCGCCGACAAGACATCCGCATAGGAGTAGGTGGTCACGGATCCTGCCGGGCCGGCCAAGGGCACCGCCCGGTAACCCTGGCGGATGTTGACATAGGGGGCAGCCTGTAGGTCCGTGTCCGCGACCAGGCTGCCCCCTGCCGTTGCCAGGGCCAGGCTGGGCCAGAGCCGGTTGCCCAATCCGCTGCGCAGGTAGGTGCCTCGTGCGATGCCATCCCGGTCCAGTGCAACGTGAGTATGACCCAGCTCAGCGGCAGCTTCTGCCAGTTCCGGCGCGGGCAAGTGAGTGGTGAGCAGCGGCCCGGAGGCTGGTGACAGATGTAAGGGCAGAATCACGCCGCCATGGGCGCGCATGGCAGAAGCGAGGGAGGAATCGTCCGGTGTCGGCTCGGCAAACAGAATATCGAGAACAATCGTGCGGGCTCCGGCGGCTTCGAGCTTGTCAATCAGCCTGCCGTGCACAGCTCTGCTCCAGGGCCATCGTCCCAGGAGATCGAGGCTCTTTTCGTCAATGGCAACCAGGGCGATGTCCGGGCGCATTTCGCCGGGGAAGCTGGTAATGAGGGTGTCGTAAGTCCAGAAGTTCAGGCGCTGGGGGACGTCGAAGGCGTTAAGAAGCCACAGCATCAGCAGCAGCGGTAGTCCCAGCGTCCATGGGTTCGTTCTGATTGGCAACCAGTTCCGTGTCATGAGGACTACTATTCAAGGAAGAGTTCACGCCCCGGTCCCCAGCGACTTTCCAGCGGACCATCCGACTGTGCTTTCAGGCGTACAAAATAACGCCTTCCGGGAATAAGTCGCAAGGCCGCTGTGGTATCGGCAATTTCCGCCTCTTTGATAATGTTGCGGAAACCAGGCTCTTCGGACAGTTGAATCAGGTACCCGTTGGCAGTGTCGACATTCTGCCAGAAAATGCGCACCTGTTTGTCCAGATAGTTCACGCTGATTATCCGCACCGGGGGCAGAGTGCCGTTGATAACCAGGCTGCGAGCTTCACTGGTAGCCACCGAGTTGCCGCCTGCCTCGGTGACTACGCGCCAGTAATACTTGCCGGGTGACAGCGGCCGGGAGGGCAACGTCTGCTCGTCAGGCGCCCATTCACTGGTCGCAATCACATCGCGGAAACTCTGGTCGGCGGCAATTTCGATCCGCGCAACCTCGTTGGTACCACGGAGCTGCCACTGGAACTCCGGCATATCATCGTTAACGGCCTCACCGGGGGCCGGCCTGGTCAGTCCGGCTGCCTGTGCCTGAAGGTCGACCTCAAAATCCAGGGTACCCGGCATACCTGCGATACCGTGTCTGTCCAGGGCGGCGAGCTGCACCTCGTATTGTCCATTATCCAGCAGGTCAAGGCTGTAACGGGCATCTTCCAGCGTTGCGCTCTGCAGCCAGCGACCACTGTCAGCCTCAAAGACATTCACCTGGTACTGTGTTGCGCCATTGGGCTGCCAGCTCAGGGTCTGTGGAAGCCGGGTCAGGCTGGGGGGCAGAGGGTTGAGCTCCGGTGCGGGCGGCAGTCTGCGGATACTCATGTTGCCGTTGCTGGCTGTCGAGATTCTGGCGCTGTAGCCCTCGGGTATTACCCGGGTTTTCCCGCGATGCCCGAAAGCTACCCGGCCATCGGTCACTCTCAGATCCGTGCCTGCCGGGCCGGTTTTCAGGGAAAACATGGTGCCGCGAACCGCGGCCACGGCTGAAGGCGTTTCGATTTCAAACCTTGAGCCATCTTCGTCAAACGGCCTGACCTGGGTTTCCAGTTCACCTTCTTTCAGGCGAAGACGGGTGTCCACCATACCGGACTTGCGATAGCGGGTCAGCCGGTTGAACGCGAGGCGGGAATTCGGCGATAACCTGACGACCGAGCCGTCAGCCAGTTCAATGGTGGCTGTGCCGGAGTAGGAGATCAGCTCGTCACCCACCCGCACGAGCGTACCGACTGTCAGCGGGCGTTTGCGGCTGTCGCGGCCGGAATGCACCGAAACCTGACCGGATACCGAGGAGGCCCGGGCCGGGTCCGGCTGTTGCTGCAGCCAGGACAGGGGAATTCTGATGGTGTCGCCGGGGCCGAGCTGCGACCTGTTGGCCAGGTTGTTGTACTGCAGTAAGCGGGATGACGGGATACCACTGGCCAGAAACCGTCGGGCAATGTCCTGAACCGAGTCGTTCGCCGTCATGGTATAGCTCCACTCGGGCACGTTCGACACCCCAAAACCCGTGGATCCTGATTCGGAACCACGGGTTATGGACAGCTCTGCCTGGGCTGGCAGACAAACACCCAGACTGACTGCTATCAGGCAGTGAATGATCAGTAAACGGACAGTACTTTCCCGCATTTCAGGCCTGTTTTACCGCTGAGTTCCCGGCGCCGGAATTATGCTGGGGTTCCATGGCTTCCAGTCGGTAGCCGCGCTGGTAGATCGTTTTGATTCGGAACCCGTTTTCCGGGTTCAGGCCCAGACGGCGACGCAGGCGGCTCATGTGGGTGTCGACCGTTCGCGTATTTATGTCGTTGGCCATGCCCCAGACCCGTTCAAGCAGCATGTCACGGGTCAACAACCGGCCCTGGTTCTGAAACAGGAACAGGGTCAGGTCAAAGTCCTTGTCAGTCAGCGTCAGGTTCTGGTCGTTTAACTCAATGGTTCGCTGCCGGGTATCAATGCGGAACCGGCCGTAGGTCAGTAATTCTCTTTCGTCATCCGGATTGGTGCGCCGTGCCAGCGCATTGATGCGGGCAATCAGTTCTGCTTCGCGGGCTGGCTTGGCAAGATAATCGTCAGCACCCGCATCCAGGGCCCGCACTATATCGGCTTCGCTGTCCCGCTGGGTCAGAAAGACCACGGGAACCTGCCAGCTCAGATTTGCACGGACCTGCTCCAGCACTTCAATCCCGGTGGTATCCGGAATCTGCCAGTCAAGCAAGAGCAGGTCGTAACTGCGATGCAGCACGGCGCTGAGAAAGGCCCGGCCGTTCGGGAAATGATCACACTGATGCCCACGATCAGTCAGTAATGCCTGAATGTGCTGAGCCTGTTCATGTTCATCTTCCAGAAGCGCAATGCGCATAATAAACCTCGTGGCTGGAGCCCGTTCATAGTCGCAAAAAATGAAATTGGCTTCAGTGTCTTTATGTAGTCTTGGGTAAACGAAGCGCCGGCTTCCCGTCCAGGTCATTAACCGTGTTACGGCAGGCGGGGAAATTACTGCAGCCCCAGAACCAGCCTTTGGTGCCCTTGCGCCGGACCAGGGGCGAAAAACAGTGAGGGCAGGGCACGGGTGCGTCCCCGCTGCCATCCCCGGGGCTGGTGTCGTCAATCTGCCGGGTACCGTTGCAGTCGGGGTAGCGGGTGCAGGCCTGAAATCTGCCGAATTTACCCTCGCGCGCGCGCATCGGCGCCCGGCATTTCGGGCAATGGACCGCACCGGCCGAGGCTGCCGGTAGCCCGGGCTGGTCGGCCTCGGGCACCGCCACAAGCTGGCGGATCTGCGCCTGGAGGTCGGTCAGAAAACGCCTGGGGTCACCCTCACCACTTCGTATCTGTTCAAGTGTGGCCTCCCATACTGCGGTCATGTCTGGAGTGCTGACAGATTCGGGCAGCGACCCGATCAGTGCCCGACCTTTCAGGGTGGAGCGAATATGGCGTTTGTCACGAACCAGGTATTCACGACGGAACAGGGTGTCGATAATGGCCGCGCGAGTGGCTTCGGTGCCCAGGCCATCGGTTTCCCGCAGGGTTTTCCGCAGTTTCGGGTCGCTGACAAACCGGGCAATGTTGGTCATCGCGGACAACAGCGTGGCGTCGGTAAAAGGCTGGGGCGGCTGGGTCCTGCGTTCGCTGATGGCAGCGGATTCACACAGGATCGGAGCGTTCACCGACAAGCGGGGCAGGGGCGCTTTCGCGGTCTCCTGCTTGTCTTCGCGCTGGCGGATTTCCAGCTGTTTCCAGCCGGGTTCGGCAATGGCGGTCTCGGTGGCGCGGAAATCATGTTCGCCGATTTTCAGCCCCAGACGGCCCTCCCGGTGTATGGCGTCGGCGCTGAACTGCATCAGGTAGTAGCGGCTGATCAGGCCGTAAATGTTCTGTTCGGTGTCGCTGAGCCGCCCGGAACCGCTCTGGCGGGCGGTGGGAATTATGGCGTGGTGGGCATCGACTTTTTTGTCGTTCCAGGCCGCGGAACGTCTGGTCAGATCTGCAGCCTCACTGGCAGCAGCCAGCTCCGGAGTGACCCTGCGGATGGCCTCAATGACGCCCTGGCGCTGATCAAAATGACCTTCGGGCAAGTACCGGCAATCCGAGCGCGGGTAAGTGATGAGCTGATGGCGCTCGTAAAGGTTCTGGGCGGTATCCAGCACGTCCTTGGCACCCATCCGGAACAGCCTGCCTGCTTCTATCTGTAACGCGGACAGGGACAGCGGGAGCGGCGGTAACTCTTTACGGTCGCGGAACCGGGCTTCCGTTATTTTGCCCGGGCGGCCCTGAACTGCCGCGGCAATCTGCTCCGCAATCTCACGGTCAAGCAGCCGGCCCTCTTCATCCAGATGGTCCCGCATGGCCTCCGGGGGCACCCAGCGGGCGACAAAAAGATCCTGCGGTGCCTGTTCCTCCGTTGCGTGGCAGCTGGCCTCAATCCGGAAAAACGGCTTTGCTTCAAAATGTTCAATGGCGTTGTCGCGGCTAACCACCAGGCCCAGAACCGGAGTCTGGACCCGGCCAACGGAAAACACGCCGTCCCGTCCCTGTTGCTGATAGGACAGGGTGTAAAAGCGGGTCAGGTTGATGCCATAGAGCCAGTCCGCTCTCTGCCGGGCCAGGGCAGAGTGGGACAGCCGCCGGAACCTGCGGTTGTCCTGGGGCGAGCCGATGGCTTTGGCCACCGCCGAGGGCGTCAGGTCGTTGATCAGAATCCGTTCGACCGGACATTGAATACCGGCGTAGCGGATAACTTCGTCTACCAGCAGTTGCCCTTCGCGGTCGGGGTCGCCGGCATGAATAATCACCTCGGCTTTGCGCATCAGCGATTTCAGTGTGTCCAACTGCTGGCTGACACTGGCCCTGGGGGCCAGTTTCCATTTTTCCGGAACCAGCGGCAGATCTTCACGACGCCACTTTTTCCAGCGCGGATCATACTGGCCCGGTTCCGCCGGCTCCAGCAGATGCCCGACACACCAGCTGACGGTGCAGGCGTCGGCGCCCTGGCCACAGCGGATCCAGCCCTGGCCTTGCTGATGGGGAGCGGGCAGCGCCGCCGCAATGGCCCGGCCCAGACTGGGTTTCTCGGCAATGTATAGACGCATAGGCTTCGTTGGCTTGCAACAGGCTCAGGAACGGCAGTGGAAGATGGCGGTTTGGCCCAATCCTGTCAAGCAAACGGGGCCCTGGCTGTAGTAGACTTGCCGCATACGCACTGGAACAGGAGTGACTCCGGTCATGACCATGCAAAACACGATTGAACACAAGCTGAACCAGGCTTTCAACAGTGATTACCTTGCGGTAGAGAATGAAAGCCACAAACACAATGTGCCGCCGGACTCTGAAACCCATTTCAAGGTGACGCTGGTGTCGGGCGCTTTTGAGGGGCAGGGCAGGGTGAAACGCCACCAGGGCATTTACCGCCTGCTGGCGGAAGAGTTATCCAACGGTGTGCATGCCCTGGCACTGCATCTCTATACGCCGGCGGAATGGGCTGATTCCGGTAAGGCGTCGCCGGAATCGCCGAACTGCCTGGGTGGTTCGAAGCACGACCCGGCCTTTACCCCAGGGGGCAGTCAATGAGTCAGTTTTTCCAGATTCATCCGGTGACGCCCCAGAAAAGACTCATCAATCAGGCGGTGGAGATTCTCAGAAAAGGCGGCGTGATTGTGTTTCCGACGGATTCAGGCTACGCCATCGGCTGTCACCTGGACGATAAACAGGCGCTGGATCGGATCAAGCGGATTCGCCGGCTGGATGATAAACACAACTTCACCCTGGTATGCCGGGACCTTTCCGATGTGGGAGTGTTCGCGAAAGTGGGCAATACCCAGTACCGCTTGCTGAAGCAGTTCACCCCCGGGGCCTACACCTTCATTCTCGATGCCACCAGCGAAGTGCCCCGTCGGCTGCTGCACCCCAAACGTAAAACCATCGGTATGCGGGTGCCCGATAACGCTATCGTGCAGGAACTGCTGGCGGCTCTGGGCGAGCCGATCATGAGCAGTACCCTGATTCTGCCGGGCGAAAGCGACCCGATGACGGATCCCGAAGAGATCCGGGACAAGCTTGAGCATGAGCTTGATCTGATTATTGATGGCGGCTTCTGCGGGCTTGAAGCCACAACGGTAGTGAACATGACCGGCCCGGTGCCGGAAGTCACCCGCGTGGGCAAGGGCGACCCCGAGCCCTTCCAGTAATGGCTTCAGGCCGGATTGCTCAGGCCTGGGCGTTCAGGCTGAACGCGTAGCTTCTGGCCGGATTGAAGGCCTCGGGCTCGCCTGTTGCGACTGACCGGCGCACGGAATCGTAGCGGTGCACCAGATCCTGCAAGCCGTTGAACTGCTGGTTATCGCTGGTAATGGTGTCGAGCAGGGAATTGCTGACACCATAGGCCTTGTTCAGCTTGAGCGCGTTATCCATGAAGTGAAGCGTGGGCTCGCTGGCGCTGAGCCTGCTGAATGCTTCCCGAAATGGCTTATTGTTGCCCAGATCCTGTTCAATACGGGCGCTGGTTTCCTGGGCTATGCTCCCGCCGAGGCTGATGCCACCGTTCTCATTTTTTGAGACTTCAATCCTGCTTGCCGGATGTAGCTGATATTCGGCAAGTTTGTGCCGCAGGGTTTCCCGTACAAAGGCAAGATCCTGCCCCACGGTCTGGCGGTAATCCGCCATGGCAAGCTTTCGCGCCTTGATCTGAAGCGGATCCGTCTGGTCGTTCCCGGAGGGAGTAAAGCGGTCGTCAGTTGCGGGTGCAACCGGCTCTGCAGGCGCCTTCCGACCGCTGGCAGCGGTGGATTTGCGGTCTGCAGTGGCGTCCCGGTCGGCAGCAGAAGTTGCCGGGCGTTTTTCCATGGCCTGTTGCAACTGGGCACCCGCCTGGATCAGCGACGTCAGTAGGGACATGGATATTTCCTCCGGTCAGCGAGATAAACGATTGGTACCTGACGCTGACCATTGCAGATTCCGGGCCAATTTCAGGCCCCGGCGGAAAACCTTGCTGCCCACTCCATGGCCTGTTCATGGGGTATGGGTCTGGTGTAGTAGAAGCCCTGGCCCACTTCGCATCCCATGGCAATCAACCGGTCCTGGATTTCCCGGGTTTCAATACCCTCCGCCACAATTCGCCTGCCGAAGTTGTGGGAGAGCCCGATGATGGCGCCTACGATAAGCTCGTCGTCGGGGTTATCCAGCATCTCCGACACAAAAGACCGGTCTACCTTGATTTCATCCACATTCAACCGCCGGAAGTAGTCCAGTGACGAGTAGCCGGTGCCGAAATCATCCAGGGAAATCTGTACACCGAGTGCGCGGCACTCAGCCAGGTTGGCGATCACTTTTTCAGTATTGTCGAGGGTCGTGGTTTCCAGAATTTCCAGAACCAGCCGGGATTTCAGTGCATCGTCCCGGCCGGCAAGGGCCGATTCCAGATCGGACATAAAAGCCCCGCTGAGGAAGTGCGAGGGGCTGAGATTTATGCTTAAAGAATAGGGCAGACCCTGCCGGAACCACTGATCAAGCATTTCCATGGCGGCGGCAATGACAAACCGGCCTACATCGGCCGCAAGTTCGGTGTGTTCCAGGTGGGGCAGAAAAGCTGTCGGCGCCAGCACTCCTCTTTCGTGGTGATTCCAGCGTATCAGTGCCTCGAAGCCCGCCACGGTCTTGTCCTTCAGATTGATTTTGGGCTGAAGGTAAAGTTCGAAGCGACCGTCTTTCAGTGCGGCCGGCGCCTGTTCAAGCACCAGATCCCGTTCTTTTCTGAGCACATGGGATTCCAGATCAAAATACCTGAACTGATTCTTGCCGGATTCTTTGGCCGCATACATAGCCTGGTCGGCATGTCGCAAAAGCAGATCAATGTCCACCCTGTCATCCGGATAGACGGTGATGCCCATGCTGGCAGAAAGCGTGAAAACCTGACCGACAACGTTAATGGGCTGGCGAATGGCTTCCAGCATCCGCTCGAAAATGGATTCGTTTTTCACATCGCGTAAAATCGCAACAAATTCGTCGCCGCCCAGCCGGGCGATCACGTCGTGCTCCCGCAGTGACGCCTGCAATCGCTGGGCGACCACTTTAAGCACAGAATCCCCTGCTACATGGTCAATGCGATCATTGATTTCCTTGAAACCGTCCAGGTCAATAAAACAGACAGATACGATCCCGTGGCGCCGGTCAGCTTCGACAATTTCCTGTTCGAACAGCTCGGTCAGGCGCCGGCGATTCGGCAGGCCGGTCAATGAATCGTAGTTTGCCGCCAGTTCCAGGTCTTTCTTGTGCTCGTTCTTCTCCCGGTGCAGGCGTTTGCGCTCGATCAGTTGCCCGACGGTCTGTAACAGCGGCTCGAGTTCTTCCGCCAGCTTTTCGGAATAGCCGCCATCCCGGTTGGCAAGGCCAACCAGGCCGACCCGTTCACTGCCGGCGTAAATGGGAACCCCGAAGAAGGAGGAAATCGGGGGGTGCATATCGGGTAGCCCGCCGCGTCTCGGGTCAGAGCAGAAGTCATTGGCAACGACGGCCTGATCCGTCGTCATGGATACACCCAGAAGATTGTCGTTCTGTTCAAAAATCATCCCCCGACGCCCGACCTCCTGATACATCGCTTCGGTTCCGGGATTCCAGGCAAGGTTCGTTATCGCGCCGATTTTAAGGTAAGGGGTGTGATCAGGGTGGTAGAGTATTTCCCCGATAAACCCGAATCGGCTACCGGTCAGCGAAAGCAGGTCATTAAGCACAAATTCGAACGCGGCGTGCAGGCTGTCACGGGTCAGAAATATGTTCTGTGCCCGCTGGATGGAGCGGTTCAGATGAGAAACGGCAATAAGATCCTCGTGGTCCCCGGCGAGATAGGCCCTTTCGATTTCATCTTCCACCAGAACGGCAATACTCCGCAGCAGGTCCAGATCCATCTCCTGAACCTTGCGGGGAACTGTGTCGATGATGCACAGACTGCCTATTCTGAAACCGCTCGGTTCCCTGATCGGTATGCCGGCATAGAACCGGATATAGGGCGGCCCGGTGATCAGGGGGTTGTCCCGGAACCGGACATCCCTGGTGGCATCCTCAACGATCATCATGGTGTCCTGGCGGATGGTGTAATCACAGATCGCCTGAGATCTGGGGGTCTCGGTAATTTTCAGGCCCTGTTTTGACTTGAACCACTGCCGGTCATCATCAATCAGGGAAATCAGCGCGACAGGCACATCATAGATGCGGCTGACAATGTTTGTCAGCCGGTCAAAACGCTCTTCCGGAGCGGTATCGAGAATACCCAGACGTTTGAGTGCCGTCAGCCTCCGTTTTTCAATCCAGCCTGAAGTCATAACGGCCTGCCTTTGCTGTCATTCAAAAACGTCAATGTCACCTCCCGGTGGGCGTTTGTTCAGTGCCGGCCGACGCTACCGTGCGCAGTCGATGCAGTGAAGGCTGGTCGGATCAATCTCAAGGCGTTTGGGATTGATCACTTCACCACATTGCCGGCATTCGCCGTATTCGTCGTTATCGATACGGACCAGTGCGGCTGTAATCAGCTTTAACTGGCGCTCTGCCCGTACCTTGTTTGCTTTTGCCAGCTCCTGGCTTTGCATTGCATCCATCCGGGAGAGACGGCCGACGCTTTGCTGGTCCAGATGAACGGTGCCACTGGATTCGTCGCGCACGGCGCTGGTTGATAGCAGATCTTCCCGCCATTGCAGCAGCAGCTTGCGGAATTTTTCGAGTTCATCGGGGGTCATGTCGGCCTTGGTCAGATTCCGGTTTGCTGGCAGCAGGAAGAGAGCGATCTCGTTAGCTTACTTTCTATCTGTGGGTCTGGTAAACTCCGTGCCCTTTTTGCGCTCGGCACTCTTTCACCTGACAGATATCGAAAAAACCATTTCAGGAATGGGTCCGGCACAGCGTTCAGACTCAGCCTCTTCTTGCATTATACGTGCAGATTCACACTCAGATTGTCAGCCGATGCGCCGTGTTCCTGTGGACCCGCGGTCAGCTTAAAGCATTTCTCCAACCTCCGACCGGATTTACTGAATATGTCCAGTAGTATACGAACCAGCTGGTTCTCCAACGTTCGCGGCGATCTGCTTGCCGGTGTTGTGGTGGCCCTCGCGTTGATTCCGGAGGCGATCGCCTTCTCCATCATTGCCGGGGTCGACCCGAAAGTAGGCCTTTACGCCTCTTTCTGTATTGCCGTTGTTATTGCCTTCGTTGGCGGGCGTGGAGGCATGATATCTGCCGCCACCGGTGCCATGGCGCTGTTGATGGTAACCCTGGTGAAAGAACATGGGCTTGAATACCTGCTGGCTGCGACACTGCTGACGGGGCTGTTGCAGATTCTCGCCGGCTATCTGAAGCTGGGCTCGTTGATGAGGTTTGTGTCGCGCTCGGTGGTTACGGGCTTCGTTAACGCTCTGGCGATCCTGATTTTTATGGCCCAGTTGCCGGAGCTGACCAACGTCACCTGGCATGTATACGCCATGACCGCAGCGGGCCTTGGCATTATCTACCTGTTTCCGCTGATTCCGCTGATTGGTCGCATCCTGCCGTCGCCACTGATCTGTATTGTCGCGCTGACCGGCGTTGCGATGTATCTCGACCTGGGTATCCGCACAGTGGGTGACATGGGGAATCTGCCGGACACGCTGCCAGTTTTCCTGTGGCCGGAAGTGCCGCTGAATTCTGAAACCCTGATGATTATTCTTCCCTACGCCGTTGCGCTCGCCATCGTGGGCCTGCTGGAATCGATGATGACCGCAACCATCGTCGACGACCTGACCGACACCAGGAGTGACCGTAACCGCGAATGCAAAGGCCAGGGCATCGCCAACATCGGATCCGGCTTACTCGGTGGCATGGCCGGTTGTGCAATGATTGGCCAGTCCGTCATCAACATCAAATCCGGTGGCCGGACGCGGCTTTCCTGCCTGGCGGCCGGTGTCTTCCTGTTAGTGATGGTGCTTGTGCTGGACCAATGGCTGGTTCAGATCCCCATGGCCGCGCTGGTAGCCGTTATGATCATGGTGTCCATTGGCACTTTCAGTTGGGCATCCATAAAAAATCTGAAGGAGCACCCGCTTTCGAGCAATATTGTGATGGTGGTCACCGTGATCGTGGTGGTGGGAACCCACAATCTGGCCTTTGGTGTTCTTGCCGGGGTGCTGCTGGCGGCACTGTTTTTTGCCAACAAGATTGGTCAGTACATGCTGGTCAATTCGGATTACGACGAAGAGTCCGACACCCGGACCTACACGGTCATTGGCCAGGTTTTCTTCAGTTCGTCAGAAAAGTTTATTGAATCCTTTGATTTCAAAGAGGCAACAGATAACGTGGTAATTGATCTCAGCCGCGCACATTTCTGGGATATCACCGCGGTAGCTGCGCTGGATAAGGCGGTGGTGAAGTTCCGCCGCGAGGGTGCGGAGGTTGAAGTGATCGGGCTGAACGAAGCCAGTGCCACCATCGTTGACCGTTTTGGCGTTCACGATAAACCCGATGCCGTAGAACGTTTGCTGGCCCACTGACGGAATGACAAGTATGACAACTGATAACCAGGACGCCGGCGGCCAGCAACCTCTTGCTGTTGTAGCCTGTATCGACGGCTCGGAAGCGGCGCTTGCCGTCTGCGATTACGCCGCCTGGGCCAGCCAGCGCATGGGTGCGCCACTGATGCTGCTGCACGTTCTGGACCAGGAAAAGTATCCGGCCCGAACTGATCTGACCGGCAACATCGGCCTGGGCAGCAGGGAACAGCTTCAGGAAGAGCTTGCCAGCCTTGATCAAGAACGCAGCAAGCTGGCCCTGAAGCACGGCCATATACTGTTGGACGAGGCGGAAAAGCGCGTACTTGCCGCCGGTATCGACAAAGCGGCCAAACGCCAGCGCCATGATGAGCTTGCCAGCTCGCTGGCGGCGCTGGAGCCGGATTCCCAGTTGTTCGTAATGGGCTTGCATGGCGAAAGCAGCGCTGCTGCCGGCCGCCATGTTGGCAGTCAGCTGGAAACTGTGATCCGCAGTGTCCATCGGCCGATTCTTGTGGTGCCGGACCAGTATGTTCAGCCCCGCAGTGTCATGCTGGCGTTTGACGGCAGTGAAACCGGGTTCCGCAGTATCGAACTGCTGTCCGCCACGCCGGTTTTCCGGGGTATACCATTACACGTGGTGCTGGTGGGTGCAGACACAGCCGAGCATCAGGAACAGCTCAAGCGCGCGGAGCGGCTGCTGTCGGCCCAGGGTCCGGACATTCATACCGTCATTCGCCAGGGCGATGTCGAGCAGACCCTCCATGGCTACCAGGAAGAACACGACATCGACATCCTGATCATGGGGGCCTACGGTCACTCCAGCATCCGCCGGTTCCTGGTTGGCAGTACTACCACCAGAATGCTGGAAACCGCGAAGAAACCGCTGGTGATCCTCCGTTAGGTGATAGGCTGGAATGCCAACGACGATTTTCTTTTAGTGACAAGGATGGGTAGCAATGAACGATAAAACGTCAAGCGCCGCTTTTTTTGATCCCGACGACAAAACCCATCAGTTTGCCGCTGATCTGCTTGCAAAGGCCGATATCCAGATTGGTGGTTCCCGGCCCTGGGATATTTACTTCAATGCACCAGGCGTTCCCGAGGCAGCCATGGCCCATGGCAATCTTGGTTTTGGCGAAGCCTACATGGACAACGCCTGGGATGCGGCAGAGCTGGACCAGTTCTTTTACAAGCTGATCAGGGCGAACATTCCGGCCCAGATCAAACCTGTCAGAGTCCTTCCTCATATTATCAAGGCGAAAGTGCTGAACCGCCAGACCAAAGACCGTGCCTGGGAGGTGGGGAAGGCCCATTATGACCTGGGTAACGATTTCTATGGTGCCATGCTGGACTCCCGCATGACCTATACCTGCGGTTACTGGAAAGATGCTGATAACCTCGAAGACGCACAGATTGCCAAGCTGGACCTGATCTGCCGGAAACTACAGCTGGAGCCGGGCATGCGCCTGCTTGATATCGGTTGCGGCTGGGGAAGTCTGATGGCGCACGCGGCCGAATATTACGGCGTGGAAACCGTTGGTATAACGATTTCAAAAGAACAGGTTGACTGGGCCAAAGAGCGTTATCCCCATCTGTCAATGGACTTCCGGCTGATGGATTACCGGGACATTGATGAGAAGTTTGATCGCGTAGCCAGCGTTGGCATGTTTGAGCACGTCGGTTCCAAAAACTACCGATTGTTTATGGAAGTGGCGCACAGATGTCTGAACCCGGGTGGCCTGTTCCTGTTGCATACCATCGGCAAGAATCTTCGGGATACCTACACCGACCCCTGGATTGATAAATACATTTTTCCGAACGGCGAAGTGCCCTCGGTTGGCCAGGTCGGTGATGCAGCCGATGAGCTGTTCGTGGTGGAGGATATGCATAACTTTGGGGCCGATTACGATAAAACCCTAATGGCATGGCATCGGAATTTTGAAAAGGCATGGCCCCGGTTCCAGGACGAACTCGGTGAGGATTTTTACCGTATGTGGCGCTATTATCTGCTTTCCTGTGCCGGCGCGTTCAGGGCACGGAGTATTCAGCTCTGGCAATGGGTGCTTGCAAAGGATGGGGTCGAGGGCGTCTATCCGCGGATAACCTGATTTGTCAGGCTAGTTCTCATGGGCGGCTTGGATTATTTCCTCAGGGTAGCTCGGGCTTGCCCGCTACCCTTCCTGTTTTTTTGCCGTCATTACCAGCCAGACCAGCCAGTTACTCTGAACGCCCCGATCTGTTCAAGGACCCTCTCAGGTTTGTTACAGTTTTAAGGGATTGTTGCAACTCCCGGAGTGCAATCCTTTCAACCAGAACCCTATCTAAAGGCGACCAACGTTATGGCAGACAAACCCGTTATTCTGATAACCGGAGCTTCCTCAGGTATTGGTGCCGAAACCGCGCGAGCGGCTGCAAAACAGGGCTATCGCCTGGTGCTCGCCGCCCGCTCGCAAGCCAAGCTGGCGGGACTGCGGGAGGAACTGGGTGGACCCGACAAGGTGCTGACCGTGCAGTGCGATGTCCAGAACGGCGACGATCAGCAGCGCATGGTCAGCCAGGCACTGGACACTTTCGGCCGCATTGATGCCGTGTTCGCGAATGCCGGCCGTGGTGGCAAGCCCGGCGGTTTCAGCGAGGCCGACCCGGAGGTCTGGAAAGATATGATTCTGACCAACATTCTGGGTGTGGGACTGACTATTCAGCATTGCCTGCCGGCGCTGCGGGAAAGCAAAGGTCATCTGCTGCTGACGGGCTCCGCCGCTGGTCGAACCACCATTCCGGGCTCAATGTACAGTGCCAGCAAATGGGCCGTCTCCGCCATTGGCTATGGTGTTCGTGAGGAACTGCGGGGGTCGGGTATCCGCGTGACCCTGATCGAGCCCGGCATGGTTGACACACCCTTCTTCGACGAGCCGCCGGGGCATGCGCTCAAGCCGGCTGATGTAGCCAATGCAGTGATGTATGCCATTGCCCAGCCAGCCCACGTGGACGTAAACGAGATTCTGGTCAGGCCGACGCCGGCCGTCGAATAGGCACTGATTGTCAGCGGTGGCCGAGGCTTCTCACTCGGCTACCGAGGCTGAACCGGCCCGGGTCACCACAAACGCGCCGCGCAGGTCACCTTCGGAAAAACCGGTTGCCCGGTCTTCAGGGTACAGCTCTTTGACTCTGGCCTTTACCTGCGGATCAATCGACTTGCCGTGGCAACCCAGACAAAGCTTCTGGGTCGGGATTGCGCTCATATAGCGGAATTCCGGCTGTCCGGAGGCCTCGGAAACCTGCCAGACTTCCACCGGCTTGCCGTTTTTGACCGGCTGCCTGTCCATCGCCTGAAGTTGCAGTTCCTGCCACTCTGTCGGTTTGTTATCCGGGTTACGGACTCTCAGGCTGGTCCGGCTGATGGTCCATTCCCGGTTACTGTTACTGGCGGCAATTTCGGGCGCTACGGTATTGCAGACGCCGATACCGTTGGTCAGGCCCCCTTCCTTAATGGCGGCCTGAAGCGCCTGTTTCAGGGAGCTACCGAAGGCTTTGACCAGTGAGCGTGCCTCGACAACCATTTCGTCGGTAGACTGCGCCGGTGGCTGAGCCAGCGCGGGAGTGGTCAGTAAAGTGCATAATATCGCCGTTGTGATGGCCGGTTTGATCATCGCGCCGTCTCCTCATGTAATTAACATTATGGAATAAGTATATACCAAAATCGTATCAATGGAATTGGTCGTTGCGGGATTATCCTGTTTCCGGAGGTTTCACCAGGCCAGCCATATCAGGTGATACGCCCCCTTGCCGGGGCGCAGGCCGCGAACTGTCACTGCCTCTACGGCAAATCCGGCAGCGCGGAGGCGTTCCGTAAACGCGTGTTCCTGACCTGCGGACCAGTAAGCCAGGATGCCTTCAGGGCTCAAGGCGCTCTGGGCAGCGGCGATGCCGGCAGGGGAGTAGATCCAGTTATTTTCCCTGCGGGTCATCCCCTCCGGACCGTTGTCTACATCCAGAAGGATCGCATCCCATTCACCATCGCTGCTTTTAAGCAGTTCCGCCACATCGCCAATATGGATGCTGGCCCGGGGATCATTTAACGGATTCCCCGCAGCGGCGCCCAGGGGGCCCCGGTTCCAGTCTTCAACTTCGGGAACCAGCTCCGCTACCGTAACCCGGGCATCCTTACCCAGAGCGGCCAGTGCTGCCGCCAGGGTAAAGCCCATTCCCAGCCCGCCGATCAGTATGCGGGGAGCGGGCAGGTCGGCAATGCGCTCGCATGCCAGCGTGGCCAGCGCATCCTCTGAGCCATGTACGCGGCTGTTCATCAACTCACCGGTGGTGCCGGCGATCTTGATGGCGAACTCGTCATTGCGCTGAAGCAGGCGCAACCGGGTTCCCTGGCCGGGAATCGTGGCGGTACCAATTTCGGTGAAACGGGCCATTTATCCCTCCAGCGCCAGGATTCGCCTGGCGCCATTCATGACAATGACCGCCACAACAGCACCGATAATCAGGTCGGGATAATTGGAGCCGGTCCACGCCACCAGTGCCCCCGCAAGGATGACGCCCAGATTGATCACCACATCGTTGGCGGAAAAAATCCAGCTCGCCTTCATATGAGCGCCGCCGTCACGGTGCTTCGAGATCAGCAGCAGACAGCTGATATTGGCAACCAGGGCCAGCAATGCGATGGCCATCATTATCAGGGACTCCGGCTCACTCCCGAAGGCCAGACGCCTGCCGACTTCAACCATCACGCCAATGGCGAGAATGAGCTGGAGAATGCCGGCAACGCGGGCGGCACGCACCTGCATCCGGACACCATGACCAACAGCATACAGTGCGAGCCCGTAGACGGCGGCATCGGCAAACATGTCCACCGAATCGGCAATCAGGCCCGCAGACTGGGCAATCAGACCCATGGTCATCTCGATCAGAAACATCAGGCCGTTAATTGCCAGCAGAATCCACAGGGTGGCCGATTGTTCAGACTCTAGGGTGGCGGCGGAGCCGGCGGCTCTGAAGGCTTCAGGATCTGGTTCCCTGGTATCCTGCAGGGTGGCCCCGAGGCCAAGTGTTGCGAGCTTGCTGGTGATAGCTTTGGCTTCTCCGTTATGCAGAACTTCCAGAGTGCGGTCGGACAAATCAAATGAAAGCCCCTGGATGGAATCAAACCCGCCGAGTGCCAGGCGGATCATCCGCTCTTCCGACGGGCAATCCATTTTCGGAACCTTGTAGACACTGAGCCATTCGGCCGATAAGGCAGGGCTGGACGGGGCCGGGGGTTCAACTGCTCTGGAGTCGTCACAGCCACACTGCTCGTCAAATAGTTCGTTCATCCAGATACTCCGGCTGTCAACTTTCTTTTAATCTACTATAGCCGCTACCGGTTTGAGGTGGGCGTTTGTGCTTTTTCAAGTAATCCGGCTCTCACTGGCCGGCCTGCCTACTTCAATCAACACGCCCATCAGTTTCCTGATGCAGAGCTCTGAAAAGATTTATGCAGGCAAGGATCAGTATGATGGATACTGGCAACCCGGCGGCAATGGAGCCGGTCTGCAGGCTCTGAAGAGCCTGCTCGCCGCCCACAATAAGCAAGGTGGCGGCCACCGCGCCCTCTGTAATCCCCCAGATTACCCGCTGGCGTTTAGGCGAACGAGTGTTGCCCCGGGAAACCAGTGCGTCCACCACATGGGTGCCGGAGTCTGATGAGGTAATGAAATAGGTTGCAATCAGCAGGGTTGCAATACCGGATAAAAAGTATGCAAAAGGGAGTTGCTGTAAGGTTGCGTACAGGGCCACCGTAGTATCCTCCGCCACTGCGGACGCGATCCCGCTCTCGTCACTGAAAAGTTCCAGATGCAGCGCCGTTCCACCGAATACCGCCAGCCAGGCGAACACAAAGAGGCTTGGCAAGGCCAGCACTCCGGCAATGAACTCCCGGATGGTCCGGCCACGGGAGATGCGTGCAATGAAAATACCGACAAAGGGAGACCACGCCATCCACCAGGCCCAGTAGAAAATGGTCCAGTCCTTCTGCCAGTCGCCACCACCGATGGCATCGGTAGTCAGGCTCATCTGGATCAGGTTCTGGAAGTAGCCGCCAACCGAGTCAAGAAAAAAGTTGATAATGAACAGTGTGGGTCCGGCGAAGAAGACGAACACCATCAGCGCGATAGCCAGGCCGAGATTGAACTGACTGAGCCATTTCAGACCTCGGTCGAGGCCAGATAGCACCGATAACACGGCGACAAAGGTGATCGAGGCGATGATACCGACTTGAGCCCAATGGGATACCGGTAAGTCAAAGAGCACGTTCAGGCCGGTATTGAGCTGCATGGCGCCAAAACCCAGTGAGGTCGCCAGCCCGAACAGCGTGCCGAAAACAGCGAGAATGTCGATGGCATGACCGATGGGGCCATAGATCCGTTCGCCCAGCAGCGGATAGAAAATGGAACGGATGGTCAGCGGCAGCCCCTTGCGGAAACTGAAGTAAGCCACGGAAAGTCCCATTACTACATAGACTGCCCAGGCATGCAGCCCCCAGTGAAAATAGGTATAAACCATTGCATTGAGTGCCGCCGCGTCGGTCCCACCCTCTCCCACGGGCGGGTTCTGGTAATGCAGGACCGGCTCGGCCACGCTCCAGAATACCAGCCCGATGCCCATGCCGGCGCTGAAGAGCATGGAAAACCACCCCAGAAAGCTATACACAGGGCGCTCGTGTTGCTGGCCCAGACGGACGGTGCCGAAGCGGCTGAGAGCGAGCCAGATCAGAAAGCCCAGGAAGAAGCTGACAGCCAGCACGTATACCCAGCCCAGGTACTCGGTTATGAAGCCCTGAACGCTGGCAAAGACCTGGCTGGCCAACCCCGGGAAGATGACCCCGAAGCCCACAAAAAACGCCACCATGATTGCCGAGGCCGTAAAAACCGTTGGATTGACCGTGGAAAAGAACTCGCGTGTGTGACCTGTCATTTCAGCCTCCGTTAAAGACACGAGCATTAATCCCGATCAACCCGGCCCGGAGTATCTCAAATAAAATCCGGACCGAACACCGAAGACGGGCGGGAGGCGGATCAGGATTTCAGCTCTATCAGCCGGCTGGATCAGCGAGAGAGCTGATAGGGGCATACTGATGATCTATGTCACCGGGGGCAGTGGATTGCTCGGGCATTTGCTGTCGTCGCGCTCCCATTGAATGGTTGTATGCTGAATATTGAACTCCCGGGCCAGTGCCGCCGAGATGTCGTTGATAAGTTGGTCATCACCCTCCGGGTCCGGCTTCAACAGGTGAACGGTAAGGGCATTTTCGGTGGTACTGAGGGCCCAGATATGAAGGTGATGGGCAGTCTGCACACCGGGGAAATTCTCAAGACGCGCGTGAACGGTGGAGGGATCAATTCCTTTGGGGACGGCGTCGACGGCGAGGTTGACGGAGTCCTTCAGCAGTTGCCAGGTGCCCACGAAGATCACCGCCGCAATAATGAGACTGACGACGGGGTCGATCCACGTAAACCCGGTAAGCATCAGGATGAGGCCAGAAATGACCACGCCGATGGATACAGCCGTGTCCGCCGCCATGTGCAGAAAGGCACCGCGGATATTGATATCGCCTTGCTGTCCTTTGAGAAACAGCAGCATAGTGGCACCGTTTATCAGCACACCAATGCCGGCAACCACGATCACGGTCAGGCCGGCCACCTCGGCCGGGTCTGTCAGGCGCTGGATGGCCTCCCAGGTGATTCCGCCGACAGCCGCGATAAGAATCAGAGCGTTAAAAAGTGCCGCCAGAATGGTGGTCTTTTTCAGGCCGTAGGTTTTGCTGTAGGTTGCTGCCTTGCTTGCCAGCCAACTGGCGACCCAGGCCATAACCAGACCCATGACATCGCTGAGGTTATGGCCGGCATCTGCCAGCAGTGCGAGAGATCCCGATAACAGGCCATATACCGCCTCAATAATGACAAACGCTATATTCAGAATGACGGCAATGGCGAATGAGCGGTTATGAGTATTGAAATGATCAGTGTGGCTGTGATCGTGATGAGTGGCCATTATTTCAGCGCGTTCACTTCGGAAGTTACCAGATCATACAACTGCTGAGGCCCAAGCTTGCTCAATGGCTGGCCATTGACATAGAAAGTCGGCGTGCCGGTAATGCCGACTTTCTTAACGTCGGCAGCATCCTGCTGGATGATGGCATCTATTGCAGGTGAATTCATCTGACTGCGAGCCTTCTCTACATCCAGCCCGGCAGCCTCTGCAGCTTCCCAGGCGGCCTTGACCTCGGCATCGTCATGCCATTGGGGCTGTGCTTTCATGACGGCGTCAAGAACAGGCACATAAACACCCTGATTGCGGGCTGTTTCAAGAATTCGGACAGCCTCTTCCGAACCCTTGTGAAACAGCACATAGCGCAATACCAGGCGTACCTTGTCAGGATAGATACCCTGAATCTGTTTTACGTAAGGGTGCATGGCCCGGCAGCCTTCGCAGGAAGGGTCAAAGAACTCAACAATGGTAACCGGTGCGTTTTCCGGACCAATCACCGGCGAGGAGTCCCTCACCAGGGGTGATTGTTTAACGGTGGTGGACTCCGCTGGACTCCCGGATCCGTCGTAGAAAACAAAGACGGCAGCCAATACGAGCAGGCAAAATGCGCCAAGGCTCAAGGCCAGGGTGCGGGTTTTCATGTCAGATCTCCAAACAGTGCTGCCGGCGACTGCAGCATAATAACCGTCTTCCACCTTCTGCACCGCTTGCAGAACCGTTTTCTCGTCAACATCCGGTGGGCAATGCGGCGCCAGAGCGTATGCAGGCGTACTGATTTCTGTGACGGCAAGGTAAAGGATATAGAGTTCAACAACAACCATCTTTATGGTCGGCTTTTCTGTCCGCGTTACAGGCGGCGCCAGGCTCAGCCTTACCTGCCGTATTGATAGCCAGAACCATGTAGAGGACGCGGCTTTGGCGAGCCCTGAGCCGAGCCAGTTCTCCGGCTTTGTTTTCACAACAATTGTCCACCACTGCCCCTCTTTATTGCGACCTGGTAAGGATAGACTAAGGGTTATAGTCACTGAAGGATCAGGATGATGAGCCATAAATATCTGCAGCCGTTATGAGAGTCGCTACTGGTTTTGCCTCTTGTTTGAAATCCTTGCACAGCTGGAAGTCTTCATGATCCTCGCTACCTGGCTCACTGTTGTCACGATATGCATCCTGGGCGCCATGTCCCCCGGGCCGTCGCTGGCAATTGTGTTGAAACAAACGCTCACCGGTGGTCGCAGAAACGGCATGATTACTGCCATTAACCATGGCCTGGGGGTGGGTGTTTATGCCTTCCTCAGCATTCTCGGCCTGGCCGCCATGATTACGACGTCTGCGGTGGCTTTTTCTGTTCTGCAGTGGGGTGGTGCGGCCTATCTGGCATGGCTTGGCGTTAAGGGCCTGTTAGCAACGCCCCATGGCGATGGCCCGTTCCCGGAAGCAATTACGACTGCGAGTGCCGCGCGCGACGGTTTTCTGGTTGTGTTTCTGAACCCGAAAATTGCCGTATTTTTTCTGGCGCTGTTCAGCCAGGTAGTCGGAACCGACACCAGTACGCTTGCGAAGTCCGGCTACGCCGCAACTGCAATGGTCATTGATGCAGGGTGGTACATGCTAGTCGTCTGGCTGTTCTCAAGCCCTCGCTGGCTGGCAATGCTGCGCCAGAAAGCTGTGTGGTTTGAACGTCTCTTTGGTTTGGTGCTACTGGGCCTGGCCGGCCATCTGGTCGTGGGCGTTCTTGATGGGAAATGATGTTTATGGAAGGGGAGTTGGTCTTGAATTGGTACCCGTCTGGGACAGCAGCATACTGATCAGGGCCGGGAAACCTGCCGTCTCAGACTCGACAGGCATTTTGCGACGCAGGTTCCTGCCCCGGAAAGTCCGGCGCTTCCGCTCCCGACAGCGGATTTTGCCTGCTATGCTGACACACACAGTCCGCCTTTACAGCATGAACAGGAGGTAGGTTATGAGCAAAGCCTGTGTGGTAATGGGGGTTGGCCCGGGTAATGGCGAAGCTTTTGTGCGGCGATTCTGCGGTGAGGGCTTCCAGGTGGCGATGCTGGCCCGCAGCCAGGACTATCTGGAGCAGCTCGAGCAGTCGGTACCTGGCGCCCACGCGTTTGCCTGCGACCTGATGGATCCGGCGCAGATCAGCTCGGCGCTGGGGGATATCGAGAGCAGGCTCGCCCCGGTGTCGGTGATGCTGTATAACGCCGGCGGCGGTGTATTCAAGAACGTGGAGGAGGCCAGTCTGGAAGACTTCGAGGCCAACTGGCGTATCAACGTACAGGGGCTGGTGGCCGCTACCAAAGCTGCATTGCCACAGCTTCGCCAGCACGACACCGCCAGCATTATCGTGACCAGCGCCTCGGCGGCCACTCGGGGCTGGGCCAACACAGCACCCTTTGCTTCAGCCAAGGCGGCCCAGCGCAGTCTGGCCCAGTCCCTGGCACGGCAGCTTGGACCGGAGCAAATTCACGTCGCCAATGTGGTGATTGATGGCGTGGTGGATCTGCCCCGCACGCGGGAGATGCTTCCGGACAAGCCGGATCAGTTCTTCGTGAAACCGGCCGCGGTGGCTGATGCAGTCTGGAACCTTTGCCAGCAGGACCCTTCTGCCTGGACCTTCGAGCTGGATATCCGGCCTTTCGGGGAAAACTGGTAAGGGCCTCTCGCCCGGGGTTGAATCGCCAATAAAGGCGCCCCACAGGGCACTTTCAATGAGTTGGACAACAGAGTCGCTCACGGGGTATCTCCCCTGGCGCTGGTGATTGTTCATACCGGGTTGGTGGCGAGGATTTTCTTCAGGAAATCCCGGGTACGCGGGTCTTTCGGGTTGAAGAAGATCTCACCGGGCGGCCCCTGTTCCACAATCCGGCCACCGTCGATGAAGAGCACGCGGTCAGCTACGTCCCGGGCGAAAGACATCTCATGGGTGACCACCATCATGGTCTGGCGTTCTGAGGCCAGTTGTTTCATCAGCCCCAACACTTCCTCCACCCACTCCGGGTCCAGGGACGAGGTGGGCTCGTCAAACAGGATGACTTCGGCACCGGTGGCCATGGCCCGGCCGATACCAACCCTCTGTTGCTGGCCGCCGGACATGGCGGCAGGGTAGGCATCCGCCTTGTCGGCAAGGCCGATCTGCTCGAGTATTTCCCGGGCCCGTTGATAGGCTTTGTCCCTGGGCCACCGATCCACCACCAGCAAACGCTCGGCAATGTTCTGCAGTGCGGTCTTATTGGAAAACAGCGCATAGTTCTGGAACACGAACGCGGTTCGCCGGCGCATCGACAGGATGTCTGCCCGGCTGGCGCGGTTCACATCCACCGTCAGATCACCCACGGTCATCTTTCCGGCGGTGGGTTGTTCCAGAAAGTTCAGGCAACGCAGCAGGGTGGATTTCCCGGTGCCAGAAGGGCCGATGATTACCACGATTTCGCCTTTTTCGATGGCAAGGTCGATTCCGTCCAGAACCACGGTGCCGCCAAAATGTTTGCTCAGTGATTCCAGCTTGATCATCGGCTATAGGCCCTGTTGAGACGGATTTCCAGGTAGCCCTGTAGCTTGGAAAGCAGCTCCACCACAATCCAGTACATGACCGCGGCGACAATGAAGGCTTCGAAGTAGAGGAAACTGCCGGCCGCCTCTTTCTGGGTCGCCCCCATCAGTTCCGTGACCCCCAGGGTAAAGGCCAGTGAGGTGGCCTTGATCATGTCGATGAAATAGTTCATCAGCGTTGGCAGTGCCACCCGGGTCGCCTGCGGCAGAACTATCCGCCGCATCAACTGGCCGTTGGTCATTCCTATCGACAGCGCGGCTTCGGTCTGGCTGCGGTCAACACCGATAATGGCAGCGCGGATGGATTCGGCCATGTAGGCGGAAAAGTGCATGGTCAGGCCCATGATGGTCGCCGTAATGCCGTCTATCACCGTCAGTGCGCTGACCAGCTGCGG
>NZ_DATFKH010000054.1:0-4053 GCF_035268745.1 Marinobacter sp.
CCCCATGACGAGAACAACAACGTTTGCCGTGGCGACGTGATTATCGAGGAGGTCTCCGGTTCCTACATTCATTCCGAGGGCCGCCTTATCGCTGCGCTGGGGGTGACTGACCATATCATTGTTGAAACCGACGACGTGGTACTGGTGGCCGATCGCGCCAGGGTACAGGATGTCAAAAAGCTGGTGGCCCGGTTAAAGGCCCAGGATCGCCCGGAGCACCGTTTTCACCGGAAGGTGCATCGTCCCTGGGGCACCTACGAAGGTATTGCCATGGGCGAGCGGTTCCAGGTCAAGCGCATTACCGTGAAACCGGGTGCCTCGCTTTCCCTTCAGAAGCATCATCACCGGTCGGAACACTGGGTGGTGGTGAAAGGCACGGCGACGGTTAACCGGGGTGAGGATGTATTGCTGCTGACCGAAGACCAGTCCACCTACATTCCACTGGGCGTGACCCACCGGCTTACCAATCCGGGGGTGATTCCGCTGGAACTGATCGAGGTCCAGACCGGAAGCTATCTTGGCGAGGACGATATTGTGCGCTTTGAGGACACCTATAACCGGGTCTGATACAGTTACTAATGAGTAGGAAAGTAGGCGGACACGTCTATTCAGGACACGCCGTGGATGCATCCATGTAGGCTCGGATGCAGCATCCCTGCTGCATACGGTCCTGAATAGACGTGTCCGCCTACTTTCCTGCTCATCAGTATGACCCCGTCAGGCCTGCTCGGCCGGCGGTGGCCGCAATCCTCTCCAGGTCAGCACCATGGCAATGGCCATGGCGATCGCCCCGCCCCAGAAGGCGGCCGAGGTATCAAAGCCTTCTACCAGAAAGCCTGAAAGCCAGGCACCGATGGCACCGCCGGCGCCAAACGTCAGGCCGCTGTAGAGCGCCTGGCCCTGACCATGGTGATGCTTGCCGAAAAAGCCCTGAATGTACTGCACGGAAACCGCGTGGAGCGCGCCATAGGAAGCTGCGTGCAGAAGCTGCGCAAACACCAGCACCCAGACAATACCCGTCAGTTCGGCAATCAGGATCCAGCGGATCATGGTCAGAGCCAGTGCTGAAATAACAATCTGCCGGACAGTAAAGTGCCGGGTCAGATGGTGCATCACCAGAAACAGCCCGATTTCGGCCAGTACCCCCAGTGACCAGAGCAGGCCGATGGCCAGCTTGTCGTAGCCGTGCTGTTCCAGATGAATGCTGAAAAAGGTGTAGTAAGCGCCGTGGGAAACCTGCAGCAGGAAGTTCATCAGGAAGAAGGTAACGACCGCAGGATGCGTCAAGATTGCCTTCAGGCTGCCTTTCGGCGCCGGCGGTTTGCGCTCCCCCTGCTCTGCCGGCACCAGAAACGCCGATATCGCGATGCCCGCAAACACCGGCAGCAAAAGCCAGGGCAGATTGCTGATGGGAACTACATCGAGAATGGCACCCACCAGCGCCACCGCCCCGATAAACCCCACCGACCCCCAGAGCCGGACCTTGCCGTATTTTTCCCGGGCGTTGCCCAGGGCGCGAAGTGTGATCACTTCATACAGAGGCAGAATGGCGTTCCAGAAGAAGGTGAACGCCAGCATGACCAGTAACAGCCCGTAGAATCCCGGCTCCATGAAGACACCGGCGAAGAACAGCGAACCCACAATGGCGCCGACCCTGACCAGCTTCACTCTTTGCCCGGTGCGGTCACCGAGCCAGCCCCAGACGTTGGGCGCGATGATTTTGGTCAGCTGGATCGTTGCCATCAGCGTGGCTATTTCAAGATAGGAGAATCCCCGCCCTTCCAGATACAGGGACCAGTAAGGCAGCAGCCCGCCCAACAGTGCGAAAAACCAGAAATAGAGGTTTGAAAGCCGCCAGTAGATAGGGATTCTCCACGCTGTTGTCAGATTACTAGTGAGTAGGAGAGTAGGCGGACACGACCATTCAGGACACGCCGTGAATACATCCGTGTAGGCTCGGATGCAGCATCCCTGCTGCATACGTTCCTGAATGGTCGTGTCCGCCTACTTTCTTCCAACTGAGTCCTACAACTTAGGCCTGACCGATGTCAGGCGTGGAGACCGATACGTCACCATTCTGACCCCGATGCCTGAGGTAATGATCCATCAGCACGATGGCCATCATCGCCTCGGCGATCGGCGTTGCCCGAATGCCCACGCAGGGATCATGGCGGCCGGTGGTGATCACTTCCACCGGGTTGCCGTCGACATCAATGCTGCGCCCCGGCAACCGCAAACTGGAGGTTGGCTTGAGGGCAATGCTGGCCACAATCGGCTGTCCGGAGGAAATACCGCCGAGCACGCCGCCGGCATGATTGGACAGGAAACCCTCGGGTGTCAGTTCATCCCGGTGGCTGGTGCCTTTCTGCTCGACACAGTCAAAACCGGCGCCGATTTCCACGCCCTTGACCGCGTTGATGCTCATCAGCGCATGGGCCAGGTCCGCATCCAGCCGGTCGAATACCGGCTCGCCAAGCCCCGGCGGCACTCCGTCAGCAACAACATTGATGCGCGCACCAATGGAATCGCCGGATTTACGCAGTGCATCCATGTAATCTTCCATCTCCGGGACTTTATCAACGTCCGGGCAGAAAAACGGGTTCTGATGAACCTGTGACCAGTCGAATTTCTCAATCTTTACCGGGCCAAGCTGGGACAGATAACCACGGATGGTGATACCCAGGCGCTGATGCAGAAATTTTCGTGCCACTGCACCGGCGGCAACCCGCATGGCCGTCTCGCGCGCCGATGAGCGTCCGCCGCCCCGATAATCCCGGACACCGTATTTATGCATGTAGGTGTAGTCGGCGTGGGCAGGCCGGAATTGGGTCGCAATCTTTGAATAGTCTTTTGAGCGCTGATCGGTATTCTCGATAAGCAGGCCAATCGGCGTCCCGGTGGTCCTGCCTTCGAACACGCCCGACAGTATCCGGACTTCATCCGCTTCCCGCCGCTGGGTGGTATGACGTGAGGTTCCCGGCTTGCGCCGGTCCAGATCACCCTGGAGATCGGCTTCGGAAAGCTCCAGCCCCGGTGGGCAGCCATCGACAATGCAACCCAGTGCCGCGCCGTGGCTTTCACCGAATGAGGTCACAGTAAATATTTTTCCGAAGCTATTTCCAGACATATATCATATTCTTGCAGTTGGAATTGAATGTTATGGATTAACTGTTTGTTTGATTTCCGCCAGGTCCTCAGCGGTAAGCATGAACACGCCATCACCGCCATTCTCGAATTCCAGCCAGGTAAACGGCAGCTCAGGATAGGCTCCCTGCAGCGCAGCCTGACTGTTACCGACCTCAACAATCAACAGCCCGCCCGGATTCAGATGGTTCCCTGCCCCGGCCAGAATGCGGTGGGCAATCTCAAGCCCGTCATGGCCGGCCGACAATCCCAGTTCCGGCTCATGGCGGAACTCGGCGGGCATGTCGGCTATGTCCTCTGCATCCACATAGGGCGGATTGCTCAGAATAATGTCGTAGCGCCCTGCAATCGACTCAAATACGTCCGATCTGATGGTCCGGACCCGGTCGTTCAGCTCATGGGTGTCGATATTCACCGCCGCCACCTCCAGAGCATCCGCCGACAGATCCGCAAGGTCCACTTCGGCCGCGTCGAAAACCATGGCAGCGCCAATACCGATACAGCCGCTGCCAGTGCATAAATCCAGAATCCGCCCCGGCTCAAGGTCGCCAAGCCAGGGCTGGATGCCGTTGCCGAGTAGCTCACCGAGCGGCGAGCGGGGCACCAGCACCCGCTCATCGACATAAAAAGGCAGGCCCATAAACCAGGCCTCGCCTAACAGATACGGCAGCGGGATCCGCTGATCAATACGGCGTGTCATTCGCTGCAGCAGCAACTCCCGCTCGGCCATGGTCAGCCGGGCATCCAGAAACAGAGTGTTGTTTTCGAGTGGCAGATGCAGGGAACGCATCACAAGCTGAACCGCCTCATCCCAGACGTTGTCGGTCCCGTGTCCGTAAAACAGCGGCGAGTCTGCGAACCGGGAGCAGGCATAGCGCAGATAATCACGGACAGTCTGCAGGTCGTTCA
>NZ_DATFKH010000055.1:0-6422 GCF_035268745.1 Marinobacter sp.
GCAACACAGGTCCAGAGGCCCGAGCGACAAGCCCTCCGGGAGCCCCTGAAAGCCTTGACAGCGGTGTTGCGTCGGCTCGATTTGGAACCACCAAACCATCGCCACCGCGCCTTGCTCTCAAGGCTTTCAGGGGCTCAGTAGATCAGCGAATTAACCAGACGGGACACTAGCGACAGCCATCGAACAGCCTGGAAACCAGCACCGGCACGGCCGTTTCCACCCGCAGAATCCGCTGGCCCAGGTGAACCGGCTGGCAACCCGCCTCCTCCAGTTTCGCTACTTCATAGGGAATAAATCCGCCTTCCGGGCCGATGCACAGCACGGTCGGTGCATTGAGATGGGTCGGGCAGGGGGCGCTCGCACCGGGATGCGCAACCAGAGCCTTGCGATCGCCGATAAGTCCCGGCAGCTCGTCCTCGACGAAAGGCTTGAAACGCTGGCGAAGGTGAAGTTGCGGCATCACCGTATCCATGGCCTGCTCGAGCCCGAGGATCATGTTTTCGGTGACGGCGTCATCTTGGAGCCAGGGTGTCTGCCAGAAGCTCTTTTCCACCTTCCAGGCATTCACTAACCAGAGGTCTTTCACGCCAAGTGCCGTGGCGGTCTGCAGCACCCGGCGGAACATCTTGGGCCGCGGCATTGCCAGAATCAGAGTCAGCGGCAGGGCATCCGGGGGCCGGGAGTCCAGGGTAACGGCAAGCTCTGCTTCGTCCTCTGTCAGTCGGACAATCTCTGCGGTGCCCATGTTGCCATCAACCCGGCCAACCGCAATAGAGTCGCCCGCGGTTGCTCTGAGCACGGTTTCCAGGTGCGCGCGGCGTCTGCCGGTGAGCAGTGCCCGGTCCGGAGCAATAAAGTCGGTATTGAACAATAATGCCAGGTTCATGGCCGGTCAGACTTCACGGCTCGGGTGCTTCCTCGGCTTCTGCCCTGGCACGTTTGGCAAGCCGGCCGAACAGGATGCCGATTTCAAACAGTAACCACATGGGGACCGCGAGCAGGGTTTGCGAAATGATGTCCGGTGGGGTCAGCAGCATGCCGATCACAAAACAGCCCACAACAATATAGGGCCGTTTGGCGGCCAGATCGGCGGGGGTGGTAGCCCCGGTAAGAATCAGCAGAATCGTCGCGATCGGGATTTCAAACGCTACGCCGAAGGCAAAAAACATTTTCAGAACAAAGTTCAGATAGCTGCTTATATCAGGCAGTTCAACGATGCCTTCCGGACCAATGGCGGTGAAGAAACCGAATACCAGGGGAAACACCACATAATAGGCAAACGCCGCACCCAGATAGAACAGGATCACCGAAGTAAACAGCAGGGGAAACGCCAGCCGTTTTTCATGGGCGTAGAGGCCGGGGGCAATGAAGCTCCAGATCTGATAGAGAATCACCGGGATGGCGACGAATACCGCCAGTACCAGAGCAAGTTTCAGGGGCGCGAAAAAGGGTGAAGTGACGTCGGTCGCAATCATGGTCTGGCCGACTGGCAACAGGGAGGTCAGCGGGTCCGATACCCACAGGTAGAGTTCGTTGGCAAAAGGATAGATCGCGGCGAAGCAGATCACCACCGCCAGAACCATTTTCAGCAACCGGTTGCGCAGTTCCAGCAGGTGTTCAATTAATGGCATTTCCTGTTGGCCACTGCTGTCCTGCCGACTGGTCATGTGCGCTTGTCCGGCGAGGGGTCCCCGGATTCTGCGGGGTCCTCTGGCCTATCCAGTGAGGAATGGCCCGAGTTGTTGGCAGCAGCGGGGTCTTCGTCCGCTTCGTATTGCTCCGTAACCTGCGCTTCCCGGGGCTCTTCAGTTTTTTCAGTTCCGGTGTTCCCGGTCTCCCGGGTCGCCTGCCGTTGCCTCGGCGTCTTGTTGTCGGGCATGACCATGTGTTCGTACTTTTTTGCCTCATCCAGCGCGCCGCGCACGGATTTCTGCACGTCCTCAAGGCCAATGTCCCCGGCCTCGCGGAGTTCTTTGCGCAGTTCTTCGGCCTTGAGCTGGCTGTCCAGTTCCGACGAGAACTGGCTGACCATCCGCCGCGCTGCGCCCACCCAGCGTCCTGCCGCACGGGCTGCCGTGGGCAGTCGTTCGGGACCGAGCACGATAAGCGCTATAACACCGCAGATCAGCAGTTCGACAAAGCCGATATCAAACATTCAGCCCGTCTCAGCTGTGGGACTTGTCCCGTGGGGTTTCTTTGGCTCCGGACGTCTGGACATCGTCGTCAGCCTTGCCTTCGAGGGTGTCGGACTTGGCCTTGCCTTCATCATCCTGTTCGGAGTCATCGTCTTTTTTCGGGTCATCTTCACTCATGGACTTTTTGAATCCACGGATGGCGCCACCCAGATCACCACCGATGTTGCGGAGTTTCTTCGTTCCGAACAACAGGATAACAATGCCAAGAACAATAAGAAGCTGCCAGATACTGATGCCCATGTCGGGATCCTCACGTTACGTGTCTGTTTCGTTGATTGTACGTTAATTCAGGCCCGGTCCGGAAACCACGCTTTTTCGTAATTATCGGGTTCTTGAAGCTTTTTCTTCCAGTCCGGACAGGTCAAACCGGTTGGCAAGCTCCTGCAGTACATCATCCGGCCCCAGGCCCAGCCGCGACAGCATCACCATAGTGTGGAACCAGAGATCGGCGGTTTCACTGATCAGTTCGCGGGTTTCCCCGGAGTTCTCCGCATCCTTGGCCGCGAGCAGGGTCTCGGTGCACTCTTCCCCGACCTTTTCCAGAATCCTGTTCAGGCCTTTCTGGTGCAGGCTGGCGACGTAGGATGAGTCCGGGTCGGCCTGTTTACGGGCTTCCAGTACCTGTGCCAACTGCTGCAGAACATCACTCATCTCGGGTACCACCTGATGTTTTATCGGATTTGCCAGGGGCTTGGCCGTAGATCTCGTCCGGGTCTTTCAGGACCGGGTCAACGCTTTGCCACCGGCCGTTTTCCAGCTTGCGGTAGAAGCAGCTCCGGCGCCCGGTATGACACGCCATACCACCCTTCTGTTCCACTTTCAGTACAATGGCGTCGGCGTCGCAATCCAGTCTGAGTTCGCGAACAATCTGTTGATGCCCGGAGGTTTCACCCTTGCGCCACAGCTTGCCCCGGGATCGGGACCAGTAAACCGCCTGGCCCTCCTGCGCTGTCAATTGCAGTGCCTCGGCGTTCATCCACGCCATCATCAGCAGGTCGCCCGAGGCGGCATCCTGGGCGATGGCTGGCACCAGGCCGTCAGCATTCCACTGAATCTCGTCAAGCCAGCCAGGACGACCTACTGTAGCGTTGATTTCTTGCATTTCTGTGACGTCCGTTAGTGTTTGCGTCCGATGCCGGCTACCAGCCAGGTTGCACCTGCGAGTAATATCCAGCTGTGAGCGGGAAGTGACTGAACCAGGGCGACCAGGTCGTGGTCGACGCTGAACCAGGCAATGCCCACCAGCGCCAGCGCTGTAATGCTGCGGCGCCAGCGCCGGTCGGCCCGGCCCCGGCTTTCACGCAAAAGCTCGATAGCCTGGCGGCTGGCGCTATCGCTGGGCCCGGAATGGCGTAGCTGCAGCAGAACATCGTGCACCAGCTGCGGCATTTCCGGCGACTGCTCGATCCATTCCGGTAAATGGATTTTCAGTGATTTTAACAGGCCTGCCGGGCCGATGCGCCCGCGCATCCATTTTTCCAGAAAAGGCTGGGCGGTGCTCCACAGATCGAGCTCCGGGTAGAGCTGGCGGCCAAGGCCCTCGACGTTGAGCAGAGTTTTCTGCAGCAGCACCAGTTGGGGCTGAACTTCCATATTGAAGCGACGGGCGGTCTGAAACAGTCCCAGCAAAAAGTGGCCGAAGGAAATATCTTTCAGCGGCTTTTCGAAAATCGGTTCGCAGACAGTGCGAATCGCCGTTTCGAACTCGTTGACCCGGGTATCCGCGGGTACCCAGCCGGACTGGATATGAAGCTCTGCCACCTGCCGGTAATCCCGCCGGAAAAACGCCAGAAGGTTGCGGGCCAGATAGCTCTGATCCTCCGGCGCAAGGGTACCGACAATGCCGAAATCAATGGCAATGTATCGGGGATCGGCCGGATTCGATATATCCACGAAAATGTTGCCCGGGTGCATATCGGCATGGAAAAAACTGTCCCGGAACACCTGGGTAAAAAAGATTTCCACGCCTTTTTCCGCCAGCACCTTGAGGTCGACACCGGCCTCCTTCAGGGCATCGACGTCGGCAATCGGTATGCCCTGGATACGTTCCATTACCAGTACATTCTTGCCGGTATAGTCCCAGTCGATCCAGGGAATGTAGATCAGCGACGAATTCTCGAAGTTGCGGCGGAGCTGGCTGGCGTTGGCCGCCTCCCGTTGCATGTTCAGTTCGTCGTGAATGGTGGCGTCGTAGTCGGCAACCACGTCTACAGGGTGCAGCCGGGGCCCTTCGGACCAGTAACGTTCCAGCAGCGAGGCCAGCAGATACATCAGCGAGATATCCTGATTGATAACCCGTTCAATGCCGGGCCGGATAACCTTGACTACCACGTCGTGGCCGTTCCTGAGAGTCGCTGCATGAACCTGGGCAACAGAAGCGGAAGCCATGGGCTCCCGGGAAAAGCTGGCAAACAGCTCGCCGACGCTCGCGCCCAGAGAACGCTCGATAATGGCCTGGGCTTCGGCGCCGGGAAAGGGCGGCACCCGGTCCTGAAGGTGTTTCAGTGAGTCTGCCATATCATCGGGCAGCAGATCCCGGCGGGTGGACAGGATCTGGCCGAATTTGACGAAGACCGGCCCCAGCTCCTCCAGCGCCAGACGCAGCCGGTCGCCCCGGTCCAGCCTGGGCTTCGGGAACAGGTGCCAGGGCGCCAGAATGAACAGAACTTTCAGCGGGACCGGCAATTCGCTCAGCGGCAGAAAAGTGTCCAGCCGATAGCGGCAGATTACCCAGAGAATCCGAACAAGGCGCTGCAGTCGCGTCACGATGACTCCGGCTTCCTGTTTTCAGTGGCATCAGAGCTTTCATTGCCAGGTTCAAGCTGCCGGATGCGGGCGTCCAGGCGTTCTGCACGCAGACTCAACTGGTCGATATCTTCGAAGGTTGCCTCCAGTTCACGCCGCCCGGGCAGGCTCCGGCTTTCCTCGTGGATGTATTCTTCCACATTGGCATTCAGAGAGCGGAAGGCCTGTTGACTCCATTTCACCGCGCCACGCAGGCGTTGCCCCACAAAGTGGGCGGGCACATCGCCCAGATACTCCGCGATGGCCGCTTCCCAGTCCGGGTCGAGCTGATCAATGGCGCGCTGGAACTGATGGGCCAACGCCATATCGCCGACGACCCGGATGCGGTTCTGGCTGAATACCTGATCATCCCCGGTGGCTAACGCGGCGAAGGCCAGGGGACGACCCACCAGTTCCAGTGCCGGGGATTGCGGCGGCTGGCTGACTACCTGAACGCGGCTGGTGGCAGGAACCAGCGCCAGCGTCAGATTGAGTGGCGCCTCCACAGTAAACTGAACCGGTCCGGTCAGGGCTTCCATCAACGCCTGCCTGCCAGCAGGGTCCAGACTCAGGGCCCGGTTGAGACCCCGTTCAAGCACGGCTGTGACGGCTGACATCAGTGTGGGCCCGGGCATCATCAGGGTTTGATTCCCACATGCAGGGCAACGACGCCGCCGGTCATGTTGAAATATTTACAGTTCACCAGGCCGGCGGTTTCCATCATGCCCTTGAGGGTTTCCTGGTCGGGATGCATGCGGATGGATTCTGCCAGGTATTTGTAACTGCCGGAGTCACCGGCAATCAGCTGGCCCATCAGCGGCAGGGCATTGAAAGAGTAGGCATCGTAGGCCTTGCTCAGCAGTGGGTTGGTTGGCTTGGAGAATTCCAGCACCATCAGCTTGCCGCCCGGTTTCAGTACCCGCGCCATGTCCCGCAGCGCCTGATCCTTGTCGGTGACGTTACGCAGGCCGAAGGCAATGCTGACAGCGTTGAAGCTGTTGTCGGGGAATGGCAGGTGTTCGGCGTCGGCCTGCACATATTCGATGTTGCCGGCGTAACCGCGATCAATGAGCCGGCCACGACCAACCTGCAGCATGGATGCGTTGATGTCGGCAAGCACAACCTTGCCGGTCGGGCCGACGAGATCCGAGAACTTCATGGTCAGGTCCCCGGTGCCGCCGGCAATGTCCAGCACCTGATGACCCTTGCGCACACCGGACAATTCGATGGTGAACCGCTTCCACAGGCGATGGATGCCCATGGACATCAAGTCGTTCATCAGGTCATATTTGCCTGCCACCGAGTGGAAAACATCCGCCACCTGGCCGGCTTTCTGGCTTTTCGGCACATTGCGAAAGCCGAAGTGGGTCACGTCGTCGCCGGAATTAACGGCCGGTTTATTCGCCGGTTGCTGTTCGCTCATGGCTAGGTCCTGTCAGAATC
>NZ_DATFKH010000057.1:0-172815 GCF_035268745.1 Marinobacter sp.
ATATCCAGGGCTGGGTATTATGACTGGACGCCGCGAGGGTGGCGTACCGCACCAATACTTTATAGTCGCGTGCCGAGACACCAGGGTCGCTGTGGCACCAGGTTTCACTAACAGCATCCGAATAGTTCATGGCGGTCTCCATATCCTGAGCAGCAGACTACAGAATATATGTGAATGGTCTGAGAATCGCTCCCTTATATCTTTTGCCGGCTCTGGCAACACCCGGTCCAACCCATTGATCGACCGACTGTAGGTGACCGGGTCGTACTGGACGAGTCACTTTCGAGAATTGAAAAAATCTTTGAGCGGGATGGGACAGTGATGTCTCACCCTACCTGATATTGTATGATTTGTATTTGTTAAAGAGCAGAGAGCCTAATGCAGCAACTGGTGATCCAGGTTTTATTGCCAATGATTTTGGCGCTGGTCATGCTAGGTATTGGCATGGCGTTACAGCCAGCCGATTTCAGGCGGGTTCTGCTGAAACCCAGGGCTTCCGTTCTGGGACTTGTTTTGCAATTACTGTTTCTGCCTTGCCTGGCTCTGTTGCTGGTGTGGTGGTTACCCTTATCGCCTGTAGCAGCAGCAGGTTTGTTTCTGGTCTCCCTCTGTCCAGGTGGAGCCACTTCGAACCTTTTTTCTGTGATAGCCCGGGGCGATGCGGCCCTCAGTGTTACTCTGACGGGCGTGACCAGCCTGCTGACACCGCTTACTCTGCCCTTGTTGTTTCTTGCATACTTGCAGGTCAATCCACTGGATACCGGGAACTTTGATTTACCCCTCTGGCCCGCCATTCAGCAGCTGGCGATGGTCACCCTGATCCCGGTTACTCTGGGAATGTTAATACGCTCCTGGTTTCCTGGTTGGGCGTTGAAGCTTCAGCCCGGGTTGCGTCGTCTGTCTACCCTTGCCATGTTATTGATAGTGGTCAGCCTGTTGGCTACTCACTTGCACTTAATGGATCGAATTATCAGTGTCGAAACCCTGGCCATTCTGTTGTTGAGTACAACGGCCCTTCTCGGTGGTTATCTGATTGCCGGTAAGGCGGGCCTGATGGAGCGCGAGCAAAGAACTCTGGGTCTCGAAGTGGGTGTACAGAATGCCGGGACTGCCATCCTGGTTGCTTTGTCTATTCTTCATGCACCCGCCCTGGCGCTGGTGCCTCTGATGTACGGTATTTTGATGAATCTTCCGGCCTTCACCTTTGTCGCCTGGCTGCATCGCAAGGACAGGCAAGAGGGTCGCGCAGGCCTGGCAGGAGAAATAAACGAAGGTGTCTAACCTGCATGCCTGGTTTCTGGCTCTACGCCCGAAAACTCTGCCCGCTTCTGTAGCCCCCATTCTGTTGGGTAGTGCCCTGGCATTTTCAGAGGGTTACTTCAATACGACTGCTTTTTGTCTTGCACTCATTTGTGCATTTTTTCTGCAGCTGGCCGTCAATTTTGCCAATGACCTCTTTGATGCGCAAAAGGGTGTGGATACCAAAAAACGACTGGGCCCTTTACGAGGCTTGCATCTTGGCCTGATACAGTCAGATCAATTGAAAAAAGGACTCTGGCTGGTGCTGGGAATTGCTCTGGTGAGTGGTTTCCTGCTGGCAGCTATGGTGAGCTGGTGGTTACTGGTATTTGGTCTGGCTTCGTTGATTGTTGCGCTGGTTTACAGTGGAGGGCCTTATCCGCTGGCATCCTATGCTTTGGGTGAGCTGTTGGTGCTGGTTTTCTTTGGCTGGCTAGCTGTAATGGGTAGTTATTTTATCCACACCCATAACCTGACACTGGAATCTTTTGTTTACGCCACCCTGGTAGGGTTACTCAGTGCAGCCATCATGCTGGTTAACAATCTGCGGGATTGCTACACGGATGCCACTGCCGGAAAAAAGACTCTGGTGGTTTATCTGGGTGAGCGAAAAAGCCGTGCTCTCTATCGTCTTCTGCTCCTGGCTGCTCCTTTGTTGCACTGGTCCCAGAATCCGCGCATGGATGACTGGGCCTGGTTGCCCCTCCTGCTGATCGCTCCGCTGCTGTTTTTGCTATTCCGCAGGATTGGTCATCTGGAAGGCAAAGAGCTCAACCGGATGCTGGCTCTTACCTCCCTGACGCTGTTGATCTACTCCCTCAGCCAGTCTTTACTCCTGTTATTGGTTGGCTGAATAACTCCTGTTTTCTTTCTCAAAGCGATATCAGTCAGTGAATTCAAACAGAGGCTATGGGGTGGGGCTTCCCAAAAGCACGCTACGAGAAGCAGAACCCCCAACTACCGGGAGATCACTGAAGATCCGCCCCAACACGAACAATCTTCATGGTATTGGTGCCGCCCTGGGCGTTCACAAAGTCGCCTTTGGTGATCACCACCAGATCGCCTTCCTTGACCGCCCCCATTCGCACCAATTCGACAAGCGCCCGGTCATTGGTCTCTTCGGGGGGAATCGTCGCCGAATCGAAGGGCACTGTTTGTACGCCCCGGAACAGGGTTACCCGGTGCTGGGTGGAATGGTGACGGGAGAAGGTGAAAATTGGCAGGCTCGATTTGATGCGGGACATCAGCAGCGGAGTGGCGCCGGTTTCCGACATGCAGATGATCGAGGTTACGCCTGTCAGGTGATTGGCCGCATACATGGCAGACAGGGCAATGGCCTCGTCCACATGCTCCATGCTTTCGTGGATACGGTGCTTTGACTGATGCATGGAGGGCTGCTTTTCGGCGCCGATGCAGATGCGTACCATCGCCTGCACAGCTTTCACCGGGTAATCGCCTACAGCAGTTTCCGCCGAAAGCATCACCGCATCGGTATAGTCCATCACGGCGTTGGCGACATCAGACACCTCTGCCCGGGTTGGCATCGGGTTCTCGATCATGGATTCCATCATCTGCGTGGCCGTTATGACCACCTTGTTGAGCGTGCGGGCACGATTGATGATGTGCTTCTGCACGCCCACCAGTTCCGCATCGCCAATTTCCACAGCCAGGTCGCCCCGGGCAACCATGACGGCATCAGAAGCCTCGATCACCGAATCAAGCGCTGACGTGTTGTGGGCCAGTTCCGCGCGCTCGATCTTGGCCACCAGCCGTGCTTCGGAGCCTGCTGCCTTCAGCAGGCGGCGGGCAATGTGCATATCTTCGGCATTACGGACGAAGGATACCGCGACATAGTCTGCGCCCAGCCTGGCGGCTGTTTTGATGTCCTGCTTGTCCTTCTCGGTCAGCGCTTCGGCGGACAGGCCGCCACCACGCTTGTTCAGGCCTTTATTGTTGGACAGGGGGCCGCCGATAAGAACGCGGGAGGAAATACGGCTGTCCTCCACCATCTCCACTTCCATTTCGATGCGGCCATCGTCCAGAACCAGAACATCGCCTGGCTTCACGTCCTTGATCAGTTGTTCGTAGTCAATGCCCACCCGCTCGTCATTGCCGGCTTCCTTGTCCATGGCGGCGTCCAGAACAAAGCTCTGGCCGGCCTTCAGGGTGACCTTGTTGTCGGAAAAGCGGGCGATCCGCAGCTTGGGGCCCTGCAGGTCTGCCAGTAGAGCCACAAAGCGGCCGTTTGCTTTTGCGCTTACCCGCACCCGGCGGGCGCGTTCCATGTGATCTTCCGCGCTGCCATGGGAAAAGTTCAGCCGGGTCACGTCTACGCCAGCGGCGATGATGGCAGACAGTGATTCCGGTGAATCGGTCGCAGGGCCTAGAGTGGCGACGATCTTGGTACGCCTTAGCATGGTTGCTGGTTCCTTGTGTTTTTCAGTGAAGCTTTCCGGGAGTGTGTCAGAACAACACCGCAGCCAGCCAGGATTACTGGCCTGCCTTTTTCATCAGTGCCACGGCATTGTCCAGCATTCTGTTCGAGAATGCCCATTCGTTATCATACCAGGCCATGACTTTTGCATGACGACCGATGACTCGTGTGTGGTTGGCATCGAAAATGCTGGACAGGGCATCGTGGTTGAAGTCCACGCTCACCAGTTTTTCGGCGTTATAGCCCAACACGGAGCTGTTCTCTGCGGCGGCTCTGACGGATTCGTTTATTGCCTCTACCGTAGTGTCACGGCTGGCAATAAAGCTGAAGTCCACCAGGGATACGTTGATAGTAGGGACGCGCACCGCCAGTCCGTCAAGTTTTCCGGCCAGTTCCGGAATCACCCTGCCAATGGCAGCGGCCGCCCCGGTTTTCGTGGGGATCATGGACTGGGTGGCGGACCGCGCGCGATACAGGTCAGAATGGTAGACATCACTCAGTTTCTGATCGTTGGTGTAGGAGTGGATGGTGGTCATCAGCCCGCTGTCAATTCCAATCCTGTTTTGCAGCGCCTCAACCACCGGGGCCAGGCAGTTGGTGGTACACGAGGCGTTCGAAATAATGTCGTGCCGGGCGGTCAGGATGTGATCATTGACACCGTAAACAATCATCGCGTCTGCGTCCGCAGAAGGCGCGGAGATAATGGCTTTCCGGGCCCCGGCCCTGAGATGGCCCTCAGCTTTGGCCCGGGAGGTGAACAGGCCGGTGCATTCGAGCACCACGTCAACCTGGTGATCCTTCCATGGCAGTTCTTCCGGGTTTCTGATTGCGGTAATTGCAATGCGGTCGTCATTGACCGAGAGCGACTCGCGGTCGTGGTTTACACTAGCACTGAATCGACCATGCACGCTGTCGTATTTGAGCAGGTGGGCATTGGTCTCGGCATCGCCCAGGTCGTTGATGGCGACAACCTGAACCTGATCGCGGTAGTTATTTTCGTAAAGTGCGCGGAGCACATTGCGGCCAATGCGCCCGAAGCCGTTAATTGCGATGCGAATAGTCATGGTTGGACTCCAGATTCTGCTACGACATGTTCGTTTTTTTACTTTATGTTGTAAATATAACAACAAAAAATAGAAAAATGAATGTCTGATGGGTGATTAGTCCAAAAAAAGCACGTAAACTTACGGCAATAGGCGAAGGCGCCCACTCGCCGGATTTCAGGAGAACTGTTATGCATCCGACCGTCGACGCGGTAACCCAGCGCATCACCGAGCGTAGTCACGACACCCGGCAGGACTACCTGAACCGGATGGAGACACTCAAGGCGCAGTCACCCCATCGCAGTTCGCTTTCCTGCGGTAACCTTGCCCATGGTTTCGCAGCCTGTACCCAGTCGGATAAAGACACCCTGAAATTCATGAACAGGGCCAATGTGGCTATAGTGTCGGCGTATAACGACATGCTTTCGGCGCACCAGCCTTACCGGGATTTTCCGGACATTATCCGTGCGGCCGCCAATAGTATGGGCTCGGTGGCCCAGTTTGCCGGTGGCACGCCGGCAATGTGTGACGGTGTCACTCAGGGCCAGCCGGGTATGGAACTGAGCCTGTTCTCCCGCGACACGATTGCCATGAGCACCTCGGTTGCGCTCAGTCACAACATGTTTGATGCCACTTTGCTGCTGGGCATCTGCGACAAGATTGTTCCGGGGTTGCTGATCGGTTCGCTCAGCTTTGGCTACCTGCCCACGGTACTGGTACCGGCAGGGCCGATGCCTTCCGGACTTCCCAACAAGGAGAAGCAGCGGATCCGGCAGTTGTATGCCGAAGGTAAAGTCGGCAGGGACGAACTGCTTGAGGCGGAATCGCAGTCCTATCACAGTCCGGGTACCTGCACCTTCTACGGCACGGCAAACAGCAACCAGCTGCTGGTGGAAGTGATGGGGCTGCATCTGCCGGGTGCGGCCTTTGTTAATCCGGGCACGCCCTTAAGGGATGCATTGACCCGGGCTGCAACAGAACAGGTCATTCGCCTGTCCAGGCCCTACGGTGGTGCGCTTGGCCTCGCTGACATGATTGACGAGAAAAGCATCGTCAACGCCCTGGTAGCATTGCTGGTGACGGGTGGCTCAACCAATCACACCATCCACTGGATCGCTATTGCACGGGCCGCCGGCATCATCATCGACTGGAACGACTACTCCGAGCTGTCATCCGCGGTGCCTTCCCTGACGCGTATCTACCCTAACGGTGAGGAAGACATAAACGCTTTCCACGAAGCCGGGGGAACGCCTTTCCTGATCCGGGAACTGCTCAGTGCAGGCCTGCTTCACAACGATGTCGAGACCGTGATGGGGCATGGTCTTGAGCACTATACCCGAATGCCGGAACTGGACGGCGACAAGCTGGTCTGGAAACCCGTTCCTGCAAATAGTGCCAAACCGGATGTGTTGAGTACCGTCAAAGAGCCTTTTGCGCCGGACGGTGGCCTGCGGGTTCTGGATGGCAATCTTGGCAGGGGTGTGATCAAGGTGTCTGCGGTCGCCAGCGAACACCGTGTTGTCACTGCGCCGGCGATGGTTTTCAACGATCAGAACGAACTGAAAGGTGCGTTCGAGGCCGGCGACCTGGATAAGGACTGTATCGTCGTCGTCCGTTTCCAGGGGCCGAAAGCCAATGGCATGCCGGAGCTGCACAAACTGACCCCTTACCTGGGCGTACTGCAGGATCGTGGATTCAGGGTAGGCCTGATAACCGACGGCCGCATGTCCGGCGCCTCCGGCAAGGTTCCGGCAGCCATTCATGTCTACCCCGAGGCAGCGGATGAAGGGCCGCTGTCGAGGGTGAGGAATGGCGATGTGATTGCGCTGGACGCCGACAACGGCCTGCTGGAAATCGATGTTCCGGCCGATGAATTCGCCAGGCGAACTGTGGCAAAAGCAGACCTGAGTGCCAATCGTCATGGCCTGGGCCGGGAGCTTTTCGGCTGGATGCGCCGGGCCGCGAGCACCCCGGAAGAGGGCGCCAGCTTTTTCTGGAACCACGACGCGTGACTACAATCAGGTATTCACTGGTAGGGGATATTGGCGGCACCAACGCCCGGTTTGCCCTCGTACAATCCGGTAAGGTAAAGCCCGAAGCCGTTAAGGTTCTGGCGTGTAACGATCATGACAATCTTAATTCCGCGATTAGCGAGTATCTGCAGTGGTCCGGGGTAGCGCAAGTGCAGGATGTTTGCCTCGCAGTTGCCTCTCCGGTGTCGGGCACCCGGGTGAGAATGACCAACAATCACTGGCGTTTTGATAGTGAGGAAGTGCGCAGCCAGTTTGGCTGGAGTGCATTCAAGGTCATCAATGACTTTACCGCCATGGCGCTGGGGGTTCCCCATGTGGCTGCCGAAAAGCTGGTTCATGTCTGTGGTGGCCCCGGCGATGCGCGGCGTCCACGGCTGGTAGTCGGGCCGGGGACAGGACTTGGCGTTTCCGGCCTGATACCGCTGCAGAATGGTTGGGTGCCCTTGATGACCGAGGGCGGCCATGTGGATTTTGCGCCCACGGACGATACCGAGATGGCGCTGCTGCGAATTCTCAAGGCCCGGTTTGGCCGCGTCTCGGTGGAGCGGATTCTTTGTGGCCAGGGACTGCTGAATCTGTACCGGGCCCACGCCGAGATACAGGACGTGGCCGCACCCCTGGATGCGCCGGAGAAAATAACCGCGGCAGCGCTGGGGCATTCGGACCCGCTTGCCAGGCTGACCCTCCGACACTTCTGTGAGATTTTGGGACGTGTTGCCGGCAATGGCGTATTGACCCTGGGTGGCACGGGTGGCGTTTATCTTTGTGGAGGCATCCTTCCGCGAGTCATCGATTTTTTTCTGGAAAGCCCGTTCCAGAAGGGCTTCGAGGACAAGGGCCGGATGCGGCCGTTGCTGGAGTCAACACCGGTTTACGTTGTGATGGAAGGCTACACCGGCTTGCTGGGCGCAGCAGAGGCGCTGACCAACCCGGAAGTTTAGGGCGCAACCGTTGTTACTAATCCGTGCGTAAGTAAGCGGACAGGTCTTTCCAGAACACGCTGTGAATACGTCCATGTACGCTCGGCCTCCGCCATCCCTGGCTCCGGACGGTTCTGGAAAGACCTGTCCGCTTACTTTGTTATCCATCAGTACATCTCACTCCAGGAACTGCCACAGAGTGGGTTACAGATAATGGACCAGTGATTCCCTGGCAAATCGATACTGGCGATTGTATACCCCTTTTTCGGAACGCTTTCCGGCCGCGAGCACCATGGTAACCAGGCCTTTTTTAGGAAGTTTCAGCAGTCGCCGCACCCGGCATTCATCAAAACCCTCCATCGGGCAGGAATCATAGCCATGGGCCCGCAGTGCCAGCATCAGATTTTCGGCAGCCAGCGCCGTGGATTTGGTGGCCCAGATTTTCATTTCATTCGGGGAATAGGGGCCCCTGGGCACCGGGCGGGCCAGACCCACGAACAGGCCGGCGGTTTTCTTGGCCGCGCCGAATAGTCCGAAAGGCCCCTGACTGTAGTGGATCGGCGCGATTCTGGTGTAGTACTTCTCGACAATGTCCGGCAGCTTTTGTTCCGGCCATTGCGCCAGCGCCATCCGTGCATGACGGCGCCAGGTGTCGGGTCTGGCCACCACTGCAATCAGAACCGGTGCGGTTTTTGCCGCGTTCTGTCCGAGGCAGGCTGCGGCCAGACGGGCTTTCAGATCCGGCGTTTGCACCACGAAAAACTCCCAGGGCTGAAGATTGCTGGAGTTTGGCGCCAGCATGGCCAGCTCCAGGCAGTCATCCAGTACCTCCGCAGGCACGGGCTCAGCGGTGAACCGCCGCACTGAACGGCGGCCGCGCACAACTTTGCGAAATTCATCCAGGGTGGGATTGGACGTAAGGTCCGGTGGTGTATTCGTTGACGGAACGTTCATGCAGAAAACAGTCCTTGATGGCGGTGTGGTCATACCCCGTTTGCCGGTATCGGGCAGGGGCTTTATGGTTACCGCAAGTGGCTGTCGATGCAATGGCCGTTTATTCCGGAGAGGGTGACCGCAATGACCAGTGATGATTCCCGCCTGCCTTTTGATGACCTGGTGGCGAAGGTGCGCCAGTGCCGTATCTGTGAGGCTCACTTACCTCTGGAACCGCGCCCGGTGATCCAGATTTCCCGGTCTGCCCGTGTGCTGGTAGTGGGGCAGGCGCCCGGTCGGCGGGTGCACGAAACCGGTCTGCCGTTTAACGACCCCAGCGGCGACCGTTTGCGTGACTGGATGGGGATTGACCGCGCCACTTTCTATGACGAACAGCAACTGGCCATACTGCCCATGGGATTCTGCTATCCGGGCACCGGCAAATCCGGTGATCTCCCACCCCGGCCGGAGTGTGCGCCGGCCTGGCGGGACCTGTTACTGGCAAGACTGGAACATATTGAGTTGACGCTGGTGATTGGCCAGTACGCCCACGCCTGGCATTTGCCCGGGCCAGGACGGTCGGTGACCGAGAGCGTACGCCGTTGGCGCGAGGTGTGGCCGGCCATGTTGCCGCTGCCTCATCCCAGCCCGCGGAACAATCTGTGGCTGAGGCGCAATCCCTGGTTCGAAGACCAGGTGATTCCGCAACTGAAACAGCGTGTAAGAGCCGTTCTCGAGGTGTGATTCCAGGGCCGGTTGCTCTGCGGTCAGTTGATCATAGACCAGCTTCCTTGCTGTTTGTAGTCGTTTACAAAAGCTTGTTGTTTTTACTACATCAGCAACGTGATGTTCGTTCAAGAGTTTGTATGCGAAAAACCATAAAGACGCTTAGATATCCAGAAACCAATAAAAAACATAGATCTAAGTGCCCTCATTTTTTACCGGCCAAAAAAATGTAACAAAAACGAAAAAAAAATGTTCTAAAACTTTCCATTTTGCGCTCATCCAGCTAGATTTGTTGTGTCCCGAAAAAAAAACGGTTGCTGACCGTAACGAATGTTCGGGATGACAGCGTCTGTCAAGCCGGGTTAATGCCTCATCCTCCCGCTCGAGGGCAGGATCTGGCTGCCTGTTAAAGGCAGATGGGCAGACCGGAATACTTCAAACAAAAACAGGAAATTATCATGTTCGAAACCAACAAATGCTCGACCGTAAAGACGTTTAAACGATCGCTGCTGGCTGCCGGTGTTGCGCTGATGGCTGGTTCATTTGCTGCACCGTTATCCGCTGAAACCACGTTTCAATCTGACAGTGGCTGGAAGGCAGGTTTTAACGGCCACATCCCGATTTTTGCTGTGCTCGCCAACTACGATGATCCGCGTAATGAAGACTCCTTTACGATTACCACCGGCTTCAACCCTGCCACCCTGCAAACGAACATATACGCACCGATGCAGAATGGCCTTGAAGTGTCTGGTCATTTCCAGATGAACGCAGATATCGCGCCGGGCGATGCCAATGCGAACTTCCGTAGCCGGGTATCGGAGATTGCCGTGTCCGGTGATTTCGGCCAGGTCAATATCGGCAAGGGCTTTGGTATTTTCGGGGTGCCGGCAATCGGCGATAACGGCAGTGGTCTCGGGGTCGGTCTGATTGGTGGTCCTGACCAGGTGGCAGCGACCGCCGGCCGTATTGGCAACGGTTATTTTTACGCCAACTTTACGCCAAGGGTAATGTACACCTCGAACAACCTCGGTGGTCTTCAGTTCAAGGTTGGCGTGTTCAGTCCATCCAAGGTTGGTGAGCGGCCTGTGCCCAGACTTGAGAACTCTGCCGATCCCGCAAATCCAACGGTTGCCGAGCTTGTTGCGATTAGTGATGCACAGGCGACAAACGCTCAGATCAACGATGCGGAATACAGCACACCGCGGATTGAAGGTAATGTGGTTTACTCAGCGGATATGTTCTCGGTGTGGTCAAGCGCATTTACCCAGGATGTGGACTCCAAAGCCGGCACCTTTGACGACTACACCATGTCAGGTATCGACTTCGGCGGGTCGGTTTCTGTCGGCGACCTAGACGTTCGTGGTAACTACTCGATGACCTCGGGAACCGGCAACGGTGTCTTTGCTGCCCGCCTGGACCCGAACGAGGAAGATGCCAGTCAGTGGTATGTCGAGACCACTTATCAGATCAACCGCACAACCCTTGGCGCCAGTTATGGTGAAGGTGAGGATGACATCAACAGCAGCGCAAACGACACGGATCTGACCATGATTTTTGCCCGTTATGCGGCAACCGATGCGTTAACGCTGTTGGCTGAGTACACAACTCTGGGCACGGAAGGTGGCCAGGGTGAGTACGATGCCTTTATTGTTGGTACACAGCTTACCTTCTGAGGAAGGCATGAATGGCAAAGCCGGGTTCTGAGGAGCGCCCGGCTTTTTTGTGTATGACCAGAAGCTGGAAGCCCGGGCAAAAAAAGCTTCGGGCGGCAAAGCCGGCCGGAGCAAATGCCCGAGAGTGTTATTCAGGCGCTGTGGTGGAGAGCAACCGTCTGCGGTTGCGGAGTTTCCTTGTGAGCCAGATATTTGTCCAGCTCGCGAACGTCTTCCTCTTTAGCGTAGAGGCCCTGTTTGGTTCGACGCCAGAGAATGTCTTCGGAAGAAATTGCCCATTCGTGCCTGATCAGATATTCGACTTCACGCTCGTAGAGAGTGCCGGCAAAACGGTAGCCCAAATCTTCAATGCATGTTGCCTGGCCGAGAAAATCGTAGGCTTTGGTACCATAGGTGCGCACATAACGGCTGTAAACGGCTTCCGGAAGCCAGGGGTAATCAGCGGACAGTCGCTTTTCCAGTGATTCATGGTTCTCGAAATCGCCGCCGGGGAGGATACCGGTTTTTGTCCAGCGGCCACCGGCGTTGGCGAAGAACTGGCAGAGCTTGTCGGTGGCCGCCTCCGCAAGTTTGCGGTAGGTTGTTATTTTGCCGCCGAACACCGAAATGACCGGAGCTTTGCCGTTCGCGCGATCCACTTCAAACGAATAGTCACGGGATGCTTTTTTTGCGTCGCCCTCTTCATCGTCCATCAGCGGACGAACGCCGGAGTAGGACCAGACTACATCGCTTGCGGCCAGCTGGCGCTTGAAATGGGAGTTGACGATGTCCAGCAGGTATTCGGTTTCTTCCGGCGAAATCTTTGCCTTTTTCGGATCACCTTCGTAATCCACATCGGTGGTGCCCACCAGTGAGAACTCATCCTCATAGGGGATTACGAACACAATGCGCTCGTCTTCGTTTTGCAGAATGTAGGCTTCGGTCTCCCGGTTCAGACGGGGTACAACAATGTGGCTGCCTTTTACCATGCGGATGGTCTTTGGTGCCTTCATGGCAAGGCTTTCGCTGAACAGGCTGCTGACCCAGGGACCAGACGCATTAACGATTACCCTGGCAGATACATGGTGCACACTGTGATCGTTCATGTCCTGCAGCGAAATATCCCAGGAATCTCTGCCGCGTTTGGCGTCAATGCATTTGGTACGGGTCAGGATGGTAGCTCCGCACTCCTGGGCTTTCTTGGCCGTCAGTACCACCAGACGAGCGTCGTCGACCCAGCCATCAGAGTATTCGAAGCCTTTGGTGATATCTGCTTTCAATGGACTTTTTTCATCGAACCTGATGGCTCGTGATCCCGGCAGAAGTTCCCGCTTGGCAAGATGGTCGTACAGAAACAGTCCCATCCTGATCATCCATGCGGGCCTCAGGTGAGGTCGGTGAGGAAGCTGGAATCGCATTGGCCACATAATGTGAGGGGAGTTGCGCAGCAGTGACTCTCTTTCCGCCAGGGCTTCACGTACCAGACGGAATTCGTAATGCTCCAGATACCGCAGGCCGCCATGGATCAGTTTGCTGCTGCTGGAGGATGTGGCTGAGGCAAGGTCATTCATTTCGCACAACAGAACCTTCAGGCCACGACCTGCGGCATCCATTGCGATGCCTGTTCCGTTCACGCCGCCACCAACAATGACCACATCAAATTTATTGTTTTCATTAGTCATTCTTTGCCATCTCCTGACTCCGGTGAAAGGCGCAAATACGGCGCACTCCCCGGTCTACAAGTAAATGTGTAACCCTATTATGCGAAAGCACGATATATTCGTAAAGGAAAATATAGAAAAAAAACGAAAAAGGTCAGGCAATAGCCTGCCATGCTGTATTCCGAAGCGATACGAACAAAGGGACTTTCAGGAAAATGCGCGGGGGGGTGTGTCAGACCAGGTGCAGTTCTACATTGTTCTCGCGCAGTAACTGCCGGATTTCTTCTGGAGGCTGTTCGTTGGTAAAGACATGATCGGCCTGGGTAATGCTGCCGAGGCGCACCATGGCGTTGCGGCCAAACTTGGAGTGGTCAGCGGCCAGCAGCACCTGACCGGAGTTTTCGATGATTGCCTGGGCAACACGAACTTCCCGGTAATCAAAGTCCAGCAGCGATCCGTCGGTATGGATGCCGCTGATGCCGATGATGCCGAAATCCATCTTGAACTGGTTGATAAAGTCCCGGGTTGCTTCACCCACGATGCCACCATCACGGTTCCTGACTTCACCACCGGCAATAATGATATGAAAGTCCTCTTTCGCGGAAAGGATGGACGCCACATGAAGGTTGTTGGTTACCACCTGCAGGTTGTTCTTCTCAAGCAGGGCTTTGGCGATAGTTTCGGTGGTGGTGCCTATATTGATGAACATGGAGGAGTTGTCGGGGATCATCTTCACCAGGGCTTCCGCCATAAGCTCCTTGGCTTCCAGGTCCATGATCTTGCGAGCCTGGTAAGCGGTATTGATGGTGCTGGAGTCAATGCCGGCGCCGCCATGATGTCGGCGCAGTTTCTTTTCACCGGCCAGTTCGTTCAGATCCCGGCGGATAGTTTGCGGCGTTACCCTGAACTGATCGACAAGCTGTTCTGTGGTGACAAAGCCGTTCTGCTGGATCAGTTCCATTATCAGGTCCTGTCGGCGACGCTGTGCCATTCGGCTTCCTCCGGTTTTCCGCCTGTTCTGTAACGAACGGTCTGCAATGAACAGGAACGGGATAGTTGGTCTGAAAGTGAACCGAGTCTAAAGTGTTTTGACGCTTTGTGCAGCATTTTTAGGGAGTTGTGCGGTTTCAGGCAAGTTCAGATTTTTTTTGCTGGCCAAAAAGGTTGGCATTTGTGTTTAAAAAAGTAAAAATACGAAAAAATAAGAACATTAGAGGTAACAGTTATGGGCCAGTACATTCTTTCCATCGATCAGGGGACCACCAGTTCCAGAGCCATCCTTTTTACCCTGGATGGCAACGTGCACGTCTCCAGTCAACAGGAATTCCCCCAGCTCTTTCCGGCCAGCGGCTGGGTCGAGCACGATCCCGAGGAAATCTGGCGCACCGTCCGGGAAACCTGCGCTGATGTTATGGCAAAAGGGTGCGGTGACAATGATGAAGTGATCGCTGTGGGCATTACCAACCAGCGGGAAACCACGGTGATCTGGGACCGGGTGACGGGCGAGGCGGTTTACCCGGCCATTGTATGGCAGGATCGCAGAACAGCCGAGTGGTGCGAGACGCTCAAGAAACAGAGCCTGGAACCTTCAGTAAACAGCAAGACCGGCCTGTTGATCGACCCTTACTTTTCAGCAACAAAAATAAGCTGGGTACTGGATAACGTGCCGGATGCCAGGCAGCGGGCAGAGCAGGGCGAGCTTGCCTTCGGTACCATTGACAGTTTTCTGTTGTGGCGGCTGACAGGCGGCAAGGAGCACAGAACCGACGCAACCAACGCCAGCCGCACCATGCTGTTCAATATTCACACTCAGGAGTGGGATCAGGAGTTGCTGGATCTTTTCGGTATACCGGCATCACTACTTCCTGAAGTGATGGACTCCGCCGCAGATTTCGGCCGGATCCTGGATAATGGCAAGCTGAACGGGACATCTGTGATGGGCATGGCCGGTGACCAGCAGGCGGCGCTGTTTGGTCAGACCTGCTTCGAGACCGGGATGGCAAAAAGCACCTATGGAACCGGCTGTTTTCTGATGTTGAATACCGGTGACAAGGCACTGCAATCAGAGCACCGTCTGCTTACCACGGTGGCCTATCGCCTGAATGGCAAACCGGTTTATGCCCTTGAAGGCAGCATCTTTATTGCCGGCGCGGCTATCCAGTGGTTAAGGGATGGTCTGCGGCTGATTCAGGATGCCTGCGACACCGAGCCCCTGGCCGAGGGTACGTCGGTGGACCATGGCGTTTATCTGGTACCCGCCTTTACCGGGCTGGGAGCGCCCTACTGGGATCCGAATGCCCGTGGCGCCATTTTCGGACTGACCCGTGATACCGGGATAAAAGAAATTGTGACGGCCGGCCTGCAATCGGTCTGTTATCAGACCAAAGACCTGCAGAAAGCCATGCAGAAAGATGGTTTGCGACCGATTGCGTTGCGGGTCGACGGTGGAATGGTGGCGAACAACTGGGTATTGCAGTTTCTGGCGGATATTCTCGGGGCGACCGTGGATCGCCCCAGGATGGTCGAAACCACGGCGCTGGGAGCATGTTACCTTGCCGGGCTTCAGGCCGGCGTTTTCGCGTCGCTGGAATCGCTTCAGGAATCCTGGCAGTGTGACCGCCGGTTTGAGCCGCAAATGAGCAAAGAGCACCGCGATGAGCTTTACGGCGGCTGGTTCCACGCCGTGGCGAAACTCCAGAGCGGCCCGCAGACGCCTGCCTGACGGGACACTGAATCGTTGATCAGCCGGCTGCGGGCGTACGCAGATATTTGTAGACAGTGTTGCGGCTTACTCCGGCAGCCCGGGCGGTTCGGGAAATGTTCCTGCCATTGGCATGATAAAGCCGGGGTACCAACTCGCTGAGCGGTTCGGTCTGAATACCGGCCGGCTCAATGGCATCGGCGAAGAAGGCGTCAGGAAGGTGGGTTTCCTCTAGTATGGCGCCATCAGCCATGGCCATGCCAACCTGCAACGCATGAACGAGTTGGCGCATGTTGCCAGGCCAGGGATGGCGGGCCAGCAGGTCCAGCATGGCGCCACTCAGCGGTGGGCCGGGTTCTGCCCGCAACAGACGCTGGTGGACAAACCTGATCAGCGGTTCGATGTCGGTCCGTTCCCGCAGTGAGGGCAGTTCCACATTCAGCCCGGCAATCCGGTAATAAAGATCCTGGCGGAAATAGCCACGCCGGATATCTTCCCCAAGGCTGCGGTTGGTTGCCGAAATCAGCTTGATGTTTACCGGATAGCTTTCGGTGGAGCCCAGCGGAGTCACAATCCTCTGCTGCAGCACCCGTAACAGTCGGGACTGAAGCATCAGCGGCATTTCCCCGATCTCGTCCAGAAACAGTGTGCCGCCGTCCGCCTGGCGGATCAGACCGATATAGCCTTTGTTGTGGGCCCCGGTGAAGGCGCCTTTTTCATAGCCGAACAACTGGGATTCCGCGAGTTCAGAGGGAATCGCGGCGCAGTTGACGGCAATGAGCGGCCCTGAGGAACGGCTGCTGTGATAGTGCAGGCTTCGAACCAGAATCTCCTTGCCGGACCCGGTTTCACCGAAGACAAGAATCGGAATGTCTTTTTCCATAATCTTGCGGGCCTGCCCGACCAGCCTGCGCACCCGGGTGTCGCCATGTTCGAGATTTTCAGGCGCTACTACGTCTTCTGGAATCAGGCCCTCGGGAATTGCCGCCGCTATTGTTCCATCTTGCTCAGCCTCGAAAGCGTCAGCGCTCTGCCGGTGATCGGCTGAGTCATCCTTATTCTGCGTTGAAACTTGCGCGGGAGCCCGGGAAGCCGAGAGTTGCGCGAAGATCTGATGATTGCCGTTTGCCTTCAGCCGTGCGGGCTGTCTGGCGGCAACCGAGGTCAGTGTTTCAGGCGTTACGTCAAAAATCTGTTGTACCGGGACGTTCAGTACATTTTGTCCCAGCATGGTGCGGGCGCGACGGTTGGTAGCACGAACAACGCCGTTGAAGTCAATAACCAGCAGGCCGGCCCAGTTACTGTCAAGGCTGGATGGGCTTGAGTTGAACTTGAGAATATGCGCCTTGCCCTGATAAGCCTCGAACAACAGACGATTCTCAATGCCGTGGGACATGAGTTTGACCATGCCAAGCGAGTAATCGCCGCTCATTCTGGTTGTTGATTGAAGGCAGAGAACGCCGGACTGGAGGCCGCGGGCGTCGAAGATGGGTATGGCTGTACCGGCCTGGGTTTCGCTCAGGGTATTGCCGGGCTGGACTGCTTCGACATTGGCTGTCGGTTGTTCGTCAGGGTGCCAGGCCTGAAGGATGGTTCCTTCTCTGTCTGCCAATACCACTACGCACTGAACTTTTTGCAACATGTTGTGGAAGTAAGGAGCGATTTCCCTTGCTGTCGCTGCGATCAGGCCAGCGTGCTGGTCCCGGAGGACTGTCAGTTCTCTGGAATATCGGCTCATATTAACTACCCTGTAGTGTTCGTTTCAGAGAAACCGGCACTGCTTTGGGGGATAAAAATGTGTTTGCGAACACTTGAAGTATTGTATACCGAACCTGCATTGGTCAATGTTCGTTTTCCGGATTGAAAGCGTCTGGCCCCGGGCTTTTCAGGTGAAAGGTAAGTAAAATATTGAAAAATATAGTTTTAGGCATGTCATTGATTCTGTTCAAACGAATCAGATCAAAATGAACAAATTGAACAGTTTGAACATGTGCAGTACAAGTGGCTGAATTCAAACCCTGTTCCAAATGCCTTGATTTTCCGGGTTTGAAAAAAAATATTTTCGTATCTTTTCGTTTTGGCATGCCTCTTGTACACTGAGTCAAAACCAAAACAACAACCGAAAGGGAAAAAGCATGTCTCTGACGCTGCAGAACGTATCGCGCGTTGTGGACGGAGAGACCTGGATATCGGACGTCACCATGACGCTGGAGCCGGGTTCCTTTAACGTCCTTCTTGGCCGGACACTGGCCGGCAAGACTTCTCTGATGCGCATCATGGCAGGCCTGGACAGACCGTCCAGCGGTAAAATCCTGATGGACGATGTGGAGGTGACGGGTGTTGCCGTCCAGAAACGGAACATCTCCATGGTTTACCAGCAGTTCATCAACTACCCGACCATGAGCGTGTTCGAAAACATCGCCTCGCCCCTCAGGCTTGCCAAAACACGCCAGCAGGAAATTGACAAGCGTGTTCGTGAAACCGCCGAGCTACTGAAGATTGACAATCTGCTGGACCGGCTGCCACTTGAGCTTTCCGGTGGTCAGCAGCAAAGGGTTTCCATGGCCAGGGCGCTGGTAAAGGATGCCGATGTGGTACTTTTTGATGAGCCCCTGGTCAATCTGGATTACAAGCTGCGGGAGGCGCTGCGCAGTGAGTTGAAGGAGCTGTTCCAGGCTCGTAACTGCATTGCGGTTTATGCCACCACCGAGGCTCAGGAAGCGCTGGCCCTTGGCGGTGAAACTGCTGTTCTGCATGAAGGCCGTTTGCTCCAGAAGGGGCCGACTCCGAGGGTCTACCACCAGCCGCAGGATATCGAGACTGCAGAAATTTTTTCCGAACCACCCATTAATATTGTCCCGGGACGAGTCACCGAGAACCAGGTGACCTTTGATGAGCAGGTGCATTTCCGGCTGAATTCGGATCTGGGCTCGCTGGCGGCGGGTCAGTACACCTTCGGCGTTCGCCCGTCGCATATCGGGCTGGTACCCAGGGAAGACGACGATCTGGAAATCCCGGTGACTGTGGATCTGGCGGAAATCAGTGGCTCGGAAACCTTCCTGCACGTCCATACTGAGCACTTTGAGCTGGTCCTGCACCTGCAGGGAATTTACCAGTACCGTCCGGACGAACAGATCAAGGTATATTTCCCCACCCACAAACTTTATGCATTCGCGTCGGACGGCAGGACAATTCTGGTGCCCGGCCGGGCGGAGGGTCTCTGATATGGCAGAAATAACCCTGAAAACGCTGGCCCATTCCTACAGCAAGAAGCCCGCGGGCCCGGAAGATTACGCGATCCGCAAGATGGAGCATGTCTGGGCCCAGGGTGGCGCCTATGCATTGCTTGGTCCCTCAGGTTGCGGCAAGTCCACACTGCTGAACATCATTTCCGGCCTGGTGACGCCCTCGGAAGGGGATGTGCTGTTTGATGGCAAGCGGATGAACGAGCTGCCGCCGGAAAAGCGCAACATCGCCCAGGTTTTCCAGTTTCCGGTGATCTACGACACCATGACGGTGTACGACAATCTGGCTTTCCCGCTGCGCAATCAGGGTGGCTTCTCCGAAGAGAGGATCCGGGAGAAAGTGCAGGAGGTGGCGGACGTTCTTGAGTTGTCCGGCGAACTGAAGCGCAAGGCCAAGAACCTCAGTGCCGACCAGAAACAGAAAGTGTCCATGGGACGGGGTCTGGTCCGTGAGGACGTCACTGCGATTCTGTTTGACGAGCCGCTCACGGTTATTGATCCGCAGCTCAAATGGCGACTTCGCCGCAAGCTCAAACAGATCCACGAGCGTTTCGACATCACCATGGTCTACGTCACCCACGATCAGTTGGAAGCCTCTACCTTTGCCGACAAGATCGCGCTTATGTATGAGGGGCAGATTGTCCAGTTTGGCACACCGCAGGAACTGTTCGAGCGCCCGGCCCATACCTTTGTTGGCTATTTCATCGGCAGCCCCGGCATGAATTTCTTCGAGCCGAAGCTGACGGATGAAGGGCTGGTCTTCAATGGCAAGCACATACCAGTCAGTGAGCAGGTGCTCGCGAAGGTTCGCAGCAGCGGTTCCGGCAACATCAGGTTTGGCATCCGCCCCGAGTTCGTCACGCTCGGGAAGGACGCCGACGATCAACCCTACGAGGTGACCGTCACCGATATCGAGGATCTGGGCACCTACCGGATGGTCGATGTGAAATTCGGTGACGTCACTGTGAAGGTGCGTATTCCGGAAGACGAGCCGGTTCCACATGAGGTGGCCAGCATCGGCTTCCCTGAACCCTGGCTCAAGGTATATGTCGACGAGCGGTTAGTGGAGGCAGATCATGAACAAGATTGAAAACAATAAAGCATGGTTTTTTGTAATCCCGGTCTTTGTGGTGGTGGCGTTTTCTGCCGTTATCCCGTTGATGACCGTCGTTAACTATTCGGTACAGGATATTTTCGGCGCCAACTCGGCCTTCTGGACCGGCACGGAATGGTACCGGGAAATGCTCCGGAACCCGGATCTGCAGGCCGCTCTTTTGAGGCAGTTCGCCTTTTCCTTTGCCATTCTTGCGATTGAGGTGCCTCTGGGCATTGGCATTGCGTTGCTGATGCCCAAGAAAGGCTGGGCAGCCTCGGCGGCGCTCGTTCTTGTGGCCATGCCGCTACTGATACCGTTAAACGTGGTCGGAACCATCTGGCAGATACTTGCCCGTGCAGACATTGGTTTGCTGGGCTGGAGTCTGAGCAGCCTGGGCATGGACTACAACATCAATGCCAATGCCGCAGACGCCTGGTTCACCATCATTCTGATGGATGTCTGGCACTGGACGCCGCTGATTGCGCTGCTCAGCTATAGTGGCCTGCGTGCCATCCCCGACGCCTATTACCAGGCCGCCCGTATTGACCGCGCTTCGCGCTGGGCGGTGTTCCGTTACATCCAGCTGCCCAAGCTGAGTAACGTGCTGGTGATTGGTGTGCTGTTGCGGTTCATGGACTCTTTCATGATCTACGCCGAGCCCTTCGTGCTGACCGGAGGTGGGCCTGGCAGCTCCACCACTTTCCTCAGTCAGGCGCTGACCACCATGGCTGTCGGGCAGTTCGACCTGGGGCCCGCGGCCGCGTTCTCCATCATTTACTTCCTGATCATTCTGGCCGTCAGCTGGGTGTTCTACACCGCGATCATGACTGCGCAGAAAGACAAGTCAGCCCAACAATAAAAGCAAGGGGACAGACGTGAAATCACGCATCGCATTCATTGTTTATCTGATCATCATGATCCTGCCGATTTACTGGCTGGTAAACATGTCGCTCCAGACCAACTCGGAGATCCTCGGCGAACTCAGTTTCTGGCCACAGAATCTGACGTTCGACAATTACGCCCGGATTCTGACCGACGCAAGCTGGTACATGGGCTATGTGAATTCCATGACCTATGTGTTCATGAACATGGCCATCAGCCTGACGGTGGCCCTGCCGGCCGCTTATGCCTTCAGCCGCTACAAGTTCGTGGGCGACAAGCACCTGTTCTTCTGGCTGCTGACCAACAAGATGGCGCCGCCCGCCGTGTTCGCACTGCCGTTCTTCCAGCTGTATTCATCGGTAGGGCTGTTCGATACCCACATCGCTGTGGCGCTGGCGCACACCCTGTTCAACGTCGCACTTGCGGTCTGGATTCTGGAAGGCTTTATGAGCGGTGTACCCAAGGAAATCGACGAAACCGCCTATATCGATGGCTACAGCTTTCCGAAGTTCTTCGTGAAGATCTACATCCCGTTGATTCGCTCCGGTATTGGCGTGACCGCTTTCTTCCTGTTCATGTTTTCCTGGATCGAATTATTGCTGGCCAGAACCCTGACGGCTACCTCCGCTCAGCCTATTCAGGCCATCATGACCCGAACCCAGGGCGCGTCCGGAATCGACTGGGGCACGCTGGCAGCGGCTGGTGTTCTTACCATTGTGCCTGGCATTGCCGTGGTCTATTTCGTTCGTAATCACATTGCCAAGGGCTTCGCCCTGGGCCGTACCTGAGGAGGCTTGTTATGAGCTGGATGCACTGGACCGGCCCGACGGCAGGATTCTTTATTTCAATTGCCCTGATTCTGACGGGCATGACCGTATGGCAGTACTTTTCGCCCAGTATTGAGCGAAAAGGCTTCCTGCCGATCAGCACGACCCGTGGTGATCGGCTGTTCATTGGCCTGCTGACCAGTGCGTTCATTCACCTCGCCTATCTGGGAGTGACTGACGCTCATGTTTTGTGGGCAACAGCAGTTTCTGTGGCATGGATGGTCATTCTGATGCGCTGGGGTTAGGGAGCTGTTCAGAGGCTCTTCAATTCAAATAAAAGGACTTACCTTCTTACAGGGATGCAAACAAAGCTAAATGAGGTCTGTATGAAAAACAAGAAAATCAATTACCTTTCGCTGATGGTTTCAGGGGCTCTCCTGGCATCGTCGCAGGTATATGCGCAGGACTACCGGGCGGCGGCTGAGAAGGCTCTGGATGAGCACTTCCAGCGCTCAACCCTGTCAAGGGAAGAGCAGCTCAGGGAGCTGGAGTGGTTCATCAAGGCCGCCGAGCCGTTCCGTGGTATGGATATCAAAACGGTGGCAGAAGGCCTGACCACCCACACCTACGAAGCGGAAGTGCTGGCCGAAGTCTTCACTGACATCACCGGCATTAACGTTGAGCACAACATCATTGGTGAAGGTGATGTGGTGGATACCATGCAGACGCAGATGCAGTCCGACCGGAACATCTATGATGCGTTTGTCAACGACTCGGATGCCATCGGTACCCACCTGCGTTATGGCAAGACCATCGCCATCTCGGATGCGATGGACAACGAGTGGAAGGATTTCACCAACCCTTACCTGGATCTGGATGATTTCATCGGTCTGCAGTACACCACAGGGCCCGATGGCAAGATCTATCAGCTGCCGACCCAGCAGTTCGCCAACCTTTACTGGTTCCGCGCTGACTGGTTTGCCCGCGAGGATCTGCAGGATCAGTTCCAGGAGCGCTATGGTTATGACCTTGGGGTTCCTCTAAACTGGTCTGCCTATGAGGACATTGCCGAATTCTTCAGTGTTCATGTCCAGGAAATCGATGGTGAGCGTGTCTACGGTCACATGGATTACGGTCGTCGCGATCCCTCCCTGGGCTGGCGTTTTCACGACTCCTGGCTCTCCATGGCAGGCATGGGCAGCAAGGGAGTGCCTTTCGGCAACCCGGTGGACGACTGGGGCATCCGGGTGAATGAGAGCGGCAATCCGGTTGGTGCCAGTGTCAGCCGTGGTGGTGCCACCAACTCGCCGGCTTCGGTATATGCCCTCACCAAAATGGTTGAGTGGCTGCGGGACTATGCACCGGAAAGTGCCCGTGGCATGACCTTTGGCGAGGCCGGCCCGGTACCTGCCCAGGGCCAGATTGCCCAGCAGATCTTCTGGTACACCGCGTTCACCGCGGACATGACCGATCCCGACCTGCCGGTTACCGACGATGAAGGTAACCCGAAGTGGCGTATGGCCCCGTCTCCGACTGGTCCCTACTGGCAAGAGGGCATGAAGGTCGGTTATCAGGACGTGGGTTCCTGGACCTTCTTCAGCTCCACTCCCGATAAGCGTCGCACGGCCGCCTGGCTGTTTGCCCAGTTCACGGTTTCCAAGACGGTGTCCCTGGAGAAAACCATCGCTGGCCTGACGCCCATTCGTCGTTCCGACATTTTCTCGGACGAAATGACCGAACTGGCGCCCAAGCTTGGCGGTCTGGTGGAATTCTACCGCAGTGAAAACGAGAGCATGTGGACGCCGACAGGCACCAATGTGCCGGACTATCCGCGTCTCGCCCCGTTGTGGTGGCAGAACCTGGCACCAGCAGTCAATGGTGAAGTAACGCCCAAGGCAGCACTGGATGACCTGGCCCAGGCCATGGACCGCACCATGTCACGTCTGGCACGTGCGGACGTGTTCTCGAAATACGCTCCGATCCTCAACGAACCTCGTGATGAGCAGTACTGGCTGGATCAGCCCGGCGCACCCAAGCCGGAGCTGGAGAACGAAAAACCCCAGGGCAAGACCAAGCCGTACGATCAGATGATGGAAGAGTGGATGGCCAAATAAGGCGAATCCAACCCATGACTGGCCCTGCCAGCCCGCGATTTCGTGGGCTGGCAGGGGCCAGGTGTTTGCGTTTACTGCTATGAACACCCCCGACAGCCACTGAAAGTTCGTTTGCGAATATTCGGTCAGCTGTTGCCTCCGGTCATTTTATATGACTCCTGCCACACTTATACACGAATTTTCAAAGCCCGGGGTAATTCTTCTGATTTCCGATATAACAAAATCATATTTAAAAATGTTCTTTTTCGCTTGTTAATGTTCGTTAACGAATAATACAATCGCTGTGATCCTATAAAAACAACATGATCAGACAGGTTAAATATTATGGAACGTATCCGATCCGTACATGCCCGGGAAATTCTGGACTCCCGTGGCTTTCCGACAGTAGAGGTGGACGTTGAACTGGGAAACGGCGTCGTCGGGCAGGGGCGGGCCCCTTCCGGTGCATCCACTGGTTCCCGGGAGGCTCTGGAAAAGCGCGACGGTGATCCCAAGCGTTACAACGGCAAAGGTGTGCTGGATTCCGTAAACGCTGTCAACCGCCACATTGCCCCAGCCCTTGAACGCCGGGTGGTTTTTGATCAGTTGGTGATTGACCGGCTGATACGCCAAATGGATGGTACCGACAACAAATCCGGTTTCGGGGCCAACGGCATTCTTGCGGTTTCTCTGGCCCTTGCCAGTGCGGCCGCAAATTACCGCCAGCAGCCGCTCTACCGCTACCTTGCCGAGCTTTACGGTTACTCCTCGCCCTGCGTTCTGCCGGTACCGATGATGAATATCATCAATGGCGGTGCCCATGCTGACAATACCGTGGACCTGCAGGAGTTCATGATCCAGCCCGTCAGTGCACCGAATTACAGTGAAGCGCTGCGCATGGGTGTGGAAACTTTTCATGCCTTGAAAGCCCTGCTCAGCAAGAGAGGACTCTCCACCGCTGTCGGTGATGAGGGCGGATTTGCACCCAACCTGCGTTCCAGCAAAGAAGCGCTGGACCTCATTCTGGAAGCGGTAACCGCAGCGGGTTACCGCCCCGGAACCGACATCGTACTGGCGCTGGATTGCGCGGCTTCCGAGTTCTATCACCACGGCAAATATGAATTGTCCGGCGCTGGAGAGAGCTTCGGTTCGGCAGGCTTTGCCGACTACCTGGCGGACTTGGCAACACAATACCCTATCGCCTCGATCGAAGACGGTATGGATGAGAATGACTGGGACGGCTGGCAGCTGTTAACCGAAAAACTCGGTGAGCGTGTGCAACTGGTGGGTGACGATCTGTTCGTGACCAACACCGCCCTGATCGCTGAAGGCATCAAACGGAACATTGCCAACTCGGTACTAATCAAGTTCAACCAGATCGGCACACTTTCAGAAACGTTTGAGGCCATCGGAATGGCCCAGGATGCTGGTTATACCGCGGTCATCTCCCATCGCAGCGGAGAGACCGAAGATACCTTCATTTCCGATCTCGCGGTGGCCACCAGAGCAGGCCAGATCAAGACCGGATCTCTGTGCCGTTCGGACCGGGTGGCGAAGTACAACCGGCTGCTGCGCATTGAGCAGCACCTGGGAGCTGACGCTTTTTATCCCGGCGTCGGTGCAATTCGCTGCGCTCTTGACAGCTGAGAAATCAAAGCCAGGAATTACAGGAGACACACCATGAGAAAGCCGATCCTGATTGGCAACTGGAAAATGAACGGAAGCCTTCACTCCAACCAGGCGCTGATTGTCCGGGTGCTCGCTAGAATACGGCCGTTTTGTAAAACCATCGATATGGCAATCTGCCCGCCGTTTCCCTACCTGTTTCAGGTGCGGGACCTGCTGGGATACACGGGTGTTGCACTGGGGGCACAGAACGTCAGCTGCGCGACGTCCGGCGCCCATACCGGGGAGGTAAGCGCTACCATGCTTGCGGAAATGGGATGCCGTTACGTTCTGGTCGGTCATTCTGAGCGTCGCTCCCTTTATCACGAGTCTGACAATGATACAGCTGCCCGGTTCCGGCAGATAAAAGCCTGCGGAATGGTTCCTGTGCTGTGTGTTGGTGAAACCCTGAAAGAGCGGGAGCAGGGCCGGACAGAGGAAGTCGTGGAGCGCCAGTTGCGAGCCGTTATCGATGAAAATGGAATGGCTGCGGTTGCCGGCTGCATTGTCGCCTACGAACCGGTCTGGGCTATAGGTACTGGCCGGACAGCAACACCGGACCAGGTCAATGAAACTCACCGGGCTATCCGTCAGTTTCTGGAAAACTGCGCCGCAGGTGCGGGGCAGTCCACGCGCATCGTTTATGGCGGCAGTGTAAACGCCGCCAATGCTGCGGAACTGTTTCAGTCTCCGGAAGTTGACGGTGGTCTGGTTGGTGGCGCGTCCCTGAAGGCAGACGAGTTTTCAGGCATTGGTGCTGCGCTGGCAAACACGGTTACCCAGACAGATAGCTCCTGCGACGCAGTTGACTCATTTCAAATGGAATAGAGCAGCGGCATTTGGATATCGCAACACGGGTGCATGATTTTTTCCCGGTTCTTGCCGACGTCCCGGAAAAGTTCCGGCCTGATTATGGGTAATACGGTGGTGTTCAAGCCAGCGAAATTGGCCAACAACTGAGCATCTTCGGGCGTGACCCGGAACAGGTGGGACATCTTGTGGACACACTGGCCACGAAAGCGGGCGATCAGGACAAGGAGCTGATTAATGGGATCGTAAAGGGTCGTTTCTCCGGCTTCCTGAACACCGATATCATTTTATAGCGATGACCGTTTGTGGATAATGACTGACGAGCGGCGGGAGATTTGGAACGGCAACTAAAATGGGCCGCCAGACAAGACATTCTGAAAAGAGGTCCGACATGCCGGCTGTGGTTATCGTTACAATGGTTTTGCTGCTCGCGGTGAGCCCCGCCAGGGGGGAGTGGGTCACTGTCTCCGGCACCGCAATGACCACGGCCATTGAGATGGAATACTGGGTTGAGGATTCCGCTAAAGCAACGGCACCCGGGGAAGCGGTGTTGGCGCTGTTTGACCGGATTGATCGTCAGCTCAGCCGCTACCGGGCGGACTCCGAGGTATCCCGGGTCAATCGGCAGGCGGCGGATGGACCGGTCGCTGTCAGCGCCGGCCTGTTCCGGATTCTGCAGAAAGCCCGGGAAGTGTCAGAACTCAGTAACGGCGCATTCGATATCAGCTTCGGCTCGGTGGGCTATCTCTACGACTATCGCAAACGCCAGAAGCCGTCTGATGACGAAATCGCCAGGCGCCTGGCCAGCATTGACTATCGGGATGTGGTGCTGAGTCCGGACCAGAAGACCGTGGAGTTTCGCAAATCGGGCACTCGCATTGATCTTGGTGGTATCGCCAAGGGTTATGCCGTGGACGCTGGCATTGAACTGCTGAAAGAGTGGGGCGTCCGCCATGCCCGCCTGAGCGCCGGCGGCGATATGAGATTGCTGGGCGACAAACGCGGTAAACCCTGGATAGTCGGTATACAGGATCCGCGATCGGAAAGCCGCAATGTACTGGTCATGCCGCTGGCCGATGTTGCGATATCCACGTCCGGAGATTATCAGCGTTTTTTCTTTGATGAAGCAGGAGAGCGTGTCCATCATATCCTTTCGCCGGCGACCGGCAAGCCGGCAAAGGGGATTCAGAGTGTCACCATTCTGGGCAATGACGCCCTGACCACCGATGGCCTGTCGACGGCGGTTTTCGTGCTGGGGGCGGGCAGGGGCTTGACCCTGATTAACCGCCTAAGCGGTATTGACGCAGTGATCGTCGATGAGCTCAGGCAGGTACATTATTCCAGCGGGCTGATGCCCCCGGCCGGAGATTCCTGATTCCAGTCAGGGCGGGCCGGTATCAGCCCAGTGGCTCTATGCCTACCAGCCGGTCGCGACTCTGGGGGCTGCCCAGGCCGTGGCCGTTCATCACCTCTTCGAACCGGCCTTCCTCGCCATTGAGCGCCATGTAATTCAATACCACTGTCTGAACCAGCTGGTTCACGTTATTGGCGGCCGGGCTGGAAGCCGTTTCCACTGATGCGTCCGACCGCATGAAACCGATCTGCTGGTTGCGGGCAACAGGCTTGCCGGTGGGGTTGTATACCAGATAGAAAGAGGCCGCCGTCTGCTGGTTGTCCCCGGTCCATTCGCCTTTACCACGGCCACCTTCGCTATCATCAAGCCGGCCATTGCTGGAAACCGAACCGTCACTGAAAACATAGAGCATCAGCCGGGTCTGGGTCCGGTGAGCGTATTCCAGGCAGGCTCCCATGCAGCGTCCGGCAAGATAGTCCCGGGACTCGCCAGTTGCACGCTCGCCGGTGTGGTAATCGTAGCCACCGAGAGTAATGGTGCCGGCCCCGGCGTACTGGTTCTGAACCAGCTTCATCACCGAAGCGGTCTTGCGGAATTCCCGGCTCAGGCGGTTGTTGCCGTTGAATTCTGCGTCGGTAAAAATGCCGGTGCTGCCGACGATTTCCGGGTCCCTCGACGGATCAACGGCGGCAGGATCGCCATATTCCTCAATCAGGTGAGCGCTTTTGATATAGCCGCAATCCACCTGGCTCTTGATGTCCGCGTCATTCGCCAGGCCGGTACTTACTGCGCCCTGGTTGAGCTTGTTGAGGCTGATGTTGCGAATCGATTCCAGCACTGACACGGCGTCACTCTGATTCAGAATCGAGGTCAGGTCGCCGACATCCACAAGGCCGGTGGCATCGGTGGGACGGTCCACCTTGGTTGGCCGGGCTTTGGGGTTGACCAGGCTCATGGGCGCCATGGAATTGCCGCCGCTTTCAGAGCTCTGGGAGCCTACCAGCGACAGCAGTTCGCCATCCGCTCCGGCTTTCAGGATGCCGTACATGGGGTTATGGGGATTGTTGCCGGTGTCGTTTTCCGAGCGGGCCGCGATAACAGCTCCGTTGATAAACGCCCGGGCGCCAATCGATGTGCTGTCCTGCATCCCGCGCAGGAAACCGCTGTCGGAATGGAATGCCAGTCCGAACTCCTGGTTCACAAACTGGGGCTGATCGGGAAGCATGTCTCCCGGCAGGCCCAGTTTGCTGTAACCCGCCGTGCTGAGGAAATCAAACTGGCCGCCGGATTTACCCATCAGCACGTTCGAGCCCACAATGTTGGCGCCGCCGGCGAGGTCAAAACAGATAAAAGGAACCTTGCCACCTCCGGAAGTCCGGATACCACAACCCAGTTTTCTGTCTTCCAGTTCCTGGGAAAGTGCAAACGCTTTGCCCGGTGCCAGCAGGTTGAGCATGGCCGCCCCGGAGAGCGTGGCCGCGCCGGCCATGAATCCCTGGGCAATAAACTCCCGGCGGGTTTTCGGCCGGGCATGGTCCGGGTGAAACAGCGGCTCTTCAAAGGATTTAGCGCGCTTACGCTGACTTTTAATAAGCATGGTCATGGTTCCTACTGAATCAGTGTCGTGGCGCTGCCGAGAACAGCCGCACAGCTTGCCTTGACAACGGTTTCGGTGCGCCCGGGCGGGCAACTGCCGCCACAGTCGGACAGTTTCGTCATCAGTCCGCCAAGCTCATTTTCAATGGCGGTATTGGCCGGTTGGGTTGCAAGATTTTCGCCGACAAATTCACGGATAAGCGGACCGGTGACCTGGGCCTGGCCAGCCACATCGAAAGCAGTCGCCGCATTTTCGGTGAAACTGAAGTCCGGGAAAAAGGCGTTCCGGCGGCTCTGATCCGATACCAGCAGGTCGCAGTACTGGATCGCCATCTGGGTGATTGCCATCTGATGGGATGCCAGGAAACCCTCGATGTTTTCGACTGTGGGCAGCTGCTGTTTGACCTTGGTGAATGTTGTGGCCACGGCCTCGGCCGTTACCGGAATACCGGTGACTTTTGACATGGACGCGTTCACCTCATCGAAGGTTTTCAGGCCAATCGCCGATACCGGTTCAAGGTCGACCGGCTCTGGCTGGGCTGTCAACAGGCCCTCGCTGCGGACGTCCCTGCGCTCGTCAAGCCGTTCGAACGTCAGGAAGAATTCGTCGGCATCCGGTCCGTCCTCCAGGGCGATGACGGTACCAAGCCGGGACAATGGCTGGCCACTACCGGGCTGATAGTCAGCGCCGCCGAGGGTCAGGTTGAGGTTGGCGAAAGCCTGCCCCACCACGGGTTCTCTGCCATTGATTCCGATCCGCATACCTTCGAGCGGAACCGCGGACGGCGATTTTTCATCGTCAAGGTCGATGTAGAAGGGATTGGAGAACAGGTAACCAAAGCTGTCGAACTGGCTTACCTCGAAGACGATAAAGCTCTGGTCCATGCCGTCGATCAGGTGGGAAACGCTGAACAGCAGGAAGAACTTCTGGCCGACGCCAACTTCGAAATTGACCTGGACCTGCTCCGGGGTCAGGGCGCGGTTGTGAATGGCCACCATACGCAGAGCGCCTTCCCAGGGGGAGTTGCCGTCGGTTTCGTTGCCAAAGACCAGAGCAAAGGTGTCATCCCAGTCGGTCAGCAGGCCCGGGTCGTCCGGATCCAGGTCACCGGTAGCCTGGCCGTTCACGAAAATTTCACGGCCTTTGCCCGGGGAATAATTGACCACCACATGCTGCAGTGTTGCCTGCAGAAGCATCGGATTGTTCTCGGTCGAGAAAGCCATGTTCTGGTCACTTGTAGTGCTGCGGTGCAGCACGTCATAGAGCTGTTCGGTTTGCCCGAGGGTCAAGTTACGGGCTGTTGAGCTGCCGGAGTAGGTGATAATCCGGGCATCTTCCTGCACCACGTTGCCCGGCACCACCCAGGCTTCAAGGCTGTATTCACCGGACCCTGTCAGCAGGGCGTGGAGTTTGCTGCTGGCCTCGGTTGAACCCTGGGCCTTGCCAGCGCTGACTGTGGCACCGCTTTCGTTCTGAAACGAAGGCCCGAATTCAACGCCCCAGCCGCCAACCCAGCCGACATTGCCGCTCAGGGCCATATCCAGGGCAGGGGCGACACCGCTGGTATCGAAGGCAGTCTGGCCCTCTCCGGTCTTGAATTCGTAGAGCGCAATGACGTTGTCTTCAAACCGGCCGCCGGCATTCGCCAGCAGTCCGTCCTGGTTCAGATTCAGGGCTTTGCTGGTGACCAGATTTTCCGCTATCGGCTCTGGTTCGCCGAGCGTGGCAATGAAATTCTGTATCGCCGCAAGCATGATCATTGCCGAGTCAGTGCAACTGCCATCCCAGCAATTATGCTGCTCGTCCCTCAGGCGCTGGACCAGCCGCGAAGAGGCATCCGCGAGCAGGACCGGATTATTGTCGGAGTCTTCAAGGTCGCCCAGGTCAATCCGGCTCTTCGCCTGGTCATAGGCGATTGCCACATCGGCACTGGCAATGTAGGGGGTCTGACCGCTGCCGGTGTGACATTCGCTGCAGTATTCCGTCAGGAGCGGGTAAACATGTGTTGCGAAGCCGCTGGAATCTTCCGGGAACGCCAGCGTGTTGCCGACATCCTTGATGGCCGGGGCGCGAAGCTCAACGGTCTTGACTGAACCCTCAGCGCCATCCGCCCAGTTGACAATGTAAGCGGTGAGAATATCGGCGCAGGCTGTCGTGCTTTCCAGCCAGCACTGGTGACCACCGGCCACTTTGGTAACCAGCTGGGACTGGGACGGGTCCGCCAGATTTACAATCGTATTGGCCCGGGCGTAAGCGATGTTGATGTCGTTCTGATGAACAAACTGGGGGGACTGGCCACCATCATTGTGGCAGGAACCGCACCGGTTCTGTGGCGCCAGATTGTCCCAGATGCTGCGCTTGAAATTCAGCACATCATCGGTGGCCGGTACCGGGCCACTGTAGCTTACGGTGGTACTTCCGGTTGTGGTATCCGGCAGTGATTCGGTGGACTCGCCGCCACAGCCGCTCAGTAGCAGGGCAGAGGCAATCAGGGCCAGCAAGGCATGGGTGGGGCGGATTCCGGAACAACGGATAATGTTCATATTCTCTTACGCCCCCTTGCAGTACGCGGCGGATTCGGCGAACACATCTTTCAGGTTGTAGCCCTGCTTGAAGATGGTCACGATGCTGTTTACCGCTGCGATGTCCTCGGCGTTACCCGGGCTGCGAAGGCAGACGTTGCGGAACACCTTGGTTACCTGGCACTGGGCAAAGGCATCGGAATTGGCGAATTCCCGGCCCAGGCTTTTGGCGCCGCTGCCAGATCCCGGCAGCCCGGTATCCCAGCCCAGGCGCCGGTTGGCTCCTGAGCGCCAGTAGTTGTCCCAGCGATCATCAGGGGTAACGAAGCCCTGTTCGAAAGTAGTGGAGTTGATGTGGTACTTTGCCACGACGCGAGTGCCGGTTTCAGGGTTGATTTCGCCGGTGGCGTTGTAGATCAGCCGCCCCTGTTCGCCGTCGGGATCATTGTCCGGGTCGTATTCGTAATCGTAATAGGCGAAGGCCTGGGTCATCGGGTCCATGCCGGTGTGGCAGCCGACGCAGTTGTTCAGGAACACGCGGCTGTCACCACCGGGGCTGCGGGATACGTCCTGGCGGATGCGGTCAGGTGGCAGGGAGACGTCCGCCACCTGTTCCAGATCGTTGCACATATGGTTGATCAGGGTGAACCGGAACATGGCGCGGTTGGTACCGGCGCTGAAAAATGCGCGTGCTGCCGCCCGGGTCGTTATCACCCCCGCCGTGGCATCCGGCGGCAGTTCGGTATTCATCGCGGATTGCGAAGTGCGTTCCAGGACGGTGGGGTCGCTCAGGCTCAGACCAGAGGCCTCAAGCTCTTCGTAATGGGCATTGTTGCTGTTTGAATGGGGCGCAATATTCAGATTCGAGGCGCCCTTGTAAAGAATATCCCCCTGGAGGACATCCCGGAAATCGATATTTGCGCTGTCAGTGTCACGGACGATTCCTATCACGGTGGCAGTGTAATCATTCAGTGGCACAAATGGAGACATCGCTTCGTTGGTCCAGGGCGCGACGAAGTTTTTCAGGGTGACGTCGTAAAAGGCAGGGTCCTGCAGTGCCAGTTCCGCGGCGGCTACGGCATTGCCGCCCTGTAACAGCTGCTCCATTTCAGCAAGCTTGGCCGCCGATGGTGGTACTCCGGCAATCCTGTCATGTATACGTTTGGCCTGCTCTCGTGCTCCGGCCTCCGCCTGCGGGGCCTGAACCCCGGTAATGATTACCAGGAAAGCTATGGCCAAAGTCCGTGAAACCAGTTGCCTGGCTGCCTGAAAGACTGTCATCATTGCGTTCCCCGGTGTCGTTCGGTGTCAAGCTTTACGCTGATTCTACCGCTTTTCAGAGCTTAGTCGAGTTATAGCCGGTGCTTTTGCGTGGCAGGTCACGTTATTACACTGCGTCACACAAAAGCCTTGGAGCGCTTGCAGTCACAGGCATTAGGTTATGAAAGGGATTTCAGGACCGATGAGGACTACTGACGTTGACCTTGATAATGAGAGATAACATAACAGGTTGCTGGCAGTCGCGGCCCTCAGCGGCGGCAGCATCTGTGCGTTGGCGTGCACTGCGGGCGCTGTTGCTGATACTGGCTCCGGCCCTGATGGCAGGTTGTCTTGCCAACAGCGGTGGTGACGCAACAGACCCGGTTGCTGTTGAAAATCCGGTCGTCTTTGTTGAACGGCCGCTGCTGTTTGATGACAACGATGGTTCGCTCGTGGGCGATAACGTGGCGGAGCCTGCCACCTTCCGCCCCGGTGCCCGCCTTTTGCTGAAAGACCGCGCCGCGCCCGATTCAGTGGCCAGAGACATCTCCTCCCGGGCATTCTCCGGAACCGGAACGATGAATGGCAATGGTGCACTGCCTTACGATGTGAAAGATCTCTCGGTGTCTGCTGATGGTTCGCAGGTGGTATTCGCCATGCGCGCGCCGGAAATTGAGGGTGCCGATGAGGAAGACCAGCCAACCTGGAATATCTGGCAATACAGCGTTGCTGATAACAGCCTTGAACGGCTGATTGCCTCAGATGTCACCGCCGCAGAGGGTCAGGACATCGCGCCTGCCTACCTGCCGGACGGCCGCATCGTGTTTTCGTCGACCCGCCAGCGTGCGTCCAGGGCCGTGCTTCTGGACGAGGGCAGGCTGCAGAACAAGCCGCAGTACGCAGCACTGGAAGAAGAGCGTAATGTGCCGGCATTCGTCCTGCATGTCATGGACGGTGACGGCGCAAACATCGAGCAGATCACCTTTAACCAGAGTCATGACCTGGACCCGCTGGTGCAGGATGACGGCACCATCCTGTTCAGCCGCTGGGATAATGCCGGGCAGACCAGGGATAACGGTTTCAACCTGTATCGCGTGAACCCGGACGGTACCGGTCTGACCTATATTTTCGGCCGGCATTCCCATAATCCGGATAACCTCGATACCGATGTTCAGTTCCTGCGTCCGCGCCTGAGCGACAACGGTCGCATTCTGGCTGCCTTGCGGCCCCTTGAAACCGCCAACTTCAGTGCTATCCCCACAACCATTGATACTGCCGGTTTTGTAGAAACCGGCCTTGCGGTTGATGGTTCACCCGGGTCTGGCCAGTCGCCGCTGGTTGGCGGTCTTGACGCTGGCGACGCCATTTCGCTTAATGGCAACTATGGGTCGGTGTCGCCATTACTGGACGGCAGCGGTCGCTACCTGATCAGCTGGAGCCCCTGTCGCCTCAGGCTGATCGGCGGAGACGGCACCATTCTGGGCTGCAACAGTGAGCGGGTGGCGTCCGGTGACTATGAGGCTGCGCAGCCTGCGTACGGGCTCTGGTTGCTGGACACTGGCGCGCAGACCCAGCGGCCCATTGAGCCTGCCGATGAAGGGCGACAAATTGATGAGGCGGTGTTGGTCCGCGAGCGCCCGTTACCGGATTTCATTCCGCAAGCACAACCCATGAATGAGGCCGCTGCCCTGGCGGACAACGGTTACGGCATTCTCGAGATTCGCAGCGTTTACGACGTGGATGGCGTCGATACCACTGAGGCTGGTATTGCGCAGACGGCCAACCCGGCCATGGTGTCGCCGGATGAATTGCCCGCGCGGTTCCTGCGCATCGAGAAACCGGTCTCTATTCCGGATGACACCGTGCGGGAGGTCGATAACACGGCCTTTGGCGTGAGCGGGGCGCAATCCATGCGGGAAATTGTCGGATACGTACCGATAGAGCCGGACGGCTCTGTGCGTGTTGCCGTGCCAGCGAATATCGCGTTCGCCATCAGCGTTCTGGATGACCAGGGCCAGCGGATGGATGGCCGGCACCAGAACTGGCTCAGCCTGCGGCCGGGGGAGGTCGTCACCTGCAACGGCTGTCACGATCCCGCGAGTGATGTTCCGCACGGCAGGCCGGATGCGGCGCCTGAGTCTGTATATGCCGGTGCACCAACGCAAGGCATACCTTTTCCCAACACCCTTGCCGTGCTGGCGATGCAGAAACCGGGCGATACCATGGCCCAGACCTGGGCGCAGAGTCCCGATCCTGACAAGAAAACCCGGATGCCCGGCCCCGATCTGGTTTATGTGGATGAATGGACAGATCCATCCCTTGCAACACCCGGCCAACCGTTTACGCTTTCCTACGCAAACCTGGGAACACCAGCGCCGGTCCTGCCGGAGTGCGCACAGGAATGGGCCACTGCCTGTCGCATCATAATCAATTACGAGCAGCATATTCACCCGATCTGGGGGCGGGAGCGGCTTGTTCTGAATGAAGCGCAAGAGCCGATTGACAATTACACCTGCACCGGCTGCCATAGCAATGAGGATGCGGCAGGTAACGTGCAGGTTCCAGAAGCACAACTGGACCTCAGCGATGGCCCCTCTGATCTCGAACCGGCTCATTTCAAGTCTTACCGGGAGCTTCTTTCCGGTGACAATGCGCAGGAAGTCAATGGCGGACTGTTGGCAGACATACAGGTACCCACCGGCGAGGTTTTACGGGATGAGGACACCGGTGAGCCATTGCTTGACGGCGCTGGTAACCAGATCCCGATACTGGAACCGGTCCCCGTCGCTGCCAGCATGTCTACGGCAGGTGCCAGAGCCAGTAACCGCTTCTTCAGCCGGTTCCGGCAAAATGGACCTCATGAGGGTTTTCTGAGCCCCGCCGAACTGCGGCTGATTTCCGAATGGCTGGATATCGGTGGGCAATATTACAACAACCCCTTTGACGCGCCGGTAAACTGAATGGACCGGATAAACCACTGATTATGCGATCTGTCCTGTGCCTGCTCCTGCTGTGTTTTCCTCTGTTCGCCTCGGCGGGCTGGCTCTGGGGCAGCGAGGATGAGCCATTGCCTCAGGTGCGGGTTGTGAAACCATTCATCGAGTGGCGGACGGGCCCGGGCGCGGGCCACCCGGTCATTCACGCCAGCGAGAAAGGCGAGTGGCTCAGCCTGATCAAGCGCAAGACCTCCTGGCTCAAGGTGACTGATGACAAGGGGCGTGAAGGCTGGGTGCATGTTGATGATGTGCTGGAAACAGTAGATCGCACTGGTGACAGGGTGATGTTCAACGAGCCGCGGTTTGACGATTTCGGCACTCGCCGTTGGGAGGCGGGCCTGTTGATGGGCCAGTTTGAAGAGGCCGCATCAACGGCGGTTTACGGGGGCTTCGCGATGACAGAGAATCTGTCAGCGGAGCTCTGGGCCACCCAGGTACTGGGCAGCGCCTCCGAAATACGCATGTTTAACGCCAACATTGTGCATCAGCCTTTTCCGCAGTGGCGTGTGTCGCCTTTCTTTACACTTGGTGCGGGCCATATTTTTATCGAACCCAAATCCACGCTGGCACTGCCGGAAGAACGGGACAACAGCATCGGCCATGCAGGCCTCGGCATTCGTGCCTATGTGACTGACAACTATTTTATTCGAGCAGAGGTGAAGGACTACAAGATCTTCACCAGCCGGGCCACTAACGAAGAAGCACTGGAATGGAAAATCGGATTAAGCATATTCTTCTGAAAGCCCTGTTGATGCCGGTTATGGCAGCAATCAGCGCTCTGGCGGCTGCCCAGCAGAGCGATCGGCCATTGATCGAACCAGACGTCCAGCCCCAGCCGGTAACGGAAGCGCTGATTGATACCGAGAATTTTGAGATCGGGGTAGTCACCGGGTTCATGAAGATCGAGGATTTTGAATCTTCGTTTCTTGCCGCTGGCAAACTTACCTACCACCTGAGCGAGCGCTTCTTTTTTGAGGCGAATGTGGGTTTTGCCGAAGGTGGGGAGACCAGTTTCGAGAAGCTCGGGGGCAACGTGCGCGTGTTGTCTGATGAGGAACGGGAGTACCGCTATTACAGCGCCAATCTCGGTATCAATGTACTGCCGGGTCGGGCCTTTCTGACGGAAAATTACGCGTTCAATACCAATTTCTATCTGATCGGGGGCGCCGGAGCAACGGAGTTTGCCGGCGACACCCGGTTTACCGCGAACGTCGGTGCCGGATATCAGGTGCTGTTGACCGACAGCATCGCCGTTCAGTTTACGGTGCGGGAGCATCTTTACCGGATCGATGTGCTGGGTGAGGAAAAAACCTCAATGAACACGGAAGTCAGCCTCGGCCTGTCTGTCTTTTTCTGATCAAGGGGTTGTTGATGAATAGTCTGATATTTCGAATTGTCCTGTTACTGAGCCTCGTTCTTGGCGCCGCTGTGGTGCCGGCGAAAGAAATCAGTGAACCCGCGGCAGACTTTACGCTCAAGAGCAGGCAGGGGGAGAACCTGCGCCTGGAGAATTTCCGTGGTCAGGTGGTGATGCTGAACTTCTGGGCTTCCTGGTGCGGCCCCTGTCGCCAGGAAATGCCCCTGATGGATGATCTCTATGAGCAGTACAAGGATCTCGGTTTCACCGTACTGGCGGTAAACGTCGATGCCAACCGCGAAGAAGCCCATCGTTTCCTCAACAGTGTACCGGTGAGCTTCCCGATTCTGTACGACCCGGAAAGCCGGGTCAGCGAGCTTTACCGAGTGCAGGCCATGCCGACCACCATAATGATCGATCGCAACGGTACGGCGCGCTTCATACATTACGGCTACAAGCCCGGCTACGAAGACGATTATGAACAGCAGATTCGTCAGCTTTTGCGCGAGTGATACCGGCTGGCAGCAACGAGTCGGCAGATTGAGTTACTGGAGAACGCAATGATCAAGGCCCTTGAAACCGCACTGCCAGTCCTGGCTCTGGTTCTGGTGCTGCTGGCTACATCTGGCTGCAGCGATATCAAACCCTGGGTAAAACCCTATGAGCGCGACAGACTGGCAGACCCGGTCATGAGTCTCAGCCGTCACGGCAAGGCCAGTTCCTATATGCATCATGTCTATCAGTCGAGGGAGTCGTCCCGGGGGTCTGAAGGCGGTTCCGGGGGTGGCTGTGGCTGTAACTGAACGGCCGGTCATGCTGTGGTCCGGGTTCTGGCTGGCCGTTGTGCTGCTGATTCTGGTTGGCTCGCCGGCAACGGCCGCCACTTTGCCCGAGGACCAGGTGGATATGCTCTACCACCGGTATGACGGTGGTGGCATGGTGATTGATGGCCCCTCCGTGCTGGTTCGCAAAAACCTGGGTGCGCAGCTATCCGTGTCGGGCCAGTATTATGTGGATTCCGTCTCGGCAGCATCTGTTGACGTGCTGGCAGTGGCCAGTCCCTACACTGAAGAACGGACTGAACTGACGGCCGGCATAGATTATCTGTACCAGCAGTCGATTCTCAGCCTGGGTTACACCAACAGCTCGGAAAATGACTACGAAGCCAACACCGTATATTTCTCGGTGAGCCAGGAGTTCTTTGGTGGCATGTCCACGCTCAGCCTCGGGTATGCGAACGGCTGGGACACGGTCAGGGAAAGGGGCAATGAATCCTTTGAGGAAGAAGCCGAAAGACGCAACTACCAGCTTGGCCTGAGCCAGGTAATCACTGCCAACAGCTTGTTGAGTTTTGACTTTGAAGTGATTACCGACGAGGGTTTTCTGCAGAACCCCTACCGCCAGAACCGCTTTATTGACCCCAATGATCCCACCGGCTTCGAGTATCAGCCGGAGCGCTACCCGGAAACCCGGACCAGCTACTCCCTCGCCAGCAGAGTGCTTTACTACCTGCCGTACCGTGCATCCATCCGCGCAGAATACCGGTTCTTCAGCGACACCTGGGGCATAGATTCCCATACCTACGAGCTGGCGTACGTGCATGCGCTGAATCCGCGCTGGTCCCTGGAGGGCAAGGTCCGTTACTACGATCAGGATCAGGCGGATTTCTACAGCGACCTTTTCGCATTTGAAAATTCCCAGACTCACCTGGCCCGTGACAAGGAACTGAGTTCGTTTTCGGGAGTCACTTTCGGCGGCGGTCTGGTGTACGAGTGGAAACAGACCTCACTGCCGGGTATTTCCCGGTTGCAGGCCAGCCTGTTGCTGGACTGGCTGGAGTTTGATTACGACAATTTTCGTGATGTCACCGCACCGGGTTCGTTCCCGGCCGGCGAAGAGCCGCTTTACTCCTTCGACGCGATTGTTACCCGGGCGTCGCTGATTCTTGAATACTGAATGGCCAGGAAGACCCATGATGATAATTCTGCGCATTGTTAAAACCCTCTGTACCCGGAGGCTGCCCTGGGCTTTCTGTGTGCTGGCACTGTTATCTTTCCAGTTGCCGGCACAGCAGAGCTCCGATGAAAGCGCTGAAGGTTCGGTGGCGCTGAGTGTGGAAGAGCTCAAAAAAAAGGTGATAAAGCTCAACCGTGACCTGTTTATCCTGGAGGAAGACCTGCTGTTCCCGGCAAGCACGCAGTTTGCCGTGTTCCTCAGTGTTGATACCGGAAAATTGCTGCAACTGGACGCGGTCAAGCTCAAGCTGAATGACGATATCGTGGCCTCCCACCTTTACACCGAACGTCAGTTGAAGGCACTGGAGCGCGGCGGCATGCAGCGGCTGCATATCGGCAACCTGAAAACCGGCAACCATGAGCTGACCGTGTTCGTGGAGAGCACCGGTCGCAATAAGCAGGTCTACAAACAGGCAGCAACACTGGAATTTGAAAAAGGCACCGGCACTGCTGCCCTGGAAGTCCGTATTCGCGACAACCCGTTCAATTACCAACAGGAAGTGACCATTGTCGAGTGGGATTGATGCAAGCCGTGGCTGACCGTCGTTCATTCCAGTGTCTGCAACCGCGCACCGGTTCTTTCCGGGCCGGCATGGCTCTTGCCGTTCTGGCTGCGTGGGTCTGCGCAACCGCGCTGGCGGATGAGCCCCGGCAAAGGGTCAATGATACCAGCTATGGCATGGTGCTTTACGAATACCATCAGGGCGACTTTTTCCAGGCGCTGACCCGTTTGAACGTGGCTAAAGCGGAAGGTGGTATTTCCGGTCACGGCGACCATCCACTGCTGGTGGAAGCCGGGTTGATGCTTGCCTATGGCATGACCCGGGAAGCCTATGCCGTTCTGGAAGCTTTGCTGGATGAGTCGGATGTAGCCAGTGAAATCCGCAATCAGGCCTGGTTCTATATGGCCAAAGTGCTGTGGCTGGAAGCGGACTCCGATGCGTCGAAGGACGCTCTCGATCGGGTGGACGGCGACCTGCTGAAAGCCACGGAGGAAACGCTTTACCGGGAATGGCTCTACCTGAGGGGGCAGTGGCTGCTGGCTCAGCGTGGCGCCATGGTAACTGATAAACAGTTCGATAAAATCCTGCAGCCGTTGCCACCGAATTCCGTCTGGAGCTGGTATCTGCGTTACAACCGTGCCGTGCAGTTGCTGGCCGCTGATAGTGCGCAGGCCGCCATTGCCGGCCTGTCGGCACTGATTGAGCAGGCCGAGCCGGAAAGCCGGCTGGCGCCGCAAACCGCAGACGAACTCATCGCGCTGGAACAACAGGCCCGCCTCACCCTGGGGCGTCTGCACCTGGCCCAGGGAAATTTCCAGCAGGCCATGGCGGTACTGGGTGCCATCCCGCTGGACGGGCTGATGTCGGACCAGGCACTGTCTGATTACGCCGTCGCCGCCTCGAACCTGGGCCAGAATGGCCTGGCGCTTCAGGCCCTGGAGACTTTACAGAATCGCCCCCTGTTTACACCTTGGCTGCAGCAGGTACCTTACGCCCGGGCGTTCACCATTGAGCAGATGAATCGGCCAGAGGCAGCGCTGGAGGCCTACCGGGCCGCCGCCAGGCATTACCTGGGACTGGATGAGCGCCTGGCTGAAGAGCAGGCTGATCTTACCGAAGCCCGCCTGGTCGAAGCGCTGAATTTTATCCGTGAAGGTGCGGATAATGGCGGCAATGATCGCAACAGGGCGGCGCAGCGTGGCGCTGAACCGGCACTGGGCGAATCCACCATGCTGGTTGACAGCTACGGTCGGGTTCGGGTGCAACCGCAGGATTTCAGCCTCGCCGGATTGCTGGCCGGTGAAGGTTTCCAATTGGCCCTGCGCGACCTGCACGAGCTTTACCGGCTGAGCAATTCTCTGGACCGGTGGCGCGCCCAGTTGAACTCCTTTGACGTCATGCTGGACACTCGCAGGACTCGTCGTGAAGCCCGTATTCTGGAAACCCGGCAAGCGCTAGCGACGCTCAACGTGGATGAATGGGAGGCTCAGCAGTCCCGGTTCCGCCGCAGGATCGAGCAGGCATCGGCCGCACAGGATGTCACCTTTTTCATGACGGCAGAGCAGCGACAGCTCAAGCAACAGCTGGATGCAGTCGAGGAAACCCTGAGTCAACTTCCAGACGACAGAAGTACACGCAGACAGCGCCAGACCTATAAACGAATGCGGGCCTATCTCGACTGGTGGCTGGTCAACGATTACAGCACTAACCGCTGGGCTGCGATCAGCCAGTTGCGGGAACTGGACAAGGCTATGGCAACCTTTGTCAGCCAGCGCCAACTGGTGGAGCAGGAGCTGTTATCCGATGCCCGGCTCGACCGGTTTGCAGACAGGATCCGCCGCAAGCGGGAACAGCTGGAGCAGCTCAACGGGATGCTTGAGCTTGCTCTGGATCAGACCCGGCAGGATCTGCTCGTGCTGGTGGAGGCCGAGCTGGCCAGCCAACGGCGGCAGATTGCCGGTTACCTGCTGGCTTCCCGCCATGCTCAGGCGCGTCTGGCTGATCGGCTGTTACTTAGCGCAGGCGAACCCGCGGCGGCTGCCCCCATGGCAGACCCCATGGCAGATCCGGGATTCAGGTCGCGGATCACTGACACGGAGGACGCCGATGAATAGCTGGCGTCTGCGCAGTGGCAGAATGATCCCTTGTCCGGGGCTGCCGCTGCTGTTGTCCGTAGTGCTGGCTCTGTCCGGCTGTCAGTCAATGCCCGGCATTTTCGGCGGTGATGGGGGCAGCGAGCCTGAGCCGGGGACCCTGGCGAGCCTGCAACCCGCTGCCCTGCCGGCGATGCCGCAGAGCAACGCAGCAGAGGTGACGCGGGAAGAGGTGGTGGAAAGTTACCGGGCGTTGCTGCCGCTGCTGCAGGATCCCGGCAAGCGGGTTGAAGTCCGCCACCGGCTTGCGGACCTTGAATTCGAGCGCGCCGAAACCGAGCTTATCGACAATGCGGTGGAAGACATGGCCGCCGCCACTGAAGCCTACGAAGCCCTGTTGACCGAGTATCCGGACCGCAGCAGCAACGACCGTGTGCTTTATCAGCTTGCGCGTGTCTATGAGTTACGGGGCATGCGCGAGCAGCAACTGGCAGCACTTGACCGGCTGGTTGAAGACTACCCCGGGTCGGAATTGTGGGTGGAATCCCAGTTCCGCCGGGGGGATATTCTGTTCCGGGATAATCGTTATGCCGAAGCGGAGGACGCTTTCAGGACTGTCATCAACGCGGATCCGTCCGCCAGTCGGGGCGAATCCTTCCTGGTCAACGCGATTTACATGCGCGGCTGGAGTCAGTTCAAGCAGGGTGATTTCCGGCCCGCGCTGCGCAGCTACATGGACGTGCTGGAGCTGGTCGTTCCCGATAATGTGTCAGCGGTCTCAATAGACGAACAGTACCAGACCCTGACCGAGGACCTGTTCCGGGTGTTCGGGTTGTCGCTGTCCTATCTCGACGGCGCCAACACGCTCCAGGCCCTGTTTGATCAGGTCGGCGAAAAGCCCTATGAAAGGCTGATTTATGACCGCTACAGCGAACTGCTGTTCGAACGTGAACAATACTCCGATGCCATCAGCGTGTATGAGCGCTATATTGAATCCCGCCCGTTCAGCCCGTGGGCGCCGAGATATTACGTCCGGATTATTGAAATCCTCCAGGCCGCTGGCTTCACGTCGTCAATAACTGATCGCAAGGCACAGTTTGTCAATGATTATGGCTTTTACAGCAATTACTGGCAGCAGGCGGATAAAGAGACTCTCGGGTTTATCGAACAACAACTGGAAACCCTGATTCCGGAGCTTGCCAATCGTCAGTACGCGCTGGCAGCTGACAGTCAGGGGCGCGAGGCTCGTGAGCGCTACCTGATAGCAGCGGATTACTATGAGGAATTCGCTGACACTTTCCCGTCTCATCCCCAGACCCCGGAAATGCTGTTTCTGCTCGGCGAATCCAGGCTGGCTCTGGAACAGTGGCCTGAAGCGATTGCCGCATTCGAGCAGGTGGCCTACGACCTCGCGCACCGCAACGAAGCGCCGGAAAGAGCGAGAGAAGCGGGCTATGCCTCGGTGCTGGCGTTTCAGGAGTACGCCAAAACCTGGTCCGGGGAGCCGGAAGAGGAGCGCAGCAATCATGCCGAGTTACAACAGCTGAATCGCCTGCGCTTTGCCAATGCGTTTCCCATGGATCCCAGGGCCGACGATGTGCTGTTTACGGCAGTGCAGTACCGGTTTGACCAGCAGGGCTATCAACAGGTTGTGGATCTGAGTGAACAGTTGATTGCCCGCAACCCGCGCCCCGAACTTTTTGCCGAGGCCCGGTTGTTGCAAGCTCGCAGCCTCTTCGAGCTGGGGCAATACGCAGACGCCGAAACCGGCTATCAGCATGTTCTGGAGCTGTTACCTGCCGCCGACCCACGCCGTGCCGGTCTGGTTGAAAGCCTGGCGGCTTCGGTGTTCCGTCAGGCCGAGGCGCTGGCGGCTGCAGGCAGGACCGCAGAGGCAGCGAACGAGTTTCTGCGGGTGGGAGTGGTTGCCCCTGGTGCCACCCTCAGAGCCAACGCCGAGTTTGATGCCGCAACCTTGCGGATGGAACTCGGGCACTGGCAGGATGCCATTGACATAATGATTGCCTTCCGCAGCAACTACCCGGATCACGAGCAGATTGACACCCTGCCTGCAAAGCTGGCGCTGGCTTACCGCGAAACCGGGCAGTGGGAGCAAGCCGGTGATGAACTCAACCGGCTCTTTGCCCTGGCAACCACCGCGGAAGAGAAGCGGGAAAACCTGTTGATTGCGGCCGAGCTTTATGAGCGTTCCGGCAACCTGACCAAGGCTATTGATGCCTGGCGTCTGTATGCCAACACCTACCCACAGCCCCGGGATGTGTTTATGGAAGCGGCAAAGAGTCTGTCCGGGCTTTACGCCGAAGTGGGTGATGACGAGCGTCGTCGCCAGTGGCTCAGACAACAGATGGAAGTGGTGGATGAGGCGCCGGATCAGGTTGATGACCGGATGCGATACCTGGCGGCGGAAGCTTCGGTGATCCTTGCCCGTGAAAAACTGGAATCTTACAATGCCATCAGGCTTACGCTGCCGCTGAACCAGAGTATGCGGGCGAAAACCGCTGCTCTGGAAGAGGCCGTGACCGCTTATCAGAAAACCCTGGGATATGGCGTTTCGTCGTTTTCAACCGAGGCGGGTTATCAGATCGCGCATATTTACGGGCGGCTGGGGCAGGACCTGATGGATTCCGAACGGCCCGAGGGACTGTCCGAGCTGGAGCTGGCCCAGTACGAATTATTGCTGGAAGAGCAGGCATTTCCGTTTGAGGATAACGCGATCAGTATTCACGAGCAGAATGCCAGCCGCGCCCGCGAAGGTATCTACGATGAGTGGGTCAGAAGCAGTTTTGAAGCGTTGAAACAGTTGCTGCCGGGTCGCTATGACAAACCGGAAATTCTGACGGGAGTCGTTCATGAGCTGGATTGAAAGCCTGATGCGCACCGCTGTTGCGCTCGCCTTAATGGCCTGGCTGGCGGGATGTGCTAACATGGCGCCAACCCCGGAAGACACGGCTCTGGCCCGGGAGCAGGCCCGGCAGGAATTGCTTGAACAGAATTTCGGCCAGGCTGTCGACGCCATGGAAAATGGCAGTCACGAAGTCGCCAGACGGCAGTTCCAGGCGCTGCATGAGTCCCACCCCGAGCGTACCGGACCATTGGCAAATCTCGGTATTCTGGCCCTGCAGGCAGGTGATCAGGGGCAGGCAAAGGCGCGTTTTGAAGAAGTCGTTGCGCTGGATGCCGGTCATGCGCCTGCGCTGAATCATCTGGGGGTTATCGCCAGAGAAAACGGCGAGTTTGCCCGGGCGGAGGCCTATTACCGTGAAGCCCTGGCCGCCGAACCGGATTACCTGCCTGCGATGATGAACCTTGCGATTCTACTGGATATCTATCTTGGCAGGCCCGGTGATGCCTTGCCCCTGTATGAGCAGTATCAGTCCATGGTGGAAGAGCCCAACCCACGGCTGAAAGACTGGATTTTCGATGCCAGGAACCGGAGCTGAGGACCGCGCCCATGAAATATGCTCTGAACATCTTGCTGATTACCGGACTGGTTGCCGGCGCACCCGCTGTCGCCGTTGCCCAGGAGGGGGTAATAACGCTGGAGGGGGCCCGCCTTCAGGGTGGTCACGAAGCGCCCCTGGTGCTGTACCTGATACCCTGGAACCCGCCGGAAGTCCGGTCACTTGGTGGTCCGGATGAAGATATGATGCTGGCGCGGCCGATCAAACCTCTGCAACGGTCCGAATTTCAGCGCCTGATAAGTTATCATCACCACTTTCAGGCGCTGAAGGCATCGGAAGCCGGGCCCGGAATTGAGAGCAGCAGGCCGGAATGAGACCTGTATCACCTTCCGACTGTGCAGCTGTGCAAATAAACACAAACCGCAACAGAGCTTTGCGGTAACTTACCCCAATGCCATTCGTTGCCAAATAGACTCATAACATTCATGGATTATGGAGTGCCGAAAAAATGATCGAAACTGCCGTTCGCTTCTTTCAGGAAGGTGGCTTTTTTATGTACCCGATAGCCACTGTGCTGGTTGTGGGTATCATCGTTGCCACTGAACGATATATTTACCTTTCTGCCCAGAAAATGACCAACCGCCGGGACTTCAACCGGCTTCACCAGATGATTGCCAAAAAGGATCTCAAGGGCGCTCTGAATTACGCCACTGAGGCCGGTAGTGCCATGGCCTCCATGCTGAGTCTGGGTTTGCAGCGCCTTGCACGCCGGCAGTCCCGGGAAGAAATCGAATACGCCATGGAAGAAGGGCTGATGGAAGTCATGCCGCGTCTGGAAAAGCGCACCCAGTACCTGGCCACGCTGGCCAACATTGCAACTCTTCTGGGCTTGCTTGGAACCATCATCGGTCTTATTGCGGCATTTACTGCCGTGGCATCGGCGGATCCCTCGCAGAAGGCGAGCCTGCTTTCCCAGAGTATCTCGGTTGCCATGAACACTACCGCTTTCGGGCTGATGTCCGCGATTCCGCTGCTATTGCTCCACTCCATTCTGCAGACCAAAACCAACGAAATCATCGACAGCTTTGAAATGGCCGGAATCAAGGTGTTGAACCTTATTAATGATGGCACCAACGGCCGACCCGCCAGTGCTCCGCGAGCCCCGCAGAACGATCAGCCCGCCAGTCCCGCCGGGTCCATGGCCTAACGTTCATACCAGGGAGCTCAGTCCATGAGAGGCAAGCATCGTCGGCTTCGCAGCGAAGCCGATCTGGATATAACACCGTTCATGAACCTGATGATCGTGCTGGTGCCGGTTCTGCTGCTGAATATGGTATTCGCCCATACCAGCGTGCTGGAACTGAATTTTCCGGATACCGGCGGCGGATCTTCCCAGGAGCAGAAAGAGCTCCAGCTTCAGGTGATGATTTTTGATGATGAACTGGTGGTTGCCGACAATCAGGGCGGCGTTATCAAGGCCATCCCCCAAAGCGAAGCGGAATACGATTACGAGTTGCTGGGTCAGGTGATGCAGGAACTGAAAAGACGCATGCCGGACAAGCGCAACATCATCATCCTGCCGTCCAGCGACACCACCTACCAGACCCTGGTCTCGGTGATGGATTCTGTGCGTTCCTATGAGGCCGTGGTAGCCGGTGACGTGGTTAATGCAGAACTCTTTCCTGAAATTTCCCTCGGGGACGCTCCGGAAAGGGTGGAGGTAGAAGAAAGCTCATGAAGGAATCTGCCAAGGCCAGACGCCTGAAGCGTCATTACAGTCGCCGTCGGTACCAGGGCAAGCTGAATCTGGTGTCGCTGATGGATATTTTCACCATTCTGGTGTTCTTCCTGATGGTGAATTCGTCCTCGGATGTCCAGGTGCTCAACCAGGAGAGCGGCATCAAGCTGCCCGTTTCCTCGGCCGAAACACCGCCAGCTGACGTACTGGCGCTTACCGTAACCGATAACGACATCCTGGTGAACGGGCGTGTCGTGGCAAAGCTGGATGCGTTCCGGGCTTTCGATGGCGAAGTCGAGCCTGGCCTCAAGGAGGAACTTGACTATCAGTCCGGTCGCTCGGGCAAACCGGCGCCGGAAGATGGCAGGCCCATCACCATTGTGGCCGACCGGGAACTGCCATATGACCTGTTGAAGAAAATCATGTCCACCTGTGTCCAAGCCGGGTACGCCAGTATTTCTCTGGCGGTCAATCAGAAAGCAGAGCAGGGAGCCTGATCGTGTCTCAGTATCGTCCGGGATTGCCCTGGAACCGGGAAAAAAGCGAGCGTAAGCGGCTGCTTGCAGTTTCGATACTGTTGGTACCGCTGTTCGTGCTGGTAGCCAGCTACGTAAGCTGGGTCGAACTTCCCGAAATTGAGCGTGAGGAGCGCGAAGCGCTGCCGCCGCAACTGGCCCGCCTGGTGGTTGAACAGGAGCCGCCTCCACCGCCACCTCCGGAGCCCGAGGAACCCGAGCCGGAACCTGAACCGGAGCCCGATGAGCCGGAAGTGGCAGAACCGGAGCCTGCGCCTCCCGAGCCTGAACCAGAACCGGAGCCGGAGCCAGAACCGGAAGTAGCAGAAACCCCTGAGCCGACCGCGGAGGATGTGGAAAAAGCCCGTGAAAAGGCCAGGAGCACCGGTATTCTTGCCATGGGCGACGAGCTCTCAAAGCTGTCGACTCTGGGTGAGTCCGTCAAACTCGATGTACCATCTACGATAACTGCCGAGCCGATTGCCAGGACCAGCGGCGATACCCTGGCGCAGCGTGCCGACAGCGGACGCAGCTCCGGCGTTGATGAATCGCAGCTTCAGCAGGAGAGCAAACAGATTGCCCTGGCCGAGCGCCAGCGCGTGGAAGTGGAGCAGGCCGAGGAAATTGTCGCCGAGGCGCGTACCTCTGAGCGCAAACGTGAGGCCGAAAAACAGCAGCGCACCCGCGAGGCGGTCGAACGGACGCTGGATCAGAACAAGTCGGTGATTCTCAGCATCTATTACCGGGAACTGCGGCGCCAGCCTTCGCTGCAGGGCAATATCACGCCGGAACTGGTGATCGAGGAAAGCGGCGCTGTTTCAAGTTGTAACGTGGTGGTATCGACCGTCGATGAGCCCGGCCTGGAGCAGAAGATCTGCAATCGCCTGCGCCTGGTGAACTTCGGCGAGCGACCCGGGGTCGAGAAAATGACGATCCGCTACCCCATAGAACTGCTGCCCGGCTAATCCCGGTTTCCGGCAAGGACCGCCAGTAGCAGGCTGACCAGGGCGGAAGCGGTCAATGCGCCGACGAAGGGCCACAGGGTAGGAATTGCCCCGGGAAAACTGGCAGCCTCAAGGCCTGCCAGCAGGCTGCCCCCGGAAATCCATCCGGGGACGACCGCGCCAGTCAGCCCGGCCAGACCGCCGCAAACGGCCGCCCGGGTTGTCATCCGCCGCCAGAGCCCCATCAGCACCGGCACAATCGCTGTCGCGCACAGCAGGTCCGCAATCAGAAACAGTCTCAGTACAGAAATCCCCTGCAACGCTACCAGCACCACCGGCACCATCAGAATCAGCGTAATCCAGCGAGCAGCCGCCAGGGAAAGGCCCTGCTTTTCAGTCACCGCCAGCGACGCGAAGGCGTTCTGGAGGGTGTCGACGGAAGAGGCAACCAGTGTCAGCGCCAGAACCAGTGCCGGCAGTGCCAGCCATCCGGACGCATCTGCCAGCAGCGCGAAGAAGGGAATGGGTGGGGTTCCCAGGTTTACGCCAGTCATCGCGGCGACGATACCGAAGCTTCCCACCACGGCAACCACCATGACGGTTGCCAGGCCGCCGATCAAAGCCCCGGTTCGCAGGGCGCGGGTATCACGGGCGGACCAGAGCCGCTGCCAGTACCCCTGATGGAACAGATTGGCGGCCGTTACTGCGATTATCAGGGTGATTGCGACACTGACCGCACTGCCAACGGGTGCGCCTGGCATGGCTGAGGGCTTCAGTTCCGGCAGATAACCGGCGACGGCGAAACCGACAATGCCGAGAAGCGCAATCAACAGTGCCGCCTGCCACTGATCGGTAACGATGCTGGCGCGCAGACCGCCCCAGGCAGTGTAAGCCAGGGTAGTGACGGCAACACCGAGCACCGCAAGATTGCCATTGACATCCGACAGTAAGGAGGTAATCGCGCCAATGGCGGTCAGCTCTGCGGTCAGAAAACAGAGCATATAAAGCACAGAAATCAGCGCGACGTAGCGCCGGACGGCGTTGCCATAACGGGCCTGGGCAAATTCCCCGATGCTTCGTCCCTGCGGCAGGTAACGACGCACAGCGGGCCCACAGAGTCCGAATACGATAAACGGAAGCGCAGCACCAATGGCGTAGCCCGCCAGTGCAAGGGGGCCAACCAGGGCGCCGATCTCCGGCGGTGCAAACAGGATCCAGCCGCCCATGCCCGACGCCAGGAAAGACAGCCCCAGGGCCCGGGAGCCCTGGGAGTTGCGCGCGGTAATAAAATCGTCCAGCCCGCCACTGGCAAGCCTGGCTCTCATGCCCAGCCAGGCAAAAAGCAGCAGTGCGGCGGTCAGGGCAGCGATGGTGGTATAGAGCATTCAGGGTTTCTCCGGCACCGGTGTGTTGAAGTATTAACAGCGTGTTTTGCAAAGACCTGTCGCTTACTTTTTCGCTGATCAGTAACTGACCACCGCCCTCAGTCTTCCGGCCTGCTCAGGTCCAGCCACTGTTGTGACAGCCAGTAAAAAGTGCCGTTGCCGGCAGGATAGGTGCAGTTGTACCGAAAGCGGCGGCTGTTGAACGGTTCCGGTGCGGTCAGGGTAAACCGGCCGTCGCTGTCTACCGCGAAATCAACCCGTCCCTGGCCCGACGCGAAGCAGTTTAACCGGGCTGCATCCATTGACTCGGGTAGCACAAAACTCAGGGTGGGCGGGTTTTCGTTTATTACCCCGTCGGGTAACTTTTCTGCGGCTACCGGAAAGGCCCTGCTGGTCAGCTTGGGCTTCAGGTTGTCCAGCTGGCCGTAAGCGTCGGCCACGGGAAAGCGGGGCATTCTTGTATCATGGGAATGGGAACCGACCGCCCCGGACTGTTGCCCGTATCCATACCAGCCCCGGTCATCAACCATGGCTTCGACTGCCCGGCTGAATTCGCCGTAAGGGTAGGCGAACATGGGGGTATCGGTGCCCAGTTTTGCTTTCAGAACACTCTGGGCACCGTCCAGGTTGATCCTGATTCTTTCCCGCCAGTCATCGGTGTCTTCTCCCGGGCGTTGAACCATATGGTCGTGATCCTTGCTGTGATTGGCTATGGTGACAAGTGGGTCCGCAGCAAACTCTTTCAGTTGATCCCAGGTCATATAGCCTCTGCCGCCAATGCCGTCGGTATTCACGAATACGGTGTAGGGGAAACCCTTTTCTGCAAGCAGGGGCGCGGCTGTGTGATAGACAGAATCATAGGCATCGTCGAAGGTGATGGCGATCTGCTGTTTCGTGTCCAGCTCGCCTGCCAGGGCCTGGCGGGTTCCGGACTCAAGCGGCACCACCTCCAGCCCCAGTTCCCCGATCATATCCAGCTGGTCTTCAAAAAGTGACACCGTGGTGCTGGTAGATGGTGGTGTGGAATCACTGACGTGGTGGTACTGCAATACCACCAGGTCGGCGACAGCAGGCGAGACGGCCCCGGCCATAAGGCCTGCGAACATCAGGGGTAAGCTTGAGGGTCTGATCATGGTGACTCCTGGGTCTGCTTTGCCGGTTTATTAATCCGTGCGTAAGTAAGCGGACAGGTCTTTCCAGAACACGCTGTGAATACGTCCCTGTACGCTCGGCCTCCGCCATCCCTGGCTCCGGACGGTTCTGGAAAGACCTGTCCGCTTACTTTGTTATCCATTAGTAATCCTGAAAATGCGCCTTGAGAACACTGAAGGCGCTGTTAAGCTCCTGAATGGTTCCGGTTTCACCGCCGCGATCCGGATGTGACTGCATTACCGCCCGGCGGAACCGGTATTTTACCTCGTTAAAGGTGGTGGGTATGTCATCGAAGCCAAGCACGCTGGCGGCGTCCAGAGCCTCGCTCATTGCCGGCCGGCGCCCGTGACGTCCGGCCCAGAAATCATCCATCATGGCGAGAATAGCCGCCTTCGGTAACTGGTATCCGGACAGGTCCAGATAGAAGGCCCGAAGTGCATCCACTTCGGCAACCGGGCCGGTGCCGCTGACAATATTCTGAGTGGATAGCTGGATCTGTAGTGGTGAAATACTGACCGTTTCTCCGGCCTGGGCAAGTTGATCCCGAAGGCCGTAAAGCACATGGAAAATCAGGAAATGGACGGGATAGAGTTGGTCCGGCTCGGCGTAGTTGACCGGACCAATCAATTCCCAGGGCGGACGCTGAAGCGCCTTGATCAGGCCCAGTTCGCTGATTCCCTGCGGGTTTTCACGAAGAATCCGTTCGATAGCAACGGCCAGGTGAGGCACCTGCGATCCAGGCTGCGACTGGTTACTGATATCCTGGTTGATCTGCTGCCCGGACGAGTCCTGAAATTCGTTCATGGCCCTATCCTAAGCGACCTGACACGATCAGGAAAGGCCGGCAGGCTGCCTACCCCTGGTTTTGTTCCGTTCGATTGCAGGCGTATAATTCCGTCGCTATAGCCCTGACAACGTCCAACCCGGTGAATGATAGCGTATGCCTGATGCCGTGACCGCCAAGTTCGATTCCGCCGCCTTTTCCGAGGCAGAGCGCAAACAAAAGCGCGAATTCAATAAACTGCAGAAGCGCCTGCGCCGTGAAACCGGACAGGCTATCGCGGATTTTTCCATGATCGAGGCGGGCGACAAAGTCATGTGCTGCCTCAGTGGCGGGAAAGATTCCTATGCCATGCTGGATATTCTGCTAGGCCTGCAGAAAAGCGCGCCCGTGGACTTCGAGCTGATCGCGGTCAACCTGGATCAGAAGCAGCCGGGTTTTCCTGAGCAGGTGCTGCCGGACTACCTGTCAGCGCTTGGCATTGAATATCATATCGTTGAGAAAGACACTTACAGCATCGTCAAGGACAAGATCCCGCAAGGCAAAACCACCTGTGGCCTTTGTTCACGGCTGCGCCGGGGCATTCTCTACAATTTTGCCGAGGCCAATGGCGTAACCAAGATCGCGCTGGGGCATCACCGTGATGATCTGCTGGAAACACTTTTCCTGAACATGTTTTACGGCGGCAAGCTGAAGTCGATGCCCCCGGTACTGCACAGTGACGACGGGCGCAATACGGTGATTCGTCCGCTGGCCTATTGTCGTGAGAAAGACCTTGCCCGCTATGCCGGTATGAAAGAGTTCCCGATTATTCCGTGCAATCTGTGCGGATCCCAGGAAAACCTCCAGCGCCAGGTCATCAAGGATATGTTCCAGCTCTGGGACAAGCAGCATCCGGGTCGGCTGGAAACCATGTTTCGCGCCCTGTGCAATGTCGAGCCTTCCCACCTGGCGGACAGCTCGCTTTACGATTTCCGGCAGGGAGAGCGTAAGACTGGCGGATCGGTGGAGGCTGTTGGTAAAGCGGAGCCAGAGCACATTGACTATGGCCGGCTTGACGTTCTGAACGTGTACTAATCCGTGTGCAAGTAAGCGGACAGGTCTTTCCAGAACACGCTGTGAATACGTCCCTGTGCGCTTACTAATGAGTAGGAAAGTAGGCGGACACGTCCATTCAGGACACGCCGTTAATACATCCATGTAGTCTCGGATGCAGCATCCCTGCTGCATACGGTCCTGAATAGACGTGTCCGCCTACCTTCCTACTCATTAGTAAGTGTATCGCTCAGCGACGGTGTAGCCCATGACGCCGGGCTGCCCGGAGAATCACCAGCCCCGCCAGACCCAGAATCAGGCCGGTGAATTTTGCCAGCGCACAAAGGGCGGCCGCCAGACTCGTGGCCTCATTGGGGGAATCCAGATTGTTCAGCAACAGAATATTCTCCGCCACATCGGCAGCGCCGGCCGCGATAAACAGGCCTCTTACCCACCGTGACACGGCACGCGCCCGCCTTCCCGGCCGGTCCCGGGACAGGTGTATGGTAAGCAGCAACAGCGTCAGAACGTAAGCACCTGCGAATGCAAAATCCAGCCAGAGTGATGTCCGGGCAGAGGCGACTGCACTGCTGTCCCAACTTTTCAGAATTTCCGAGGCATGGTCCAGGGTGCCTGCCATCTGGAAACTGACAATGCCTTTGGGCGCAGCGCTTGTCTGCAGCGGCTCATTGATCAGCAGCAGGGCAATAAACAGGCTCAGGCTGGCCAGCAAGCCAAGAGCGAGGGCTTTCGGGAAGTCAGAACCTGGCATTAACATTATAAAAAGCGCTCCAGCAGGCTGTTCAGGTAGCGCTGGCCAAGCTCCGTAGCCTGAAGCCGGTCACGCTCCAGCAGGCGATCCTTTCGCAATGAATCAAGTTTTACCTTAACCAGGCTCAGGGGTAAACCTGTACGCTCTGTGAACAGTTTTTCCGACACGCCGGCGCTTAGCCGCAGTGCGTTCATCATGAATTCCAGCGGAAGCTCGCCGGTTTCCACCATTTGATAGCCTGCCGTGCGGCTGCCAATGCGTTTCAGATAGGCTTCGGGCTGGCGGGTTTTCCAGAAACGCCGGACCTGCCCATCCGCCTGCGTTACCTTGCCGTGGGCCCCGGCACCGAGGGCCAGATAGTCACCAAAGGTCCAGTAGTTGAGGTTGTGGCTGGAGGCGGCCCCTGGCTGGCTCCACGCGGAGACTTCATAGTCCACATAGCCGTGGCGGCGAAGCAGGTCGGCTCCCCGACAGTATATCTCCCAGAGCCGGTCGTCGTCGGGCAGGTCCGGCGGGCGCCGGTAGAATTCGGTGTTGGGTTCCAGAGTGAGCTGGTACCAGGACACATGCGGCGGTTCCCAGGCAATCGCGGCCTCAAGATCCGCAACAGCTTCCTCTGGCGTCTGGTCGGGCAGGCCGTGCATCAGGTCCAGGTTGAAGTTGTCGAAGCCCGCCTTGCGCGACGCCGCAATGGCCTGATGGGCGGCCTTGTCATCATGAATCCGCCCCAGTGCTTGCAGTTGACGGGGCTGGAAACTCTGAATGCCCAGTGAAAGCCGGTTAATTCCGGCGGCCCGAAAACCGTCGAATCGTGCCTGTTCGACGGTACCTGGATTGGCTTCCAGGGTAATCTCGGCGTCGCTGGCCAGAGTCAGGCGCTGGCCGAGCCCGTCAAAGAGCCGGAAGTAGAACTCTGGCGACATAAGTGAGGGTGTTCCACCGCCAATGAAAACGGTCTCTATTGCACGATTCCGGATCAGGTAAAGGTCCTGCTCCAGATCTTCAAATATGGCGTCCAGGTAGGCCTGTTCCGGAATGGCGCCCACCAGAGCGTGGGAGTTGAAATCACAGTAGGGGCACTTTTTCACGCACCAGGGCATGTGCAGGTACAGGCTGAGAGGGGGCCTGGCCAGAACAGGGGAATGGGTCAATGGGCGCCCAGTTGATCGATCAGAAGTTCCAGCGCAAGGCCGCGGTGGCTGATGCGTGCTTTCTCTTCAGGTGTCATTTCTGCCGCGCTGGTGCCGGTTTCCGGCGCGAGGAACACCGGGTCATAGCCAAAGCCGCCATCACCGCGCGGCTGTTCCAGAATCCGGCCGGGCCAGCAGCCATGGCAGATAACCGGTGTGGGGTCATTGGCATGGCGCAGGTAAACAAGCACGCAGTGAAACTGGGCGCTTCGCTCTGCCGGCGGAATGCCTTTCAGGGCCACCAGCAGGGCGTCGATATTGTCCTGATCTGTCGCGGCGTCGCCTGCAAACCGCGCCGAGCGCACACCGGGTCTGCCGCCCAGGGCATCTACTGCCAGCCCGGAATCGTCTGCCAGAGCCGGCAATCCGGTCGCTCTGGAGGCGTGCCGGGCCTTGATAATGGCGTTCTCGACGAAGGTGACGGCGGGTTCTTCCGCCTCACTGACCCCCAGCTCTCCCTGAGCCACCGGTGTAAGGCCAAGGGGCGCCAGCAGAGTCCCCAGCTCGGCAATTTTCCCGCGGTTGTTGCTGGCAATAACCAGCCGGTTATCCTGGCTCATAAAGACTGATCAGCTGATTATTCGTTGAACAGCGTGTGGGAGAAGCGCACAGGCAGGTCGCTCTGACCGCCGGTAGGCCGGGCGGTGATTTCAAAGGTCATAAGCTCGGCGTTCGAGTACTGATACTCGGCGATAAAATACACGGCATCGCCTTCCTGAATGCGTCGAAAAGCCAGAAAGGTGGGCTGTTGAACCTCATTCAGTACCTTGCCCTCGACCTGGCCGGAAACAGTATCCATGCCACCGTCTTCTGCCGCAGACATGATGACGATATTGACCACACCGATACCCCGGCTTCGGTTAAGGTCGTTTTCTTTGGCGACTTCGGGGGTAAGGAAAGTGCTTGGAAACACGCTCCACTGCACAACGTACTCGCCAAAATCCTTGGATCCCGCCTGGCTGGTACTGGCGACCAGCAGCAGGATAACGACGGTCAGCAACTGGCGGATGTTGTTTGGTTTCATGGTTGACGCTCCTCTGGGTTTATCCGTCTTTCCGGGTGATTCGGTAAATGGCTATCTGTCCCAACATATTAGGCCAGAGTCGGCTGAACCAGTGATCCTGATGTTCGCCGTCCACGACCGTGCGGTTCAGAATCATAAAGCCCTTGCGGTAGCAGAGCGCTTCAAAATCCTTGAAAGTGCATAGGTGGATGTTGGGAGTGTTATACCATTTATAGGGGAGAGTTTCTGATTCGGGCATGCGGCCTCGGCGAATCAGGAACCAGCGCAGTTTCCAGTAGGCGAAGTTGGGGAAGGTTACAATGCCTTCGCGGCCCACCCTCATCATTTCGTCCAGTACCAGATCGGGGCGCCGAACCGCCTGCAGCGCCTGTGTCATCAATACCGTATCGAAGGTACGATCCTCAAAATTGCCCAGACCCTGAGTGTCCAGATTCTGCTCGATGACTGATACCCCGCGGCCCATGCAGGTGGTAATGTGATCGTGGTGGATCTCCAGACCAAAACCGGTGACCTGTTTTTCCCGCTGCAGACAGTCCAGCAGGGTGCCGTCGCCACAGCCCAGGTCCAGCACGTGGCTGCCCGGGGCGATCCACTGCTCGATGATTTTCAGGTCGGTTCTCATGCCCCTACCTCCCGGGCTACCCGGTCCATGTAAGCCCGGAACACGGCATTGTAGCGGGGTGTGGGAATCAGAAATCCATCATGCCCCCAGGGCGCATCGATTTCGGCATAGCTGACTCTTTTGCGTGCCGAGATCATGGCGCTGACCAGTTCTTCCGACCGCGCCGGAGTGAAACGCCAGTCAGTGCTGAAAGACAGCACCAGAAATTCGCAGCGGGCCTTGCGCAGCGCCTTGGCAAGGTCATTATCATACTCGTGGGCCGGGTCGAAATAATCCAGGGCCTTGGTCATCAGCAGGTAAGTGTTGGCGTCAAAGGTTTCGGAGAAACGCTCGCCCTGATAGCGCAGGTAGCTTTCCACCTGGAATTCAGCATCAAAGGCGAATTTGTAGGCCTGGTCCCGCAGTTCGCGGCCGAATTTTTCCCCCATCGAGGCATCGGAAAGATAGGTGATGTGGCCGACCATACGGGCCAGCATCAGGCCACGGCGGGGCAGGGTGTGGTGTTGGTAATAATGGCCGTCGTAAAACTCCGGATCGGAGGTAATGGCCTGCCTTGCCACTTCATTAAAGGCAATGTTCTGTGCACTGAGCCTCGGCGTGGAGGCAATCACTGCGGCGTGCCGGATGCGATCCGGGTAGTCCAGACTCCACTGCAGCGCCTGCATGCCACCCAGCGAGCCGCCCACCACGGCAGACCAGCACTGGATGCCAAGCCGGTCGGCAAGCAGTGCCTGTGATTTGACCCAGTCGCGCACGGTAATAACGGGGAAATCCGGGCCGTAGGGTTTGCCGGTTTCCGGATTGTTGCTGCCGGGGCCGGTGCTGCCATGACAACCGCCCAGGTTGTTGGCACTGACAACGAAAAACCGGTTGGTGTCAATGGGTTTGCCCGGACCGATACAACTGTCCCACCAGCCCGGTTTCCGGTCTCCGGAACTGTGGAAACCGGCGGCGTGGTGATGACCGCTGAGGGCATGACAGATCAGCACCGCATTGCTGGCCTGGGCGTTCAGGGTACCGTAGGTCTCGTAAACCAGGCTGTACTGATCCAGCGTCCGATTGCACGCCAGGCTGATGGGCGTGTCGAAATGCAGTGTCTGTGGGGTGACTATCCCGACAGAATCCGTTGGCAGGGATTCGGACATTGGCGCGACAGGTTCCTGGTTGGGTCCATCATCTGAAGATCAATATTGGCGGCAAAAATGGGCAATTTCCCAATGCCATTGCGAACGGGCCAGTTTAAAGTCCGCTCTTCATGGCTGCAACCGCCGTTTGCTTCCTGATCAGCTGGCGCCGGAAATATTAACAACTTTTTGCTGAAGCATGGTCGGCGCCGGTTTGCGGATCTGTTTATGCATGGCGTCTGCCAGTTCAAGCTGTCGGTGCAGGTCGGTGATGGTATTCTGTAGCCGCTCGCGCTCGGCCCTGCCATCGCGGTCGCTACGGGCCATATCACGCAGGCGGCGGATCTGGTGTTCAAGCAACTGCTTCTGTTCCATGGAATACTGCAGGATTGGCAGCATGGCTTCGGACGGCCAGCGCTCAACCTCCGCGCGTACCCGCTGATTCAGGGTGCGGGCCTCACTGACGATGACATTGAAGAAGCGCTTGACCAGCGCGGACTGCTCCGTCAGCAGATTGGTGGGGCTGATACGGAAGCGCCGGGCTTTTTTGCGTAGTTCACGAATGGCAACAATGTGGCGACCTGTGCGTAAAGGGGTAGCCTCCAGGTGGCGCGTGCGATTGTCCTCGTTATAACGGCGATAGATGGCGTTGACCATTTTTTCGGCCAGCCTGCCCTCATTCATCAGGTGGTTGAGGTCAACTTCAAGAAGCTCGAAAAAATCCTCCATGCTGCGGTTCATGCCGGCGGTGGTCCAGCTGCTGGCCATCTGGCTGCGAATGGTCTGGGCGTGGTTTTCAAATCGTTCTGCGCTGACGAACTGCTTCAGAGGCTCGCCCTGGGATTCCATCAGGCGGCGGCTGGAGCGCAGGGTGATAAGCTTTCTGCAGTAGTAGTCGTAATCTTTCTGGGCACGATCGGCCAGCCGTTTCAGGGCCTTTTTATCAACGGTGGTGCCGGAACAGGCCTGTACTTCTTCCTTCAGGGAATCCAGCCGGGTTCTCATGGCCGCCTGACTATTCTGGAGCATGCCCAACAGATCATTGATCAGGCTCTGGGTAATCAGTTGTTCCTTGTGGGTCAGAATTCGCCTGATAATCAGTTGTTCAAGCTGGGCCAGGTTGGAGCGCTCGAGCAGTCCGTCGTCTTTTCTGACCCGGGCGGTCAGGCCCTGCTTGGCGGACAGAGGGATTACGTCTCTTTCACTTATGCCCAGGTGGTCGGCGGTATAGTTGCGGATCCGGCTGATGGCGTCACTGGTGTATTTCTCGCCCTGGAGGTCGTCCCACAGCACATCAATCTTGTTCAGCACTGCAAAGCGACCGGCACGGTGGTCGGCATGTTCGGTGTCGATGTGTTCCGTCCAGATCGTCATGTCGCTGGCGGTCACACCGGTGTCCGCACTGAGCAGAAATACAATGGCGTGAGCGCGTGGCAGCAGGCTGATGGTGAGTTCCGGTTCAGAACCCAGGGCGTTCAGGCCCGGGGTATCCAGAATGCGCAGGCCGCGCTCGAACATCGGGTGACGGATACTGATCCGGGCGTTGCGCCAGGCTGGAACCAGCACATGGCCGGGGCGGGAGCGATCGCTCTCCAGCATGTCCTCGGCAAAGCCGAGGTCGTTGGCTTCAGCGGTGGATATGCTCTTGACTCTTGCAACTTCTGCCAGTACCTCGCGCATGACATCCGGATCATGCTCGTCCAGTTCATGCCTGATCCATTGCTCGGACTGTTTGCCGAGCTGTTGCAGAGAAAGCCCGCTGGTGCGGGTTTCAATCGGCAGAAGTAGCAGATAATTCTGGTGGGTGTTGCGGTCAAAAAACAGCTCAGTCGGGCACATGGTGGTGCGCCCCGCACGGGATGGCAGCATCCGCTGGCCATATTCCGCGAAGAAAAGCGCGTTGATCAGTTCGGTTTTGCCCCGGGAATATTCGCCCACAAAGGCAATGGTGAGCTCGTCTTCAACCAGCAGCTCCAGACCATGGCGGATACGTTTGCTGACATCATCTGAAAACAGGTTATTGTCCTGAAGCCACAGGCGATAACGGCCAATCTGCCGGATCAGTTCCTTTTTCCAACTGTGGTAGGCCTCAACCTGCTGTGAAAGAGTGCCCTGGAGAGAACTCTGGTTTTTCATCTGAGAATCCCTCTGCGCGACTAGCGGGCGACGACAACGATCCTGGAATCTGTGACCGGTTAAAAGAGTGTTTTAAATATAGTCAGAGTTACGGATTTTTCATCAAAAGTCTGTAATCCTTCTGTAAATCCGCAATTCCGGGATAGTGGCTGGCTGATAATAAAAAATGCGGCCAATTCAATAAGATAAATTGGCCGCTTTGAATTCTGGCTGCTCAGGCTGGCAATGTAACAAAGCGTATTTCCGGGCGTTTTACGATCTTTTACATACCTGCAAGGGCGCCCATGCCCGCGCTGCGCTGCAGATTGTCGATTACCACCTGAAGCACGTTGAGGATCAGGAAGACGATAATCGGTGACAGATCAAGGCCGCCCAGGGATGGTATCAGGTTACGGACCGGTCGCATGACCGGCTCGGTGATCTGGGCGACCAGCTGGATCGCCGGATGGTTGCTGCCCGGGGCAATCCAGCTCACTATGACCACGGCAATGACGGACCAGAAATAGATGGTCACAATCAGGTCCAGCACGTTGAGCACTGACCATGTCAGCAATGTGAGCGGATTGAGGCTGGGCACGCCGCCATTCAGTGCGATCAGAATCAGGAAGAAGGTGATGGCCTGAATGATAACGGCAAGCACCAGCGATGCCCCATCCACGCTGCGCCATCCCGGAATGATCTGCCGGATCGGTCGCAGTAACGGATTTGTTGCCTTGACCGCGAACTGGGTGATCGGATTGTAGAAGTCCGCCCGGGCCAGTTGCAGCAGAAACCTCAACAGTACGATGGTCAGGTAAAAGCTGGAGGCAATAAGCAGGATGGTAATCAGAATGTCGGCCAGCATGAAGCTGTGTCTCCCGTTACGTTGTGACTGTTTTGGCTACAAGGCTACTGTTTGGCTGCCAGTTCTTTCGACATCTCGCCGGAGCGGTCATAGGCCGCGGAATAGGCCTTTTTCACCAATTCGCGCAGGCCGCCATCTTCAAAAGTATGGATTGCCTGCTCGGTGGTGCCTCCCGGTGACATCACATTGCGCTTCAACTGGCCGGGATCGTGCTCGCTGCGACCCGCCATTTCGGCGGCACCGGCCATCGTCTGAATGGCAAGTTTTCTGGCGGTCTCAGCAGGCAGGCCTGCACCGGTAGCGGCTTCCTCCAGCGCCTCCAGCATCAGGAAGAAATAGGCCGGGCCGCTACCCGAAAGCGCGGTGACCGCGTGCAGAAGCGATTCGTCCTCGACCCAGAGCGCTGATCCAATGCTGCTGAACACCGATTCCACCATGGTTTTCTGTTTGTCCTTGACCTGATCATTGGCATAAAGGCCGGCTGCGCCTTTGCCCACCAGCGATGGCGTATTCGGCATCACCCGGACCATCGGCATGCCGCCGCCCAGCCATTGGTCCAGCGTGGTAGCGGCAAGCCCTGCTGCGATCGATACCATCAAGGGCCGGGTGTTCTGCACAACCGGGGCAATGTCCACACACACGTTCCGCATGACCTGGGGTTTGACCGCAAGTATGACCATGTCTGCCTGCTGGGCGCAGTGGCGATTGTCGGTGGTGACGCTGACTCCGAATTTTTTGCGGATTGACTGCAGATGGCCGTCATCAGGCGCACTGACCCAGATCTTACCTGCCTCAAAGCCGCTCTCCAGCATGCCACCGATGATGGCGCTTGCCATATTGCCCGCACCGATGAATGAAATGGTTGGTGATGTGCTCAAGGTATACTCCCGCTGGTGACTGATGGCGGCCGATAGCCGCACTGAATTGGATAATAGCAGGAACTGTTCCTGTGGGCTTCCGCTTAGCCCGCGGGACACTAGTCCCTGGCGCCGAAAATCGCTGTACCGACTCTGACCCAGGTTGCCCCGGCTTCAATTGCCAGCTCCAGATCAGCCGACATGCCTATGGACAGAGTGTCCAGAGCGGTATCCGGTGTTTTGCCATGGTATTCGTTCTGCTGCAGCGCCTGCAGGGCATCTGCCAGTTTCCGGAAACTGGCCCTCAGGTCAGCCTCTGGCTGGTCCGGATCGGGAATCGCCATTAACCCCCGCAGGGATATATTTGGCAGTGTCATGACCTCCCGGGCGAGGGCTGGCAAGTCGCCAAGCAAGCAGCCTGCCTTGCTGTCCTCTTCGTTGATATTGACCTGAAGGCATACATTCAGTGGCGATCCCGACCCGCCACGCTGCTCGCTGAGCCTGCGGGCTATTTTCAGGCGATCAACACTGTGGACCCAGTCGAAGGCCTCCGCAAGCTGTCGGGTTTTATTGGACTGGATGGGACCAATAAAGTGCCATTCAATCTCGGACAGGTCGGCCAGGGCGTCAATTTTTGTCAGTGCTTCCTGCAGATAATTCTCACCAAACGCTTTCTGGCCAGCCTCGTAAGCTGCCCGCAAATCGCTGGCTTGGCGGGTCTTGCTCACCGCCATAAGCTGCACAGAGCCGGGCGCCCGGCCTGCTTTCAATGTTGCTTTTTGTATGCGTCGGGTTACGGTTCCCAGGTTGTCTGCTATGCTGCTCATAGTGCAATTCCGCCAATGCCGGTCCGCCTCAGATACGGTGACACATTACCCGTAGGTTACTGAAATGCCAAGTGAAGGCAGTAAGGGCTAGAACTCGTCGCGGGCGGAAATCAGAACCAAAGCAAACCGCCTTCCGAGGACCTCTATGGATATTACTGAACTGCTTGCCTTCTCAGCGAAGCAGGGTGCGTCTGACTTGCACCTGTCTGCCGGCCTCCCTCCCATGATACGGGTTGATGGTGATGTCCGACGCATCAATCTGCCACCGGTGGAGCACAAGGAAGTTCATGGTCTGATTTACGACATCATGAACGACAAGCAGCGCAAGGACTACGAGGAATTTCTGGAGACAGACTTCTCATTTGAAGTGCCGGGCGTTGCCCGCTTCCGTGTCAACGCGTTCAACCAGAACCGGGGTTCGGGCGCGGTTTTCCGTACCATCCCGTCCAAGGTTCTGACCATGGAAGACCTGGGTATGGGACAGGTGTTCAAGGATGTTTCCTCGGTGGCTCGCGGGCTGGTGCTGGTCACCGGGCCCACCGGCTCCGGTAAATCCACGACACTGGCGGCGATGATCGATTACATAAACGACACCCGGTACGAGCATATTCTCACCATTGAAGACCCGATAGAATTTGTTCATGAATCCAAAAAGTGCCTGCTGAACCAGCGGGAAGTCCATCGCGATACCCTGGGTTTCAGCGAAGCGTTGCGGTCGGCACTGCGGGAAGACCCGGATATCATTCTGGTGGGCGAACTTCGTGACCTTGAAACCATTCGACTGGCACTGACCGCGGCCGAGACCGGTCACCTGGTGTTCGGCACCCTGCACACCACCTCGGCGGCCAAAACCATCGACCGGGTGGTGGATGTGTTCCCGGCGCAGGAGAAGTCCATGGTTCGCTCGATGCTGTCCGAATCCCTGCAGGCCGTTATCTCCCAGACACTGATGAAAAAAATGGGTGGCGGCCGGATTGCCGCCCATGAAATCATGATCGGTACCGCTGCCATCCGGAACCTGATCCGCGAGGATAAAATCGCGCAGATGTACTCCGCCATACAGACCGGTGGCTCTCTGGGCATGCAGACGCTGGATCAGTGTCTGGAAAAGCTGCTCAAGAAGGGTCTGATTTCCCGCGATGCAGCCCGCGCCAAAGCAAAAATACCGGATAATTTCTGAACCGGATGTGTTTTAGGGGCTTGCAACACACTGGGAGGGAGTCGGGCATGGCTGCCCGGGGACGTCAAAAACATGGATGTTTTTGTCGAGCGTACATGGACGTATTTACAGCGTGCCCCGGGCAGCCATGCCCGACTCCCAGACACCGATAGTCAGCTACACGGGTGAAAAGATGGAATTTGACAAGTTATTGCGTTTGATGGTTGAAAAAGGCGGTTCGGATCTGTTCATTACCGCCGGTGTGCCACCCTCCATGAAACTGAATGGCAGAGTGCACCCGGTGACCAAGAATGCCCTGACCCCGGAACAGACCCGGGAGTTCGTATACGGTTCGATGACCGAGAAGCAGCAGCAGGAGTTCGAGGAAAGTCACGAGTGTAACTTTGCTATCAGTGCCCGGGGCATTGGCCGTTTCCGCGTCAGCGCATTTTTTCAGCGCAATATTTGCGGCATGGTGCTGCGCCGGATCGAGGTCAAGATTCCCCAGATTGATGAGCTCAATCTGCCAGGAGTGATCAAGGATCTGGCGATGACCAAACGTGGTCTGATCATGTTCGTCGGGGGTACCGGAACCGGTAAATCCACATCGCTGGCGGCAATGCTGGGGCACCGTAACAGGAACAGTCGCGGCCATATTATTTCCATTGAAGACCCGATTGAATTCGTGCATCAGCATCAGGGCTGTATCGTGACCCAGCGCGAAGTGGGTATCGATACCGAGAGCTTCGAGGTGGCACTGAAAAACACCCTGCGCCAGGCGCCGGACGTAATTCTGATCGGTGAGGTCCGTACCCGTCAGACCATGGAATACTCCATGCAGTTTGCTGAAACCGGTCACCTTTGTCTTGCAACTCTGCACGCCAACAACGCCAACCAGGCGCTGGACCGCATTATCCAGTTCTTCCCGCCGGAGCAGCACAACCAGATCTGGATGGACCTGTCCCTGAACCTCAGGGCGATGGTGGCCCAGCAGTTGATTCCAACCCCGGACGGGCAGGGCCGAAAGGCCGTCATCGAAGTGCTGCTCAATACACCACTGGTTGCGGACCTGATCCGCAAGGGTGAGGTTCACCGGCTCAAGGAGCTGATGGCCAAGTCCCGGGAGTCAGGTATGCAGACATTTGACCAGGCGCTTTATGACCTTTATGCCGAAGGTTCGATTACCTACGAAGACGCTCTGGCCCATGCTGACTCTGCCAATGACCTGCGTTTGATGATCAAGCTGGGAACCGACTCACAGGGTGCCGACAAACTGAGTTCGAGTGTCGATAAACTGTCTATTCAGAATGACTGACGTCCAATCAGATTACCAAGCTCCCTGCTAGCAGGCTTTTTGCCAGAGGGGCTGGTTGATTGATGCCCGCGGTTCGGCCTGTCTACACTTGCCGGTTTTTATGGAGAATATGGAATGCAGCAAAGGAAAAGCAGCTTCGCAAGCAGACTCGGTTTTTTTGCGGCAGCGATGCTGGTTCTGACCCCGGCCACCCTGGTGGCTGGAGGCTACGGTCTCAATGAGCAGGGCGCCAGCGCGTCCGGAGTTGCCAATGCCGGTGCCGTAGCCAATCCCGAGAACGCCTCGACCGTCTATTTCAACCCTGCAGGCATGACCAGACTGGAGGGCACTCAAGTGTCTTTTGGTGCCGCCGTGCTGGATGTCACTGGTGACTTCGAGGGAAGTGCAGTCCGGGACAACGGTACCCCAGTGTCCGGCAGTGACGGCGGCAACTTTTTGCCCACGGCAGTGGTCCCCAATTTTTACATCACCCACAAGCTCAATGAAACTGCCTCCGTTGGCATCGGCATCAATGCGCCTTATGGCTTGGCAGCGGATTACGACGACGATTTCGTCGGCCGGTTCTTCGCGGATGAAACCGATCTTCAGGTGCTGGGTTTCAGTCCGGCTGTGGCTTTCTCCAGCGACAGTGGCCTCGCGATTGGTGCCAGCGTCAATCTGCTTTATGGCGAAGGTACATTGACCAAGTTCCAGGACTTGCGCTCACTGGGTTTGCCCGAGGATGGCTATTTTGAAGTGGAAGGTGATGACCTGGCAATAAATTATACCCTTGGAATCCAGCTGCAGCCGACAGAATCCACCCGCCTGGGCATGGTGTTCCGGACCGGCACCGAGCTTGAGCTGGAAGGGCGCGCCCGGCTCACTAACGCTCCGGTATTCGGTCCGGCCGGGCCCACCGGTCAGACCCGGACCCTGACGGAAAACACCGTTGTGAAACTGGAGATTCCGGATCAGCTCAGCTTTGGTATCAGTCACAGAGTGGTGGATACGGTTACCCTTCTGGTGAGTGCCACCTGGACCAAGTGGAGCCGGTTTGAGTCACTGGATGTGCGCAGCACCCAGGCAAACGCAGGTACCCCGAATGAGACCATTTCCTTTCTTGGCGAGAATAAATACGGAGAGCCGGGGGTGATCGGGCATGTGCCGGAGAACTGGAAGGATACATGGTCGGCTGCGGCCGGTGTTTCCTGGCAGGCTACGCCAGCGGTTGCCCTGAAAGCCGGCTACGCCTTTGACTCGTCGCCGATAAATGCAAGCTTCCGCACGGCCCGCGTGCCTTCTTCAGATCGTCAATGGCTGACCCTGGGTGGTCAGTACGCCCACACCAGCTCGGGCTGGACGATGGATCTGGCAGCGGGCTACCTGATTATCGAGGATCCGACAGTGGATGAACAGGAATACACTTCTGATGGCCAGCCCACACCTGGTGGCGCACGATTGACCGGTAAATATGACATAGATGCCTGGGGCGCTGCTGTCCAGCTCAGCAAGACATTCTGATAACGGCAACGGATGGCTGCGCCTGGTTACTGCTCGACAATCTGGCCCCGGTAGATGAGTTTCTTCCGCTGTTCCGGGTTGTTTCTGCCGGGCGCAACATCCTCAGCAGTGGGTTGCCCCCGGTACATCCGCTTTGACCGGTCCGCTGAGTTTCGGTGCCCATCGTCTTCCTCGGCCGCCATCTCCAGGGTGGGGATCTGCGGTTTCAGAGCCTCCCAGATTTTTGCCAGTTGGGAAGAGCGGGTCTTGCCCGCATATTCTGCCAGTCGATGCTCCAGTTCCTCGTCCGTGGTGCGGAGTTTGACTCCGAATTCTGACTGGATCAGCCGCCGACACTGATTAAACAGTTTCAAAGCGCCAGGATTCAACAGCCAACTGCGATCGGATGCCATAGTGGACATGTTAGGCGCCTCGATAGTAGGGGTGTTCCAAAGTGGCCCCTGAACCGGGAGATAAAAGGGCCGACCAATTGCCGTGCGAAATTCATGCCGGCCCGCGAATTCCCGGCGCATGCCCGACTGGCAAGGCCCCAAGCTCGAATGGCCGGGTCTACGACAGGGCCGGGCGGCACAATTTATGGGCACGACTCCATCTTATGCACCAAAAAGGTGCGTTTATGGCGCCGCGGTCATTCGTCAAGGACGCGGTCAGTGCGCCTGGTCCCAGTTATCGCCCACGCCTGTTTCCACCAATAGCGGGACGTCCAGACTGGCGGCGGCAGACATCCTGGATTCCAGCCCCGGGCAGATGGCAGCCAGCGCGCTTTCCTTTACCTCCAGTATCAGCTCGTCATGGACCTGCATGATCATTCGGGCTTCGTCCGCATGATCATGTAACAGCCAGTCTTCCACGCTGAGCATGGCGAGCTTGATGATATCGGCGGCGCTGCCCTGCATGGGTGCGTTGATCGCAGTGCGCTCGGCAGCCTGCTGGAACTGCTTGTTGCGGGCGTTGATTTCCGGCAGATACAGGCGTCTGCCAAAGAGGGTTTCGACGTAGCCGTCGTCGTGGGCCTGCTTGCGGATGTTGTCCATGTACCTCAGGACGCCCGGGTAACGTTCGAAGTAACGGTCAATGTAGGCCTGAGCCTGGTTCCGCCCGACATCAAGCTGGCGGGACAGGCCGAATGCAGACATGCCGTAAATCAGACCAAAGTTAATGGCTTTGGCGCTGCGGCGCTGGTCGGCGGAGACGTCGCCAGGACTGATACCGAAAACCTCCGCTGCCGTGGCTTTGTGAATATCCTCACCATTTTCAAAAGCGGTCAGTAAGCCCTTGTCCCCGGAGAGATGCGCCATGATGCGCAGCTCGATCTGTGAGTAATCCGCCGCCACCAGCTTGTAGCCCCGGGGCGCCACAAACGCCTGCCGGATGCGCCGCCCCTGCTCACTGCGGACGGGAATATTCTGCAGGTTGGGCTCGGACGAAGACAGACGCCCGGTGGCGGTTACTGCCTGATGGTAAGACGTGTGAATCCGCCCGGTACGGTGATGAATCAGCTCTGGCAGGGTGTCGGTGTAGGTGGATTTCAACTTGCTGAGGCTTCGATGCTCCAGGATAAGGTGGGGCAGCCGGTGGTCGTGGGCGAGTTCCTGGAGCACGGGCTCTGCGGTGGACGGCGCGCCTTTCGGAGTCTTCTTGACCACGGGTAGCTTCATCTTTTCATAGAAGATGACCTGAAGCTGTTTTGGTGATCCCAGGTTGAAGGCTTCACCGGCTTCCTCGTGGGCTTCCTTTTCCAGCTCCGCCATACGTTCTGCCAGCTCGTGGCTGTGCTGGCGCAAGGTGCTGGCGCTGATCATCGCGCCCCGCTGTTCCATCCTCGAAAGCACCGGAACCAGCGGCAGATCGATTTTTTCATAGACGTCCCTGAGACGCCCGGTTTCGGCAAGCCTGGGCCGCAGCACCTGATGCAGTCGCAGTGTTATATCCGCATCTTCGGCGGCGTAGGGGCCGGCCTGCTCCAGGTCAATCTGGTTAAAGGTAAGTTGTTTGGCATTCTTGCCCGCAATGGACTCGAACGAAGTGGTGTGCTCACCGAGATACTCCAGTGCCAGCGCATCCATGTTGTGGCGTGTCGCCACCGAATTGAGCACGTAGGATTCCAGCATGGTGTCTTCAGCAATGCCCTGAAGGTCGATGTGGTGATTGGCAAGCACGTTTTTATCATACTTGAGGTTCTGGCCGAGTTTGGGCTGCTTCGGGTTTTCCAGCAGCGGCTTCAACTGCGCCAGCACATAGTCACGGCCCAGTTGCTCTGGCGCGCCCAGGTAGTCGTGCCCGAATGGCACATAGGCGGCTTCGCCCGGCTCGATTGCAAATGAGACTCCAACAACCTGAGCATCCATGTAGCGCAGGCTGGTGGTTTCGGTATCGAACGCAAAAAGGCTCGCTTTTTTCAGGCGTTCAAGCCACCGGTTCAGTGACGCCTCATCGGTTACCAGGCTGTAGTTCTTCTCAGGGCTGGTCTTCAGGGGTTGACCCGGGTTCTGTATCGGGTCCGGATTGCCTCCGCTTTCGCGGCCCTTGTTATCGCCCTGTTCACTGCTGCTTTCCAGTTCATTGATCCAGGAGCGGAATTCGTATTCACGGAACAGTTGTAGCAATTCATCATCATTCTGCTCGCGCAGTTGCAGATCTCCGAGACCGAAATCCAGCTCCACGTCGGTACGTATGGTCGCCAGCTCATAGCTCAGTGGCAGAGTCTCTCTGGCCTCCCGCAGGTATTCGCCGATCTTGCCCTTGATCTCGTCAGCGTGGTCGATCACCCCGTCGAGGCTGCGCCAGGTCTGGAGCCATTTAACCGCAGTCTTGGGGCCACATTTATTGACGCCCGGGATGTTGTCGACCTTGTCTCCCACGAGAGCCAGGTAATCAATGATCTGCTCCGGTTCGACACCGAATTTCTCAACTACACCTTCCCGGTCCATCCGGGTGTCCGTCATGGTATTGATCAGGGTGACATGATCACTCACCAACTGGGCCATATCCTTGTCACCGGTGGAAATCACCACATCGATACCCTTGCTGGTGGCCTCGTGCGCCAGGGTGCCGATAACATCGTCAGCCTCCACACCCTCTTCTATCAACAGCGGCAAGCCCATGGCCCGGACAATCTCATGGATGGGCTGAATCTGGACACCAAGATCCTCCGGCATGGGCGGGCGGTTGGCCTTGTAGTCTTCATAGATGTCATGACGGAAGGTTTTCCCCTTGGCGTCGAAGACCACCACCATTTTGGAGCCGGGAAAATCCTGTTCCAGCTTGCGAATCATGCTGATGACGCCCTTGATAGCGCCGGTTGGCTGATTGTTGCTGGTCATCAGCGGTGGCAACGCGTGATAGGCGCGAAACAGGTAGGATGAACCGTCTACCAGAACGACCGGAGGAGTCTTCTTTTGTGTCATGTCAAAACGGACCCGGATTGTGATTGAAGCGCAAGGTGGCTTGTGCAAATCTGTTGGCAACAGTAAACCGTTGGGTCCAGAGGGTACCATGAAACCAAAAACGATCGCCTGTTCTGCTCTGTCGCTCAGTCTTCTGACCTTTGCCGCGCCGGCTCAGGAGTCCGCCGAGCCTCCCCGCGAACCGGTGGTAATTTCGGATTACCAGCCCCCCGGCTCGGAAGCGCAGATTGTGATCCGCCCCGGTGAAGATAACGAGGTGTTCTATGAATACCGGGTCAACGGCGAGCTGGTTGAAATCAAGGTGGTGCCTGAAATCGGTCCCGAATACTACCTGGTGCCCGCCGAGGGAGGAGGCTGGATCCGCGAATCGGAAACCGACCTGCTGGTGCCAAGTTGGGTATTGTTCCGCTGGTGACCAGATGTTTTCCGCTACCCGAATTGTTTTCGCGATTAGTATGATCATTCTAATTTTTAAGCATATTCTGCATTTGTCGATTCAAAGAACGGTCCCCGAAAAGCTGGACCGGACGATGCAGAATTCAAATTCGTAAACATGCATTAAAATCTTTAAGGAGAAAACCATGGGTAAACTTAAAACATATCAGGAACAGCTCCAGGAAATCGTAGAGAACGGTATCAACGCAGCTGAAGAGCAGCAGAAGAAGCTGGCTTCCAAGCCGTTTGAGTACGCCGAAAAGCTCGAAAACGGTGTTCGTGAGTACAGTGTTACCACTCTTCGCACCCGCTACTACGGCTACAGCGAGAGCCTGTTCGAGCAATTGCGCTCACTGAACAGCCGTTTCGGTAGCTTCGCTGCCGACCTGGTTGCCAAGCTCGAGAAAGAAGTCGTTGAAGGCGCTGAAGAAGTTTCTGACGTTGCTGACGCTGTCAAAGAGTCCGCAGAAGGTCAGAAGCCAGCAGCCAAGAAGCCGGCAGCCAAGAAGCCGGCAGCCAAGAAGACCACAACTGCCTCTGCCTGATAGGGCCGGATTCAGTTGTCGAGAGGCCGCCTCCGGGCGGCCTTTTTAATGCGCACCTGTTACCGTTTTAATCGCTCTCTGATGGTACTTCGAGGGGGAGTGTGCGGGATTTACCGGTGATCACTTCCAGGCGCTCGATATCAGTGATGAACTGACGCTTCACCGCGTCGATCTCGGCCTGTTGCGCCCTGATCTCACGTTCCAGTTCGTCAATGCTGGTTTCAAGCCGGCGGATCTTTTTAAGCGTTGCTTGCGGTATCTCGCGGCCCGCACGTTCGAGGTCGGCGGCTCGCGCCTGCTCCGTATCGAGCTGATTTTCGATGATCGAAATGTTGCGGCGTTTGAGCCCGGAAAGCTCCCTGAGTGCGCCAATCTGTCGGTGCAGGGCGCGAACCGCGTCATCGGGGTGGCGGAAACGCTCGAGCAGTTTGCGATCCAGCTCCAGCTGCTGCGCCTGCATTTCTTCCTCGCGCTTTTTGGACTCCCGCGCGGCAATTTCCTCGGCCGTAGGTGCCGGATCAACGGTTTCGATAACGCGACCCTTGTTATTGAGTATGTCGTATCCACGCTTTGATGCGGCTTGCGGAATGGTATTGCTGATCACCACCTGCCCGTTTTCGTCGATATAACGGTAGATACTCGCCGAAGCTGATGCGGTAACAAGCAGCAGCGCCAGGGTAGAGGTTAGAATGGCAGGCTTAAACAGATCGTTCATGACAGAAAGACGCACTCCGTGCAACGGTTGATGCTGTCAGCAGCATACCAAAAGCAGGGCAATATGCCATGCAGCTTGATCAGATACCGTAACTGTGTCGATAGGTCGCCACCCTTGCGGCGTGATGTTCGAAACCCGGGCGGGTGTTGAGGTAGTCCAGAATTTCGTCCAGTTTGATGATACTGATCACAGGAATGCCAAAGGTCGCCTGGACTTCCTCGATCGCGGAACTGGCACCGGTACCACGCTCCTGGCGGTCCAGCGCGATCAGGACACCGGCGGGACGGGCGCCTGCAGTTTTGATCAGATCCATGGATTCGCGAATGGCAGTGCCGGCGGTAATGACGTCGTCGACGATCAGAATGTCGCCCTCTAATGGGGCGCCGACAATATTGCCACCCTCGCCGTGATCTTTCTTTTCCTTGCGGTTGAAGGCAAAAGGTTTGTTGGTGCCGCCGGCAGCAAGGGCCATGGCAGTAGCGGCAGCCAACGGGATGCCCTTATAGGCTGGTCCGAAAATGACGTCATAACATAGTCCGCTCCGGCTGAGCGCGGCGGCATAAGCTTTGCTTAGTTCCAGCAGGTCATTGCCGGTATTGAACAGTCCGGCGTTGAAGAAGTAAGGGCTGATGCGACCGGATTTCAGGGTGAACTCGCCGAAGCACAGGGCGTCACGACGAATGGCAAATTCGATGAATTTCTGCTGATAGTCATGCATGGCAAGGTGTCTGGCGAGTCTGGAACTTTAACTGAAGCGTAAAAGCAGTATGATACACACAAACAATACCAGGGAACACGTATGCGTGTCGTAACAATCAGCGTCAATGGCCTGGCCCAGGCGGTTGAAAAAGGTTTTTTTGAATGGCTGGCCCGGCAGGATGCCGACGTGGTCTGCGTTCAGGACCACCGTATGCGCGCCTACGAAGTTGAAGATTACAATCTGGTTCCCGAGGGTTATCAAGCCTACTTCATTGACGGTGAACACAACGAGGACGGCGGTGTCGGCATCTATACCCGCCACTTTCCCAAAGCCATCATGTACGGCTTTGCCAGCGAGCAGGCGGACCGGGAAGGGCGCTTTATTCAGGCGGACTTTGACCGGGTGTCGGTAGCATCGGTGCTCGCTCCCTGCGCGCTCGGTCGCGAAGAAGAACTGACCGGCAGTGACGATCTGACGATGCTGGATCATAAGGATGAGTTTATGGAGTCTTTCGGGCTCCATATGCAGAAAACCTTGCGCAAACGCCGCCAGTTCATATTCGGTGCCAACCTTCAGACTGCCCATCATGTGACCGATGCCAGCCCGTTGTACCACAAACTGGATTTCTCGGGGTTCCTGCCCCACGAACGAGCATGGCTGGACCGTCTGTTTGATGAAATGGGCTGTGTGGACGCTTTCCGGGATCTGAACAAGCAGAGTAACCAGTTCACCTGGTGGCCGGAACAGATAGAAGGTTCCGACAAAAAAGCTGGTATCCGGGTGGATTACCAGTTGCTGACCCCTGGTATCCGCAAGACGGTGGTTGACGGCTGGATTGATGATTCAACCCGGTTCTCGGATCACGCCCCGGTGATTATGGATTACGACATCGAAATCGGGATCTGATTTTGGGGTTTGGGAGTACGCGCTCCCGATAAGAGAGGCTTTCCCGGACACGCTACAAGCACATCCCTGTGCGCTCGGCTTCGGCCATCCCTGGCCGGAGACGTCCCGGAAAAGATACCCTCTCCGGACCAGCGGAACAGCGGCACCTTAATCAGACAGTGCCGCTTTCTGGACCTCAAACAGTTGATTGATGCCCAGCTTCGCCAGCTTCAGCATCCCGTCAAGTTGTTCCTGCTCGAATGGCGCAGCTTCAGCCGTTCCCTGAATCTCGATGAAACCGCCCTGATCCGTCATGATGACGTTCATATCGGTTTCCGCCTCTGAGTCCTCGGGATAATCCAGATCCAGCACCGGGGTGCCTTTGTAGACCCCTACCGAAACCGCCGCAATCATCTGCTTCAGCGGTGATTTTCTGAGCTGGCCGTCCTTTACCAGATAATTCAGTGCATCCACCAGCGCCACGCAGCCACCGGTAATGGCAGCAGTACGGGTGCCGCCGTCGGCCTGGATAACGTCGCAGTCGATGGTGATGCTGTGCTCACCCAGGGCCTTCAGGTCAACGGCGGCCCTTAGTGAACGGCCGATCAGCCGCTGGATCTCGACGGTGCGGCCACCCTGTTTGCCCCGGGCGGCTTCCCGCCCCATGCGGCTGCCGGTGGAGCGCGGTAGCATGCCGTATTCGGCCGTGATCCAGCCCTGGCCCTGGCCGCGAAGAAACGGCGGTACCTTGTTTTCCACGGACGCGGTGCAGATGACTCTGGTGTCCCCGAACTCGACCAGCACCGAACCTTCGGCGTGGCGGGTGTATTGGCGGGTAATCCGGATATCGCGGGGTTGATCGGGGCTTCTTCCGCTCGGTCTCATAGTGAATCCTGATGATGGTAGTAAGGGTGCGGAGTATAACACGCGCAGACAAACGAGGTGTTCTGCTAGACTGAGTGCAGAACCCGCTGTCAGGGCAGGGTGCCTTAAAAGGAGCGCTTTATGATTCGAAGTATGACGGCATTTGCCCGCCGGGACGCCCAGGGCGACTGGGGCGCGCTGACCTGTGAAATTCGTACCGTCAATCATCGTTATCTGGAGCCGTCTTTTCGTCTGCCTGACGCACTCCGTGAACTTGAAAGCCGGTTTCGTGAGCAATTGCGAGCCGGACTTCGCAGGGGCAAGGCCGATGTGGCGTTGCGCTTCCAGTCCACTGAAACCAGCCCGCGTCTGGAAATTGATCAAGCCATGGCGCGCGCGGTGAACGAAGCAGCCAATCATATCAATCGAATTCTGGACAACCCTGCTCACGTGGGTGCGCTGGATGTCCTGCGCTGGCCCGGTGTGCTGGCATCTCCCGAGCAGGATTACAGCGGTGCCAGAACGGCGGCGGTAGAACTGTTCGAGCAGACCATGGCAGAGCTTGTGTCAGCCCGTGAGCGTGAGGGCGAGCGCCTGCGGCCGCTGTTTGAAGAGAGGCTGGCCACCATGGGCACGCTGGTTTCCGAAGTGCGCGCGCTGATGCCGACACTGCTGAAAGCCCAGAGCGAAACCATCGCCAACCGGTTCAAACAGGCAAAAGTTGAGCTCGATCCGGATCGTCTGGCCCAGGAAATGGTACTGCTGGCACAGAAGTCCGATGTGGCGGAGGAACTGGACCGCCTGGATGCTCATATTGCGGAAGTCACCCGCGTACTTGAGAGTGACGATGGTATTGGCCGCAAACTGGATTTTCTGATGCAGGAGCTTAACCGTGAAGCGAATACTCTCAGCAGCAAAAGCATAGATGCCCGTGTCACCCGCGCAGCTGTGGACCTCAAGGTCCTGATAGAACAGATTAGAGAGCAGGTGCAGAACATCGAATAGCTGTCGCGGGGTGTTGCATCGGGTCAAAGGCCCTATAATCCCGCCTTTGCAAGTCATTCTGGAAAATGGGCGCTGTTGATGAACCACCCGATAGAACACGGCACTTTGTACGTGATTTCCGCACCTTCAGGGGCCGGGAAGACCAGCCTGGTGGCGGAAATGCTCAGGCGGGACCGGAAGCTGAGTGTTTCTGTGTCGCATACCACCCGCCCGCTACGTACCGGCGAGCAGGATGGCGTAAATTACCATTTTGTCGGTCGCGCGCAATTCGAGGCCATGATTGTCGCTGGTGATTTTCTCGAACATGCTGATGTGTTCGGAAATTATTACGGCACTTCACAGGTCTGGGTAAAACAACGCCTGGCGGCCGGTGAGGACGTTATTCTCGAGATCGACTGGCAGGGTGCCGAGCAGGTTCGTCGGCTGATGCCGGAATGCGTGGGGATTTTTATAGTGCCGCCCTCGCCGGAGGTACTCCGGGAACGCCTGACCGGTCGTGGAACGGATACCCCGCAGGTGGTGGAGCGTCGCCTTGATGAGGCTGCAGACGAATGCAGCCACGCGGGAGAGTTTGATTACCTGGTGGTCAACGATGATTTTGATACTGCGCTGGAGGGCCTGTTGGCCATCGTCAGCTGTCACCGCCTGCGCATGCGCGTGCAACAGGTCCGGCACTCAGAACTGCTGATCCGACTGTCCGAACGCTGTTGAGCGGTGCTCGATACCTGTATACAAATCGGTCCGGCAGCATTAAACTACGCGGTCTGCTGGAATCAGCCATTTTTAAACGTCGGGGAAATCATGGCACGAGTTACTGTTGAAGATTGTCTGGAACACGTTGATAACCGCTTTCAGCTGGTAATGCTGGCTACCAAGCGCGCCCGTCAGATTGCCACCAAAGGCTTTGAGCCGCTGGTGCCGGAAGAGAATGACAAACCAACGGTTATTGCCCTGCGTGAAATTGCTGAAGGCAGGATCGGCCGTGAGCTGCTTGCCGAAGACGACGACGAATAAGCGTCGAAGGAATTCAGTAAAACGTTGAAATCTGTCGCGCCGGTTTTATAGTAATGTATATAGAGGGTGCGACGAAAATGCGCTAACGGCGCATTGACGCAATAGCGTTGATGGAGTGACGTCACGGAAACCCGGATCTTTGCATTCGGGTTTTTTTATTTCTGAATATCCTGTTCTGGACGGAGGCCCGGTGTCCGCAGAGGCAACAGTAGAAGTGCTGGCTGGTGAGCTTAGCGCCTATCTTGATTCCAATCGCATCAATCAGGTGCGACGCGCCTACTATTATGCCGAACAGGCTCACGAGGGACAGATGCGTCGAAGCGGCGACCGCTATATTACGCACCCGCTGGCTGTTGCCCATATCCTCGCCAGCCTGAGGCTGGACCATCAGAGCCTGATGGCCGCCATGCTTCATGACGTAATTGAAGACACCGGTATACCCAAGGAAGCCCTGGCGGAACAGTTCGGGGAAGACGTGGCCGAACTGGTCGATGGCGTCAGCAAGCTGACCCAGATTGAATTCCGCTCCCGCGCTGAAGCCCAGGCCGAGAACTTCCAGAAGATGACGCTGGCCATGGCCCGGGATATCCGGGTAATCCTGGTGAAACTGGCGGACCGGCTGCATAACATGCGCACCCTTGGCCCCATGCCCTACGAAAAACGCCAGCGTATTGCCAATGAAACCCTGGATATATATGCGCCGATCGCCAACCGGCTGGGCATGCACTCCATCTGTACCGAGCTGGAAGACCTGGGGTTCGCTTCCCTGTACCCCATGCGCGCGAAATACATTTCCAAGGCGGTGGCCAAATTGCGGGGCAGGCACCGTGAGATTATCGATGATATTCGCGGAAAGCTGGACGAAAAACTGGAAGAGAGAGGGCTGCCGGGCCGGATTCAGGGACGCGAAAAGCACCTCAGCAGCATCTACAACAAGATGAAGTTCAAGCAGAAGTCCTTCCACGAGATCATGGACGTTTATGCTTTCCGCATCGTTACCGACACGGTAGATGACTGTTACCGGATCCTTGGGGCTGTTCACAGCCTCTACAAACCTCTGCCCGGGCGCTTCAAGGATTACATCGCCATGCCCAAGGCCAACGGTTACCAGTCGCTGCACACCACGCTGTTTGGTTTGCATGTGAATATCGAAATTCAGATCCGCACGGAAGAAATGGAGCATATTGCCAATAATGGTATTGCTGCCCACTGGATGTATAAAAATGAGCCGTCGGACATTAACTCCGCAAACCAGACCCGGGTGGACAAATGGGTCAAAGGCCTGATGGAGATGCGGGAGCGGGCGGATGATTCTCTGGAATTCATCGAGCACGTCAAGGTGGATCTGTTCCCGGACGAGATCTACGTGTTCACTCCCAAGGGCCGGATTATGGAGCTGCCCCGCGGCGCAACGCCAGTGGACTTTGCCTATGCGATCCACACCGATATCGGCAATGCCTGTGTCGCCTGCCGGATCAACCGCAACCTCGGCTCCCTGAGCCAGACATTGCAGAGTGGTCAGACCGTGGAAATCATCACGGCGCCCGGCGCCCGGCCCAATCCGGCCTGGCTGAGCTTCGTTACCACCGGCAAGGCCCGGAGCAGTATTCGCCATGTGCTGAAGAACCAGCGCCGTGCGGAATCGCTGGAACTGGGCAGGGCTCTGCTGAAGAAATCACTGAAAGGCTTTGATGCGAAACTGTCGGATATCAGTGCCGGTCAGATCGAGGCAGTGGTGAGGCACAATCAGGTAGACAGCTTTGACGACCTGGTCAGCGACATCGGCCTGGGCAACCGCATGGGCTATCTGGTCGCACGGCAACTGGTCAGTGGCAGTAATGGTGACGTCAGGACCGAGCTGACCCAGACCGGTGCCACCGCAAAAGAACCTGGCGCGGTAACGATCCGCGGCACGGAAGGCTTGCTGGTGCGGTTTGCCAATTGCTGCAAACCCATTCCTGGCGACCCGGTGGTAGGTATCATGGACTCCGGCAAGGGCCTGGTAATCCATTCTGACTCCTGCTCGCGGCTGCCGGAAGACGATGAGTCCCGCGCCAATCTGACCCAGCTTAAATGGGCCAAGGATATTGCCGATGAGTTTTCCGTGGAGCTGCGGGTAGAGCTTGAACGCCAGCGTGGCGTTATTGCCGAACTGGCGAATGCGGTGGCCATGGCGGACGGTAATATCGAGCGCATTAACGTGGAAGAGCAGAATGCGAGACTGGGTGTTGTCTGCCTGGTGGTGCACGTGCACGGGCGGCGTCACCTGGCCCGGGTGATGCGCCGGATTCGCAATATCAGAGCGGTTACCCATATTAACCGGGTCCGTAACTGACCCGACCCTGACGCCCTTGTGTTTCTGCGCGGTTCCGGCTGTTGACACGCCGGGTGCCGGAAGGAGACGATTCACGATTTGCAGGAGGAAACAGAAAGTTCATGACCAACAAATCGATAATTCAGACTGAGAACGCACCGCAGGCTATCGGCACCTACTCACAGGCGGTAAAAGCAGGGGATACGGTGTATCTGTCAGGCCAGATTCCGCTGGTGCCGCAAACCATGGAGGTAGTGGCCGGGGATTTTGCCGCCAAGACGCGTCAGGTATTTGAAAACCTGAAAGCCGTCTGTGAAGCCGGCGGCGGTGGGCTGAAAGACATCGTGAAACTGAACATCTACCTGACTGACCTGAGCAATTTTGCCACGGTCAACGAAATCATGGCGACCTACTTCCAGGAACCTTACCCGGCGCGGGCAGCTGTGGGCGTAGCGGCACTGCCCAAAGGGGTGCCGGTGGAAATGGAAGCGGTGATGGTTCTGAGCTGAAGCGGGTTGTTTTCTATTCCCGCCGTTTCATCTGTTCAATCATACTGCCATAGCCTGCCCGGTAATCCGGGTAGCGGAAGCTGAAGCCGCTGTCCAGCAGTCGCTGGTTGCTGCAGCGTTTGCTTCCGGCGCGGCCGCCCTTGCGGGCATCCGGGTCGGGTGCCTTGCACGGTAGCTGTTCACGAACCCAGGCGACGACCTCGTCCAGCCGCGCTGGCTCGCAGTCACTGGCAAGGTAACAGGACTCAACCGGCTTTCCGGCCAGAACCAGCCTGACCAGGTGGCAGACCGCATCAGCGGCATCTGCCTCATGCACCCGGTTGCTATAGGGCGCGGGCGGCTGCGGGTCCATCTCACCCTCAATCACCGCCTGCAGAAAGCGTTTTCGCGACGGACCGTAGATACCACTGAAACGCACGACCGTTGCCGGATGACCGCAAGCAACGGCGTCCTGCTCACCTTCCAGAATAATCTCGCCGCTCGACCTTGCCGGCTCGGTAGGGCTGGTTTCGTCCACCCATTCATCATTGTTCTGGGCATACACGCTGCTACTGCTGATAAAAAACAGCCGTTCAAGCGGCTTATCACCGAGGGTACTGACCAGGTTACCGAGGCCAGTGACAAACGCATTCCGATAACCCGCGTCGTCGTATTGCGAGGGCGTCAGGCAGTATATGACGATGTCCAGATCCGGGGGCAGCGCGGATGCAAGCTGATCACTGTCGAGCAGATCCGCTTTCACCGCCTGGACGCCATCAGGAACACGGTCGGGGTTCCGCCGCAGGCCGAAGACCTGATGCTCGTCTGCGAGCCTGGAGGCAATGGCGCCACCGAGGTTACCGCAGCCCGCCACCAGAATACGTGATGATTGTTTGTCTTCGATGATTGCCATAGGCAAACTCAATCCTTATGCTTTGGATAATAAATTACCGGAGCCCGCCATGACCCTTACCGAGTTACGATACGTTGTTACTCTGGCCCGTGAAAGGCATTTTGGCCGTGCCGCAGAGCGTTGTCACGTCAGCCAGCCGACCCTGAGCGTGGCGGTGAAGAAACTCGAGGACGAGCTGGGCATTCCGCTGTTCGAACGCAGCAAGAACAGCATCCGTGTTACTGAAACCGGCAAGCGGATTATCGAGCAGTCCCAGCGTGTACTGGATCAGGTTGGCCTGATCAAAGACATGGCACAGGACGGCAAGAACCAGCTCAATGCGCCCCTGAAAGTGGGTGCCATCTATACTATCGGTCCCTACCTGTTTCCTCATCTGCTACCCGAGCTGCGTCGTGGTGCTCCGGATATGCCGCTGTATATTGAAGAAAATTACACGGCAACGCTGCGCAAGAAACTGCGTCAGTCAGAACTGGACGCCATTATAATCGCGCTGCCGTTTGAGGAGCCGGAAGTGGTTACCCTGCCGCTTTACGACGAACCCTTCGTTGTCCTCCTGCCGGGCGGCCATCACCTTACAGAATACGAGACCCTGACTGCAGAGCAACTGGCCCATGAGCAGCTATTGCTGCTGGGACCGGGGCACTGCTTCCGCGATCAGGTACTGGAATCCTGTCCGCCGCTGATTGAAGCCGTGAGCCGTGCGACCGCTGACAGTGCCAGGGCACCATCACTGGTCACTGAGGGCAGTTCGCTCGAGACCATACGTCACATGGTTGCATCCGGGCTGGGCATCACGGTTCTGCCGCTGTCGGCGGCCACGGCCATGCAGTACAACGAGGAGTTCCTGGCGGTCAGACCATTTGCTGCACCGGTACCCCACCGCACCGTTGCTCTGGCCTGGAGAGTGACCTTTCCTCGTCCCAAGGCCATTGATGTGCTATCGCTTGCGGCCAATCAGTGCCGGGTCATGGAAAAAGCCAGGCTCGAAAAACCCGCTGCCGCAGCCTGCTGAGCTGACGCATGACGTCACTGGACGACATTGATGTAACCGCGCTGAAAGGCGTGGGCAGAGCGCTGGCCGATACTCTGGCGAAGCTCGGCATCCATTCGGTGCAGAATCTGCTGTTTCACCTGCCGCACCGTTATGAAGACCGGACCCGCGTTATCCCGATAGGACAATTGCGGATTGGCGACGTGGGCGTGGTTGAAGGTGAGGTGATGAAGGCGGACCTGATTATGGGTCGGCGCCGCAGCCTTCAGGTCACTCTGAAAGACAACAGCGGATTTCTGGTGATGCGGTTTTTCCACTTTAACGCCGCCCAGAAAAATCAGCTATCCGAGGGTGTCCGGGTCCGCTGTTTTGGCGAAGTTCGTCCGGGCCGTGCGGGATTCGAGTTCTATCACCCGGAATATCAGGTCAACCCGCCGCCCATGCCTGCCCGGGGTGAAGCGACGTTGACACCGGTCTACCCGTTGACTGAGGGCATCCAGCAACCCCGGGTACGCTCGCTGTGTCAGCAGGCGCTGACTTACCTCCGGCGTTACCCGGTTCATGAGTGGTTGCCGTCTCACATCATGGAGCAATATCAGTTGCCGGGCATCTCCGAGGCGGTCGAACTGGTTCACTCGCCGCCCGCCAGTGCCCAGGTTCATCTGTTAATGGAAGGCCGTCACCCCGCCCAGCAGCGGCTGGTCATGGAGGAACTGCTGGCTCACCAGCTGAGTCTGTTGAAGGTGCGGCAGCAGATCCAGGCCCGGGAGGCGCTGGCTCTGCTGCCCACCGGAGGTCTGCCTGAGCGCTTCCTTGAGGGGCTGCCATTCCAGCTGACCGGCGCCCAGCGCCAGGTCGTCAGTGAAATCCGCCAGGACCTGAGCCAGCCGGTGCCGATGCTGCGCCTGGTGCAGGGGGATGTCGGGTCAGGCAAGACCGTGGTTGCCGCGCTGGCGGCCCTCCAGGCTATCGCTGCTGGCGCCCAGGTCGCACTGATGGCACCCACCGAGATTCTGGCAGAGCAGCATCTTCAGAATTTCAAAGCCTGGCTTGAGCCACTGGGAATCCGGGTGGCCTGGTTGTCCGGGAAGGTCAAGGGCAAACCCCGTGAGTCCACGCTGGCGGAGGTGGCCAGCGGTGAAGCCGCGGTGATCATCGGCACCCATGCCCTGTTCCAGACCGATGTAGCTTTCGATCGGTTGGCCCTGGTGATTGTGGACGAGCAGCATCGCTTCGGTGTCCATCAGCGGCTGGCCCTGCGCGAGAAAGGGATAGGCGGAACCCTGGCGCCGCATCAGTTGATCATGACGGCGACTCCGATCCCACGTACGCTGGCCATGAGCGCCTATGCTGATCTGGATACCTCGGTTATTGACGAACTGCCGCCAGGTCGTAAGCCCATTGAAACCATTGTCATCCCCGACAGCCGCCGGGACGATGTCACCGATCGGGTGCGTAATGCCTGTCGCGCCGGGCGGCAGGCCTACTGGGTGTGCACTCTGATCGAGGAATCCGAAGCGTTGCAGTGTCAGGCCGCCGAGGCAACCGCCGGAGAACTGGCCGAGCGGCTGCCGGATCTGAAGGTTGGACTGATTCATGGTCGGCTGAAAGCGGCTGAAAAAGCCGAAATGATGGATCGCTTCAAATGTGGACAGCTCGATTTACTGGTGGCCACAACCGTGATAGAAGTGGGAGTGGATGTGCCCAATGCTTCGCTGATCATTATTGAAAACCCGGAACGACTGGGCCTTGCGCAGTTGCACCAGCTACGGGGCCGCGTGGGCCGGGGCGAAGAAGCCAGTTTTTGTGTGTTGATGTACCACCCACCCCTGTCCCGCAACGGTAAGGCCCGCCTGCAGGCCCTGCGGGACAGCCAGGACGGTTTCGTAATCGCCGAGAAAGACCTGGAAATCCGGGGGCCGGGGGAAGTTCTGGGTACCCGGCAGACCGGCATGATGCAGTTCCGGCTGGCGGATTTCGAACGTGATAAAGGCTGGATCGAACCGGTCCGGGTTATGGCGCCAGAGCTGATGAGCCAGCCGGACCGGGTTGATGGACTGGTCTGTCGCTGGCTGGGAGAGCGCACCCGTTACGGAGATGTCTAGGTACCCTATACTCGCGACAATCAAGTCTGTCGAACCCGATACAAGAAACAGGGGAGAAAATTATGCAACTACCTGTCGCCGTCAGGCAGGCACTGGGCGATGCCGCAGCGGAAGTGTCACTCCGCGACATCAGCCAGGCGCGAGAAGAACAACTGTTGCGGATGGTGCTTCTCAGTGATCAGCAGGGAAGCCTTCAGGTTATATGCCGGCGTGATGATCTGCTCGACATAAGCTCCCTCAACAAGCAGCTGGATCGTGATCTTCGCATGATGAGCAAGCGGGATCAGGCCCAGGCCCAGCGGCGGGCAGGTCTGAGCGAAATGCCCCCGCTGCCCTCCCTGACCGGCTGGCCGACGGTGGTTGATGAGCGCGTGGATTCGCTGTCATCCGTGGCACTCACCCTGGTTGATCAGAATCTGTGCATGGTCATGCCGAGGGAAGATTTCCAGCCGGCCATTCAGAATGCCAGTCGACATTCGTTTTCGGTGGCGGCGGATTCGATTGAGGTCAACCTCAACATGCCCGGGGAAGATCAGGCCCAGTTGCACTCGGCCATCCGGAAATTCACCAGTCTGCGAATCCAGCAGCGTCTGGAGGATACGCTGGAATTGCCCCCGCTGCCGGAAACCGCGCAACGGATTATCCATTTGCGGGTCAATCCCAATGCGGTCATGGGAGACCTGGTGGACGTGGTGGAAAGTGACCCGAGCCTTGCAGCCCAGGTGGTCAGTTGGGCGTCCTCCTCGTTCTACGCGGCAGCAGGTCAGGTGAAATCGGTTCACGATGCGATATCGCGGGTGCTGGGTTTTGATCTGGTGATGAACCTGGCGATGGGCTTGTCCCTCGGGCGTGCCCTGAAAACGCCCCAGGACAACCCGGAAGGCTATGTGGATTACTGGCAGCAGGCGATATGGCAGGCGCAGTCAGCCGGTATACTGGCAAGTATGATGCCCAGGGGTGCCCGGCCGATCTTTGGCCTGTCCTATCTGGCCGGTCTGCTGCATAACTTTGGCTATCTGGTTCTGGCCCAGGTTTTTCCGCCGCATTTCCGGCTGGTTTGCCGGACGCTGGAGGTCAATCCGCACATTGACTCAGCGGTGATTGAACACTATCTGCTGGGGGTGAGTCGCGAGCAGATTGCCTCTGAACTGATGCAGAACTGGAGTATGCCGGATGAAGTGAGTCTGGGCATCCGCTACCAGAAAAACCCGGGCTATGATGGCCCTTATGCCGTTTACGCGAAGCTGCTGTGGTTGGGGCGGCAGCTTCTGGTTGAACGTGGAGTGGCTCTTGGGGCCAGTCAGGAAGTGCCTTCAGAGCTTTACCGCGCGCTAGGGCTGGACCGGGAAAAGGTCGAGGGCCAGTTTGATCAGTTGATGGAGAGCAAGGACGAGATCATGGCGATGGCTGGCATGATGAATCCCCAGTAACAACTTCAGGTGTCACCCCACAGCCATGAAAAAAGCCGGCCCTCGGGCCGGCAAGCTCACTCGAGTGTTTCAGACCCAGAACATTTACCAGAAAAAACAGGACGTACGGTGTTTGTCAAAACACGAGGTGCCCTTTTAATCTAGCCAAAGATGGCGGAAAAGGAAGCTTCGCAGGCGGGCCTTTACAAAAAATTACAGATTCTGCTGGCGCAGAGCGGCGACGGCTTCGCGGATTCGGTCGGCGTGAGCTTCCTCAATGGCCATCCGTTCCCGGTCCATCTTTTCGACAAACCTGGTGTCTGTGTCCTGCCTGGCTTTATGGGTAGGCATGTGCTGAAGCAGGTCGTGCACTTCCTGAAAAACCCTGAACGGCGGCTGGGTGAGAAGTTCCGGCTTGACATGGTCCAACAGGCCCTTGATGCGCAGGCAGGCTTCTGAATACTCCATCTGTTCCGCTTCCACGGCCATACCCAGAACCTTCAGGCTCTCTACCATGCTGGCATGGCGTTCTTGGCGGAAGCTTTCATTCTTCTCCTGGCTGCGCCGGTGAGCTTTCAGCCGGCGCGACTGGCCCGCAATAAAACGGACTAACAGGGCACTGGCGATCAGGCCACCGATAATCAGGGTCCATTGCAGCCACTGGGGCATAAGGTTCTCCAGGTCTGAGGGTGGGAATAGCTTCAGAGCGAGAGTCAGGCACGCCTGCGTCTGCGTTCTGCGCGCCAGACTTTAATATTGACGGTCTGGCCATTGAGTACGGATGTGCCCGCTAACGGATCAATCTGTTCGTCGCTGATGACATCGTTGATGCTGGCTCCCGCGTGTTCAGTGGCAACAGTCTGAGCTGTGCCCTCACGGTCATGGCCCCAGCCGTGGGGCACTGAAACCACGCCGGGCATGATGTCGTCGGTAATCTCCACCGGCAGTACAATTGTTCCCGTGGGCGTAGTGACTTCGGCGGAGTCACCGGCCTGCAGGCCGGAGCGTGCCGCGTCCCTGGGGCTGATCATAAGGGTGCAACGTGCTTTGCCCTTCACCAGTCGCTGGCTGTTGTGCATCCAGGAATTGTTGCTGCGCACATGACGGCGCCCGATTAATAGCAGCTCGGTGGTAACCGCCTGCTGCAGAAATCCGTGGAGCCGCTCAAGGTCGGCCAGATAGCGCCTCGGGGCAAGATTGATCCGTTGATCGGAGGTGAACAGCCGCTCGGGCATGCAGGGACGAAGCGGCCCCAGGTCCACGCCGCTGGGCAGTTGCGTCAACGACCTTAGCGAGAGGCCTTTGGGAAGGTCCTGCCAGTGCCGGTTTAGAGGGCTGAGCTTGGCCAGCCCGCGAACCGGATGATTCCGGGGCAGGATATCCATCACCAGATCAATCGCCGGCTGCACCAAAACCCGCGCGGGCCCTACGTCGGCGCCGTAAGGGCCGGCGCGCAGCATCAGGTCCAGAATCGGGTCCGGCCCTAGCTGTTTGAACGCGCGCCAGCCTGCTTCCCTGCGCAGGTTCAGGCTGCCGCCTGCCCGGAGTTTCTCAAGACGGTGAGCCAGTTCCAGCATAATCTGCCAGTCGTGCCGGCTGTCCTGGCCAGCCGCGAACAGAGCCGGGCTGTAGCTGGCGGTATTGCGTACCGCGAGCATGCTGAAAATCAGGTCATAGTGGCTGCGTTCCAGCCCGGCCGTGGGCGGCAGTATCACGTCCGCATGGCGGGTGGTCTCATTCAGGAAATAATCCACTGACACCATGAAGTCGAGATTGGCAAAGGCTTCGTCGAGTCGCCGGCCGTTGGGGCTGGAGAGTACCGGGTTGCCTGCCACCGTGACAAAGGCGCGAATCTGTCCCTCGCCCGGAGTGAGCATTTCATCGGCCATGGTGCTTGCCGGAAATTCGCCGCCGAATTCGGGCAACTTTCTGACGCGGCTGACGCGGCGGCCAGAATGCCCGCGTTGCCCTGCCATGGCGCCGAGCGCCACCATATCGATGGCGGGTTGGGTGAACATCATGCCGCCGGTGGTGTCCAGCTTGCCGGTCAGAATGTTCAGCACATAAGCCAGCCAGGTGGCAACGCCGCCGAAGGCCTGGGTACTGGTCCCCATGCGGGTATAGAGCGCAGCCTTACTGGTGGTGGCAAGCTGGCGGGCAAGGCCGCGAATGGCATTGGCGGCAAGGCCGGTTTGCTCGCTCACGGTTTCAGGCCTGAAACCCAGTGAGGCCAGGCGAATCAGGTCGACATCGTTGGTCCAGTTCCCGGCATGGCCCAGGTCTACCAGATTTTCCTCGAACAGGGTGCGGACCATCGCCATCAGCAGCAGAGCATCGGTGCCGGGGCGAATAAAATGAAATTCGTCCGCGATCTTTGCGGTTTCGGTGCGCCGGGGGTCGACCACCACCATTCTGCCGCCCCGTCCCTTCAGCCTTTTCACCCGGCCCCGGAAATCCGGCACCGACATCAGGCTGCCGTTGGACGCCATGGGATTAGCGCCGATGCAGATGAACAGACTGATTCGATCAATATCCGGAATCGGGAACAGTAGCTGATGCCCGAACATTTCCAGACTTGCCAGCATGTGGGGCAACTGGTCGTTGGATGTCGCGGAAAAACGGTTGCGGGTGCCCAGTGCCTGCTGGAAGGGCAGCCCCGCGATCAGGGCGCCGTGGTTGTGGACATTGGGATTGCCCAGGTAGGTGCCGATACTGTCGCGACCATGCTCTGTACGCACCCTGTGAAGTTGCTCCGCCACCAGGTCAAAGGCCTGGTCCCACTCCATTTCCTGCCAGCCGTTGGCAGTCTGCCGGACTGGTTTGCGCAGCCGCTCCGGGTCTTCATGAAGATCCTGCAATGCCGTCGCCTTGGGGCAGATATAGCCCTGACTGAGAGGGTCTTCAGGGTCACCGCGGATTGACTGGATATGCCCGTCCTGCACCTCAATTGCGACGCCGCACATGGCCTCGCATAAGTGGCAGGTGCGGTAATGGGTGCCAGTTTTCATGGAGCTGCTCTCCGGGTGTTCATGTCAGGGTTATCGGGCTTCACGGAGCCAGACTATCAGGAAACCCGGATGATGGGAAAAGCACGGAAATAACGCTCAGGCAGTTGAGTTCGCCGCGTCGGACAGCACCGACAGCAGTCGCTGCGCGTGCTCGGCCGCTTCAGTGCCGAGACTGGTGAGGTAGCCGCCGTCCTTCTGGGTGACCAGCCCTTTCGCATAAAGTCTCTCGGCGGCCGCAATGGCGTCCTGCGAAGCGGAGTGGCTGTGCACTTTAATGCCCTCGTTAATGGATGAAAGATTGAACAGGGACAACAGGTTCATTTCTGCCAGGTGATCGGTGGTGAAGGCCATAACAGGTCCTCTGGGTGGGTTGGATTATGGGTGTGATTACAGTCTGGAAGTGAGTTGCAGGTTTCGCCAGTTTTTTATCGACTGTGCAGAGCATTGCAGGCGACCCCGGGAAGCGGGAATCGCGGGGGCCAGATCGACAGTGCCTGTGAGCCCGGAATCATGGTATTTTACAACCGCATATTTTCATTCTCAGATAAGATGCGGGCGCAAGTAAGAATCTGATTAAATCTCTGATCGATCGTGGTGTATATGAACCCAGAGAATTTTTATCTTTATGACAGATACTCCGGTTGATTCCAAAAACATACCGTCCCGGGATATAAAGCTGCTCAGGCTTACTTCACTGATTGGTGGGGTATTGATCACGCTCTTTATGATCGGTGATCTGCAATTGGTGCCCGGCGAATTATCGGCGGTTTATTTTGAAAACCGGGTCTTCTTTCAGTTGCCAATAGTTTTTGCCCTGTTTGTACTCACTTTTCACCCACGTTTTCCCGAGTTTGCGCAGCCGGCATTCCTGCTGGCGATTCTTGGCCTTACCTTCACCAATTATTACCTGATCCATGTGGCCTGGGAGCGTGCGGCGTTCAGCTTTCCGTACGAGGGAACCCTGTTATACGCATTCTTTGGCTTCTTTGTACTCGGGCTGCGACTGGGTTATTCGCTATGCCTTATGGCCCTGAGCTCGCTGGGGTTTATTGGCCTGATGTTGCTGCATCCGGTATATGGGGACCGCACGTTCATGAACGTCGGGTTTGTTGTTGGCTCCCTGTTAATAGGTGTTATCGGACGCTACCGACTCGATAATCTGATCAGCAAGCTTGAAGTTGCCAACGAAACCCTGCTTACGCTTAGCACGACCGATCCCCTGACGCAGCTGTTCAACCGCCGAGCTTTCACCAGCGAGTCAGAGCGTCTGTTCGACCTGCAGCGACGGTCGGGGCAGTCGTTGACCGTATTCATAATGGACCTTGATCACTTCAAGCAATTCAACGACCGCTATGGCCATCAGGCAGGAGATCGTGCTATCCGCTGCCAGGCCGATATCATGAGGACGGTCTTCAAACGCCAGACGGATTTTCTCGGCCGCTATGGTGGTGAGGAGTTTGTTGCAGTGACGATCGGCGACAGCCCCGCCGAATCAAGGCTCCAGGCTGAAGAGGTTCTTGCACTATGGCAGGAAATGGCCATCCCCAGCGAAAACAGCCCGAGTGGCGATTTTCTCAGCTGCTCCATCGGAGTCTGTCAGGGCTCCGCTGCTGATTTCGATTCCCTGGAGGACATGATTCTGGCGGCTGATCAGGCACTCTACCAGGCGAAAAATATGGGTCGGGGCAGATTTGTGGTCGCCGGGCCTGGCAAGCAACAAGGACAGTGGGCGCGCGATGACGCTCAGTTTTCGCAATAATCGGAGGCCAGGCGCAATGACATTCAGAACAGCAGATTCCAGAACCCGGTTGTCGTGCTCTATGCCCGCACCCGGTTTTTGCGCTGGACGCCGGGGAAACGGATTGTGAAAAAGAGCATCAAGGGTAGCCGGCGCGTCATTGACTCCGGGCTGACAGCCAGATTCAGTTTCTTCAGCCTGCTGGTGCTGCTGGTGACGATGCTGGCCATCGGTGTGTGGCTGACACTGCGCATTGAAGCAGCCACTCTTGAGCGCAGCAGTAAGCTCACCGGTACCTATATGCAGATCCTCATGGGACCGCACCTGCGCCGACTGGAGGCTGGTGGCTGGCAGGATGAAGAAGCTCTTGCGGCCCTCGACGAACACTTCCGGGATCAGGCGGTGCTTGAGGATGTCCCGGTCGTCAAGGTCTGGCGGCCCGATGGCACTGTTGTCTACAGCAACAACCCGAAGCTGATCGGTAGCCAGTTCGCGGTGACCGATGATCTGGAGCGGGCCCTGGCCGGGGAAGTGGTAAGTGGGATCAGCGAATTGGGGGACGATGAAAACCTCTATGAGCGTGAGCTGGCGCCGCAGTTGATGGAGATCTACGTGCCGGTGCGCCGCCGCCAGAATGGTGAAATCTATGCGGTGGCGGAATTCTACATTTCCGTGAGTTCCTTGGGCGCGACAATTGACGCCGCCCGTCTTCAGACCTGGGCTGTGGTCGCGGGGCTGGCGGTGATGGCGTATTTTCTGCTGCTGGGCATGATGCGCCAGGCCGGGCGTACCATGCGAAACCAGCGGAATGAGCTGCGCCGCTATTCACGCCGCCTGCAGGCGCTGCTACAGGAGAACCGGCGCATGAATGAAAAGGTGATGGCTGCCGGTGCCAATGCCATGGCGGTCAATGAGCGTTATCTCCAGCGTCTGTCGGCCGACCTGCATGATGGCGCTGGCCAGGATCTGGCGTTGGTGCTGCTGCGCCTGGAAGAACTTCGGGACCGTTGTCGCCCCTGCTTCACGCCCGACGGGGCAGTGGATGAAGTCATTGCTGCCAATGAGTTTGACACCATGATGGCGGCCCTGCAATCCGCCCTCCGGGATGTCCGCAGCCTGAGCAACGGGTTGCGCCTTTCCGCGATTGATTCGGCGTCTGTGGGCGAGATTATGCACCGTGGGGTGCGGGATTACCGGCGCAAGACCGGCCGGCAGGTGGAGGTGACGCTGGAAGGCGATGATAAAGATGCCCCCCAGCCGGTCAAGATTACCCTCTACCGGGTGGTGCAGGAGGCCCTTATGAACAGTTTCCTGCATGCCGGGGAGGCGGACCAGAGGGTCATTCTCGAAGTGACTGAGACCCGGGTCAGGCTGCAGGTCACCGATACTGGCTGCGGTTTTGAGGTGGCGGGTATCCTGGCCAGCGGCGGTCGCCTCGGCCTGGTGGGTATGCGCGACCGGGTGGAACTGCTTGCGGGCGATTTCGACTGTTACAGTGCCCCGGGTGAGGGCACCACGATCACCGTCATTCTGCCTTTAAGCTATGCCGGACTTCCGTCGTGAACGGCCCCGTTGGTCTGCCCGGAGCCCGAATAAGGCGGTCCGCGCGGGGGTCAGACCAAAGTCTATGGTCGCTGTCGAGGGCCGCTGTTATAGTCTCGATGTTGAAGTTTCCGGTTGCCTCTTGCCATGAAAAGATTTTCCGCTGTATTCGTTCGTATGCAATCCCGTAAGACTTCCTGTCAGGCTGATGACTCCCGGCAACAGGGTTGCCCGGTGCACCGGGGCTGGCGCCTGGCCGCTGGCTTGCTGCTGCTGACAGCCTTTGGTAGCACCCTGGCCCAGAGCGAGGGGGCACCCGGCGGGCAGCAGGTCTATATGGACAACTGCTCGGTCTGTCATGGTGAATCCGGCGACGGCAAAAGCGGGGCCCGCTTCGGCCTGAAGCCCCCACCGGCCTCCTTCGTGGACAATTATTCCGGCACCCGTGAGCAGATGCTGGCAGTGGCCACTCACGGCATTCCCGGAACCGCCATGGTGGGCTGGGGTACCCGCCTGAGTGACCTGGAACTTGCTGCGGCGGTTGATTATATAATCGAGGCCTTTGTCGAAAGCAGTGCCGTCAGTCAGGACCCCCACGCAGGACTGGCCGCTATGCCCTCATCTCCGCTGGTCGAAGCGCCGGGGCAGGCTCGATCCCAGGCCACCGAGGCCGCCAGGCCGTCGGGAACTGATCACCCCGGCGCTGAATCCTATGCCAGTAACTGTTCGGTCTGTCATGGCGAAACCGGTGAAGGTGCGGTCTGGGGGCGCGAGGGACTCAATCCACCGCCGGTTGATTTTACTGATGAGACGGCCACGCAGGGCCTTACCCGTGCCCGCATGATCGCTTCGGTGATTCACGGGCGCCCGGGAACTGCCATGGTGGGTTTCGGTAAACGCATTCCCCAGGATGAGATCGAGGCCATGGTTGACTATATCCGCTCGGAATTCATGGGCCTGGACTCACCGGCCAGTGCGGCGCCGGCCAGTGCTGCACCGGTCGTGGCCACTGCAACCCCCGAACTACAGCAGGCACCGGCAGTCACCCAGCCCGAAGTTGCCAAGGGCGTGACCCCCAGGGATTACATGGGCTATGAGAGCGTTCCCATGGATACCCCAATGCCGTCAGGTGTGAACGGGGATGCTGCCAGGGGTGCCGTGCTTTTTGCCGCCAGCTGCGTGTCCTGTCATGGTGCCGAGGGCAAGGGTGACGGGCCCCGGGCCTATTTCATCTTTCCCAAGCCCCGTAACTTTACTTCCCCTGAGTCGCGGCGAGCACTTAATCGCCCTGCCATTTCTATGGCCGTACAACACGGAGTCCGCGGACGGGAAATGCCGGCGTGGCGTCATGTGTTGAGCGACCAGGAGATTGCAGACGTTAGCGAGTATGTTTTCAGTGCGTTTATCGAACCCCGGTAAGACCCCGGGACCATCGCAAGGCCAGGGGCGCCAGGGAAGTGTCGGCCGGCAGTGGACGGCTCTGATGTTACTGATCGCACTGATCACGGCTGGTTGTCAGGGTGGCGGAATGCGGGATCAGTCTGCTGACTCTTCCCTGGCTGCGAGGGTGGAATTACCGCCAGGGGTTTCCGAAACCCAGCATGCGGGTGATTTCGGTAGTCATTACGATGCCAGGCAGCCGGGTGATCTTGAGTTGCAGCGGCCGTCTCAGGCGCTGTCAGATTTCCCTCGCACCCGCCTGGGCGAAGTGGACTGGGTGATCGCCATGGAGAAAGGGCTGATCAACCCTCGTAAGGGTCTGCAGGAAGATGCCGAAATGGAAGTTCTCGACCTGGATGTCATCATGCCCCGTGTCAGAGGAATGCCCGAGGTGCTATTTTCCCATAAGGTCCATACCGAGTGGCTGGGTTGTGAAAGCTGTCATGACCAGTTGTTCGCCAAAAAGGCGGGTGCCCACCGCGCCACCATGAACGACATTTTTGCGGGCAAGTCCTGCGGCACCTGTCACGACAGGGTGGCCTTCTCCACCTACACCTGTGACCGCTGCCACAGCGTGGTTCCGGGGAAAGACTAGCTGAGGTGATGTAATGAAAATACGGACTAGGTGCTTGCGCAGTATTCCGTTGGCGGCGCTCCTGGTATTGGCAGGTAACCCGGTTGCCCAGGCCCAGCAAACGGATGTCAGTGAGTCTTCGCTGACCGCCGCGGAATCAGAGTCGGGGCCAGTGGAAACCCCGGACGAGACTGTTGACCGGGCTCTGCAGATTTTTGGCTCGGGTGACATTATTCAGGCTATGCAGATTCTTCAGCCGGTGGCTGAACAGGGACACCCCCGGGCCCAGGTGCGACTTGCCTATATCTATGACCAGGCGCGCTATTACGATGAAGCCCTGCACTGGTACCGGGAAGCCGCCGAGGCAGGTAACACCGAAGCAGCCATAGGCCTGGCCGTCATGTACTCCGCCGGTGATGGCACCGAACCTGATCCGGAGGCCGCGGGCCGGTGGATGCGCAAGGCGGCAGACAATGGTGAGGTCCGTGCCATGGTGGCCATAGCCGACGCCTATGAACGCGGCGGATTGGGCATGGAGATTGATGCGGAGCAGGCGGTGAACTGGTATACGCGCGCCGCAGAACATGGTTCCCGCTCTGCCCGCGAGCGATTGTTCGAAGCCTATACCAGCGGTGAGCTGGGGTTGCCTCAGGATGCCGCAGCGGCACAGCAGTGGTCAGCCTCACCGGTCGCCGGTGAACAATGACTTATCAGGGCCTATGAGGACAGTGACCATGAGTATGACCGGATTAAAGAGCCTTGTCTGGGCGCTGCTGATCGCGCTGGTATCGACGCCATTGTTGGCGGCAGACCCCAATGAAGGGCGCCGCGTGTATAACGAGCAGTGTGCCTACTGTCATGGTGTTGATGGCAACGGGGAATTGCCGGGAATGCCCAATTTCCAGCGGGGTGAGCGGCTGATGCAGGCGGACCAGAGCCTGTTCAGGGCGATCAGTGACGGTCGCGGCAGTATGCCCTCTTTTGACGGATTGCTGGATGAGCGGGAAATTCTGGATGTGATCGCCTACCTGCGGACATTCATGGGTCAGTACTAATCGCCTGCCCCCGGGGGGCAGAACAGCGTATAGCGGAGGAAATGATGTTGCATCAAGGATTCAGGCACCGGGTCTGGCAAGGGCTTGCGGCCGGCCTGCTGATGACGCTGGCTGCGGGCGGCGCGGCGGCACAGCAGGACGTCAGCTACGGGGTGCTGGATAGCTTTAATGTGGGTGAGAATGTTTATGTCCGCTCGCTGGCCGTGGAGGAGGCGACCAGTACCCTGTGGGTCGGTACCTCGGCAGGGCTGATGGAAATCGGTCTGAACCACCTTGATGTCCGCAATACCTTCACCCGGGCCGACGGCCTGGCGAACGAGTATATTTTTGCCATCGGCATCGACAGCCGGGGCTACAAGTGGTTCGGGACCAATGCCGGAGGCGTCTCCCGCTACCGGGACGGCAACTGGCAGACGTTCTTCCCCAGGGACGGGCTGGCGGACTACTGGGTTTATGCCTTTACCGAACAGGCCAACGGCGACTTCTGGATTGGCACCTGGGCCGGCGCCAATCGGGTGGACCTTGATACTCTGGAATTCGAGACCTTCCTCAACGAACTGATCAATGAGTGGGTCTATGGCCTGGCGGTTGACTCCCGCGATCGCGTCTGGTTCGGCACCGAAGGCGGCGTCTCGATGTTTGACGGTGAAGCCTGGCAGCACTGGACCCACGATGACGGGCTGGGCGGCGATAACGAGGAGGACCTCGCGGTAAGCACCAATACCGGGCTGGGGACCCGCACCCGCCATGACCTGACAGTGCTGGAAGGGGGCGAGGATACCTTCAACCCCAATTATGTCTTCTCAATGCACGCCGACCCTCAGGACAGGATCTGGGCCGGGACCTGGGGTGGAGGCGTCAGCGTATTCGAGGACGGCAGCTGGCGTAACTACACCACGGCCGACGGTCTGGCCGGTAACCTGGTTTACAGTATTCTTCAGGACCGTGACGGTGTCTTCTGGTTCGGCACCAACCGCGGGGTCAGCCGCTTTGATGGTAAAACCTGGCAGGCCTTCGACAGCGAAGACGGCTTGCCCGGCAACCATGTCTATTCCCTGGTCCAGACCCCGGACGGCACAGTCTGGGCAGCCAGTCGTGGCGGTGTGACCCGCATTGGCCCCGTGCAGTAACCCTATCGGATCAACGACAGCAGGACTTCAGCGAATGAATATCAAACAGGTAGCAATAGTCGGCGGGCTTGTGGCAGCAGTAGCAGTGGTGCTGGTCATTTTCAATGCGAGTGAGCAAGAGGCGGCAACTGCTGCGTCAGTGCAACCGGGCCATAGCGAGACAACGGCGCAGTCTGAGCAGGCGGCACCGGATCAGGAAGCCACCGCGGATTCCTCCGGGATTCAGTTTACCCATTTCCGTGTGGGCCAGCGTAACGTCAAGGCTATTCATCCCGATGGGCCGCTGGTCTGGGTCGGTACCTCCGGGGGAGTGATCCGTTACGACAGCCGCACTCAGGACTATAAGCTGATTGATAACCGCAACGGTCTGCTTGCCAACGGTATTTTCTATGTCGGCGAACTGGAAGGCCGCACCGCAGTAGGTACTTACGGTGGTGGCCTGTCGCTGCTGACCGCCGATGGCAGTGACTGGGAAACCTATAATGTTCCGGACGGACTGGGAGATGCATTCGTCTATGACGCAGCCCTGGATGCCAGTGGTGATCTCTGGATTGCCACCTGGTCGGGTGTTAACCGGGTGCGCGGCGGTGTTGATGGCCTTGATGATCCGGGCCAGTGGGATCTGTACACGGTGGCCAATACCGATAATGGCCTGCCCAACGACTGGGTCTATGCCCTGGCACCTGCCGAGGACGGTACCGTGTGGATGGCTACGGAAGGTGGTCTGGCCGCCTGGCGTGACGGCGACTGGGAAAGCTGGAAACACGAGGACGGCCTGGGAGCCCCCTATGACTCGGTAAAGGACAGCATTACCTTCATGGACGACCCTGCCGATGTTTCCCAGCATCATTCCCGTCAGAAGCAGGACATGGGCTTCGCTGAAGTGGATATGGCCTATAACGCCAATTATGTGGTCGCCCTTGAACTGGATGGCCAGGGTGGCGTCTGGACCGGTACCTGGGGTGCCGGCCTGTCCCATTTTGATGGTGAGAAATGGCAGACCTATACCACCGAGGATGGCCTGCCGGCCAACCATGTTTTCGCTCTTCACCGGGATGCCGATAACCGTCTCTGGATCGGCACCAGTGACGGCCTGGCGAGGCTGGGGTCAGAGGGTGAGGGATTCCGGGTATATACCACCCAGGCTGGCCTGTTCGCCAACCTCGTGTTTTCAATCAGCTCGGTGCCCGACCAGGATGCCCTCTGGGTCGGTTCCTACGGCGGTGTTGCCCGGGTGATTGGCCTGCAGTGAGGCAGAGTGGGGCTATGTATCAGCATAATGTCCGAGGCCTGGTCCTGGCCGGCCTCTTTGCCTGTCTATTAATCGGCTTGCCGGTGATGGCCGGGGAGCCGGAGAGCGAAGGCAAGCGCCTCTATGATTTCTACTGCTATCAGTGCCATGCCTATTCCGGCACTGGCCAGACCGTGGCGGCCCGTACCCTTGATCCGCCCCCCAGGGACTTTACCAGTGAGCGGGCCAGGGCACTGTCCCGGGAGCAAATGCTGGATGCGGTACGCAATGGCCGCCCGGGCACCGGTATGGTTGGCTTTGGTGGCGTCATCGGCGAGGAGGGGGTGCAGGCCGTTGTGGACTATCTGACCGAGGCCTTCATGAGTGGCACGGCATCAGATGCCCGTTACCACACACCCGCCAATGGCTGGCCGGATCATGAACAACGCTACCAGACAGCTTTCCCGTTTGCTCTGGGTGAGATACCCCTGGATACCCCCGATAGCGACCTGACCAGCAAGCAGTTAAGGGGCAAGCGGCTGTTTCTTTCCGGCTGTGTGACCTGTCACGACAGTGGCGTGGTCAGCGACCCGGGGCCGGTATGGGAGACGCGGGCGGTGTCCTACCCCCGGGGCGTTTATGACCACCGTAACCCACCTACCGGGGCCGGGCCGGCTGACGCGATCAGCGCGGCGTCACCCTATCTGCATCATGAACTCGCCCCTTCGCTGCCAGAGGACAGTGAGATATTGCGCCGGGGAGAGCGTGTCTACCAGGATAACTGTGCCTTCTGTCATGCTCCCGACGGCACCGGACGGAACTGGATTGGCAGTTTTCTCGAGCCTCATCCCCGGGACCTGACAAACTCCGCGGTGATGCAGTCGATGACGCCACAACGTCTCGAGGCGGTCATACGCGAGGGTCTGCCAGGCACTTCCATGCCGGCCTGGAAGGACGTGCTTGATGATGACCGGATTACTGCCCTGGTTCACTATATTGACCGGGTTTTCCACCCCCTTGCACCGGCCACCGGCGGTTTCAGCCCTGTTACCGAGGCCTCCGGGGCGGCGCTGGGCTGGCAACGGGTATCGCCACGGTCAGAGTAGTCGAGCATTGTTGACAGAAGTCAATTTTGTATGGTTCCTGTTAGCTCATACTTGCCTTAAAGACGGACGTTAGTCGTAAAGCGGTGCCGAATTTGGTCGGTACAGCCGAATGCAGGCTCGCAGGGCAATGTAACAGGGGGACGTGCTAGTTGACCGATACCAGTGAATTAATGAAAGTGATACTTGCCGATGACCATCCGCTGCTGCGGGAGGGCGTCGCCCGATCCCTGACCGCGGAACATGGTTTTGAAGTGGTCGGGGAAACCGACAGCGGTGAAAAGGCTGTTCAGCTTGCCCGGGACCTGGTTCCCGATCTTGTGGTATTGGACCTTGGCATGGGCGGCGGTGGAGGGCTGGCGGCAGCGGCCGACATCCTTGCCCTGGATCAGCCCACGGAAGTGGCCATACTGACTGTATCCGAAGATGAGAACGACCTGTTGATGGCTCTGAATATCGGAGTCAAAGGCTATATTCTCAAAGGAGTCACTGCCCGGGAATTGCGTGAGGCCCTGCTGGCAGTGAGTCGTGGTGATGCGTTTATATCGCCGGCGCTGGCTGCCACCATGCTCATGGACTTCTCCCGTCCGCGGCACCGTCACAACGAAGGGCTGAACGAACTGACCACCCGCGAGAACCAGATCCTGAAGTTACTGGGGGATGGTCTTACCAATCGGGAAATTGCCGACCAGTTGTGTCTCTCGGAGAAAACCGTCAAGCACCACATGACCAATGTGCTGCAGAAGTTGCAGGTACGTAATCGCGTGGAGGCAGCGCTGATTTCCCGCGAGCGGTTCAGAGCAGATCAGGGACGCAAGACAGACAGTACCTCCATGTCCTCCTGATCAAGATACTGAAATATCAGTACCCGTCCGTTGAACATATCCACCAGATAGACACGCTGTTGGTCATCCACCAACACGTCGGCCGGCAGGTAGAGGCGACCGAGGGGGCTGTTGTCGGTTGCCAGCGGCATCAGGAAGCGTCCCTCCGCATCAAACACCAGCATGCGGTTGTAGTAGGATTCCACCACGTAGACATGCCCGGCTCCGTCCACTGCCACGCCCTTGGGCCGCACCAGGTTGCCCACGTAGAGTCCGCGGGTGCCAATGATCTCCAGAAGTTCACCCGCCGGGTCCAGGTGCTGAACCCGGGCATTGAAGGTGTCCGTGACGTAGATACCCTGTTTGCTGACCGCAAGGTGGCTGGGGGCATTGAAGCGCCCGGGGTCGGTTCCCGGGCCGCCGAGGGTATGCAGGTGCGCGCCCTCGCCATTAAAAACCTTGATATTGTGGGCGCCGACGTCCGCCACATACAGCAGGGAGCGTTCATCATCCCATGCCAGCCCGGCCGGGCGCTGTAACACATCGTCACCAAATCGGCCCCGGGGCGTACCATCAGCGCCGAGACGGAATACCGCCCCCATTTCGGCGTCTGCCACCAGCACATCCCCTCCGGGCAAGGCCTCAATGCCACTGGGGCCAAGGAAGGGTTGCCCTATGACTGCCTGATTCCAGACCGTTAATTCCGGGGTGGCGGTGTCAAATACAAACACCGATGGTCGGCCCATATCGGTAATAAAAATCCGTCCCCCCGGGCCTTTGGCTATGGCATTGGGGCGGCGCATCACGGTGGGTTCCCGGTCTCCGTTGCCCAGACCAACAATCCAGCGAAACACTTTTTCGGCGGTCGACATGGTGTCTGTGGGAGTCCGGAAATTCTGTTCCCCGAGCAGTTGGCCAACGTAGGCGTAGCGGGCGGGGTCCGGCGGTTCGGGCCAGGTGAGCCGTTCCCCGGAATTGGGTTCCTCCGCCGGTGTGATGTTGAAAGTGGGCGGTGCGCTGGCGCAAGCCGTCAGCAAGAGCGCAAGCAGCAATGCCAGAGACCGCTGGAAAAACACTAGCCGCCTCCGGAACGGGGGCTGTTTTCCTCACAAGCCCGGGCCGACACTCCCAGCACGTGAATGCGGCCGGCCACACCATCGGCGACATAGACTTCACCAAACCCAACAGTCAGGCCGTCCAGGCTACCCAGGGACAGTGTGGTAGGTTTCGCGTCCCGGGCATCGGTGTCCGGGGTAAATACGAACAGCTGTCGGTTGAAAGTGTCCGCTACGATAACCCGGCCCTGTTGATCCACAGCGAGTGGCCCCGGCTGAATGAGGCCGGGATGGCTGATCTCGGCCACCAGGCGGCCATCGGTAAAGGCCTGAACCCGTCGTTGTACCGGATCGGAAACCCACAGTCGCTCACCGTCTGTGGCCAGCCCACCGATGCGACTGAAGCGATCACCCTCGATAATGCCGCCGATATCCTCCCTTCCGCCCAGGCTGTTGAGTGCCAGGATACGACCGGCCATATCATCCGCCACCAGTACCCGGCCCTGGTTATCCAGGGCAAGCAGGCTGGGTGCAAAGCCGATGCCGTCGGCAAAAACCTCGGTCTGGCCGGTGGTCTCATCAAAACGCAGGATTTTGCCCTGGCGTGGGTCCGCCAGGTAGAGTTGGCCAAATTTGTCGAGGGCTAGCTGGGTATCAGCGGAAAGCCGGGCTGACAGAACAGTGGCCAGGGCATCGGTAAACGGTTCGAGCCGCAGAACAGCGCGGTGGCCGGCATCATAGAACCAGATGCCGTTTATGTCGGCGGCCAGCGCGACCGGCCGCCGAAATTGTATGAAATTGGTGCCGTCCCAGCCGCCGTCAATAGTGCGGTTGGGTTGCAGTTGCCAGCCGCAGGCGGCCTGCCCGGCAGCAGTAGTCGCCGGGCCGCTACCGGCACAGCCTGCCAGAAGCAGTGCTGGCAGCAGCAGGGTGGCGATACGGAGTGAGTTTACCACCGTCCCGGTCCCGAGGTCTGGTGTCCACCCTTGATCTGGGACTCCAGCCCTTCCTTGCCAGAGTGGCACATAACGCAGTTCTGCAGACCCCAGGCAATTTCGTCATTATGGCAGGCCCCACAGTACTTGCCTTCCTCAAGAGCGTTCATGTTCATCTCGTTGGCACCAACCCGCATTTCAAAGTCCAGCTCGGCGTGGCAGACCTTGCAGCGGAATCGAATTCGATGGAACCAGTGAGGGAAGATAACCGGAGGAACCCCCTCTTCCCCGGAAATGCGGTTAATCACCACGTCTCCATACTCCGCGGAAACAGGCGTAACAAGCAGCAGCGCCAGTGTCAGGGTGGTGGTGACTGTAACGGGCCAGCCGCGACGCTGTTGCCCGGCTTCAGTTCTGCTTTTGTTCCCGGATCTTGAGGTATTCTTCATAACTCACGCTGTGGCATCGACTGCATTCGGTAAGAGGGAACGATACTGCACCGTGGCAACTGCCACAGTATTCGCCCATCAGGATATCCAGCATGCTGAAAGAGGTGGCTCCCGCCTTCTCGGCAAAGGGCGCGGGGTGGCAGTTGCTGCAGTCCAGCCATTGCGTATGCTCCTTGTGGGGGAAGCGGACTACGTCCGCGCCAGCCGTGTCTGGAAAGTACACATCCAGATCCAGGGTGTTTATCTCGCCCTGTTTCTCAAGGGTTGCCCGGGGCTGGATATAGCCGTCCCGCACGGCTTTGTTCCAGTCTACCATATTGCCAGAGGTTGAGGACGGCAGACCTTCAAGCACCTCGCCTGGTTCCTGGAGTATGTCGATGGACGGCAGAGTGGGATCATGAAAGCCGTCCTTCGCCAGTGGCTTGTGCTTCGGCGCGTTATTGGCAGAGGGCTGCTGCGCCTGTGCGGAAAAGACCAGCGCCAGTAACGACAGGGTGAGCAGTCTCGCCAGTCTGGTCCTCATCACATTACCCCGGAATGAAAATTCCTACAGTGCGCAAGGCGCGGACCAATTGCCCGGTGGATTCGTTAAGGCTATCGACGGCGGCCTCATGGTTGCCGTCGTCTGCCTGGTTCTCCGCCTGTTGCCGCAACTCCCGGGCCTTGCCAAGGAAGTTGTCAATCATCCTTTTCATGCCTTCCGAAGTGTCAGAATCCTGCATGAACAGGCCCACCAGCTTCTGGTGAGTATCGTTGCGGGTCAGTTCATGCTGGTACTCTTCTTCCTTGGTGGCGAAGTCCAGGCTCCTGATCCGGGTTTGTCCCTCCCTCGCTGCCTGAATGCTCAGTTTCAGGGCAACGTAGGCCGCATCCAGGCGCTCCCGGGCCTGGTCAAGCTGATCCTGCTGGTGCAGGGTTTCGGCCCTGGCTACCTGCTGGCGGATTACTTCCCGGGTCTGGCTGAAGCTGGTGCCGAGTTCATCCTCTGCACCGACCCGTTCATGGGCATCCAGCAAGGCGTTGACGCTTTCCAGGCGGCGCCTGTAGTCGCGTTCGTGCTTGACTTCAATTACTTCGTCGGCTTCTGCCAGGCGCACCGCCATGAACATCATCTTGGTAGCTTTCTTGCCCAGTTCATCCGCCCGCTCGGCATCACCTGCCTCGCTGGCAGCCACGGCGCTACGGTAATAGGCCCGGGCCTCGTTGCGGCGCAGGTGCGCGGCCGGGTTGGAACTGTCACTCACCTGCTGGGCTGCCGAAGACTCTTCAATCAGGCGGGCAATGAAGGCCAGGTGAGCAGCGCCATTACCGGCTTTTTCCGGGGGGGTTACCGGATCGTTGGTCTCCTCGAGTATGGCCAGGAGAGAGGCCCCCAGAGAGGCTGACTCCAGGGGGGAGGATCTCAGCGAGCTTGACCCGACCGGGCCACCTTTTGATCTGGTGGCGGACGACTGAGACGCTGGCTCTGCGTCGGGTGTTACAGCTGCTGTTTCTGTTACCGGCGCTGCTGTCGCTGACTGATCCTGGCGGGCATCAGTGGTGCTGGCACAACCGCTGGCAAGGAGCGCTGCCAGCAGCGCAGGTACCAGACGGTGGTGGCGGGCAGACGATAACAGGGCTGAGCTGCGGATCACTGATTCGGACATGACAGTTACTGAGCCTCTTTTTGTGTGGCAGCTTCATCGGCAGGGGTTTTCGAGCGTGAATGACAGGACCGGCACTGGGTCACCGGAAAAGCGACGCGGCCGTGGCAGGCACCACACTGTTCACCCATCAGGATCGCCGCCATGCTCAGCGGGTTAGCACCACGCTGGGGTATAAAGATTGCGGGATGGCAGTTGGCGCAGTCCAGCCATTCAGTATGTTCCTTGTGGGGGAAAACCACATCCGGCATGGAGCCCTTGACCTCCCGGACAATGTCGAGATCCATGACAGTGGGTGACATGTCAGGGTCCTGGAGATCATAGCGCGGGTTGATCAATCCATCCTGCAGTGCCTCAACCCAGTCAACATAATTGCCGGCGTTTGCGTCCGGCAAAGCGGAAAAAGCCTCCCGGGGTGACTGCAGCCTGTCCGTTGCGGGATTGTCCGGATCGTGGATACCATCCTTCAGCGGCGGCGCGTTGCGGGTCTCCGGGTCTGCCATCAGTCGGTTGAAACTCAGGGGGTCCTTGCTCTGGGCACTTATGGACAATGGCATCACCAGCATGACGGCGGCCAGGGTTACGCTTGCAATTCGAAACATCATGGCAGTCCCCTTTTATTGGCCTTGATTACCCGGTGTCACCAGGCTCTTCAATGTGCTGCCATGGACGTGGGTTTCAAGACCGGGCTTACCCGAATGACACAGCTCGCAATTTTCCACGCCCCACGCAATGTTGCCGTTGTGACAGGCGCCACAGTACTCACCGTCAATGATCTTGAGCATGTTGATGTCGTTGCCCCCTGCCTGGAATTCAAAGCCCAGATCGCCATGACAGACCTTGCAGCGAAAGCGTATGCGATGGAACCAGTGGGGGAAGACGACTGGACGCATGTCGGAGTCTTCCGAATAATTGTTTATGACCACATCTCCATATTCGGCCCAGGCTTTTGATCCTGGCAGCATAACCAGTGCTGCACACATTACGCTGGCCAAGAGGCCCGCATGCAAAGCTTTGGGGTTCACCCATTTTGGGACTGACATAATCCGTCTCCCGGCAATTTTCCAGATACATCGAACACAGGTCAGTATGTTCTCTTCAGGCAAAATACGTCGCCGCCTGCAGGTATCGCCCCAGGCTGAGAATTCCGCACATAGGCGAGATGATAGCAGTGGCATGATGGCCCAACGAGGCACCAAGGTCGGTAGCAACTAGGACCTTGGTCTTACCTGGCAGGGGCTAAATGCCATGCGCTTGATGTAGCAGTGTCCCATCTGGTTAATTCGTTGACCTACTGCTTGCCGCTCGGGTCTCTGGCCGAGGCGCCAGCGCGCAGGTGTGGTGGTTCCACATCAAGGGCTGGCAACACAGGTCCAGAGGCCCGAGCGACAAGCCCTTCGGGAGCCCCTGGAAGCCTTGAGAGCGGTGTTGCGTCGGCTCGATTTACCACCAAACCTCCGCCACCGCGCCTTGCTCTCAAGGCTTTCAGGGGCTCAGTAGATCAGCGAATTAACCAGATGGGACACTAGGCTTTTCCGGTCAGTTATTGTGACAGGACAGGCACAGTCGGCTGCCGCTGTTGTCGCGGCGCAGCAGATTGGTCCGGGCCGCGTGGGGGTCGTGACAGCTGGCACACTCGATGTAGGGCGTGGCCCTGCCGTCCTGGCCTACGCGGGTGTAAAGTTGTACGTCTTCTTTTTCGCGGACGCCACCATTGCCGAGCCACCAGATGACCTGGCCATCGATTACATCGCGTTGTGGCGCATGGAAATCAGACGCCGGTTGCGCGAGCCGCTGTGAAAACCTTGCTGAACGCTGAGAGCCTTTAGCGGCGACTCCTTCGCTGTAGCGGCCGCGCGCGTACTCAATGCCCACAGGATGTTCGCCCGAGCGGTGCTGACCAGCCGAGGTGGTTTCGGCAAACCGGGCATCGCTGCCCCCGGCTTCTCCGGTTATCTGCTGGAAATCTCTGGGTATCGTGGTTGGCACTCCGGTGATGCCGGGGGCCTGGGTGCCGTCGTGGCAGGAAAGGCACGCGATCGACACGCTGCCCCGGCTACTGCCGCCCGGTTCGGTCTCGCCGCTGCGCCCCAGCGTGTCAAAGGTTTTGAAATTACGCTGTGGCAATGTGCCCTGTTGCTGCCAGAGGGGGTCGTGGCTGCCGGCATTGCCCCCGGGAATGTGGCAGGCCATGCAGACCTGTCTTTCATCGGTATTCTCGGAGGTAAGGTTATGGGGTGACTCCTGCATTGGCGACTGTGCCCATGCGGGCTGGGCCAGCAGAATCAATAGCAGGACTTTCCCGAAGATGGTGTGACGCTCAGACATCGTCCAGTCCTCTTATCCGTTCCTGCCACTCCTTGCTGTCCCACTCCTGCTCGCCCAGCACACGCTGGCGAAGGGTGCCGTCAGTACCGATCAGAAATGTCTCGGGAAAGGCCCGGACCGCGAGAATGGGGTCTGTGGCCTCGCCACTGGGATCCACCAGGACATCGAATGTAACCTCCAGGCGGCGCAAGAATTCCTCAACCAGAAAACGGTCCACGTCCACGGAAATTCCCACCACTTCATATTTTTCGGCAGGCAGTGTATCCGCCAGTCGTTGCAGGGCAGGCATTTCCTTGCGGCAGGGCGGGCACCAGGTTGCCCAGAGATTAAGTACCACCACCTGGCCCCGCAAATCTGTCAGCGACCAACTACTGCCATCAGCCCTGGTCAGTTCCAGTTCCGGCATCGGCTTACCAACCAGCTCCGGTGCAGATTCCCGGGAGCCCATGGCCATCAGCGCAACGGCCAGGGCAGTTATTACGGTCACCAGCGGCCAGCGGCGTTTCATGACTTCCCGCCTTCTGTGCCGGTGGCTGGCTCTGCACGATCCTCTGCCTGTGGTTCTGCCCCGGCTTCGGTTTCTGCCTGGGCCGGGTTCTGGGAAGCCTGCCATTCCCATAGTGCCGCCCTGGCAGTTGCCAGATAGGGCTCCTCGGCCTCACCAGCGAGGTGAATAAAACTGCGCATGGCGCCCAGAGCTGCTTCCCGGTTACCGATGCCGTCCATGGCAACGGCCAGACCATAATAAGCATTGGCCTGGTAAGTGTTCAGATCGATGGCCGTTGCGAAAAAGTCAGCGGCAGCCTCGTAGGCCTCTTCTCCGAGCAGGGCAAACCCCATGTTGACATGTGCCTCCGGCAGGCGGGGGCGCAGCTCCAGCACCCGGTGCAGAGCCTTGATGGCGTACTGGTATTCGCCAGCATGGAGCATGATGACCGCCTGATTGAACCTTTCCCGCAGTTCTGCCTCCCCGGCCTCCCGGACATGCGCCTCAGGTGTGGCTTGCGGATCGGCCTTGAGCGGCTGGGGCAGTTCCAGGACACCGCCACGGCTGCTGCCTGGCCGGCTCTCGGTGGAATCATGCACCGCTCTGGTGGCGCTTTCCGTGACCGCGTCCTCGTCCGGCACAAGGTACTCCTGGGGGACCCGGGAAAGCGCAAAACCGATGACTAGAATAGCCGCAACAGCACCCATTGCGGCTTTGAGTTTACGGTCTATGGGCTTTTTAAGAACCATCAGCATTGTCACCTGTTGGTGGGCGGTGGACGGAAAACCGTCGCACCACCATGGTCTGCCGGCTTCCAAGGGCCAGCCACATCAACATCACAAACAGTAATACGCCCATTATTGCTGCCAGACCACCCAGCCCCATCATTGCCATGCCCCCCAGGGCTGCCTCATTTAACGGCTCCCCCGGGGTTTTACGCGCCAGCCCGTGGCCGCCCGACCAGGCCAGCCCGGCCGCCATGAGTGCGACGCCAGAGCCATAGATCCCCAGTTGCAGGGTTTGCCAGCGCCGGCCGGGTGGATGGCCACCGAGTTTGGGTAACAGCCGGAAAGTAAGGCCCATCAGGGCAATGGTTACGGCACCGGTGGCAGCGTGGTAATGCGCCGGTACCAGCAGGCTGTCATCACGGATAAGGCTGCCCAGCACAGCGCCAGCGACACACAGTGCCATGGAAATTCCAAGGGCCAGGCGTGCCCCGTTGCGCTCAGTGTTTACAGTGGTCACTAATTGTACCATTAACACGGCTATGAGTGGCAGCAGCCAGTAGCCACTTGCCATCATCATCCAGGTGAAAGCACGGAAGTAACTGCTATCCTGAGGCGAGCCACTGAGCGCCACCAGTAGCGCCATAGCTACTGGCAGAACGCCCAGAGCCTGCCAGCTCGCGATCACCGCAGGGGAGACCGCTGGCCGCATTCCTCCCAGCCGGGCAAGCCACAACCAGGCCAGCGCCATCAGCTGGGCATAGGCAATCTGCAATACATGACCACTACCCCAGAACAGCTGTTCATAGAAGCTCGCGGGCGCCAGGTCCATGGGCAGTTTTACCAGCGCCAGCACCAGGATCAGGGCCGCTACCACCACGGTCAGCGCGACACTGGCAAGCCCCAGTCTCAGGGTCTGCTGATGGCTCTCGGGCCAGTGCCAGTAGCGGCCGGTCCACAGGAATCGCAGGGCAGCAGTCACCGCACCGGTGGCAAAGAGCCCCAGGCCCAGCAGGTAGGCGTCCTGCTGCAGTACCGGTACATAATTGCTGGTGATTGCATTGCCCGGACCGCTAAGCAGCGGCGTCAGTAACATCAGCAGGGCGCCGCTGCCGGCGAGACCCAATGGCAGGGCTCCGACCAGGGTGCGGGAGGGTGAGAACCAGCACCAGAGCGCAGCCGCCAGGGCCAGGCACCAGACCAGTATTGAAAAGTTGACATGCAGCACCAGGGCATCGGCAAAGGCTATGCGGCCCGCGAGCATGCCGGCAATGCCCGGGGTACGGGCGGCTACCAGCAGGACTGCCATCAGTGCGGCCAGCCCCAGGGCGGCTACCGCAAGCAACAGCCAGCCTTTCACACCACCGTTGCGGCTGGCATGGCTGGGGGCGGGATTCTGAGCTGGCTGGGGCAGGCTTCGCTGATCGGTCATTTATAATATGCTACACTTGGCTGTTGAAAAGCAGACACGGACTTTGGTCGTAATCAGGTCTTGACGGAATCACCATGATGGCTACCCTTCTCCACGATCAGCGCCTCGCAAACGCGTTGATCGGTTCCGCGCTGGTCACTTTTACCCTTCTGCTTCACATTATTTTCCCCAATACCGGCGCCAGCGGTCAGACCCTGCCTTTCAATGGCGCCATGTGGATGGGATTCTTCCTGATGGTGGCTCTGGCACTTTGGCCGGTGACACACGGAAAAGTTCAATTCAGTGCTTTTCACCAAGGCGTGGCCATGCTGCTTCTTGCCTTCTGGCTGCCGTTGTTCTGGAGCTGGAATGAGGCTTCGCTGGTAGCGCTGCCGCGGCTCCTGGGCGTTACCGCCGGCGCGCTGCTGCTGTTCGCGCTGGCTCAACCCGGCCTCTCCCGGCGGCACTGGTGGTGGCTGGGCATGGCCATACTGGCTGGCGCCCTGCTGGAAACGGCGCTGGGGTATGTCCAGCTCTATGTGCTTGAACGCACCGACCCCCTGAGTTACCTGCTTGGCTATGACCCGCTTTCGGGCCGGCCTTTCGGTGTATTTCAGCATGTCAATGTCATGGCTTCTTTCCTGGCTTCCGCCCTGGTCATTTCCGCCTGGCTGCAGGGTGAGGCCCGCAACCGGCTGGAGAAAGCGGTTATCCTGCTGGCGCCGCTGTTTATGCCAGTATTGATACTGGTAATCCAGTCCCGTACCAGCTGGTTTGCCGTCCTGATTGCGGTCCCCCTGGTACTGATCCATTTGTACAAGCTGGACCAGGCCCGTTGCCGGGAGTGGGGTGCAGCTCTGTTGGTCGGCTGCATGCTGGCCGCCATCGCCTGGTGGGCGCCCTGGGCGGAGGAGTCGGTTGCCGTCAAGGCGGTCGACAAGGCGGGGGAACGCCTGCCGGTATACCTGCATAGTTTGCGGATGATTCTGGAAGCGCCGTTTTCCGGTTGGGGTTACGGCCGGTTCCAGCATGACTTCGTGCACAGCTTTGCCGACTGGCGTGCGGCCCTGCCGGTCAATCAGCCAGTGGTTGTCGACCCCCTCATCACTGCGACCTTTTTCCATCCCCACAACGAATTGCTGTTGTGGGGGGTGGAAGGTGGACTGCTGCCAATGCTGGCAATGATTGGCTTTGGCAGTTGGGTGATCTGGCGAATCTGGAGCCATGGCCCCAGGGGCGAAAGGTTGTTGATGACCGTTCTGCCACTGCCACTGGTGCTTCATGCCATGACCGAATTTCCATTCTATTATTCCCTCGGGCACTGGCTGGCCTTCCTGCTGATACTGGGCATGATCGCGGACCGGTGCTGGCCCACCCGGGAAAAAACCATGGGTTCTGGTGCCCCGCTCCGGGTCGGTATTATTTTTGCCGTGCCGCTGTTATGGGGGTTCATGATGACGCACCTGCACGCCCTGTGGCAGATAAAACTGGTGATTGACCGGCAGGGCAGGGATATTTCATCCCTCGAGCGCATCGTTAACCCGCTGGGCATCGGTTATGAAATTGATTACCTGCAGATGAATTATGATCTGCACCGCAAGAGCCCGCAGGCCTACCGCGAATACAAGCTCTGGTGGCTGGAGGCGTCCGGCAAGTATCCTGACCGGGGTCTTTACGAAAACATGCTGGTATTGCAGCGGATGCACAATGACCGGAATCCGGTGCTCAGCTACGAGGAAGCCGCAAGGTTGTACCCGCTGATACCGGCGTGGTTGGGGCGGTAACCGTAATTATCCATGTATGATCTTTTTCAGAGCCCCTTTGAACGCATCTCTGTTCTCGCTGCATCCAGGTTGTGTCGAGCGTCAAGATAGTCAGGTTGCAACTCCACAGCTTTTTCCAGCTGCCTGATAGCGCTTTCCAGTTGTCCCAGACGCGCCAGCAGGATACCCATGTTGTTGGCAACTTCTGCGTTGGTGGGGTCAAGCTCCTGGGCTTTGCGATAATGCTCCAGGGCCTTTTCCGGCTGGTTGCGCTGTTGCGCAATCACGGCCAGTGCGAAGTATGCATAGGCTTGTTCGGGGTCGCGTGCCAGTGCCTGCCGGAAATGTTTCTCTGCCTGTTTTATCTGTCCCATCTCTGCCTGGAGTACGCCCAGGTTAAGAAATGCTTCGCCTATGGTCGGGTCCAACTCAATGATTTTGCTGTATTGCTTGATGGCCTGGGAGTTCTGGCCCTCCTGGACCAGAAGCACTGCCAGATTCTTGCGGATGGTTACCGAGTCCGGCTTTAACGTCAGGGCACGCTGGTACGCGGAAATGGCTTTCTGGGTGTTGTTGGTCTTTTTAAAGATGTGGGCAAGGTCAAGCCAGGCGTCGTACCGTGTCGGATAGAGCTCGACTGCCTGACTGGCAAACTCCAGAGCCTCATCCATTTTGCCCCGCCGCTCAGAAGAAAGCGCCAGCAGGGAGAGGATCAGCGGCGAGTTGCCAAACTCCCTCTGGCTGCGGCGCAATAATGCGTGGGCCTCTTCGAGTTTACCTCCCCAGCCAACGACTGCGGAGAGATTGATAAGTGCACGGCGTTGCTTTTCATCATTCAGGGAAGCCATGCGCTCAGCGGTTACCTGGGCAATCGTCTGCTCGTTCCAGGTCGGTGTCCGGCGTACAATCTGACGGCTGCTCAGTTCATCCAGCAACTCCAGCGCCAGTAACTTGTGCATTTCTATGGTCGGATGCACATGATCAAGGAATAATCGCTCCCCTGGCAGTTCGTGGCCCCAGCGTTGGCGGGATACATTCCCGATCAATGATGGGAAGTCAATGAGTGTTACCTGGTTTTCTGCCGCTACCTTCTGCAAGGTATTCTGCAGTTTGCCTGGCATTCTCAGCGGCGCCACGTCTTCATCCACACTGCGCTGGAAGGCCGAACGGGCATCGTCATAACGTTCCAGTTCAAATAATGCCTGGCCGCGCCAGTAGTGCAGCCCGGCGTAACGGTCATCCAGCTTTAGAGCCTTGTCGAAATGGTCCAGTGCGGCTTCATAGCGGTGTTGATTGAAGCGTTGTTTCCCCGCCCGGAAAAAGCCTTTCCAGTCTTCTCGATCCTGCCCCCTCAGCCCTTCACGATGAGTGCTTTTAAAAGGAGTTTCGTTACGGAGTTTGGCTGCCGGCATGATGAACTGAATGTCACTGCCCCGGGACCGGGCCAAACGGATCATGCGCTCAAGATTAAAGCGGTAATGTTCGGCGATCTGCTCCCTGAGCCTGTCGTCCCGTTCGTAGGAATCGGGACCTACGGTGTGTTTCAGAATGTCATCGACTTCGGCAGCCAGGGCAGTCCTCTCATCCGCTTGCCCGGCCGTGGACGTGTTGCTCGGTTGCAGGCTGCGCTTGAGCAGGCTATAGGTCCGTAGCCGGCTCAGTTGAATATTCAGGTCGCGTAACCACTCGGGCATATCGACAATACCGCGGTAGGTACGCTCCTCGAGGAACTCGTTGTGACCGGAATATACAATGTAAAGATCCGGCTGGTAACGGCCAAGTTCCGGCATCATGGCCGCAACCCGGTAGCTGGCGTAACTGATTCCGCCAAGGTTGATGACTTCCCAGCGCCGGGAGGGATCGGCTTTGCCGAGAAAGGCCTCCAGCCAGCCACAGAAGGAGGTGGTATGATCATAGGGCCGGCCATAGGTTGTGGAGCCACCCAGGCAAAAAATACGGTAGCTGCCTTGAGCCTTGCTCAAGGGGAATCGCTGATAATTGAACAGACGACGTTTTTGTGGGGCCAGCGCCATCCAGGTTTCATTACTATCAGCTTCTTCCTCGGTCACAAACATTGGCGCTTTGCCCGAGAAGCCCACATAGGGGTCGCTGTCAACGAAAAGCGGGACAATGCCGACAAGCACCAGCACCATTTCTGTCAGGGCAAAGAACAGCAGTGTCAGGAGGCTTCCCAAAAGCCAGCGATACAGAGGGCTTGGGCGTTGACTGTCAGAAGATGGCATAGATAAACGGCAACAGGACAGAGCCTTCGCTGGTAGTAATCACGATGCCCATAAGCAGCAATATAGTGATAATGGGTATCATCCAGTAGCGTTTGCCGTGGCGAATGAATTCCCAGAGATCACGTATAAGTTCAATAATAGCCATTTTCCAGGGTTCTTATGCCGGCTCAGAATGGCCGTTTCATTTCATCGGGACCGATAGGATGGCCACGCCAATGGCGGTTGACAGCACAGCGGGGATTACCTCGTCGGTCGAGCCGTGTCTGCCGGAAGAGTTGCATCAGCAAACCGGTCGGAACCATAACCAGAAACCATACCAGCGTTAGCATTACCAGAGTATTGGTAACGTGCAAGATCCTTGCAGTTTTCCGGAGACCATACTGCAGTCGCGCCTTAAACGCCCTCAGTCCGGTTCGAATGTTTGCTCCCATTCCCTACCTTTTGCTGGTTCAGGCTGATCGGATTTACTTAACAGCAAGTTATCGATGACCAGATAGTCCATTTCGGTGGCCATGAAGCACTCATAGGCCTGGACCGCCGTGGCAACCATTGGTTCCCCTCGTCGATTGAAAGAAGTATTGATCAGGACCGGCAAGCCAGTGCGCTGACTATAGGCGAGTAATAGCGCATGCAGTCTGGGATTCTGGCTCGGGTTAACCGTCTGGAGCCGGGCTGAGCCATCAACGTGGCTGATAGCTGGCAGGCGATCAATGTATTTTTTTTTGATCGGCACGACAAACTGCATATACGGGCTGGGATGGTCAATATCGAAGATTTCGGCCGCCCGCTCTTCCACCACAACCGGTGCAAAGGGTCGGAAGGATTCGCGATGTTTTATCTTTGAGTTAAGGGTTTGCTGCATATCCGCTCTGCGAGGGTCCGCCAGAATGGAACGGTTGCCCAGTGCCCGGGGGCCAAACTCTGCTCGTCCCTGTATCCAGCCCACAACCGCGCCTTCGGCAATGAAGTGGGCCACTCGGGCAATCAGCTCCTGCTCTTCCATCACCTGAAACCGGGCATTCTGGGCTAAAAACTGGGTCTCAGTCTGACTCGCGTTGCAGGCGGGACCCAGGTAGGTGTTATGCATGGTATTTTTCATGACAGTGCGGGGTTGGCCGAGTAATTGATAGTGGCCGCACAGGGCCGCTCCCAGGGCACTGCCGGCATCGCCGGCTGCCGGCTGGATCCAGATGTGCTCAAAAAGGCCGCTGCGCAGCAGCTGGCCATTGGCTACGGAGTTCAGGGCAACGCCTCCTCCCAGGCAAAGCTGGTTTTCTCCGGTTTCCCTGCTGACCGTGCGGGCGAGTCTGAACATGATCTCTTCAGTCACAGTCTGGATAGAGCAGGCGATATCCTGGTGGAAAGCTTCAATGGCGTTTTCAGGGGCGCGGGGGGACCTTCCAAAGAAGGAGTGAAAGCGGGCATTGGTCATGCTAAGACCGGTAGCAAAGTCGAAATAGCGCATGTTCAACCGGAAACTGCCGTCCTCGTCCAGCTGGACCAAAGTTTCGAGGATGCGGTCAGCGTAGCTGGGCTTGCCATAGGGCGCCAGCCCCATCATCTTGTACTCTCCGGAATTGACCCGGAATCCCAGATATTGGGTGAACGCTGAATACAGCAACCCGAGTGAATGCGGAAAGCGTTGCTCCCACAGCGGCAACAACTCCTTGCCGTTACCCAGCCAGGCAGACAGGGTTGCCCATTCCCCGACGCCATCGACACAAAGAACGACTGCCCGCTGGAAAGGGCTTGGGTAGAATGCGGCGGCGGCGTGGGACTGGTGGTGTTCGGTGAAACGTAAAGGCGGCAGCCGGGATACAGGTATCCCGCTTAGGCAACCCAGCTCCTTGCGCAGGCACGCTTTCAGGTACAGTTTCTCTTTGATCCAGACAGGCATCGCTTGAAGAAACGATCTCAGTCCCCGGGGGCTGAACGCGAGGTAGGTTTCCAGGAGACGTTCAAACTTCAGTAACGGCTTGTCATAGAAAATGATCTGGCTGACTGCCGATAGACCAATGTTGGCCTCCGCCAGGCAGTAGTTGATAGCCTCAGCCGGAAAGCAGGCATCATGTTTGCGCCGGGAAAAACGTTCCTGCTGGGCAGCCGCGACGATGCAGCCGTGCCTGTCCACAAGGGCAGCTGCACTGTCATGATAATAAGCGGAAATACCCAGTATCCAACCCGGGTTCACATCGTCTGGCGACTGCTCATGCAGATGGGCGCCAGGGGTGCTTGGTGGCATTCCTCACATTACCCCTTTATGGGGCGCGTTGGAGAAAAACGGCACTCCGTAGAAGGTAAGAAAGGCGAGTGAAAAAACCCCGATCACCAAAACCGCACTAAGTTCTGGTGAAGGCTTGAAGGTAATGCGCAGGTGAATTGCAAAGGCCAGTAAAAGCCAGGTAATGAATGACCAGGTTTCCAGGGCGTTCCAGTTCCAATAACGTCCCCATGCGTCATGAGCCCAGATAGCCCCGGCCACCAGCATCAGACTGTGAAAAATCAGGGCGATAGCCATAAACCGATAGGCAAGGTCGGCCAGACTGCCGTTTACCGGCAGCCGGGCGAAGCGTTCCCGTGCCGGTTGCAGGTGGCGAAGCAGGATGATGCCGGAGAGTCCGACCGCTACCAGCACCATTCCCGAGAACACCTTGGCAAAGCTGATGTGGATGTACAACCAAAGGGTGTTGTAGTGGCTAGGCAGGTGGCCGGGGGTGTTGTCGGAAAGCTGCATCCAGCCCATCAGCATGAAAATCACCGGCATGATTATCGCTGAGGCCGGCCGGACCACCTGATAGCGCCAGTAGACGATCAGAAAAATCAGCATGAAGCTCCAGATATTACTCGAGAGAATATCGAACATGGTCAGGTAGGGGCCATGGCCGAGGCGCACCCAGCGGATGGCCAGAAAGGCCGTATGAAGCAGTAAAGCGAGGGCAAGAATGGCCAGCACGGTGCGCTCTGGAAGACGTTTGAGTACCACGCCAATAATTGCCGCAGACCCGCCAATCACATAACCAATCAGTGCGCACCACAGTAATACTAGTTCCCACTTTTCCATTCATCACCTCTTAAAATTAGCCTGTGGCGTGTCAGGATTGTCTGTCCCCGGCGAAGTCATATGTGTCAACATATTGTGGACGCCAGGGGCGACGATCGTACTTGGCCCAGTAATGCCAGCCCAGTCCTGCGATGCCAATGGCGGCGGCGGCAAACAGCCAGTGGATGGTCCAGTCGTAGCGCACACTATAACCCATCCAGGTGGTCAGTCGCTGGTAAGTTATCCAGCCTTCTGCCAGTTTCAGCCGATCCCCGTAACGCAGTATATGGCGCTCATCATCCCGTCGCAGTATAAGGTGGTGAGCTTCAGGAATGCGAAACCTGGCGGCCTGGTCCTTGGGTAATACGTCTTCCCCGAGTTCCAGCATGACCCAAAGCTCCTGCTCGCTGCCTGGTGGCGTCCAGCTCAGGGCCTGGCGGTAATCGTTTAGCGGATAGCTGGGGAGATTGATCGTTCCTATCACTGGCGAGGAGCCATCATCTGGCTGCCACAGAAAGACAGGGGCGAACCCTTTGTTGAAAGTGGTGTGGAAGGTATAGCCTTTAAGTTCAAGTGGTGTGTTGTCGCCAATAACCGCTTGTTTTCGCTGGCCGTTGGCAATCTGCCAACTGACCCGGTTATAGGTGTTGCCGCGGCGCTGCCCCGGCATGTAGTCGATGGTGAAGCCCTCGTTGACAAATGACACCTCCTCAAGGTCCCCATTGTGCCATGGGCCAGCATCCTTTTCCGATAACTCACCTTCAAAGGCCTGGCCCGTGGCGAGCCCCACGTGGCCTTTCAGATAGGTGAGCCGGCCAGCGGTCACCAGCACCAGAATCGCCAGCAGTGCCAGATGGAACACCATCAGTCCGGGATGGCGGCGGAAGGCGGGGCTGACAATGATAGCTGCCAGCAGGTTAATGGCCACCAGCGCCAGGGGCAGGATCAGTGTCCAGGTGGTGTGAACCTCCTTGTCGTAGGTCACCAGGACCCCGGCTGCCAACAGAATCAGTATGACCAGCGTCAGCTTCAGGGACGCCAGCCTGGTCATCAGGTTCCAGAACAAGGCCATGGGTCAGCTCAAAATTTAAGGGGGCATTCACTGGTGGTAAGGGGCGGTGTCATGGCGGGCTGTCACACACATCCCGCATCCAGTCACGCCCACCCTCGCCAGTGGTAGGTCCGCAATCATTTTCCCCCCAGCTTGAATCTTGGTTGAAGTTACGGATTTTCAGATAGGCGTCGCGGTAGTAGGGGCCGTTGCTGTAGTTTGTGTTCACTTCGGTACCCGGCGCCAGGCCGGCTTCGGGCCCGACATCGTTAAGGTTGACCAGCAGCGCCTTGTTCTTCCAGCCGTGGGGAACCGCCACATGGCACCAGTTACAGCGTATCGGTGATTCGATTTCTCCCGAGTGGAGTGCGTGACCGTCCTCTCCCTCGGTCCGCCAGCCGGTGCCGCCACTGTTACCCCCGTAACTTCCGGAGTCATGGCATTTGAAACACAGGGTATTGCCGGTGCCTTCCCCACTCTCACTGTTGTAAGGGCCTTTGAGAATGAAGTTGTGCTGCGAGCCGTGGGGGCCCCAAGCCTGGCCGGCGGCGGGCTCGTGTTGGCCATTCGGGGTGCTGGCGCCGTGGCAGTCGGAGCAGTACATGGTCTGGTTGCCTACATTGGCGTTCCATGGAGCCTCGAACGAACCGGCATTCATGCCGCTGCGCAGGCCGGTGGTGCGGCCAGTGACATCCATTACCGGGTGCCAGGAGCGGTGATTGTTTGCGTTGTAGTCGGCACCGGCGGCGGTGCCCTGGTCGCCGGGCGCACCCTTGTGAGTGTCTGGCGCCTGGAACTCTCGGGCCTGGTTGGTGTAACGGGTGTAGTTGCTGCGTTCTGTGGCAGAAGCGGGAGTGCCAGGACCGCCCAGTGGCGGTCGGGTGGTGCCGCTGGGGTAGAGGTTGTCGTCCTGGTAGGCAAAATCAGAATGACATTTCAGGCAGATCTGATACTCCCGTGTGACATGGCCGCTGGTCACCGCCGTGCTGGCACCCTCGCCACCGTCACCTTTCTTGACGTCGTAGTCATTGGGCAGGTCAAAGAAACTTTCGCCCAGATAAGCGGGTTCCACCCCGAAGGTGCCGCGCAGTACTCCCGAGGCCAGGTTGCCAGTGGGCCCGCCGACCAGGTGGGTGCGCCGGTCGGTGCCAAGACCGTTGAACAGCGAATTGCGCATCAGCCGGTGGGGGTTGTGGCAGTCGGTGCACTCGGCGTGACGGTTATTCAGGTTGTTAAGGCCCAGGTTGGCCCGGGTCTCGGTAAAATCGGCGTCCAGGATATCGTGCACCTCGGTATTGGCCGGCTGGTTGGCGGTGGTGATTGGCATGCGTCGGGCCCGCTGAAAATCCTGGTGGATATCCGGCACCTCACCACTACCACCTTGCACAATGCTCTGAGTAGGGCTTCTATGGCACTGGTAGCACGTTTCCTCGATGGCAGAGCCGCCCGCCGCCTTGGGTGCGGTCAGGCCTCCGGGTGCGTCCGTACCTTCCCGGAGCAGGCGCCGGGCCCCCTCTGTGGTGTGGGGGTTATGGCAGTTGAGGCAGCCTGCCTGCCAGACCCTGAGGCCCTGATCAAACTGGCGCATGGTGGCGGCGTCAGCCTTGTAGGTCTCGTCAGCAACAGTGTCGTCGGCGTGAGCCGAGGTAGCCCAGGCGGCGCCCAGTTTGTCGTGGCAGGCCAGGCAGATCTGATCACTGGCTTCGGAGAAAGTCCCGCCGGTAGCCGGGTTGACCTGGAAACGGTTGACCCGCAGGAATTTGTTGAACTCCCCCTGCTCGCTGATATGCGGGTCGTGGCAGGTAGTACACTGGACCAGGCCGTCACCGCTGCCGTTGGGATCCAGCGGCAGGGTCGGGTTGTCGGTGGGGCGCACACCCAGGTGGGGGACAGCCGCCGGATCGCGCAGCTCACCGTCGGCGTTGGCCAGGGCGCTGTTGTAGGTGAACGAAATGGGGTGATCATTGGTCAGGTTGACCCCCAGGTCCCGGGTGTTGCCAGTGGTAACTCCGGCATCGCCGGGCATGGTGCCGTCGGCCGCGGTGCCCTGCATGGAGATGCTGCCATCGCCACCGCCGCGGCCCGGCTCGTTGAGTACCGCGCCTATGGCCAGGGTGCCGTCGTGGCAGGACAGGCACAGCCGTGAGGAGCCGATGGGCTCGGCAATATCAAGGGCCTGGATCGAAGAGGAGTCGTAGCTGGTGTAGGTTGCCTCGGAAAGATTCCGGTTCCACAGGGGCGCGGCGGCACTGGTGCTACTGCTGTGGGGAGTATGGCAGAACACACACATTTCTGACTGAGTGCTAGCTTTGACTTCCCCTGAACCGCTGAGGGACAGATTGTGCCGGGTACTGGCAATGTCGGAAACAGGCTGTGCCTCTGTGCCCGAGGCCAGAGCAAGCAGCACCAATATAACCGCCGGAAAATACAGCTTTAGGTTTTTACACATCAACAACTCACCCGGTCTTGCCAGTTCCCACGCACGCGCCCGCAGTCTGAATCCAGCTATTATAGGGCGCCTGCGTCAGGGATTCACCTGGTCAGGGGTCGCCGGGTCCATTTTCTTTCGGCTGATCCAGACTAACGCCCCGATCCGCCAGGTCATCCAGGGCTTCCTGAACCATGCTTTTCGATTCGCTGCCTGCGGCTAGCTGGTCCAGCAACTGTTGCCAGAGCTTACCCGCCTCCCCGTACTCCTTGCGCTGGTAGTGGGCGATGCCCGCCAGCCAGAGCGCCCGGCTGAAATCGGGGCGCATTTCCAGCGCCCGGGTGACCAAAGCCTCGGTGTTCTCATCCACTTTGCCGCCGGCGGCCTGCATCAGGTATTCGGCTTCGCTGGTGAGCAGCTCGGGCGAGTCGCCGAACTGCTGCCGGGCCTGTCCGAAGGCTTCTGCCGCCTTGGCCGGCTGTTCCATATAGGCATAGGAACGGGCCAGCATCAGCCAGCCATCGAGGTTGTCCGGGTCTTCCTGCAGACGTTCCTGCAGAAACTCGACCATACCCTCAAGCTCAGTAAAAGAGCCTTCCTGCGCACCAGCAGGCTCCTGCATCTTCGGGAGGTCAGACTGGCCAGCAGCGGAGACCGGCAGCAGGCACAGAGTCAATATAAGAGTCGCAAATGATATTTTCATAGCTTCAGATTATCAGCATGTACCAGGGTTGAACACAGACCTAGGTCCTACCCCGGGCTCACCCTTTAATGAATTCCTTCCGGTGCCGATTTGACTTATGACAAGAGCAATCGTCGAATGTTTTCGCTATGATAGGCGAAATTTTTGTGGACCCGTGTGATCCGTCGATCTTATGCCGGAACAGCTGATTCTGCTTATTTTTGCTATGGGACCCTGATGTCTGAGCCTTTATTACAGGCCGTAAATCTTCAATGCGAGCGGGATGGTCGAATGCTTTTTCGCGATCTTTCCTTCGCAATCGCGGCCGGAACGCTGACCCGTATCGAGGGCCCCAATGGTACCGGCAAGACTACCCTGCTTAGAATCCTCGCCAGCCTCAACGACAGCTATTCCGGACAGATCATGTGGCGGGGCCAGCCCCGGGCCTGGCGCCGGGAGGAGTTTCTGCGCAATCTGCTTTATATCGGTCACCGGCCCGGAATCAAGCCGCTACTCACGCCACTGGAAAACCTTCGGGCACTGATGGCCGGCCGCCAGCAGACCGAGGACGAGACCCTGAGGAGGGCCCTGGAGGGCACCGGGCTGGGCGGCTTTCAGGATGTTCCGTCGGGTCAGCTCTCGGCGGGGCAGCAGCGCCGGGTTGCTCTGGCCCGGCTGCTGATTTCGGAAGAGCCACTGTGGGTCCTTGACGAAGCATTTACGGCCGTTGATCACACCGGTGTGGCTGCCATTGAGGAGTTGTTGCTGCAGCGGGCCCGCCGTGGCGGTGCCGTGGTGGTGACCACTCACCATGACCTGCAACTGCCGGGCATGGCACGCATTACTCTTGGGGGCGTCGCGGATGACGGCTGAAGCCACAGTAACCATCACTATTCGCAGTGAAGACTCCGCTGTCGGTGTTCTGCCTGCCATGTGGGCGGTGCTGATGCGGGATCTGCGGGGGGCCTTCCGCCAGCGCCAGGATCTGCTCAACCCGTTGCTGTTTTTTGTCATGGTGGTCAGCCTGTTTCCTCTGGGAGTCAGTCCCGAACCCGCATTCCTGAGAGAAGCCGGCGCCGGTATACTTTGGGTGGCGGCACTGCTGTCCGTGCTGCTGTCCCTGGATCACCTGTTCCGCCATGATTATGATGACGGCACCCTGGAGCAGCTGGTTTTGCAGCCCCAGCCCCTGTTTCTTCTGCTGCTGGCCAAAACCCTGGCCCACTGGGTGGTGACGGGATTGCCCCTGGTATTGTTGACACCAGTTCTGGGAGTGATGATGCAGCTGGACGGGAACTCTATTCTGGTTCTGTGTCTAACCCTGCTGATCGGAACTCCGGTGCTGAGTTTTATTGGTTCCATCGGGGCGGCTCTGACGCTCGGGCTCCGGTCTGCAGGGGTATTGTTGTCGCTGCTGATCATTCCCCTGTACATTCCGGTGCTGATATTCGGTACCGGAACTGTGAGCGCAGCGACAGACGGGGCAGCGGTGTCCGCCTATATGGCGCTTATGGGCGCGTTTCTGGTGCTGGCGCTGACGCTCGCACCCTTTGCATCGGCGGCAGCACTGCGCATCAGTCTGTCCAACAGTTAAACCAGGTAGAAAGGTAAATCCCCGATGTGGCAAATTTTTCACAAACTGGGCTCACCCAAGTGGTTTTACGGTATCGCCTCAAAGCTGATGCCCTGGCTGCTCTGGCTCGGGGCCGGACTGTTGCTTGCCGGGCTGGTATGGGGGCTGGCCTTTGCTCCCAAGGATTACCTTCAGGGTAACAGCTACCGGATTCTCTATATCCATGTGCCGTCGGCATTCCTGGCGCAGTCGGTGTACCTGATGATGGCCTCGGCAGCGGTGGTGACCCTGGTATGGAGAATAAAGCTGGCGGATCTGTTTGTGCGGTCAGTGGCGCCGGTGGGTGCGATATTTACCTTTCTGGCCCTGTTTACCGGCGCGGTCTGGGGTAAGCCCACCTGGGGCACCTGGTGGATCTGGGACGCCCGGCTGACCTCCATGCTGATCCTGCTGTTTCTGTATTTCGGGGTGATTGCCCTGAGCTCGGCCATCTCCGATGAAAAATCGGCGGCCCGCTCGACGGCTGTACTGGTGCTGGTAGGGGTAGTGAATATACCTATCATCAAGTATTCTGTGGAGTGGTGGAATACCCTGCATCAGCCGGCAACATTCAAGCTGACGGAAAAGCCTTCGATGTCGCCTGATATGTGGGTTCCGCTGTTGCTGGCAGTGCTCGGCCTCTACCTTATTTTCGGCTGGCTGGCATGCCTGCGGATGCAGACAGAAATACTGACCCGCGAGTCCAGAACGCGCTGGGTTCAGGAACTGGTCCGGTCAGGGGAGGGATGAGCTATGGAATTTGATTCGATTGCCGCGTTCTGGTCTATGGAAGGGCACGGCCCCTATGTGTGGACCTGTTACGCGGTTTTTACTGTATGTCTGGTCGGGCTCATGGTCTGGTCAATGCGCCAGCGCCGGTCAGTCATCAACTCCCAGCGCCGCCGGGCGGGTCGGTCATCGGCCAGACAGGCCCCGGCAGCCGCAAGTTTCACCCCGGTTCAACCTTCGAGAGACTGACAAGCCATGGCTATGCATCCGCTTCGTAAAAAACGTCTTACCATTGTGCTGTTCCTGCTGGCGGGAGTGGCTGTTGCCGTGGGTCTGACAACCTACGCCCTGCGGCAGAACATCAACCTGTTTTACGACCCCACCCAGATCGCTTCCGGGGAAGTACCCCTGGACGTCCGTATCCGGGCTGGCGGGATGGTCGAAGACGGGTCTGTCAAGCGCGACCCTGAAAGCCTGAGAGTCCAGTTCAATGTGACCGACTTCAACTCGTCGTTTCCGGTGGAGTACGTGGGCATTCTTCCGGACCTTTTTGCTGAGGGGCAGGGCATAGTGGCGATGGGCCGCATACGTCAGGACGGTTTTTTTGTCGCCGACCAGGTATTGGCAAAACATGACGAGAACTATATGTCACCGGAGGTCAATGAAGCCCTGGAAAGAGCGAAGGCGGCCAACAAGAGCGCCATGACCGACAGCGTGACTGACAGTCTGCCCGGGCAGCAGCCAGTCGGCGCTTACTGAGTGGCAGCGACACCCAATATCAGATACACGCATTATTAGATGGGAGAAAGCTCATGTATCCGGAACTCGGACAGTTCGCGCTGATACTCGCACTGTTGCTGGCGGTGCTGCTGTCGATCGTGCCGCTGGCCGGCTCGATAACCGGGCGGGAAAGCCTCCAGCTCTTTGCCAGGCCACTGGCGGCAGGTTTCTTTGTGTTCACTGCGCTGGCGTTTGCGATTCTGACCCATGCCTTTATGGTGGATGATTTTTCCGTCGCCTACGTAGCCAATAACAGCAACAGCATGCTGCCCTGGTACTTCAAGTTCAGTGCGGTATGGGGAGGCCATGAGGGCTCGCTGCTGCTGTGGATTCTGATGCTGGCCGGCTGGACCCTGGCGGTTTCGGTGTTCAGCCGGCACCTGCCTACCGTTATGACTTCCCAGGTGCTGTCGGTGCTGGGAATGGTGTCCGTGGGCTTCCTGCTGTTCATTGTCCTGACCTCCAATCCCTTTGACCGGCTGTTGCCGAATGTGCCGGCCGATGGAGCGGATCTTAATCCCCTGTTGCAGGATTTCGGACTGATCATCCATCCGCCCCTGCTTTACATGGGCTATGTGGGTTTTTCCGTTGCTTTCGCTTTTGCCATTGCGGCCCTGATCAATGGCCGTCTTGATGCTGCCTGGGCGCGCTGGTCCCGCCCCTGGACTACCGTTGCCTGGGCCTTTCTCTCTCTGGGTATTGCCCTGGGAAGCTGGTGGGCCTATTACGAGCTTGGCTGGGGCGGCTGGTGGTTCTGGGACCCGGTTGAAAATGCCTCGCTGTTGCCATGGCTTTCCGGCACCGCCCTGATGCACTCCCTGGCGGTCACCGAGAAACGCGGGGTCTTCAAGAGCTGGACAGTTCTGCTGGCGATTGTCACGTTTTCGCTGAGCCTGCTGGGCACCTTCCTGGTGCGCTCCGGGGTGCTGACTTCGGTTCATGCCTTCGCCTCTGACCCGGAACGGGGTGTTTTCCTGCTGGGCCTGCTCGGCATTACCATTATCTCGAGCCTGGCACTATACGCCTTGAGGGCGCCGGTGGTGCATTCACGCTCCCGCTATGGCAGCTACTCCCGGGAAATTTTCCTGATGCTGAACAATGTAATGCTGGTAGCGGCAACACTGCTGGTACTGGTTGGCACGCTCTATCCCCTGGTGCTGGATTTCCTGGATCTGGGCCGCCTGTCCATCGGCGAACCTTTTTTTAACCTGACCTTCAGTCCCCTGGCCATTGCCGCCGGCCTGCTGCTGGGTGCCGGTATTTTCTCTCGCTGGAAGAAGACCGATGGTGGCTGGATCGGCCGTAAGCTGCTCTGGCCTCTGGCTGTGAGCATACTGGCGGCGACCGCTATCATGGTGATCTATGGCGGCTTCGAGCCCTGGGCGTTTGCCGGCTGCTTTACCGCAGTATGGATTACTGCCGCAACCCTGACGGACATCTGGGACAAGTCCGCATCGAAGAAGGGTCGCTGGCAGGGCATGCGCCGCCTGTCCCGCAGCTATTACGGCATGGTGCTGGGTCACCTGGGTGTTGCGATTACCATGCTGGGGGCCTCGGTGGTGTCCAACTATGGCATTGAGCGGGAAATTCGGATGGTGCCGGGAGATTCGGTGACCATGGCCGGCTACCAGTTCAATTTCCTGGGGATGACCCAGCGCCAGGGCGCCAACTTTACCGCGAATGTCGGCAATTTCGAGGTATTCCGGGATGGCCGGGCAGTTTCCACCATTCGCCCCGAGAAGCGCGAATATCAGGTTCGCCGTGACATGATGACCGAAGCGGGTATTGATGCCAGCCTGTCCCGGGATCTGTTTGTCGCGGTGGGTGAGCAGTTGTCCAGCAATGCCTGGGCCATCCGTATCCAGTACAAGCCGCTGATTCGCTGTCTCTGGCTGGGTGCCCTGTTTATGGCCTGTGGTGGTTTCCTGGCAATTTCCGATCGCCGCTACCGGGTACGGAGCAAGCTTGCCGCCAAAGTGGCGGCGCAGGAAGAGGCCGCCGGTGGCAAGTCTGCCCCGACAGAGGCGCTTTCATGAAAAGACTGGTGTTGTTTGTTCCGGTTGTGCTGGTGGTGGTCCTTGGCGTAGTGCTGTTTGCGGGTATCGGCAAGGACCCCAACCATCTGGAATCGGTGCTCATCGGCAAACCGGTGCCGGCCTTCTCCCTGGCGGCGTTGAAACAGCCTGGCCAGTCGCTGGATTCCTCGGTGTTCCAGGGCGAGGTGTCGCTGTTGAATGTCTGGGGTACCTGGTGCCCGGCCTGCCGCGATGAGCACGATGATCTGGTCTGGCTGGCGCGGGAACGCGGTATCCCCATTATCGGTCTGAACTACAAGGACAAACGCGAGGCAGCCATGGCCTGGCTCGACACCCTGGGCGATCCCTACCGGCTCAATATCTTTGACCCCGAAGGCAGGCTTGGTTTCGACCTGGGGGTCTACGGTGCCCCGGAAACCTATGTGATCGACAGTAAGGGCATTGTCCGTTACCGCCATGTGGGCCCGGTTGACGAAAAAGTCTGGCAACAGGATCTTGAGCCTGTTGTCCGCAAATACAGGGAGCAAGGCTGATGCGTCTATTGTTGCTGGCGATTACCCTGGTTCTGCCAGTCTGGGCCGCAGCCCAGCAGGAAAATCCGGCCGCGGTCTACGAGTTTGACTCCAGGTCGCAGGAGGTTCGCTTTCAGAACCTGCTCGAGGAGTTGCGCTGTCCGAAGTGCCAGAACCAGAACATCATCGACTCCAACGCGCCCATCTCCAAGGATATGCGCGAGAGGGTCTACCTTATGATGCAAGAGGGCGCCAGCAACGAGGAAATTACCAACTCCCTGGTGGCCCGTTTTGGTGAATTTGTGCGCTACAAGCCAAAGCTGGAGAGCCGTACCCTGTTGCTCTGGGCAACGCCGGTCCTTGCCGTGCTGATTGGCGTGCTGGTGGTTGGTGGAGTTTTTATCCGCTCCCGCCGCCACGGCGCACAGGCTGCCGAGCTGAGTGATGAGGAGCGGGAAAAAGCTTCCCGTGCGCTCTCGAATTACGACTCGGATGCTTCCCGCTGAACCTATTTCCTGAGTAACCAACGACATAGTTATGATTGATATTTTCTGGATTACCACTGCTGTTCTGATCCTTGTGGCCCTGGCGTTTATCGCCTATCCACTGATTTCCTACGAGCCGGGCAAGCGTGCCGAAACCGATGTCCGCAACCAGAACCTGCTGGCCTACCGGACCCGTATGGCCGAGCTGGATGGTGACTATGAAGCCGGCAATATTGATGAGGAAACCTACCAGCAGCTCAAGGACGAACTGGCCGGGGCCATGCTGGACGATGTACCGGATGCAGACCAGGGGGTTGTCAATACAGCACCGCAGGAAGGTCAGGGACGCGCAGGCGCGGTGGCGATTGTGCTGGTCTCGCTGGTCGCCATCCCCGTGACGTCGGTTTTACTGTATCAGCAGTGGGGAGCCAAGGCTGGTGTCGAACAGTTCCGCGCCATGCAGGAAATGAGCGCCCAGGGAGGCGGGGGCAGTATGGCCGACATCCCCGATCTCGCCGCCCGCTTGCGGGATCGGCTCGAAGCCAGTCCTGACAACCCGGAAGGCTGGGGCATGCTGGCCCGGACCTATATGCAGATGGAACAGTACGCGGATGCAGCCTGGGCCTACCAGAGGCTCGCTGACGTCCTTGCGGCGGATTCTCCGTTCCGCGCTGTGTCGCTGGGGTTGTCAGCCCAGGCCGGCTTTTTTGACAGTCAGGGTGAGATAACTCCCACCGTCCGGAGCAGGATTAACGAAGCCCTGGCGATCAACCCCGACGAAGTCAATGCCCTGGGCCTGCTGGCCTTCAGCGCTTTTCACAAGGGTAATTTCGAGGAAGCGATAAGCCGCTGGGAGCGGATTGTCGAAGTCGAGCCGGACCATCCGCGCATTGCCGATATACGCCAGGGCATTGCCCGTGCTTATCAGGAACTCGGTCGTGAAGCACCGGCGCCGGTCGCCAGTTCCCGGCCAGTCGAGGATGAAGCCGGTAGCGCGGGTGTAACGGTACGGGTTGAGGTGGCTGATGCGTTCAACGATGATATTCCCCGGGATGCCGTTCTGTTCCTGTTTGCCCGGGAAGCCGGTGCCGCAGCAAATTCACCCCCGCTGGCGGTGGCACGGCTTTCCGCTGCGGAGCTGCCTGCGGTAGTAAGACTGGATGACCGCTACGCCATGCGGCCGAGTGTGAAGGTATCCACGGCCTCGGAGGTAATGGTCGCGGCCCGGGTCTCGCGCTCAGGTAATGCCATGCCTGAAGCAGGTGACTGGCAGGGCTCCCTCGAAACGCCGATTGCAGTCAGCGACGAGGAGAAGGCGCCGACAACTCTGGTGATTGATCAGCAACTGACAGACTGAATGTCTTCCAGGTCCGTGCTTTTATTGACAAACTTGATCAATGTCAAGAAAACAGCAATATGTCCAGATGGGGTAGGACCTAGGTCTGGCAAAGAGAAGACCTAAGGACCTCAACTTCGTTGCCTCAATAACGTTAATATCCGATAATCATACGTGTCATTCCTCCTGTCGGATCTGGAATTGACAGCTCAGGCTTTGCATCTGGTGCAGAAGTAGCTGGAAAGGTGACGATTGAAATATGGTTAAAGGGCGTTCGTTGTTCTCTCTTTCAGGACTGGTGCTGAGTGTGTTGCTCACCGCCTGTGCCTCGGCGCCGCCGGAGGCGCCGCAGAAAGAATACGTCTTTCCGCCACCCCCGGATCCGGCGCGGTTCGTGTTTGAGACTACTCTGGTCAGCACGGCACAGGTGCAGGACGTTGACAGCAAGAGTCGCTTCCGGATGATGGTCACCGGTGAGAGACAAAAGGGCAAAATGATGCCCAAGCCCTTCGATGTCGCCGTTTGTAAGGGCCGTATCTATGTCAGTGACACCGTGGCGCGGCGTGTGTTTGTTTTTGATCCGGTCGAGGGGGTCAGTTTTGATATCGGTGGCAGTCGGCCCGGGATTCTGAACAAGCCCATGGGGGTGGCGGTGGACGCCAACTGCAACCTCTATGTGGCGGACATGTCCCAGTCCCGGATTGTGCTTTATGACCGGGACGGTGGTTACATTACCGCCATGGGTGGCTCGTCGATGTTCAACCGCCTCACCTATGTTGCGGTAGACCCGGCGGGTGAAAGAGTCTATGCGGTGGATACCGGGGGAGTGGGTACTCAGGAGCACAGGGTGCGGGTATTCGATGTGGCCAATGGCAACCATCTTTTTGATATCGGCACGCGCGGCACCGGCGACGGTGAGTTCAATCTCCCTCGCGGTATTGATGTCGCACCAGACGGCACGGTATATGTTGTCGACGCCGGCAACTTCCGGGTCCAGGCGTTCAGCCGCGATGGCGAGTTCTTGCACAGTTTCGGCTCCCTGGGGCGACAGATGGGCCAGTTTGCCAGGCCCAAAGGTATTGCGGTAGACCCGGATGGCAATGTGTATGTGGCTGATACGTCCTTCGGTAATTTTCAGATCTTCGATGCCGAAGGTAATTTGCTCCTGTTCATTGGCGATCGGGGCAGTAGCGGTGGTCCGGCAGAGTACATGCTGCCCAGCGGGATGGCCGTTGACGAAAATGGCAGGATTTACATGGTCGACCAGTTTTTTCACAAGGTGGATATCTTTCGGCCCGCGCAGCTGGCCACAACAGATGGGTACCTGGGGGCCTGGTTCCGCTAGGTAGACATGGCTGGCTGGTGGAAGTGACTCGGCCAGTGTAAGTTCGATAAAGGGGATGCAGTGCCGATGCCGTCAAGCGGCGGACGACTGACAGAGCAAGAAAAGCTGAAACAACGATGAGGGAAACTACAATGAGACTTTTCATATTGAGGGGCGCCTCTGGGCGTCCGCAAAATCTCCTCCTGGCGCTGGCGCTTGCCACGGCCGGGTTCCTGTTGGCGGGCACGGCGCAGGCGCAGAGCATTGCCGGTACCAGCCATGACCTGACCACGGCAACGGAAGGTCAGCAGGCCGGCAATATCCTGGGCGCGGGCACCGGTGAAATCTGTGCCTACTGCCATACGCCGCACGGTGGTGACACCTCGGCGCCTGCGCCGCTGTGGAACCGCAGCCTGGCATCGGTCAACATCCAGCAGCGCTACTCTGATCTGAATACCACCACCCTGAGGGGCGAAGAGGCTCCGGTGGGCTCAGTATCCCTGGCCTGCCTGTCCTGCCACGACGGGGTCCAGGCCATGGATACCGTCATCAACGCCCCGGGCCGCGGGAATTCGACCAATACCGGTACCGCCGTTATGACCGGCGCAGACAATAGCCTGGCGGTCATCGGTACCGATCTGCGTGATGATCACCCGGTCAGTATCCAGTACTGCGGTGGTGGCATTGATTCTACAACCGGCCTTACCGCCTCCACACTCTGTGCTCATGGAAGTGACTACAACGATCCACAGACTGACACTATTAACGGCAATCAGGTCTGGTGGCTGGACACCAGCACTACGGCTGGTGATGGTACCGCCAACCTCGGTGCAGCCGATGACGGGATTCGTCAGCGGACCGACATCTTCCTTTACAGCCGCTCTGATTTCGCCGGCAGTGCTAACGTGCAGCCCGCCGTCGAGTGTGGCAGCTGCCACGACCCTCATGTAGACTCACCAGATACTACTGCTGAGGTCAACTTCATGCGGATCAGTAACGAAGCCAGTAGTGTCTGTCTGACCTGCCATAACAAGTAAGCGGTCGGCCGGCAGCAGGGCCCCGGCAGGGGCCCTGTTTCGCTGCGTTACGGATAACTAAAGTTTGTGAGAGAGCTGGGAGTCATTATGTGGCAAGGCATCGGGCGTGGGCATTCCCGGGGCGGCATCCAAGCCGCCCTGATGGCGTTCTGGCTGGTGTTCCCGGCACAGTCGGTGCTGGCCCAGCAGGAAAATGAACAGGAAAGCAGTGAACAGAAGCAGACCGCAAGCGGGGATATCGACCCCGGTTCTGCTTTTGCCACCATTAACCAGACCGTTATCACGGTGGCCGAGTATGCCCGCGAACTTCGTCGTGAGGCCCGCGAAACTTTCTATCATGGCCAGCCCCCGGGTGGGGATATGGCCAGGTTCCAGAGAGAGGTGGCCGACCGGTTGGTAGAACGTGTGTTGATGGCCAGCGAAGCCCGCCGCCGGGGGCTGGAACCGGACACTGACCGGGTGCAGGAGGCGCTGGGGCGTCTGGCCGCCAGGGGGCTCGGTGAAGAGGCCCTGACTCATGAGCGCTGGCGCCTGGAACAGAAAAGCCTGGTGGACCAGCTTGAAGCCCGTGTGCGGGCGGTTGCCAATCCATCCAAGGAAGAGGTTCGTAGCTTTTACGAGGCAAATCCGGAACTGTTTACCGAACCGGCCAAGCTGAAACTCTCGGTGATTCTGTTGAGGGTGATGCCGGAGGACCCGCAAACTGTCTGGAAGGCCGCCCGGGAAGAGGCGGAGGGTCTGCTGGAGCGCTTGCGCGATGGTGCGGACTTTGCTGAAATGGCCCGTATCCACTCCGGTGACAATACCGCGGAGGCGGGGGGCGATATGGGGTATGTCCATATGGGTATGCTGGCGCCTGAAATCGAGAAAGCGGCCCGGGAGATGGCCCCCGGCGAGCTGTCGGAGCCATTGATGGTGCTTGAAGGTATTGCCCTGGTGCGTCTTGAGGCTCGTCAGGAACCCCGGCTCCAGGATTTTGCCAGCGTCGCCGAGCGTGCCGAAGGCCTGTTGGAACGGGAGCGTGCGGAAGCTGCGGTAGCAGCGCTACGCAATAATTTGCGGGAGGCAGCTGAGGTATCCCTGCGTGAAGAACTGCTCGAGCCCGATGGAGACGCCCCTGGCGTGCCGGCCTCGGGGTAACTCCCCGCCATGTCGTGCCAGATGTGTCCAGAAGTCAGCGACTCCGGGAAAGCAAGGGCACTGGAGGCTGGCGTCCTTTGCCCTGTTCCTGGCTTCGGCAGCAGCTTCCATCGGAGCGGCCCCGCTCAGTGGTGAACTGGAGTACACGGGCCGTTATTCCCGTTTTGACGGCGGCGGAACCAGTAGCTCGAGCACCAGCAATGCGGGCACTCTCCGGCTCGAAAAAAACATGTACCTCTGGGAGCCCTGGTTCGCCCAGTTTTCGGGTTCAGTAGGATTTTCGCTGACCAGAAGCAAATTCTGGGGCGGACGGCAGGAGCCACGGTCCCAGAACGGTGAGTTGACCACTGGCGAGGCCCGGCTCGGGTTGTTGCCGCAGTCAGATGTGCCCCTGAACCTCTGGTTCCTGCGTGATGATACCCGCCTGAACAGTGACGCCCTGACGACGAGTGCCCGGGAAACGGATCGCACGGTTACCCGCTACGGATTTCAGCAGAGTTACCGGAGCTCCAGCCTGGGCCGATATCAGTTACGCTACGAAGAAACAACTGTAGACCAGGCCACTGGCGAACCGCTTCGCAATGAACGGCAGAACTGGCAGTTCACTGGCCGCAAAAACTTCAGTGAGCATGACCTGGACCTGACGGTCGAGCAGAATGAAGTGCGCCGGTCCCTGGGCGACATCGGCTCCGACGAACGCGAGCTGATCAACTTCCAGCATCGCTATAACCCCCAGGACAGCAATCTGACCGTCAACAACCTGGCAAGCACGACCCGGCAGCAGCGGGACACTCAAAGCAGCGTTTCCAGTACCGACCGTGACCAGGTCAGCACGACCACCATATGGACCAGTGGCGGGGAGCGACGGCTCAGGTTAAGCGGCAACCTGCGGGCGCTGGAGTTCAACAATGAGTCCGCCTCCTCTCTCGGAACCCAGCAGTTGGTCGCCACCAATCTTGGCGCCAGCTATCGTCTGAGTGATCGCTGGACCACCAGTGTCAACTCCGGGGCTACCTACCAAGAGACTTCAGTCGATACCAATACCGGCCTCAGCAGGCCGGTTAATGTGGCCCAGCGTTTCAGCCAGCAGCATAACGTCCGGCTCGGTTTCAACTCCGGATCACGGAATTTTGCCGACCTCAGCCATAGCTGGAATGCGGATCTGAGCGGCGGCTACCAGAGCGTAGAGACTGAAGAGGACAATACCGAATTTGCCAATGGCTCTGTCCGGATCGGTCATGACCTGCGCAAGCCCCTGGCGACGGGTGATTTCGGACGGCTGACCGGGACCTTGCGTCAGTCCGCCTCCCATCAAATCTCCAATACCGGGGAGCCGCTCTCGGGCCTGCAGAATGGCGCATCAATCAGGCTGGACAGCCCGCTGGAACTGGGTAGCGCCTATGGTGAATTTCAGGTCTCGGATTCAAGGCAATACCGTGACGGCGAGGTTGAACAGATATTCCAACTGGTGAATCTGCAGCTTTCCCTGCGTCAGAATTTCAGCCGGAACCAAACCCTTTCTCTCAGTGCAACCCTGCAGACCAGCCGCAGCAGCGACAATGAGGGTTTCAGCGACTGGAATCCGAGTACCAATATCAGTATGTCTTACCTGCAGAGTGCCGTGTTTGGCATCAATCGCCTGAGCTGGCGATCGGACCTGCGCTATACCAGCGATAACCTGCTGTACCTGATCGAGCAGAATGACTCACTGGAGGCAAACGATGATACCCGTTGGGAAAACCGCCTGGATTACCGCATTGGCCTGCTGGTAACCGAGCTGACCGCGAGCCTTTCAGAGTCCGACAACACCCTGAACCAGAGCTACCGCCTCTCGGTTACCCGGCGGTTCTGAAAACCCGGTCAGAGACTGGTGCTGGCGTTCGTTCAGGAGCAGAGCGATCCGCGGGTCAATCAGCGGATCGGCATCAGATCCGCAGTTGCACCATCCCGTCCCGCACCCGTACCTCAAGTACTTGCAGCGCCTGCGTGGCGGGCGGCGCGACGGGCTTTCCATCGCGAATGTCAAAGGCCCCCTGGTGCAGCGGGCATTCGATCACGTGATCGTCGAAATAGCCATCGCAAAGATCAGCGCCGTTATGGGTGCAGAGCGCGAGCGAGGCATAGATGCCGCTGGGCGTGTCATAGACAGCGATGGTCCGTTTTCCGGCCTCGACCCGGGTGACCCAGTCCTTTTCCAGCTCGTTTACCGCAATCAGGTCGCGCCAGGATTTGTCGCTCATGCCCTCGCCTCGCGGATCTGATGCAGGATGTCGAGATGGGCACCGAGATAGCCACCCGGCTCGACATGAATATGGTCACGCAGCTTTTCGTGCAGGCGTGGCAGGGTGTGGTAGGGAACCAGGGGAACATAGTGATGTTCTGCGTGATAGTTCATGTTCCAGCACAGGAACCTCAACGGGGCGGAGACGAGGTTGGTGCGGGTGTTTTCACTCATCCGGGTAACGGTCGGACGACCCACATGTTCCGTCATCCGGATGAAACGCATGACCGGTTCGCCGAGAAACAGCGGAATGATCCAGTACCAGATCAGCCCCCACCAGCCGGTGACCGCCATACCGATAAAAATCAGTGCGTATATGCCCAACATCGTCCGCGCGTCCCGGAACACCGCGGCATGTTCCTCTTTCGGGATGAAGCGCTTTTCGATGTCCGAAAGCCGACCCATGGCGTGGCGTGAAATCTCGGTGAACTTTGCCTTCCAGTAAGGGATCGCGGACAGGTAGAGCAGGTATTCACCATAGGTCTGCGGCATCGGGATCAATTCCGGGTCCTGGCCGGTCTGTTGCGTATAGGTGTGGTGGTCGCAATGCTCATACCGGAAAAAGCGATGTGGCAGTATGATAATCAAGCCACAGATCTGCCCGGCGATATTGTTCAGTTTGCGGGTGCGGAATACGGTGTAATGCACGCATTCGTGCTGTAGAGAGAAATGATGCACCAGCACGATTCCATGCAGGAGCATGGCGGGCCAGATCAGCCAGCTGTTCCATGCCAGGGTGACCAGTGTTGTGGTTCCGGCCAGCACCAGCAACCACAGCGCCAGGTGGCGCAGGGCGGGCCTGTCGGAGCGCTGCATCAGGGATTTCATTTCGTCCCGAGTCAGCTTGCCCTCTGCAAGCGCCTGGGTCAGGGGTGTGACAATGCCGTGTGTCATCGTTGATGATCCATCAGCTCTGTCGGTACACGGGTCTTTACGCCGGAGCTATTGTGAGCAGGACAGGGATCTGAAAGCGACATCACTACACCATAGCACGTCCCGATTCGGCCCTGCAAAAAGCTTCCCAATGGTGTTTTTCCCGCAATGTCTCCAGCCCGGTGCTGACCTGCTGGTGAAGTATCCTGGCCAGTTCGCGTGGGCTCTCTGTGACCGAAACCGCGACTGGGGGATGAAACATGACATCTACTTGCACCGCAGGTTTTGCCAGCAGACGGCACAGGTGGGCGACAAAATCGTCGTCGCCGATAAAAGGTACCAGGCAGTCGGGTTGCCCGTCCCGGTGGTAGGCAATCGTTATCGCCTGCACCGGACACCTGGCCGTGATCGCCGCGCCGAGCAGGCGCGGGTGAAACGGTCGGACGCCTGCACCGGCCGTCGTGGTGCCTTCAGGAAACACCAGCACGCATTCCCCCGCTGCCAGGACCGAGGTCAGTTTCTGTCGCACTGCAGCGCAGTCGCCGGCCCCACGTTTTACAAAAATAGTACCGACCTGACGCGTGATCCAGCCAATCAGTGGCCAGGAAGCCACCTCACGTTTGGCAAGAAACCGCAAAGGAAGGCCCGCCGCCAGAATCGGGATATCCGTCCAGGAAACATGATTGCATACATGCATTCCCGAACACTCCATTGCCTGGCCGTGAGTCTGAATATGCATGCCCAGAATCCGGCACAGGCGGATGCAATAAACATTGACCAGAGTGGCCCGATCGAATCGGCGCCCGCTGCAAAGCTCGACAATCCGCAACAACAAAAGGGTCGTCGTGCTGAGCATCAGAAACCCGACAAACGCACTCAGCCGTGTAAACAGCCGGAGGCTTGCAGCAATAGGCTCCATTGGCTTCAAGCAGTCCTGGCCTCAAGTTTATAGCGCCGCGCATAACGGTGTGCCAGTTTATCCACGTGCAAAAGTACCAGCAGGTCGGCACAGCGGAAAGCCGGGTCCCAGCAGGGCTCACCGCACACTTCTGCCCCCAGTCTCATATAGGTGCGGAGCAATGGTGGAATCGCCACTTTGTCTGTCTTCAACTGATGGCTGGCAAGATGCGGCAGCGTGCGTTTCGGAATGACACGGAAGTCGTCTGCAGCCAGGTGCTCCTGCTGTACCTGCTGGGTGATTCGCCAGGCTTTGTAGCCGCCGTCCAGCATACTGATACTGGCGCAGCCCAGCAGATAGTCGATGCCTTCCTGAACCAGATACTTTGCCACCTCTGACCAAAGCATGCTCAGCGCCGCTCCCGAGCGGTAATCGCTGTGAATGCAGGTCCGGCCAAGCTCCGCGAAGACGCCCGGGTTGCGTTTCAGGCGATCGAGATTGAATTCGTCTTCAGAGTAAAAGCCGCCGATTCTGGCTGCTACGTCTCCATGCAGCAGGCGCGTAGTGGCCACAACCTCGCTGTGCTGGTCCATAACCACGAAATGTTCGCACCATGGGTCAAAGCGGTCCTGGTCGATACCACCATCCGTTTCCAGATCGGCACCATATTCGCAGGTGAATATCTGGTGCCGTAGTCGCTGAGCCGCGACGATCCGGGCCGGTTCGGTTGTCACGCCGGAGGTAAGCTTTCGGCCGCTGCTGGCGACTGCGGATTGAATTTGCATGTTCTGATCCCTTTGACTGGCTGATTTGTTGCCGCCACTGATCTATAGCAGGCTCGTTCAATCAGACGTTAAGGGAGGGATATTGCAACCAGATGAAGGGTTTGCGACGATTCCATGACAACTCAGTCGGGGTCGGCCTGGCAGCAGTGATCGGCTGAAAAGTAGGTATTGAGCTGTGCGGTCAGCCACTGGGGATCGTCCAGTGGCAAGTCGTGGCCAGCGCCGGGATGCACTGCCAACGGGCATTCAAGCGATTCGGCCAGGTCCCGACTACAGCGCCAGTCCATCAGCCGGTCACCTTGACTTGCCAGCACCAGGGTTGGCATCGGTGGCACCTTGTGTGGCGGCTTGTAGCGGGAGGCGGCGTATAGCTGGCGAATCACATCGAGCCGCCGCACCGGACGCTCTCGCTGAATCGCCTGCCACTGCTCAGTAACCGCAGTGTTGATGGGGCGGTTGCTGGTAAGGGCCAGAATGGCCTGTTCCCGCGCATCGCTGTCGGCCTGGGTCAGCATGCGCATTACCTGCGGCCATTGGCCCGGGCGCAGGCGGCGCCAGGGCGCGCTCAGCCCGGAACTGGAAGAAATCAGTACCAGACTCGCGCAGTCTCCCGGCCGATGGAGCGCCCAGTCCAGCGCCACCATGCCCCCGAGAGACAGCCCGATCAGGCCTAGCGGGCGTGGAAGTTGGCGAGTCGCCCTCTCGGCAAATTGGCGCACGCCTTCAATGGAGGTAGGCGAGCGCAAATGCCGGGCAAGCCCGGTGCCGGGAAGATCCACTGTATGGAAGCTGTCCTGAGGGCGCGCCTCTCGAAGCTGTTCTGGCCAGTCGCCCCAGTGAGCACTTTCCCGTGCCAGCCCGCGAATTAGCAACCAGTCCATTACAGGTTCTCACTCTTGCTGTACCAGTGCATTCTGGCCGCGGCCCGCAGCCATTCCTCCCCGGACTTGTCCGGCATCCAGTTGCCGTAACTGGCGCTGGCGTGGAGCAGAAAATCCAGCAGGATCATATGGCTGCGCAGAACACGCTGATGGCGGTGTGTGGCGAGGGGGTTGAATAGCCCCTCACGACTAAACAGTTGCCGGGGCCGTTTACGCACCCAGCGCCAGGAGCCCATCTCCAGGGTCAGCGGCAGCCAGGGGGCGCTGGCCTCGCGATTATGGCGCTTGTAAAAGTAGTCCCACAGATCGCCATGGGTCACATAATGCTCTGATTGCGGCTCGAACTGATAGTCGTGATGAGGATAGGCCTGCTCCCAAAGCAGTTTCAGAGCCATGACGGACGCAATGTTACGCATTGGGCGGCGTCGGTAAGCGTAGGGAAACCAGATCTGATCACGCCAGCCGAAGCCCGAGTGGCAATCAAGTGATAGGTTGAAAGGCCGGCCCGGCAATACTTCTTCAATGATGCTCTGCAAGGCCAGATTTTCCGGCTCCATGCCCTGGTCGGGTTTGCCTCGATACCATGGAAGCGTCGGCGACAAACTCTGCCCACCAACTAAAAAGGTACTCTGGCTCTGGGCGGAAATGGGCGCATTGCGCATCAGATCGACGCCAGCGGGGTTGCTGCGCCGGTTCAGCAACATGCCGCCAGGATTGAGAATGGGCACAACGACCAGCCGCACCTGCTTCAGCAGTTCAGACAGATGCTCGTCCCAGCGTAGCCGGTTGGCAATATTGCGCAGCCATGCCAGAACCACCTGGGTACCGATCCGCTCGAGCCCGTGCACGCCGCCCAGCAGCAATAGCGCTGGCCGGTCCGCCGGGGCTTCGCCCACATCGACACGGTAAATGGGCAGCTCAAACGAGTCCACCGGAATGCTCGCGCTCACCTGCGCGGAAAACTGCGGCGGTGACTCGGCCAGGATACGCTCCAGCTCAATCAGTTCCGGTAACTTGCGCCGCAACATGCGTCGTTGCTTGGCATCACGCAGACCCTGCTGTTCAGGGATCACCTTTATGTGAGTGAGGTCGCTCAGTTCAGTCATGGATCTGCCTCACCAGTCTACACCTCATTACGGAATGACCTGTCTTCGTACCAGTCGTCCATGGTGTCGTACATTTCACCTTTGAGGATGTAGTAAGGCGCTTTCTGGTAAATCTTGATGTCGTGGAAGGGGTCGGTGAGAATCTTGGTCATCCATACCAGGCCAGACTGAACGCCCATGAGTTTGAACAGATGTACTGTCCTGAACAGAACCGCGCCCAGACCGATAGATAGCCACACCAGCGCCGTGTTGCTAATGAATCCAGCCATATCGGTTGCCGGTGCCAGCAGGCCGAACAGGTCGGGGCCAAGTAACAATGCCACCGGGGTCAATGCCCAGATCGAAAGCAGCACAATCTTTCGGTTCAGGTTGTAGCCAACTTTCACGCTTTCCTTGTAGTCGTGGCTGGCCCTGTTCACGTCGTCATAGGTTTTGGGCTCGAAAAAGAAATGCCCGGTCTGGCGCAATGTCATCGCCAGTAGCCAACCAACCAGGGCGGCGGCCGCCGGGTGAAAAAACACCAGAACATAGCTGACCAGAAAACAGCTGGCACTGAGCAGATGCAGAAACTGGTTAATCCGGTTGTGGTGGTAGTAACGGTGGTCGTCCCAGCGTTGTTTTTGTAGTTCCTCAAGAAAGGTCATGGCAGTTTCCTTAAAGATCGAGTGTTGCAACGGGTTCTTCGGACAAGCCGGACTCAGAGTGCAATGCTTCCGGCAGTGGATGGCCGGACAGCAGGGCCTGCCCGGCTTTTATCGAGATTCCTTCATTGATTTCCGGGCAAAGTCGGTAGTGCTCAGAGGCAAAAACAATGATGGTGGAGCCGTGCTGGAAATAGCCCATCTCCTCGCCTTTGCGAAACGCGGCATTGCACGGAATCAAATTGGTACCACGGTATTTAAGGTCCAGCGGCTGCGGCAGAAAATGGAATTTCATGCTGGCCACCAGAATGGCGGCTACCGGCACCAGAGTCAGACTGAAGTCCGGGCGCCCTGATTCCAGCTCAATAACCGCCCTTTCATTCCTGCAGTACAGCTTCTCGACTTTTTTCAGGGCAATAGGGTTCACGTTCCAGGTGTCTCCGGACACATAGTTCACTTGTCGAACCCGGCAGTCCACGGGCGCATGGAATCGGTGATACATGCTGGATTTCAGGCGCAGGGTGACAAAGTGGCCGTTGCGGTACCTCAATGCCAGTTCGGCATCCGGAATCAGTTCTTCCAGGGTGTAGGGAAAGCCCTTGGCCTGAAACAACTGGTTGCCCGCGATACGCCCGCAAGCTCCGACAATGGCATCACAGGGACTGCTGACAATGTCGGGTCGGGCGTCTGTCGGGCGCAGACCCGGCTTGAGCTGCCGCGTGAAACACTCCTGCAAACTGCGAAAGTGCTTCTTGTTTGCGTCCTGTAACCGGAGATCGTCAGCGAAGCATTGCCAGACAGAGATTGAGAGCCTCGTAAGCGCAGGGCTCTCAAGCTGGCTGAACCAGCCCATGAACAGCGTTAACCAGCGTCTTGGTAACCGGTTGGTCAGCAGGAAATTCAGCTGCTCACCGGCGGTCAATTGGGGAGTTGTCCTGTTCGCTCGGTTCACTAGGCCACCGTGACTTCAGCGTGCGCCTGTTCCGGGTATTCCAGGCCCAGATCCACAAGGAACTGACGCATGATAGGCTCTGCCTGGAACCGGGCGGCACGTTGGCGGGCGTTTTCGACCATGCCAGTACGACCGTCGCGGTTGCCGAAGAAACCCACGATCGCCTCCGCCATGCCCTCTATATCTTCAACCAGGTAACCGCTCTGACCGTTCTCAATGATGTCTTTCGGTCCCTTGCAGTTGTATGCCACTGCGGGCATCCCATGGGTCAGAGCCTCAAGCAGAACGTTGCCGAAGGTGTCAAAGCGTGAGGGAAACACGAACAGGTCCAGCCCGAGGTAAAGCGATGCCAGCTGTTCCGGGGTCTGCCAACCCAACAGGACAGCATCGGGCATGGCCTTTTGCAGCTCTGCTCCGGCCGGCCCTGACCCGGCAATCACGATCCTGAGCTCCGGAACCGACAGGCGCGCCTGTCGCACAATCTCTGGCAAATCAAAGATGCCCTTTTCACGGCTCAGCCGACAGGCAATAAACAGCACCGGGGTTTTATCGTTGGCGCCGGGAATCAGCTCCGACTTGCGCGCCGGCTGGACTCTGAGATCTCTCGGCGCCGTGTGGTGGGCCGTTAGCAACACCTTTTCTGCCGGCAGCTGCATCTCATGCCCGGTCAGCCAGTCCCGGTGTTCACGGTTAAGCACGAATACGCCGTCAAACCGGTTGTACAGCGCCCGCATCATGCGGCGAACCCGGTCTCTTTCATGTTGGTTCAGGTTAGTGGCATGGGTAATGAAATCGATCCAGTCCGTGTGCATGAAAAAGTAGCTGGGAACGTTGAACATCTGTTGCAGGAACAGGGCAACCAGGGCCATTGGCCCTTCGGTGGAACAGACGATGCGGTCGTAGCCACCTTCATAAAAGATTCGGGCAATTTCCATCACATCCGGAACTTGCAGGGTTTGCTCGCCGAAGGGATGCAGGTCAATGTCGGCAACAGGCTGGACGATATGCAGGTGAGGCTCGGGCACTGCCTCGGGGTGGCAGATCAGAAAATCAATGGGTAGATCAGTGCGCTTGATTTCCTTGAGCTTGCCGCTGAGCGAGGTGGATACTCCATTCTTGTCCAACAGGGTGTCGGTCAGATACAAAGCCCGTCGCGAATGTTGGTTCTTACCAAGCTGACAGGCAAACCGGTTGAGCAGGTCGCGGTTCTGGTAAAGCACACGGGTGGAGGCAAGAGTCGATCCGGCCAGCACGGTACTGATCAGAACCGGGAAAGACAGGCTGTCCAGCGCCTCGGCCAGGTTGACGTTACTCATGTTGTCCTGGCGTTTGCCGTCCCCCAGGAACAGCGACGTAAGCTGGCTCGGAATTTCCAGTTTCCGGGTCAGCTCTTCGGTTGAGAAATCCTTCAGGCTGGCGCCCTGATGCTTGTCCAGCGCCTTACGAATCCGTTTGGCGATGAGCCTGTTCAGGTGGTTGAACAACTCGCCGATGCTATCGTTGACGGTATCCACGAATTCTTCGGGGCGATTACGTCTGCTCTCGGCGATCTTCTCCAACTGGATAATACAGAATTTATAGTCTTTCGCCGCCTGCCACTTCAGGAATCGCCGGGGTTTCTTGCCCTGGAGCGCGTCGTGAATAAATGAGAAGAATTTCATGGTTTTCTTGTGCTTCTGCATTTCCAGAAACAGATTGGCGACTACAAAACAGCCCATCTTGTCCCAGGTGGAACCCCGATGAAGCAGGATGCGCAGCAACCCCGGATCCTTGAGTTTGGTGGCAACCTGCGAAAAGTAATCCAGCAGTGCAATATTAAGCTTCTGGTTTTCGCCCACGGTGCCGAAAGGCGCAATCTGTCCATTGCGGAGTGCTTCGAGGGCCAGATCTGAAGCCGCTTCGGTTTTCAGGCGTTTTTGCAGATTTGGCACGTAAAGCTGGGAGCCACATAGCCCGGCGAAAATACCGGTGTGGTCATCAGAGCCACCAGTAACCACTTTCGGCTGGTCAGGATCGACACCGAACTCCGTCGGGTCCAGGTTGTGCTTTTGGGCGCACTCGCGGATGCGTTCCGGCGTCAGACTCTGGATCCAGTTCAAAGTCAGTACGCTCTGCCACAGATCCCGCTGGCCGTTCAGCCCTTCAAAGCGCCAGAACATCACCGCCAGCTTTTCGAACAGGCACAGGTCAATGTGGTCGTTGCGGCTATAGAGATAGAGCGGATGAGGAAGAATCACCGGGATGTCGTAAAGGGCAGCGTAGCGCAGGAAGTCATAAATATTCTGGCGTTTCTGATTGAGCACCGCTTCCTGTTCGCGGGTGAAGCCGTAGGTGAGTACGTGAATGAACAGGTCGTACTCGGGAAAAAAGCAGGTAAATTCGCAGCCGACCAGAACGTCCACGCCCTTTTCCTGGAGTTGCCAGCAGGATCGGGCATTGTTGTGGTTGGTGACGGTAACCACGGAGCTACCGTTCTGCTCCAGAACCTTCACCAGTTTCTTGGTTTTCAGCCAGGTTTCCGGTAGCCGCAGTATCCTGCCCCATAGTTCGTCCGGCACGTCGCTGTTGTGATCGTGACAGTGGAAGTCGATGCGCAGGCAATTCTCAGGGTCGAAACGTTGTTTCTGCTGTGCCATGAAGCGGTCGAATTCGGCTCTCAAGTCCTGACGGAAACCGGGGTCGCCGTAGCCGTGCTGTTGAACTGTCATACTCAACCCACCTTGCTGGAGTATTGGTCCCGATCGGATACCCGACCGGTTATGCTCTTTCGCCTGGAAGCGATCAGCGGGCCGTGAATCCGGCCAGCCAGCGCCGGGAACCTTGCCGTCAGCATGTCGACCAGGAACTGTCGTTTGATTGCCTTGTTGGTCAACGCCGGGCTTTGCCACCACCAGCCGTCTTCCTGCATCCGGTGTGCAGCGCTCACAAAACGCTCAATAACTTCGTCGAACTCAGCATCGGTAAAGCTGTAACTCATTATCAGCCGACCGGTGCCGGTCCAGCTCAGCTCCAGCCCGGCCTCTCTCAGATAGAACTGGAACATCCAGTTGTAGCGGCCTGGCTGGGTATAGAGTACCGAGAGAATGGAATGCAGGTTGGTGATCTCAAGTGGAAGCTTTTCGCTGCGCAAACGTTGATTGAACTCATCCACGCGTCGATTCCAGAGATTCTCGGATTCACGATACTGCTGCTGCATCTCTGGCTGGCGGACACGCTCCAGAAACGCATTCATCGCGCCCATAACATAGGGGTGGGAGTTGAAGGTGCCGCGCGCAAACGACACGTTAACCGGCTGATCATCCTTGAAGCGACGCATCAGCCTGTGGGTGCCCGCCAGAGCCCCAATAGGGAGGCCGCCGCCGAGGGTTTTGCCATAGGTCACCATATCGGCACGAACACCGTAGAATTCCTGGGCGCCGCCGTAGGCAAGCCGAAAGCAGGCAAACACTTCATCGAATATAAGCACGATGCCCCGCTGGTCGCAGACCGCTTTCAACCGCTGAAGCCATTCCGAATATTCACCTTTGCTGAAGCCGTTGGCGCGGTCGCTGGCAATCAGCGCCGTATCTGATGGTGCGTCGCTGTTGGGGTGAAAAGCCTGAAGCGGGTTGATCAACACACAGGCGATGTTATCCCGAGACTTCAGAATGCGCAGACTTTGCTCGCTCAGGTCTGCCAGCGTGTATACGTCCCGGGCCTTGCGGGTGTTGCCGATGCCCGGCTGAACGCCGTCCCACCAGCCGTGGTAGGCGCCGCAGAAACGAACCACGTGAGTCTTGCCGGTGTGGTAGCGGGCCAGTCTTACCGCCTGCATGACCGCTTCGGTGCCGGACATGTGAAAGGACACCTCATCCAGCCCCGAGATCTGGCGAATAGCCTCGACGTTTTCGGCGATCAACGGATGATAGGCGCCGAGCACCGGCCCAAGAGCCCGGGTTTTTGCTATGCCCTCGTCCATGCACTGCTTGTAAAAGTCGTAGCCAAAAACATTCACGCCGTAGGACCCGGACAGGTCGTAACGCCAGTTGCCGTCCAGGTCCTTGATCTGGGAGCCGCGGGTTTCATCCGCCATGGACCCCAGCCTGAAGCACTCAGGCAATTGCTCGCTGAATGGAAAGGGCACTCTGTAACGGCTGGTGAACTGAACGTCCGATACGCTGTTTTGAATAGTGCGACAATGAGCCAGGGTTTTGGCGCACTGCTGTTCGGTGCGCGTCCGTAACTGGTGAATTGCGTTACGGCGCTGTTGAACTATGGCAGGAGGCGCACCATCGCAGGCGAAAAACCCGGTCTCATCGTAGCTGAAAAAAGGAATCAGCCGGGCCACTCGCCGTGACCAATTGCTGTGGCCACGGAGAGAGGGGTGTTTCGCCCGTGAGAGCTGCAACCTTATCAGGGCCTTGTAGGTAATATAAGAGCCTGCAACTACCGTGAGAGCGTAAAGGCTGATGGCGGACATCCTCGACCTTGTTCCTGCTGGTTTCCTCAAAACTAAACGAACAAAGTGAAACCCATGTGGCAGTTTTCCTACAGTTGTGTGACATGCTCGGCCGCAATCAACACGATCTGATGAAATTCTATTGCTGGGAAATACCAGGACTGATTGATTTGAAATTGGTAACCAATCGAAAGTCACAGGGGTAGTGGTTCTACCTCTATCGGCAGATTTCAGAGGTCCAATGTCCTCTTACTGCGCTAGCCCCTAATTGGCGTTCGCTCCCGCCCTGAACTGCATGTTGCTAGGGTAAAAGGGAAAGTTGGACAGGATGGGAAATTTGCTGAGAGAGTTGTTAGCAGGTCGTAGCCCTGATCCCGTTTCAGTAACGCTCATCGTCGGGAAAATCCGGTCGGGTTACTCAGACACAAAACCCATCAGGAACGGATGATGCCGCCATCCTTACGGGTTATAACAACCGTTGCGTCCCTTGGGATCTTGCCACTGCCCGGGGCGCGGGAAAACTGGTCCGCGCCGGGTCGCCGTTCCCTGGATGCTGCAGGTCAGGACCTCTACCGTCCATGCTGACGCTCTTGACCATGGCGCGCTCGGTCATGCTCATGAGCCGCTTCTTCACCGCCTCCTGCTGTCGACCGGCCAACAGGTCTGACAGGGGCTCAGTAGATCAGCGGATTAACCAGACGGGACACTGACTACATGGTGATGAGAATGCCGCCACTGGCCAGGATGACCACCACCGTCCAGGCGGGCAGTTTCCAGACGCTGAGTAAAAGGAAGCCCGTCAGCGCCAGGGCGAATTCATGGGGACCAAGAATGGCGCTGGTCCAGACCGGCTGGTACAGGACTGCACCCAGAATACCCACTACCGCCGCATTGGCGCCGCGCATCAGCGCCTGAGCGCGATCCCAGCCGCGGAACCGGTTCCAGTGGGGCAGCACCGCCACCAGCAGCAGCATCCCTGGCAGGAAAATCATCACCAGCGCCATGGCGGCCCCGAACAGGCTACTGCCGAGCGGCGTCATCACCGCGCCCAGATACGAGGCGAAGGTGAATAGTGGCCCCGGCACAGCCTGAGCCGCGCCATACCCCGCCAGGAACTCGTCTGCACCGACCCAGCCGGACTGCACCACTTCGGCTTCCAGCAGCGGCAGCACCACATGCCCACCGCCGAAGACCAGAGCGCCGGCACGATAGAAGGCATCCATTGCCGCCACGGCTGCGGAGGTATTCGCCCAGGCCAGCAGCGGAAGACCAGCCAGCAAAGTAACGAAAGCCAGGCTTGCCAGCTGGCCGGCACGTGCCGAGACAGGCAATGGCAGGTCGTGAACTTCAGCCTCGGCATGGGCCCGGCATAATGCCATACCAGCCAGAGCGCCAATCACAATGGCTGCCACCTGGCCCAGCGGGCCGCTGACCAGCACCACGGTGAACACTGCGGCCAGGGCGATGCCGGCGCGCCGCCGGTCAGGGCAGAGACTGCGCGCCATACCCCAGACGGCGTGGGCGACGATGGCTACCGCTGTCACCTTGAGGCCGTGGATAATGCCCTGGCTGACGGATCCTTCGAGCACGGCAGCGCCCAGGGCGAACAGCACCAGCAAGATGGCGGAGGGCAGGGTGAAGGCCGTCCAGGCCGCCACTGCACCCCAGGGGCCGGCACGCATCAGCCCCAGGGCGAAGCCAACCTGGCTGCTGGCGGGTCCCGGCAGGAACTGGCACAGCGCTACCAGATCGGCGTAGGCCTGCTCGGAGAGCCAGCGCCGACGCTCCACGAACTCGGTGCGAAAGTAGCCAAGATGGGCGATCGGGCCACCGAAAGAGGTCAGGCCCAGCAGCAGAAAGGCACTGAAAACTTCTCTGATATGATCAGCAAAGCGTGGTGTATCGCTCATCGCCCGGATTCCCTGCCACCTTTGCCTGTAGCACAATTCTCTTCATTCATGGCATCACCGGTAAGTTCCCGCAGGTTTCAAGGTTTTTACCTCTCAGCATCTTCGAGCCTGATGTCGAAATTGCGAAAACCGGGGTGCGAAGGCAGCAAGTCCAGATACGCGATATTGACGGCCGAGACTGTTTTCCCAACCCCGCCAGTTTAACCACACTTCAGATTGCTGAATATGACAGTGGTGTTAAACCTGGTGTCCCGATATCGGCATTTATATTCGGCCCGTGATGCTGGATTTTTCAAGTTTTGAATGGACCAAAATTCCGGGGTAGGGTCAGCCTCGGAACTGAGTGCCCAGACCGGTTCCCAATACAGCGTGGCTAAGGAGGAGCAAATCAACATGCCGATGCGGGTTTATCGCTGGTGCAAAAATGCGAAACAGTAAACTGGTGATGACCTTGTGTTTTCCTGCGAGTTTTCGGCCTCCGTGTTAGGCTGACTCTTGGTCTCCTGCAGTTCAGCAAAGAGAGCCGAATATGATCAAAGACCTGACGCTTCATAACCGCGCTCAACAAGTAATGCAAGCCATCACCGAGAACAACGCAGACCTGGATGCTGCGGCCCGAAAGAAGAAGTTCGCCGCCATGTCCGAGTCTGCTTACCGGTTTTTCAGGGGCACCAGCCACCTGTTCTGGCAGGACATGTACAACGACTGGCGGTTTGCACTGTTTGGCGGGGTACCGGGCACCCAGACCTGGATACAAGGCGACGCCCATGTGTATAACTTCGGGGCGTTTGCCAACCATGACGGCGAAGTGATCTACGGCCTGGATGACTTCGATGATGCCGTGGTGTCTGACTACCAGTACGATCTGTGGCGCCTGGCCGTGAGCCTGGTACTGGACACCCGGTCCAATGGCACCTTTGACAACCCGGCCTGTACCAAGGCCCTGAAAGCGCTGGTGAAAGGCTATCTTGAGACAGCAACCCGGTATCGTATGGATGACCAGGAACAGGAAGTCCATTTCACTGCGGATACGGCCTGCAAGCCTCTAAGGAAGTTTCTGGAAAAAGTCGGCAAGCAGAAAGGTCGAAAACGCATGCTGAACAAGTGGACGCGCCTGCAGAAGAACGGCAAACGGGTCTTCGATGCCACCAATCCGAAGCTCAAGCGTCTGTCCCCGGTCGCCCGGAAACAGTTCATGGCCGCCTTCGAAGTCTATCGCCAGCAGAAGGAGTCGGGCGGCGAGGGTAAGTTCTACCGGATCAAGGATGTGGTCCGTCGGATCAGCGCCGGCACAGGCTCACTTGGCACCATGCGATTTTATGCTTTGATCGAAGGTGAGGAAGGTGCGGAGCATGACGATATCATTCTGGATATTAAACAGCAGGACGGGCCTTCGCTGTTGCTGGCGATGCCCGAAGCCGAGCAGCAAGCCTACCGGCGTGTCTATCCCAACGAAGGTGTCCGCCATGCAGCAGCCTTCCGGGCTCTTGCGGAACATCCGGACCGCTACCTGGGCTGGCTGGAATTCGACGGCGCGGTTTTCTCAGTGAGAGAGCGGTCGCCGTTCAAGGACGATTTTCCCACCGACAAACTTGAGAAGAAAAAACAATTTTGCAAAATGGCGGCCACCTGGGGCGAAGTTCTGGCCACCGAGCACAAACGCGCCAGTCGTTCGCTTAACCCGGAACAGCCATACCTGCTCGAAGAGTCCCTGAAACAGCTGACAACTGATAGGGAAGGTGAGTTCGTCACTCTGGTCGTAGCCATAGCTACCCACTATGCGGAGTGTGTTGAGCGAGACTTCGGCACATTTGTTGACGCTTTTTGATTCTTACCGGACCGGCTTTGGCGAGGGTGCCGAGGTACGCTTCGGCGTAGAGTGACTCATGAGGGTAGCGATTTCAGCAAGACTGATGAGTTGCTTGAGAGGCAGGCCTTGTTGCCGGCACCAAATTTTGTGAATCGAAAACTTAAAGGGAGGATTATATGAACGTTGCATTTATCGGTCTCGGCATCATGGGCAGCCGCATGGCCAAAAACCTGCTTAAGGACGCTGGCATTTCACTCACGGTATTCAATCGATCTCCTGAGGCCATGACCGTTTTGGAAACGGCCGGCGCAAAGGCCGCTGACTCTGCACGTGCAGCCGTGGCTGGTGCGGACGTTGTATTTACTATGCTCAGTGCGCCGGAAGTGGTGGAAAAGGTTGCTTTCGGTGATGACAGTTTTATCGATGCGATGGGGGAGGGTGCGTTGTGGGTGAATTGCTCCACTGTGAATCCGTCCTACACCCGTGAGTGTGATGACCGGGCTCGTGCCCTTGGCCTACGCTTTCTGGATGCGCCCGTGGCAGGAACAAAAATGCCGGCGGAAACGGGGGAGCTGACGTTCCTGCTCGGCGGTGAATCCGCTGATGTGGAGAAGGTTCGGCCTTTGCTCGATCACATGGGCCAAAAGATCCTTCATGTCGGTCGCGCTGGCCAGGGTAGTGCTTTCAAGATGTTGGTGAACGCTCTGCTGGCCCAGAGCATGCTGGTGTTTTCAGAAACCGCTCTGCTGGGCGAAAAACTGGGTTTCAGTCGGGATTTCCTGATGAATACCTTGCCGAACCTGCCGGTGACCGCGCCTTTCCTCAAAGGTAAGGCCGGGCTTATCAAAGAGGGCAATTATGAAGCCCAGTTTCCGCTGGAGTTGATGCTCAAGGATCTGCACCTGCTGGATCTGACTGCATTCGAGGAGAAGCAGCCGCTGTTCCTTGCGGGTCTTGCGAAATCCATTTATGGGCAGGCCAGCAGCGCCGGTCTTGGTCGGGATGATTTTGCCGCGGTTTTCGATTACCTGGGAAGGCTGGATTAGCCCCAGCCCTTTTTGATTTTTGCGTATGGTTTTCGCCAACTGTTCTAAACGTCAATGGGTTCTGCCCCGTTTCCATGGACGGTTTTAAAACCACTTAAAGTATCCGTTTTCAAGTTGATGTGAAATTGCGACCAGATTATGGTCACCTGATTACTCAGGACCGTTGAGGTGGGTTGGTAGAACTGAGCGCGGTCAAAACTCCCGACGTATGTCACCATAATGTGGCCAAAGCGGCCAAATTATCGTGACCTGACCAATTCTGGCCAAGTCGTTGAAAATAATGGTGGGCCCAGGTGGACTCGAACCACCGACCAAAGGATTATGAGTCCTCTGCTCTAACCAACTGAGCTATAGGCCCTTATCAGCGAGTGCTGTTTTAAGGTCTGCTTTGATCGGGGTGCTGCTCCGGCTGATCCCGGAACGACAGTAGCAAAGCGGGCGCCATTATACCGGTGAGGCAGGGTGCCCGCTACCGTTTGGTGCGATTATCCCTGATTGCCCTGGTCGTCAATGAAACCGCGCAGATGGTCGGAACGGGAAGGGTGGCGCAGTTTGCGCAGGGCCTTGGCTTCGATCTGGCGGATTCGTTCACGGGTAACGTCGAACTGTTTGCCGACTTCCTCCAGGGTATGGTCGGTGTTCATTTCGATACCGAAGCGCATACGCAGTACCTTGGACTCCCTTGCGGTCAGGCCGGACAGAACCGAGCGTGTGGCTTCGCGCAGGCCTTCGGCCGTGGCGGAATCAACCGGCGACAGGGCCTGGATGTCTTCGATGAAATCACCCAGGTGACTGTCTTCGTCGTCACCGATCGGGGTCTCCATGGAAATCGGCTCTTTGGCGATTTTCAGAACCTTGCGGATCTTGTCTTCCGGCATTTCCATGCGCTCGCCGAGTTCCTCAGGCGTGGGCTCGCGGCCCATTTCCTGCAGCATCTGGCGGGAGATGCGGTTAAGCTTGTTGATGGTTTCAATCATGTGCACCGGGATACGGATGGTGCGGGCCTGGTCCGCAATCGAGCGGGTGATGGCCTGACGGATCCACCAGGTGGCGTAGGTCGAGAACTTGTAACCACGGCGATACTCGAACTTGTCGACGGCTTTCATCAGGCCGATGTTGCCCTCCTGGATCAGGTCCAGAAACTGCAGGCCGCGGTTGGTGTACTTTTTCGCGATGGAGATAACCAGACGCAGGTTCGCTTCCACCATTTCTTTCTTGGCACGACGGGCCTTGGCTTCGCCGATGGAAACGCGGCGGTTGATTTCCTTGATGTCCACCACGTCCAGATCCACTTCGGTCTGGATGTTCTGGATGCGCTTCTGCAGGCGAATGATTTCGTCCAGGCGCTCGCCGATCAGCGGGCCATAGGCTTTCTTGCTCTTGGCGAGCTTGGGCGCCCAATCCAGATTTACCTCATTGCCGGGAAAGGCCTTGATGAAATCCTTGCGCGGCATCCGGCATTCGCGCACGCAGATTTTCATGATAGCGCGCTCGTTCTCGCGAATCAGATCATTGGTCGAGCGAACGACCTTGACCAGCTCGTCAAAAGCCTTGTTGCCAAGCTTGAAGGGGGCAAATACCTGGCCGAGCTCGTTGAGCGCTTCCTGGGTTTTCTTGTGGCCGCGGCCGTATTTCTCCAGCGCTCGCTCGGAGCTTGCCAGTTTTTCTTTCAGCAATTCAAAGCGCAGGCGGGTTTCTTCAGGGTCCGGGCCGCTCTCGGATTCTTCTTCGCTGTCGTCATCGTCGTCATCGGAAGAACTGTTCGAGTTGCTGGATGTATCTGTGGAAGTGTCTTCGTCCATGAAGGGCTCGGCACCATCCGGGTCAAGAAAGCCGGCCACGATGTCGCTGATGCGACCTTCGTTTTCGATAATCCGGTCGTAGGCCTGAATAACAGTGCCGGTAATGCCCGGGAAGTGGGCAACCGCCGCCATTACATCGCGGATGCCTTCTTCAATGCGCTTGGCGATAACAATTTCGCCTTCGCGGGTCAGCAGCTCAACCGTGCCCATCTCCCGCATGTACATGCGCACAGGGTCGGTGGTGCGACCAGCGTCAGATTCAACGGCGGCAAGTGCTGCGGCTGCCTCGGCGGCTGCGGCTTCGTCTGCGGTGGAATCGCCATCGGTCATCAGCAGAGTGTCTGCATCTGGTGCAATTTCCGAAACCTGAATGCCCATATCGTTGATCATACGAATGATGTCTTCGACCTGGTCCGGATCTGCGATATCCTCCGGGAGGTGGTCATTCACCTCGGCGTAAGTCAGGTAACCTTGTTCCTTGCCCCGTGCAATAAGGTCTTTAAGCCGTGATTTTTGCGAATTGCCTGACATAGACACCTGTGAACTCGCTTATAGAAAGGAAAAAAGTTAAACAGCCATTATAGCCGTCGCCTGTTTGCTCTGCCACCGGGTGGTTAGATGGTGTTCAACACCGCAAGTTTCAAGTGCTGTATTATTGCAAAGCAATCGATGTGGTTATCAATTCTGCTCGGAGTCACCAAGCGTTATCTGCCTCTTGAATTCGTTCCGTTCCTGTTCTGTCAAGTTCGCCAGGTCAATTTTGCCCTCACGCATGAGCGCAAGCTTCCGTTGAGCGAGCTTTGTTTTATCCATTGGCCTGATGTTGTCCTGAGCGTCGGCCAGAATACTGGCTCGAGAGGGAATATGCTCAATTCCGTCGAAGATTCCATAAAACCGGTCGTGTGCTTTCGAGTCGGTGGCCAGATGCATCATGACCTGCGTTCTGGACTTGGCTTTTTTTTCCAGAATCAGTTCTGACAGATCCTTTGCATTCGGCAGATCCCTGAGGGTCTGCGAAAACTCGAATATTTCGGAAGCCATATCCGGTGCTTCCAGTAGCGCCAGACAAAGCTGCGTATCCTTGTTCAGGCGGACGTCAATCCGCTCTTCCCGTTTTCGTTGTTCGCCACCCTTGCCACTCCACTGGCGACGATCCTGCCAGTTGTTCTGATGGCACAGTCGCAGCATTTCGTGCCACATGGCGTCCCGCAGGGTGCTACGGGGCATTTTCCTGAGCAATGGCTCCAGCCGGGCCTTCAGTTCGCCCCGATCTTCTGGCAGCGTCAGGTCCAGTCCCTCGCTCTGCCGGTTAAACAGATACCGGGAGAGCGGCGTGGCGCTGTCGATGCGTTTCCTGAACGCCTCGGGACCCTCCTGGCGAACCAGGGTGTCCGGGTCTTCGCCGTCTGGCAGCATCAGGAACTGCAGGTGCATGCCGTCAGCCAGCAGTTCCAGGGCATTGTCCAGAGCGCGGTCGGCGGCCCGGAAGCCCGCCGCGTCGCCGTCGAAACAGAATATGATGTGCCGCGCCTGTCTCAGCAGTGCCGACAGGCTGTCCTGATTGGTCGCTGTGCCCAGGGTGGCAACCGCAAACTGGATGCCACTCTGCGCCAGCGCAATCACGTCCATGTAGCCTTCAACCACCAGCAGACGATCGACCTGCCTGAGCGCCTGCCTGGCTTCGTAAAGGCCGTAGATTTCGCGACTTTTGTGAAACACATCGGACTCCGGAGAGTTGATGTATTTTGCCTTGTCGTCCCCCAGAGTGCGGCCGCCAAAAGCAATGGTGCGGCCGCGGCTGTTGCGGATGGGGAACATCACCCGGTTCCGGAACAGGTCCCTTGGAGGCCCATAGCGGTCAGAGACTGTGCCGGTTTCAATCAGCGGGCCCTGAATGTCCCTGCTGGCGCTGTCATAAAGTGCCGTCCCCGTGCCCGGGGCAAAGCCGATCTGGTACTGGTCAATAATTGTCTTGTCCAGGCCCCGCCGCTGCAGGTAATCCCGGGCAAATTCTCCCTGCTGGCCCTGCAGGGCGTTGCGGTAGAACTGCGTGGCGTAATCCAGTGCGTCAGTCAGCGTCTTCGCCTGCCGCATCTCCTGTTTGGCGTTTTCGTCGTAGGGCACTTCCAGCCCGGCACGCCTTGCCAGGTCCTCTACGGCGTCGGTAAAACCCAGCCCGTCGAATTCACGGACAAAACTTATGGCATCTCCGTGGGCGCCGCAGCCGAAGCAGTGATAAAAGCCTTTATCGGGTCTGACGTTGAAAGACGGAGTTTTTTCGTCATGAAATGGGCAGCGGGCCTTGTAGTTACCCCCGGCTTTTTTCAGAGTGATCCTTGACCCTATCAGCTCGGCCAGGTCAGTCCGTTGCAGCAGGTCTTCAACAAAACGTTGCGGGATCAGTCCACTCATGATGTCTCCGATGGCCCCGGAACAGGCCGGTGCTGCAGTACAGCCAAAAATGCCGCCGAAGCCAGGCCTCGGCGGCATTGATGTTGCCGTTTAACCGGCAACGCCGGTAACGGCAGTCACTTGCAGTGGAGTGTCCGGTAAAACCTAGTACAGACGCTCAAACTTACGCTGTTCACGCTGAAGCTTCTTGAGATGACGCTTGACAGCAGCCGCCGCCTTGCGCTTACGCACGGCTGTCGGCTTCTCGTAGTGCTCACGGCGACGCACTTCGGAAAGCACGCCTGCTTTTTCGCAAGAGCGTTTGAAGCGACGAAGGGCTACGTCAAACGGTTCATTCTCTTTCACTTTGACAGCTGGCATTCGAAAATCACCTACCTTGTTGATTCGGTCTCGGTTTTGATTGGCCAGTCGGTTAAAACCTGACCAGTACTCTTTTAAGGGCGGTAATGATAGCGCTAGCGGACGGGTAAGGTCAACGTTTGTTCGATGAAACTGCCGGGCGGTTTCCGGTTTCTGCTAGAATACAGCTCTTGATATCATCCGCCTCAGGGGCTTGGTCTTTAATCATGCTTGTTCTCGGTATTGAAACTTCCTGTGATGAAACCGGCGTCGCCCTTTACGACAGTGATCGGGGCTTATTGGCTCATGTCTTGTTCAGTCAGATCGACATGCATGCGGATTACGGCGGCGTGGTGCCGGAACTGGCCTCCCGCGATCATGTCCGCAAACTGCTGCCGCTTTGTGATCAGGTACTGGCCGATGCCGGCAAAACCCGCAGCCAGATTGAAGGCGTCGCCTATACGGCCGGTCCGGGCCTGATTGGTGCCCTGATGGTTGGCGGTGCAGTGGCGCATGCGCTGGCTTTTGCGCTGGGCGTACCGGTGCTGGGCGTGCACCATATGGAAGGCCACCTGCTGGCACCGATGCTGGAGCCGGAGCCCCCGGCATTCCCCTTTATTGCGTTGCTGGTGTCCGGCGGTCACACCCAGCTGGTCCTGGTCAAAGGCATCGGTGAATACCAGATGCTGGGTGAATCGGTTGATGATGCTGCCGGTGAAGCCTTCGACAAGACCGCAAAAATGCTGGGCCTGGATTACCCCGGGGGCCCGAGGGTCGCCGCGCTGGCAGCAAAAGGAACGCCCGGGCGCTACCGTTTTCCCCGTCCGATGACGGACCGGCCGGGGCTGGATTTCAGTTTCAGTGGCCTGAAGACTTTCACATTGAACACCGTAAACGCAGCAGCAAGGGCAGATGAGCTTGACGATCAGACCCGGGCCGACATTGCGCTGGCCTTCGAAGCAGCGGTGGTCGACACCCTGGTGATCAAATGTCGCCGGGCGCTGGAGCAGACCCACAGCAGGCGGTTGGTGATTGCCGGTGGTGTCAGTGCCAACAGGCGTCTTCGGGCCGGGCTTGAGACCATGGCCGTCAGCAAGCAGGCGAGGGTTTTCTATGCCCGACCAGAATTCTGCACGGATAACGGCGCCATGATCGCGTACGCGGGTTGTCAGCGTCTGCTGGCGGGGCAGCGCGATGGTGACAGCATTGTATCGCTGCCACGGTGGCCGCTGAATACCCTGCCGCCACTGGCGGAAGCCAGGTCCGCGGGGCTTGTAGACTAGTGTCCCGCTAGAACCCCGGCTCCCGGCCCTGGGCCATGCGAATCAGGTTGTCACGGTGGCGCACGACAATCAGCAGGGCCAGCAGTCCGAACAATGACAGGGTCTCCGGCTCAAGAGTGGCGCTCAGTAAGGGGCCGCTGAGGATGGCGATAATGGAAGCCAGTGCCGAAATGCGCCATCGCCACATCACCAGAGCCCAGACAGCGCTCATCATCAGCGTTGTCAGCGGGGCCAATGCCAGCCCGGCACCCAGCGCCGTGGCGACGCCCTTGCCCCCTTTGAAGCGATAGAAAACCGGAATCATGTGTCCGGTTACCGCACACAGGGCGACCATCGCCTGGGCGAGAATGGACAGGCCGGCAATACCCGCCAGCCAGACCACAAAGCCACCCTTGGCTGCATCCAGCACCAGTGTTGTCGCTGCCGGTGCCCAGCCCCCGGTGCGGTAGACGTTGGTGGCGCCGGGATTGCCAGAGCCCTGTGCTCTCGGGTCCGGCAGACCCCAGACCCGGCACACCGGCAATGCAAACAGCACCGACCCGGCCAGGTAGGCCAGGGTGCAGAGCAGCACGATCAGTACCGGGTCGCTGATATGGGTCATGGCGGCAAAGACGTATCAGGGTGATCTGTGAGAAAATGCAGCGCGGATGCAGGCGCAACAGGCGTGTGACCCAGAGTATCCCTTGCCTGTACGTTATTCAATCAGCCGAGAGTCGAAGCCCCGAGGGCGCGAGCCAGTGACAGGAGTCAGCCAGTGGCAGACAGTGTATTGATCGAAGGCCTCGCCGTGGAAACCGTCATTGGCGTTCTTGACTGGGAACGTGAGGTCAGTCAGCGCCTGCTGATTGATCTGGAGATGGCCTGGGATAACCGTGTGCCGGCGGCGTCTGACAATGTCGCCGATGCGCTGGATTACGCGGCGGTGACTGAGCGGGTTACCGGCTTTCTCTCCGGTATCGGGCCACAATTGCTGGAAACCGCGGCAGAGGGAATCAGTGATCTGCTGCAACAGGAATTCGGGGTGCGCTGGCTCAAGCTGGTGATACGCAAGCCCGGGGCAGTACCAGCGGCTGCTTCGGTGGGTGTTTCGATTGAGCGGGGTGTTCGCTGATGGCGCGGGTCTATATCAGTATTGGCAGCAATATCGAGCGTGAAAAAAACGTACTGTCCGCGCTGGATACGCTCCATCAGTGGTTTGGCGACCTGCTGTTGTCTCCGGTTTACGAAAGCGAGGCCGTGGGTTTTGTCGGCGAGTCGTTTCTGAATCTGGTGGTGGGTGTGGATACCACCCTGAGCGTGGGTGAGCTGTCTGCCCGCCTCCGGCAGTTGGAAGCGGACAATGGCCGCCGCCGCGGTATCGATGTGCCGAAGTTCAGCGGGCGAACCCTGGATCTGGATATCCTGATCTACGGCAATGAGGTGGGGCAGATTGCGGGCGTTGATCTGCCGCGTGGCGAGATACTGCAAAACGCATTTGTGCTCAAACCCCTGGCAGATGTCGCGCCGCAGGATTGCCACCCGGTCTGTGACAAGACCTATTCCGCGCTCTGGCAATCCTATGACCGGGACCAGAAGCTCTGGCCGGTAGATTTCACCTGGCAGGGGCAGACAATTTCCCGGGCTGTCTGAAACCAGCGCCGGTTCAGCGGGAGCGGAACAGTCGGATCAGGTTATCGGTCGAGCTGTCGCTGGCCTCTGTTACCTGCCCGGATTCGCTTAGCAGGCGATCCAGAATGCCTTTGCCCAGCTGTTTCCCCAGCTCAACTCCCCACTGATCAAACGAATCCAGGTCCCAGATGATGCCCTGTACGAAGGTGCGGTGTTCATAAAGTGCAATGAGCGCTCCCACACTTTCCGGCGTCGCCTTTTCCATTAGCAGGGTGTTGCTGGGCCTGTTGCCGGGTATGACCTTGTGGGGGGCGAGAGCTTCGATATCGGCCTCGGGCAGACCTTCCTGTGCCAGTTCGTCTTTGGCCTGCTGCAGTGTTTTCCCCGCCATCAGCGCACGGGACTGACTGAGGCAGTTGGCAAACAGGGCGGCATGATGGTCAGCGATGTTGTTGTGGCTTTTCAGAGGAATAATGAAATCCGCGGGAATAAGCCGGGTGCCCTGATGCAGAAGCTGATGGAATGCATGCTGGCCGTTGGCGCCCACGCCGCCCCAGATCACCGGGCCGCTGTGGCAGGTGAGTGGTTCGCCGTGCTGGGTTACCCGCTTGCCGTTGCTCTCCATATCCACCTGCTGAAGATGCGCCGGCAGGCTGCGCAGGTAATGGTCGTAGGGCAGGATGGCATAGCTTTCGGCGCCCCAGAAATTGTTGTACCAGATACCGAGCATCGCCATGACAACCGGCAGGTTCTGTTCCAGCGGCGTTTTGCGGAAATGGTTGTCCATGGCGTGAGCCCCGCTGAGTAGCGCGCGGAAATTGGCCATGCCGATGGTCAGCGCCACGGGCAGGCCAATGGCCGACCATAGCGAATAGCGCCCGCCAACCCAGTCCCACATCGGAAACAGGTTTTCTTCGGCAATGCCAAAGTTGACGGCCTCGCTGGTGTTGGTAGTGACTGCGATAAAATGGGCGGCAATATCATCTATTGTGCCGCCCTGGCGCAGAAACCAGTCGCGGGCGGCTTTGCTGTTTTCCAGGGTTTCCTGGGTCCTGAAGGACTTGGACTGGATCAGAAACAGCGTGGTTTCGGGATCAACGCACTTGAGCACCTCGGCAATCTGAGTGCCGTCGATATTGGCCACATAGTGGGCGTTCAGCCTGCCATGCCAATAGGGTTTCAGCGCTTCGGACACCAGCTTGGGGCCAAGGAAGGAGCCGCCGATGCCGATACTGACCACGTCGGTGAAGGCCTTGCCGGTGCGACCGGTACGGCGCTGGTGACGAATATCCTCAACAAATTCCTCCATGCGCTGGAGGGTGTCGCTGATCTCCGGAGTGATATCCTTGCCGTCAACCATAATGGGCTGGTCGCCGGGGTCCCGCAGCGCCACATGCAGGGCCGGCCGGTTTTCGGTCAGATTGATGATTGCCCCCCGGAACATGGCCTCAATGCGTTCCGGAACGCCGCAGGCGTGCGCCAGGGCTGTCAGTTTGCCAAGGGTGGCATCCGTTACCCGGTTCCGTGAGTAGTCCAGTGACAGCCCTGCGCCCTGAACGAAAAACCGGTTGGCCCGTGCCGGATCGTCCCTGAACAGGTCCCTCATGTGGATTTGCTCAAGTTCCTGTTGATGGCTGATCAATGCCTGCCACTCCGGCCGGCTGGTCAATGAGGCAGATCCCTCAGGCGGCATGTCCTGGTTCCTTTTCGTTAGCGACTGAGTGAAAGGTTGTCGATCAATCGGGTAGCGCCCAGAAACGCCGCCACCAACAGGGTAACTTCGGCGTCTTCTTCAGTGGCGGGTTTCAGGGTCAGGCTGTTGGCAATATTGAAGTAGTCAGGCCTCAAACCGGCGTAAATCAATGCCTGACTGGCTTCCCATTCAATCATGCTGAAGTCTGTTCGCCCCTGGCGGATCTTCTCGGCCGCGTCCTGCAGGGTCTGGTAAACCACCGGGGCGATCGCGCGCTCTGGCTTGGAGAGGTAGCCGTTGCGGGAGCTTTTGGCCAGGCCGTCATTTTCACGAATCGTTGGCGCGCCGACAATTTCCACTGGCATCATCAGATCCCGGGTAAGCTTGCGGATGACCGCCAGTTGCTGAAAATCCTTTTCGCCAAACACCGCAACATCCGGCTGAACCATGTTGAGCAGCATGGTGACGACCGTGGCAACACCCTCGAAATGTCCGGGCCGGCTGGCGCCGCAGTGGCCCTCGCTGACTTCGGGAACAATCACCCGGGTATGTCGGGCCAGGCCATCGGGATAGATCTCGCTGTTGGCTGGCGTGAACACCAGGGTGCTGCCTGCCCGTTCCAGCGCCTCCTGGTCTTCCTGCAGGGTGCGGGGGTAATTGTCCAGATCCTCGAATGCCCCGAACTGCATAGGGTTCACAAATATGCTGGTGACCACAATGTCGGCGGTTTCGCTGGCTCGCCTGACCAGCGAAATGTGGCCTTCGTGCAGGTTGCCCATGGTAGGCACAAGCGCGACCCGTTTGCCCTTGAGGCGGTAGCCGCGAAGCATGGTCCGGAGTTCTTTCAGCGTGTGTACGGTTCTCATGCTTTGAACGTATGCTCCTCGGCAGGAAATGTGCGGTCCCGAACGGCGGCCACATAGGCTTCAATGGCGCCCCTTGCGGAACCGGTCTCCGCCAGAAAGTCTTTCACGAAACGCGGTTTGCGGCCGGTAGTAATGCCCAGCATGTCGTGGACAACGAGCACCTGACCATCGGTATCCGCGCCGGCACCAATGCCGATCACCGGCGCCTGAACAGCCTGGGTAATACGGGCGGCCAGTGGTGCCGGTACACATTCCAGCAGGATGACGTCGGCGCCGGCCGCAACCAGTTCGCTGGCATGCTCAATCATCAGTTCGGCGTGTTTTTCGTCACGCCCCTGCACCCTGTAACCGCCGAATTTGTTGACGAACTGGGGGGTCAGTCCAAGGTGGGCACAGACCGGAACGCCCCGTTCGCTGAGGGCATGGATCGTGTCTTTCATCCAGGCGCTGCCTTCCAGCTTGACCATGTGAGCCCCGGCACGCATCAGCTCCGCAGCGTTTTCCAGGGCGGTCTCCACTGTGCCATAGGTCATGAATGGCATATCCGCCATGATCAGCGAGCCCCTGTTGCCCCTGGCCACCGAAGTCACATGGTACACCATCTGATCCATGGTGACCGGAAGGGTGCTGTCGTAACCCTGCAGAACCATACCCAGCGAATCACCAATCAGAATCACGTCAACGCCAGCTTCGCTGACGATCTGGGCAAATGTAGCGTCATAAGAGGTCAGCACGGCAAACGCTTCGCCCTTCTGCTTGTATTCACGCAGGGTATTGATGGTAACAGCCATAGAATCCTTGCCTTGTGGTTGGACCGTTGATGGACCGGCTACTCAAGGGTAATCCGGGGGTGTATTATAGGCAATAGCCAGCCGGGGTTTGCCGTGGCCGGGTTATTCGCCCGGCAATGGTGTCTGGGCAACGGGATGAAGTTTCCGAAGCTGGTTGTCCGGGCATCCGCGCCGCAAATCCGCGATGTTTCTGCCGTCCGGGAGGGTCAGAGCGGGGTTCAGATCCAGCAGCGGTTGCAGCACAAAATCGCGGTTTGGCAGTTCCGGATGGGGAACGTTCAGCCTTGGCCCGGAAAGCGTTTCGTTGCCGTAGATCAGCAGGTCGAGATCCAGGGTGCGAGGCCCCCAGTGTCTGCCGCGCTCACGCCCGTGAGCCTGTTCAATACCCTGGAGGTGGTCCAGCAGGGTCAGTGGCGACAGGGTTGTGCGTAACCAGACAGCGCCATTGATAAAGTCAGGCTGGTCCTGCGGCCCTACCGGGCGGCTGCTATAAAAAGGAGACTGGGCCACCAGTTCGGTGTCCGGCAGCGCCGCCAGTCCGACCAGGGCTTGTGCAAGCTGTACCGATGGCTCAGCCAGATTACTGCCCAGACCGATAAACGCATCCGTCGCCATCACCGGTCAGTCCTTTTTGGCGGGCTTCTTGCGCTTGCGCTTTTTCGGCCCTGTGGCACTGCCGAGTTCGCTCAGCATCCGTTCCTGACCCTTCTCGTCCAGCTCCTGGAACTCGGTCCACCACTGGCCCAGCCCCGGTTCGATTTCGCCGGCGTCTTCACGCACCAGAAGGAAGTCATAGGCGGCGCGGAACCTGGGATGTGAGAGGGTTACAAGCGAGCGCTTGCCCTGGCGGCGGGGTAACCGTATCTGCAGTTCCCAGATTTCTTTCATGGGGCCAGAGAAACGCCGGGGAATGGATGTGGCCTGAACCTGCTGGCCAATGACCCAGCCGATTGCCGAGTGCAGTGCCGGCTGCACCGGATCACCGTTATCCTGGCGGCGGCGCCACTCAGCCTGGAGGGCGGGCCAGAGCAGGGCGGCAAACAGGAAGTAGGGCGTGACCGATTTGCCCTGGGCAATACGTTTGTCGGTGTTTCTCAGGGCCTGCCGGATCAACTGGTCGCTCTCGCCGTTGGCAATGGCTGCTGCCGTTTCCGGAAACAATGGCGCCAGCAGGTTGTAGTCACTCAGCAGGTCATAAGTGACTTCGCCATAGCCTGCAGAAAATAACTTCAATACCTCCTCGAACAGCCGGGCGGGAGGTATATGAGTCAGCAATGGTGCCAGTTTGTGAATCGGTGCTTCGGTTTCCGGCTCAATGGTAAAGCCGAGTTTGGCGGCAAAGCGGATGGCCCGCAGCATTCGCACCGGGTCTTCGCGATAACGGGTTTCGGGGTCGCCGATCAGTCTCACCTGGCGCTTTTTCAGATCGCTCATGCCGTTGGTGAAATCCACCACGGTGAAGTCCCGAATGCAGTAATAAAGAGCGTTGACCGTAAAGTCCCGGCGAACAGCATCTTCCTGCATCGAGCCGTAGACGTTATCGCGGAGCAACTGACCGTGTTCACTGGTGCGACGATCGTCATCGTCATCCTCCTCGTCTGCATCGGCGGCATTGCCGCGGAAGGTCGTCACCTCGATAACTTCACGTCCGAACAGAACATGAACAATCCGGAAACGCCTGCCGATAAGTCGGGAATTACGGAACAGTTCGTGGACTTCCTCTGGCGTTGCACTGGTGGCGATATCGAAATCCTTGGGCTGGCCGCCCAAAAGAATGTCGCGCACGCCTCCACCTACCAGATAGGCTTCGTAACCTGCGTTGTTCAGTCGGCTGAGGACTTTTTTTGCGGGTTCGCTGATTGCCGACCGGGACACATTGTGCTGGTCCCGGGGGATATCCTGACGCTGCTCGGGACCGGACCGGTTTTCGTCCGTCCCGGAAAAATAAGTGGTGACTTTGTCGATAAGGTTATTAAACATTGAATTCCGTCAATTGCGCTGGAGCAAAAGCGAGAGTTTACCGCTTTGAACAGCTTTTGAACACGTCTGGCAGGTTGAGGCGGGTAATAAGGGTGAATGCCGCTTGGGCGAGGGTCGCCAGAAAAATTTCGGGCATCCGATAATAAGAAGGCGGACTCATGCTGACGAGCCCGCCCTCAAATCGTTGACGATCGCAATTATTGTTGTTTTGTCGGGATTTTTTTGGTGTTTTTACCCCAATCGTGCTCCCACTATCGGGAACGATCTCAAGCAAACGGAAGGCTTTGAATACATAGAGTAGTCAGGAGCATAGAGCGTGTTATCAGAATAGGTGCAGTGCCGTCTGGTCAACGATTCTTGTCTGCATCTACAACTCGCTCGTGCCGTAGGACCACTAAAAAGCAAGTACCCAAAACACTCAGTTCGCACACGTTCTCTTACTGTTTTTGTTGATGAACGTTGCTCCGCAGCTTTTTGTTTTTGTTTTGGCGCTGCCAGATCATTGCTGTTTTTGTTTTTAGTTCCGAAAAACTGCAGCAGGGTATGTGCCAGCTTTTAAACGTGCTTTACTAACAACAGGTTAGTATTCCGCAACCTTTATAAAGCACTGCCGGGATGGCAAAGGTGTTACTGGTCTTAAGATAAAACTGAAAGCAAGTGTTACCGTGAGGAACACCTGGTAACAAATGAGCGACCGTTCATATTTTGCGGTAATGGGTTACCGACACAGGCCGGCTCAGTTCGCTGCATTCTTTTTACGGGGAATGCCCAGACGCTGCCGACGCTCCCACAACGACTTCCGGCTGATACCCAGTTTCTGGGCCAGCTCGGTCTCGCTCATGCGGTCCTGGTTTTCAAGCACGAAATGCTGGAAATAGTCCTCCAGCGAGAGGTCGTTTGAGGCGTCAGTATCCCGGCAGCGAGCCTGTTGATGATTGCCGTCCACCAGGGTTTGCGGAATCTCGACGTCGTCAGCGGCGTCCTCAAGGTCCAGCAGTGCAGGTGTAATCAGACCCTCGTCGCAGAGAATGGTGGCGCGCTCAATGGCGTTCTCGAGTTCCCGTACATTCCCCGGCCAGCGGTGACGCTCCAGGACCCTCATGGCTTCAGGGGTCAGATTCAGCGAAGGCTTGCCCATCTTTTCACCCTGGCTGCGCAGAAAATTCTGCGCCAGGCCAAGGATGTCCGGCAGGCGTTCACGCAGCGGTGGTATGCGAATCTGCATGACGTTCAGGCGGTAATAAAGATCTTCCCGAAACCCCCCTGTTCTGGTCATGGCTTTCAGGTTGCGGTGGGTTGCCGCAATCATCCGCACGTCCACCCGGCGGCTCTGGGTTGAACCAACCTTGCGGATTTCACCCTCCTGTAACACCCGCAACAAACGGGCCTGGGCTTCTGCCGGCAGCTCGCCGATTTCGTCGAGGAACAGGCTGCCGCCATCCGCAGCTTCGATCAGGCCGGTTCTCTCCGATACCGCACCGGTAAAGGCGCCTTTTTCATGACCGAACAACTCGGATTCGATCAGGCTCTCCGGAATAGCGGCACAATTGACTGAAATCATCGGGTTGGACGCTCTTGGGCTCATCAGGTGAAGTGCGCGGGCCGCCAGCTCCTTGCCGGTGCCGGACTCCCCGCGGATCAGAACGGTGGTTTCGGTGGGCGCCACTTTGCGAATCAATGTGAAGACTTTCTCCATGGCATCGCAATTACCATACATCAGGCTGGCAGGATCACTGTCGACTGGTCCCGGCTCGTTAATCGCTTTGTCCGGGGCTGGCGGCAGCGCCCGCTTCGGCTTCTGGCGTGCCAGTATCTTGCTGACGACTTCCAGCATTTCGTCGTGGTCAAAGGGTTTGGCAAGGTATTCAACCGCGCCCATTTTCATGGAATCCACTGCCGATCGCAGGCTGGCGTAGCTGGTCATGATCAGAACCGGCGTATCCGGTGCACGTCTGATCAGTTCTGTGCCGGGTGCGCCGGGCAACCTGAGGTCCGAGATAATCAGGTCAAACTGGCTTGGCTGCTGGTGCTCGGTGGCTTCTTCCACCGAGTCTGCATCAGCAATGTCGTAACCGGCGTGAGTCAGAAGCTTACGTATCGCTGAACGTATAATCTCTTCGTCTTCCACTATCAGAATGCGAGGCATAACCGTTTATGACCTTTGGTTCTGGCTGATGATGCGACCTGTATCCGGTTCGTAGGCGGGCAGCCTTATCCGTAAAGACGTTCCGCCGGAGCCGGGACTCAGTGGGCTGTTAACCTGAATGTTGCCGTAGTGCTCTTCTACAATGCTGTAGACCAGTGATAATCCCAGGCCGGTTCCCTGGTTGGGCGCTTTGGTGGTGTAGAAGGGCTCGAAAATATGGTCCAGTTGTTGCGGCGGAATGCCGGAGCCGTTATCGGAGACTTCGATAATAGCGGAGTAGCCGTCCCGCTTTCCACTGATTAAAACGTCCCCGCCCTCGGGTGATGCATCCCGGGCGTTTGCCAGCAGGTTGATGAATACCTGAACCAGCCGCTGCTCATCCCCCAGAACCATGAGGTCGTCCTGGCAGTCGTTGCGGTATCGGATGCCGAGGCCTTTGTCGCTCAGGGACAGCAGGTTAATGGATTCGTCGACACAGCGGCGGATCTGCACAGGCTCGTAGCGATTGGCGTGAGCGTGATTACCGGTGCGGGCAAAATTCATCAATGACTGCAGAATGGTTGAAATCCGGCGGGTCTGCTGCTGGATCTGATCGGCGGCCGACAGAATGTCGGGGTCGTCGGTTTCCAGTTTCAGATTCTGGGCGAGGGAGGAGATACCGGTGACGGGATTGCCGATTTCATGGGCAACGCCCGCTGCCAGCCGTCCGACGGATGCCAGGCGCTCGCTATGCATAAGCTCGCCTTCCAGCAACCGGATTTCGGTCTGGTCTTCCACCATGATGATATTGCCGCCCTCGGGATGATCCGGGCCGCCAAGAGCCGCTTTATGCAGGTTCAGCCAGTGCGGACGGCCGCCCAGATCAAGACGGTGCTTATAGCGGTGCAGATCATCCCCGCCAATGAAATCGTCCAGCAACAGGTGCCAGTGTTCTGGCAGCGCCAGCAGTTTTGCCCCCACGACGTCCTCAGCGGTGATGCCCGTTAGTGTCTCCATGGCGTTGTTCCACATCAGAATCTCGCCGTCATCGCCCATTGAGCAGGCAGGAATCGGCAGGTTGTGAAGAGTCTGGCGATAGTGTCGACGCAGGTTGTCGAGTTCCCCGGCAAGGCCGGTGAGACGGTTCGCGTAATCGCCCAGGGCGCGTTCCACATAGCGGATGTCCTGACCGGTTCCGCCCCCGGCCATGGGTTTGAAATCCAGGTTCCGCTTCACCAGATCCCGGGCGACGGCTGGCCCGAAGAGTCCGGAGAGATTCGCTTCTATCCTGTCTCTGAGGCGGCGAAGCTGGTATGGACGGTATTCGATGCGGGGCAGCCTGAGCTGCTGCAGCGCACGTTCAACCTCCCGCCTGGCGACATCCATGCCCAGGGGCGTGGCAAGCTGGATGATGAAATCCTCAGAGGAGGTGGCCAGCAGTTCCCGCCGCCGTGGGCGTGACAGTGCGCCTACCGAACAGGCTTCTGCGGCGCTGGACTCTTCTGGTGTGCTGGCACTGATTACCGACACCAGAGCAAACACCAGGATGTTCGACGCCAGGCTCAGGAAGATAAAGATATGAGCGTTACCGGGGTCGGGGGTCAGCGGTGAACCCAGCACGGCCAGAACATCGGCGGTGTCCGACAGGGGCAATACCAGCGTCAGCAGCCAGATAGCCAGGCCGGCGCAAAGACCCGCGTTCAGGCCGCGGCGGTTACCTTCCCGCCAGTAGATGACGCCGAGCGCGCCGGGCAGCAGCTGAAGCACTCCGGACAGCGATATGATGCCGAGGACCGAAAGTTGAAGATGCTTGCCAAGAGTTTCATGAAACAGAAGCGCCGTGAGAATCGTTGCGGCAATGAGAACGCGTTTGACCCTTCGCAGCCAGTGGTAGATGTCGCCCTGGTCTTTCGGGGTGCGCAATGGCAGAACCACATGGTTGAGCACCATCCCTGCCAGCGCCAGGGTACTGACGATCATCAGGCCACTTGCGGCGGACAGGCCGGCAATGTACACCAGCAGCGTCAGCGCCGGGCTCTGCACCGCCTGGGCCACGGCAATGGCAAAAAACCCCGGATCGCTGCCGGCTGCCACCGCCTGGCCGCCCCACAGCACCAGTGGTACCGGCAGCCCGAGCAGCAGCAGGTAAAGCGGCAGGCCCCAGCTCGCTTTGGCCAGTGCCCTGGGAGAGGGGTTTTCACTGAAAATCATATGGTACATGTGCGGCAGTACCAGAGCCCCGGCGAAAGACATCAGCATCAGGGCGCGCCAGCTTCCCTCGTCACCCCGCAGCGCCATCGCATTATCGGGATGGGCATGATTCGCCAGCCAGTTTTCCAGTCCGGACATGCCTCCGAAAACACTGAACAGTATGACTCCGCCCAGCAATAGCAACGACACCAGTTTGACCAGAGAATCAAACGCGATGGCGACCACCAGCCCTTGATGACTGTCCGAGCCCTGGTCCCTGTTGGCACCGAAAAGCATGGCAAACAGCACCACGATCAGGCTGAACGCGACGCTGATCAGCAACGGTGGAGTATCGGGCGCCAGCAGACTGGCGGAAGTCGACACGGCCTTGATCTGCATGCTGAGCAGAGCCAGCACGGCGGCACCGGAACAGAGGGTAACCAGTGTGCCCGACCACTGGCTGCGGTAGCGGTAGGCAAACAGATCCGCCAGCGAACTGAGCTGATAGGCGCGGCCGATGCGCAGGATGGGATTGAGCAGCACCGGTGCCAGCAGAAACGCACCGCTGATGCCCAGGTAATAGGCCAGAAAACCGTAGCCGTATTCCGCCGCCGCGGCCACGGCAGCGTATACCGCCCAGATCCCGGCGAAGACACCGAGGCTGAGGGTATAAACCAGAGGGTGTCGGGCCCAGCTTCGTGGCAGTAGTCCCCGTTCTGTTATCCAGGCAATGCCGAACAGCAACAGCAGATAAAAAAAGCTGGCAGTGAGCAGGCTGGAAGCACTAAAACTCATTGGGGTCCCGCCGCCATTCGAGCCAGAAGCCCATGGCAATCAACCCGCCCCAGATAATATAGGGTTTGTACCAGGCGCTCCCCGGGGGAGCCCACCAATCCACAATGTTGGGCGAGAAAAAATAGATGGCCAATACCAGAAGAAAGACCAGACGGTAGATATACATCAGAAGAGATATCCCCACTGCCGCATGAGTGAAAGGTTATAACACGCGGTTTACCGGGCTGTCAGGTGAATCCGTGATGGCTGCCAGCGGGCCGCGGCTGTCTGCAGAATATGGGCCACCGGGTCGGTTGTGGTAAAGTCGGACACGTCCTGTGCCAGCGCGACAAGGGCAGATAGCAGGTTTTCGCCAGGCCTGAGATTGTCCAGCGCCGGCGCCAGGTTCTGTTTGCTCAGTTTCTGGCCCTGTCCGTTAAGGATCACCGGTATATGCAGCCAGGCAGGTGCTCTCGAACCCAGGGTCCGGTAGATCTGGCACTGCTGGGCAGTCATGTCCAGCAGGTCTGAACCGCGAACCACCCGGGTGATCTGCTGATCAATATCATCGGCCACCACCGCAAGCTGGTAGGCATAAAAACCTTCCTTGCGACGAATGACAGGATCGTCGATTTCGCCACGAATCTGCTGACATTGCGGTCCCAGCAACTGATCCTGCCAGTGGGCATCCTCGTCCTCAAGCGCAAACCGGACGGCGCAGGGTTGGTGGTTAACCCGGTCAGCAGTAATGGAGCCTTTCCGACACCGGTTGGGGTGCCTGCCCTGACTTTCCTGAAGCTGCCGGCGGGAACAGATGCAGCGGTAGGCGCGACCGTGTTGCAGGAGGTTATCAATGATTTGCTGGTAACGCTGGTGGTGCCGGGACTGGAGTCGCACGGGCTCGTCCGATTCCAGGCCGTGGGCTGTAAGGCTGGCGAGAATCTGCTCAGTGGCTGCGGGAGACTCCCTTAGCGGGTCCAGATCTTCAATCCGCACCAGCCAGACCCCATTATGGGCGCGGGCATCAAGATAGCTCGCCAGGGCCGTGACCAGGGAGCCGAAGTGCAGCGGGCCGGTGGGTGAAGGCGCAAAACGCCCCCGGTACACTTCAGTCACGGCAGGGCCGGTCAACTGCCGCCCGGTCAAATGCCGGTCTGGCGCTCGCGGATCTCGGCGAGGGTTTTGCAATCAATGCACAGCGTTGCTGTTGGACGGGCCTCGAGCCGGCGAATACCGATTTCAACGCCGCACTGGTCACAGAAGCCGTAGTCATCCTTGTCGATATGGTCGATGGTCTGGTCGATCTTCTTGATCAGCTTACGCTCGCGGTCCCGGGTGCGCAGTTCCAGGCTGAATTCCTCTTCCTGGGTTGCGCGGTCGCTGGGATCTGCGTAATTTGCCGCATCTTCCTGCATGTGATGCATGGTGCGGTCAACTTCTTCCATCAGTTCCTGCTTCCATTGCATCAGCAGGCCTTTGAAGTGCTCGAGCATTTCGGCACTCATGTATTCTTCCCCCTTCTTCATTTCATAAGGGGTAAAGCTGGTAATCCGTTCGCGTGGTTTTTCTGCAGTCTTAGCCATAGCACCGGCCTCTTGTTAATACTCTATTGGAACGGCCTGCTTGCCACCGCATAAGCCTCGTGGTCAAGCGGTTTGAATCCGGATCAAGCACTCGCTCTGGAATGGGAATTGGCGGAAAATAGCAGATTAGTTACGGCGGTACCAGTCTTGTCGTAACGAGTTTGGAACGGAGACACAGATGAAGATACCCGGCCCGATAATCGAAGCGCGACTGAACCGCCGTTACAAGCGTTTTCTCGCGGATGTGACCCTTTCAGACGGCAGTGAAGTAATCGCCCATTGCCCGAACACCGGGTCCATGCTCGGGTGCCAGCCCGCCAATGCCCGGGTGATTCTGAGCGTCAGTGATAATCCGAAGCGCAAGCTGAAATATACCTGGGAACTGGTGGAAACCGCTCCGGGCGTTTGGGCCTGCATCAATACTGCACGTCCCAATGCCCAGGCCCGGGAAGCGATTGAGAGGGGAGCTGTTGAAGAACTGGCTGGCTATGCGATGTGTCGTTCTGAAGTGCGTTACGGCAGCGAGAAAAGCCGGATTGACCTTCACCTTTCGGGTCATCAATGCAGGGCTGATGCCTGGGTCGAGGTAAAAAATGTGACGCTGTGTAAGGACGGTACCGGCTACTTTCCCGACGCTGTGACAAGCCGGGGCCAGAAACACCTCAGGGAACTGATCGCCCAGGCCGCAGCCGGTGCCCGGGCTGTGTTGTTGTTTGTGGTCAACCACAGTGGCATTGAGGTCGTAAAACCGGCGGATCAGATTGATCCCGCCTATGGCAAATTGTTGCGACAGGCTCAGGCCGCCGGGGTGGAATTGCTTGCTTATCGGGCCGCGCTTTCAGATGAGGGAGAGCCGGAGCTCGATCTCTCCCTGGTCGGACCGGTGCCGGTCAGCCTGCAGCCCTGATCAGCTGCCGGGTATTCCGAAATGCTGGCGGATGCGATCGGCGACGGCTTCAGCGAGGTGGCCCTGATCAGTGTAGAGATGCACTGTGTGGGTTTTCTCCTGGTCCGTCAGCGGCTCGAACCAGCCTGCCTGAGCTTCCAGAAGCTCTTCGGAGGCTTCCGAGGCATCCCCGGCCCGTTCCCGGATCCATTGCCTGCGGGTTTGTTCCGGCGCCTCGCAGTGAATCAGAGCGAACGGCAGGCCGAGGCTTTCTGCCACTTCCGTCAGCAATTCCCGTTCCTGCTGTTTCAGGCAGGCGGCATCGACAATCACCGGCATGCCGGCGAGCAACAGCTCCCGGGCCAGTTCTGCCAGCCGCTGGTAAGTGCGCTGATTGGCTTCTTCAGTGTAAAGGTTCTGGCCGATGCCTGATTTGCTGTCATCCAGCGGTCCAAGGCCATAAAGGCGCTTGCGTTCGACGTCTGAACGCAGCCGCACCAGCCCGAGTTCCGCTGCCATATCTTTGCTGATGGCGGACTTTCCGCTGGCAGATAAGCCCGTTGTTGCCAGCAGATAGGGGTTGGGGATGCTGCTGTATGCTTCAGCAAGCCGGGCATATTCCCGGAAGCGCTGCATCAGATCAGCCTTTTCGGAGTCACTCAGTGACGGATTGGCCATGGTAAACAGCGCAATTTTGCCGCGAACCATGGCCCGGTAGGCCTTGTACAGGTTAAGCAAGGGTAGTGCCTGGAAGTCGCCCCGATATTCCAGGTAATGGTTCAGCACCACACTGGCCAGACGATTTTCACCGCGGGATTCCAGGTCCATCAGCAGAAACGCCAGATCATTGATCACGTCGATCCAGCGAAACGGCTCGCTGAATTCAATGCAGTCAAAAACAGTGACTTCGCCCTCGTAAACCGTAATGTTTGCCAGGTGCAGATCACCATGGCACTCGCGCACAAAGCCTTCGGCGCGGCGCTGTTCGATCAACGGCTGGAGGCGCTCAAAAGTGGCCCGGGTCCAGGCCTCCAGATGATCAATCTGGTTCAGCAGAGCCTCGTCATCAATCATCGGGCGGATCTGATCAAAGTTTTCCTGCATGCCGGCGAAAACCGCAGCGGGTGTTCCCAGGGGCTTGTCGTCGGGCACAGGTGGTAGTGTTTCGTGAAATTCGGCGACCTGCCGGGCCAGACTGGCAAGCTGCCCGGCGTCAAGTTCGCCCCGTTCCTGCTGCTTGTCAAACAGTTCATGCTGATCAAACTGGCGCATCCGGATGGCGTATTCGAACGCCTCGCCGCTGCCGCCCAGTAAAGGAGCACCGGCAGAACCGGTAATTGGCAGAACTTCAAGGTAGAGTGAATCCGCCAGACGTTTGTTCAGGCGCAGCTCTTCTTCGCAGAAATGCTTGCGACGGTCCAGCGTGGAGAAATTCAGGAATCCGAAATCCATCGGTTTCTTGATCTTGTACGCGTAGTCACCCGTGAGAATAACCCATGAAATGTGGGTTTCCAGAACCTGAAACCGCTGAACCGGGTGGTCGTACAGTTCAGGATTCTGCAGGGCCCTGATCAGGTCATTGGATGGTACGTCAGTCACTTTCTTCTCCCTGGAATGGTCAGTAATGTCATGTTTGGCGGCATTAGCATGGTGACCATCATAACGGTCAGGTTACATAAATGACACAAGGATGCGTTGCCGCAGCGGACATCCGATTCGGTATAATCCCGCCATGAGAAAAAACGCCCCCGCAAAGAGAACGCCGCGCAAGCGCTCCGGCAGCCGCAATAAACAGCCCTGGTTCTGGCGGCTTGTTGTTCGTGTCTCCCTTGTTGTCCTGGTACTGCTTGCTGCCTGGACGGCCTATCTCGACGCGGTGGTGACCTCCCGCTTTGAGGGTCGGCGGTTCGAAGTGCCCTCGCGGGTATACGCCCGACCGCTGGAGCTGTATGACGGCGCCAGCGTTACCGCAAGCGGGCTGCAACGTGAGCTGGAGCTGGCAGGCTATCGCCTCGGCCGGTCGGACTCGGGCGGAACCTACCGTCGCAACGGCGGGCAATTCGAGATTTACACCCGCGGTTTCCGCTTCAGCGATGGCCAGGAACCCCGGCGGCGCCTGTCTCTGGTCATCTTCAATGACAAGGTCCGGGAATTCACCGTAACGGCCGGGCCGCCATCGGCCATCGTTCGCCTGGAGCCGGCGCAGATTGGCGGTATTTACCCGGCGCACAAGGAAGACCGGGTGCTGGTGCAGCTTCAGAACGTACCGGAACTGTTCCGCGGTGCCCTGTTGGCGGTTGAGGATCGTGATTTCTATGATCACTTCGGCATTGCGCCGCTGTCGATCGGGCGGGCAATGCTGGCCAATATCCGTGCCGGCAGTATTGTTCAGGGCGGCAGCACCCTTACCCAGCAACTGGTCAAGAATTTCTTCCTGACCCGGGATCAGACTCTGCTGAGGAAGGCTAACGAAGCGCTGATGGCACTGTTGCTGGAACTGCACTATGACAAGGACGATATTCTCGAAACCTACATAAATGAGGTCTACGTCGGCCAGGCCGGCACCCGGGCGATTCACGGGTTCGGGCTGGCAAGCCAGTTCTATTTCGGCGAGTCGATTACCGACCTGAAAAGTCATCAGATCGCCTTGCTGGTGGGACTTGTAAAGGGGCCGTCCTATTACAATCCGCGACGGCATCCGGACCGGGCCAGGTCCCGCCGTGACCTGGTGCTTCGGGTGATGGCCGACACCGGTCTGATTAGCGAGCAGGAAGCCTCCCGTGCCCGGGGGCAACCGCTGGGGGTATCCGCCAGGGCCTCTTATTCCGAGAACCGGTATCCCGCCTATATCGATCTGGTGCGGCGCCACCTTGCCCGTGATTACCGCCGGGAAGACCTGGAGAGCGAGGGCCTGCGGATTTTTACCACCCTCAACCCGGACATCCAGTACGCTGCGGAATCTGCTGTCAGTGACACGCTGACATCCATGGACCCGGATTCCGAACGCGCGCTGGAATCGGCAATGGTCGTTACCGCAAGAGACAGCGGTGAAGTGCTGGCCCTGGTGGGTGGGCGTGACCCGCAGTTCGCCGGTTTCAATCGTGCGGTGGATGCGATGCGGCCCATCGGCTCACTGGTCAAACCTTTCGTTTATCTGACGGCATTGCAGCATCCGGACAAGTACACCCTGGTTACCCCGGTCGAGGACAGGTCCTTCTCTCTGGTGTTTGACGATGGCCGCCGCTGGGAGCCAAAAAATTACGATGGGGAGGAGCGGGGCGAGGTGCCGCTGCACCGGGCATTGTCGAATTCCTATAACCTGCCGACCGTCAGGGTGGGTCTGGATGTCGGGGTAGATACAGTGCGAACCACGCTGCAGGATTTTGGTGTTGACGGCGAAATTTCCGGATACCCCTCGCTGTTACTGGGCTCGGTTTCGATGGCGCCAGTGACCGTGGCACAGATTTATCAGGGGCTGGCGACTTCCGGCTTCAACACACCGCTGCGAACCATTCGCCAGGTCACCGACGCTGGCGGTGAAGCGTTGAGTCGCTATAGTCTGAAGGTAAAGCAGGTGGCGGATGCGGGGTCTGTCCACCTGATCCAGTATGCCCTGCAGGAAACCATGCAGGAGGGTACGGGGAGCTCGGCTTACCGGACCGTACCGGAAGCACTGACCCTGGCGGGGAAAACCGGCACCACAGACGGCGGCCGGGACTCCTGGTTTGCCGGCTTCAGCGGCGATCTGCTGGCGGTGACCTGGGTGGGCCGGGATGATAACGGGCCCACGTCGCTCAGCGGCGCAACGGGTGCCTTGCCGGTGTGGGCCGGGTTCATGGCCCGGGTGCCGCAGCACGGATTTTCACCGGTGGTTCCGGACGGCGTTGGCTATCACTGGGTCAATTCGGAGCAGGCTGCATTAACGGATGAAGGCTGCCGGAATGCGCGCCTTATGCCATTTATCGTGGGCAGCGAGCCCGAGATTGAAATCTCCTGTGGCGGCAGTATTCAGCGCCGTGTGCAGGGCTGGTTTGAAGGATTATTCAGATGACGTCAAAACTGATCAGACACTCCGCCGTATTGGCAATGGCAGGTCTCCTGTCGGCCTGTGCTGCGGGGCCGGGCGGCGGTTCGATCTATGTCCCGGCCAGTTCGGAAGAACCCGAGGCACCAAAACCGCCGCGGATCGAAACCGGCGCTGGCGAACCGAGAGTGGAGCGTAAAAGTGAACAGCCGGAAGACGAGCGCATGGCGCCGGCTTACCAGCAAGAGGGTGATGCCCTGCCACCGGCAGCACGGGGCCTGATTCAGAGGGCAGACAGCCTGCTGGCTTCCGGTGATGCCCAGGCAGCGGTCAGTCAACTTGAGCGTGCACAGCGAATTGCGCCGCGGTCGTCGACTGTCTATTTCAGGCTGTCGGAGGCTTATGTGGCGCTTGATCAGCTCGGGTCCGCTGAACAGTTTGCGCTGAAAGGTTTGTCGCTGGCCGGAAACGATGCGTCGCTGCAGCGCAATGGCTGGCTGTTGCTGGCGGATATTCGCCGGGCTCGTGGCAATGTGGCAGGCGCTGATCAGGCAGAGGCTCGTGCCGCCAACCTGTGAAGCCTCGGAAATGGCGGTCGGCTGCGGTAAGGTCAGCCGACCGGGTTTTCGGGGTTTTATTGTGAACTCTGGATGTCAAGGTCTACGGCTGTTATCGCATCGGCCATAACGGTGACTGTTTGCACATCAACAAAGCTGATGTCGTCGTCATTCTCGACAAGGTCATTGCCGCAGGAGTAGCTCACTTTGTAATCGCCAGCCGGTATAAACGCTGCTACGAAAGTCCCTTCCCCATTCGCTTTGACTGGAGCGACAGTCAGCGGCTCGTTTGCGCTGCCGATGTCATCTGGTTCAAGGCTGGTGTCTGCATGAACGTAGACGTTGCCTGCGAATTGATCAGCGATAAACGCATCACCGCACTCCTGATCGATCAGATTACCGAACACTTGTCCCTTGATCCTGCCGACTTCCGAGTTGTCGACCAGTCTGAGCACGGGCTTGAGCTTGTAGCTGCCTTTGCCACCTGGGTTGACCAGTGACTTGCGCACATCGAAATCAATGGTGAGACTGACTTCCCCTCCGGCCGGGACTGTAAACTTCGAAGTCTGAACGCCCCTTGCCGATGGCGTCGTGAGTGGATAAGAATTTCTGGCAGCACTGCCGTCGGCGACCTCATCGATAACGACCGTGTTATTACTGCCAAGCTCAAGTCGCATCCAGTTGTATCGGCCGGCCTGCACTTCTTCATCGATTATAAGGTTTTCAAATTCGCCACCCTGAAGGTCCAGTAGGTTTATCGGCTGCGGGAACTCGAGTTCAAACCTGATGTGCTTGCCGCCGGCGGGGTTGAGTACCAGCGCAGTTACCTCGATGTTGACTTCCTGCGCGCTGTCTACTGGTGCGTCCGTCAGTCCAACGCTCAGGCTGCCAGTTTCTCCGGCGGTGGCACTGCCGCTTACACTGCCATCGCCACTGCCGCCCCCACCGCAGGCGGCCATTGCGCTGGCGAGTGTTGCGACGGTAAAAAATTTGACGGACTGTTTCATAGTGGAGCTCCGTTACTTGCAATGTCAGGTTTTGCCGACTATCGCTTAATTGCCAAAGGTAAATCGGTCTCTACCAGAAGAACGACATTGCGTGCCGTGAGGTTCCATTCTATGTCGTTACTGTTTGTTAAAATGGCGGCTAAGGTCGCTGGTTGGAGCGCTCAAAGAAAAATGTCCCGGAATATACTTGGCGCGGTGATGCAGTTATGCTCTTTCCAACACTCATTATTTGACGAGCGCGCGGGCAGCGGAATTGGCATTACTACCCTTTAAACCTAACCGTTCAAAACGATTCGAGCGGCTGGTTCAGCAACACCTGGAGCCTATGTACCGCTTCGCCTTCCGGCTTACCGGCCAGCAGCAGGACGCTGAGGATCTGGTTCAGGATGTGGTGGTCAAGTTATACCACCGGCTGGAAGAGCTTGAAGCGGTTGACCAGCTCCGGCCATGGCTGAACCGGGTGCTTTATCGACAGTTCATTGATTCCGTGAGGCGCAGGGGCCGACGCGCTGATTGGGTGATAAGCGACATTGCCCCTGCTGGTGAATCAGATCTGCTGGATAATCAGCCTGCTGATTTGCCCGATATAACCGAGCAGCTGGACTTTGC